>BBDW01000009.1 GCA_001312505.1 Mediterraneibacter faecis JCM 15917
GAACGAACGGACGGAGAGGCGTAGGTATGGCGGAAGTACATGGGGAATCAAAGTTGACTTTTTTGGAGTCGACGAGTATTATCATAGGACACGGCGTGGGATCGGGAATTCTTTCGGTCCCATTCCTTGCATCCAGAAATAACTGGTATGATATCATCTGGATTGCAGCAGTAGCTTATTGCATGAATCTTCTGCTGCATTTTATGATTGCGGAACTGTCTTTGAATAACAATGGCGCGCAGTTTATCAAATGCTTTGAAAATGAGCTGTTTGTGGGAAAGCTGAAGATGGCATGTACATGGCTGGCGTTTGGTCTGCTTGGCTTTTCGGTTGTAGTGAATGTGAGTGGATTTATTACCGGTGCGGCAGCAGTATTTTCAGCATGGTTTCACCTTCCGTCAGTGGCCGGGATGCTGCTCTTCTATGTATTGGCGGCAAGTGTGGTCTATATCGGAATGAAACTGGTCGGTATCTGTGAAAAAATTGCAGTGATTTCTATGTTTGGAGTCATAGGAATCCTTTTTGTAGCAACGATGCTTTCAGAGACAACAGAGCTTTCGACAAAGTTCTATTCGAATAACAATATGCTGGCACTTTATAGCATGATCGCATTTTCCTTATCTGCGGTTATGTCTGTGCCACAGGTTGTGAAAGGTTTAGAAGGAGACGAAAAAGGCATTCGTAGAGCAATTGCATCAGGCACGGGATTGAATATGGGATTAATCCTTTTGATTACCTTTATGACGCTTTTGGGATGTTCAAATGTAACAGAGAACGGAGCATTAGTGGATCTTTCCGGTCATCTTGGCGGATGGGTCAGCATTATCGGATATGTATTTTCCTTGCTGGCTCTTGCAACATCTTTCTGGGCAAATACATTGAATCTTCGAGATATCGTGAATGAACAGACGAAATGGGGCGAAAAGATCAGCTGGCTTGCGGCTACAGTGCCATGCCTTGTGATCGCGCTTATGGGTGTGCAGAGCTTTGTTGGTTTCACAAGAATGGCAAGTGTGGTTCAGGTTCTGACAGGAGTAGGAGTGATTGTTGCATACAATCGTTCCAGAAAACGTGCGGGAACTAGCTTGATCTGCGGAAGACTTGGTAGTTTGCCGTTCCAGATATTAGCAGTAGCAGCTTCGTTGGTAGCATCTGTAGGAGCAGTGCTTACGGTGACAGTATGAAATTACAAATATGTTATTACAAAAGTTGATGAAGAAGGAGATTAGAAAATGCAAGAACAGATGAAAGGGAACAGTAGTATTTTAGAAAGATTTGAATTCAGGGATATTAGACAGGAAGAGGCCGATCAGGCAGTCTTGATTGAGAAAATTTGTTTCCCGCCAAATGAAGCATGTTCTGAGAAACACATGAAGGAGCGAATCGGTGTGACTCCAGAATTGTTTTTAGTTGCGGTAGATAAAACAACTGGGAAGTTAGCGGGATTTTTGAATGGAATAGCAACGGACGAGGAAAAATTCCGAGATGAATTTTTTACAGATGCATCTTTGAATAATCCAAAAGGAAAGAAAGTTATGATCCTTGGCTTAGATGTATTACCGGAGTATCGAGGACAAGGTCTGGCACGAGAGATTGTAAGATGTTATCTGCAAAGAGAAGAAGAAAAGGGAAGAAAAGAAATTGTTCTTACCTGCCTGGATGGAAAAGTAGAGATGTATAAAAGATTTGGTTTTGTAGATCTGGGAATGTCAGATTCTGTCTGGGGTGGAGAAGAATGGCATGAAATGACATATTATCTGAGATAGAAGCAAATAACGAATGATAGTGAAAGCTGTAAAGTCTAATGGAAAATATTTGCCAAAGACTTTACAGCTTTTTTCTAAAAATGTATGATAAGAAAGGAAAATGGTAACTGTTCAGAGCCAAGCAAAATTTCAAAAGCAGATATGAAATGCTTGCATTTTTAAGGCTGTTTTTGAAATTTTATTTGGCGGATACGCCACACCGACGAAATGCGTAGCATTTTGGAGGTTGGCTCTGAACAGTTACGGAAAATGAAAAACATGAGATAGATAAGACGAGGAGAAAATATCATGGAGTATTGGGATATTTATGATGCGGAGAAACGGCTGACCGGAAGAACGATGAAGCGAAATGACTGGTGCTTAAAGGATGGGGGAATACCATCTGACAGTGCTTGGAGTTGTGGCAAGACCGGATGGAACATATCTGATCACGAAACGTGTAATGACAAAAGCGTGGGCACCGTTGGTGGGAAGTATCCGGCGGTGCAGCGCAGGCAGGAGAGTCTTCTGAGGAAGCGGTATGCGTGAAGTGAGAGAAGAGACAGGATTAGATATTTCTAATGCAGAAGGCGGATATGTATTTACTTATAAGCGAGAAAATCCGGGCGAGGGTGATAATTATTTTGTTGATGTATATCGCTTTGTGCTTGATATTGATGAGAATGATCTGAAACTTCAGACAGAAGAAACAGATGGATATATGTTCGCAACTAAGGAGGAGATTGAAAACTTTGCCAAGGAGGGAATCTTCCTCCATTATGACAGTATTAAGAGAGTGTTTGAACAGTTACAATAATTTATAGAATGAGGAAAAGTTATGCATTCAGAAAAGAAGAAAAACAGATTTGAAATTGATATGTGCAATGGCTCGATCATGAATAAGCTGATTTCTTTTTCAATTCCGCTGATGTTATCTGGAATTCTGCAGCTTGCATTTAACGCAGTGGACATTGTTGTAGTGGGAAGATTCAGCGGAAGCGAGGCACTGGCAGCAGTCGGATCAACCACAGCACTGATCAATGTATTTACTAATTTATTTATAGGAATATCTCTTGGGGGGGCAAATGTACTTGCGGCCAGATTCTATGCGGCAGGGCGCGAGAAAGAGATGTCGGAGACGGTGCACACAGCGATTACATTTGCAATTATAAGCGGAGTTGTGATGGCATTAGTTGGATTGTTCTTTTCCAGAGGAGCACTTGACTGATGGGAACACCGGATAATGTAATCAATCTTTCGACACTATATATGAAGATCTATTTCCTGGGAATGCCGTTTTTTATGCTATACAATTACGGTGCGGCAATCTTAAGAGCGGTTGGAGATACGAAGCGGCCACTTTTCTTTTTGATTGTAGCAGGTGTGATCAATGCGTGTTTAAACCTTTTACTTGTAATTGTTTTTCATCTGGGAGTGGCGGGTGTTGCAATTGCAACTGTGACAGCACAATTTGTATCATGTATTTTGGTACTGCGTTGTTTATATAAATCAGAAAGCAGTTATCAGCTTCGCTTTTCGAAGTTAATGATAAAAAAGTATATTTAGGACAGATCTTCCAGGTGGGAATTCCGGCAGGATCCAGAGTACCGTGATCAATTTCTCAAATGTACTTCTGCAGTCATCGGTCAATTCTTTCGGATCTGTGGCAATGGCAGGATATACGGCAGCGAATAATATTTTCGGATTTTTATATGCATCGATCAATGCAGTGACACAGGCATGTATGAGTTTTACAAGCCAGAATTACGGAGTCGGAAAATGGAAACGAATGGACAGAGTCTTAGTTGACTGCCTGATTCTTTCCACAACGATTGCATTAATTCTTGGTGGAGGTGCGTATCTCTTTGGACCGGAACTTTTGAAGATTTATACTGATGATCCTCAGGTTATCAGCTGTGGTATGGAGATCCTTCTGTATACAACAGTTACTTATTTTCTATGCGGATGGATGGATCTGTTCCCGGGATCTCTTCGTGGAATGGGAAAATCAATTGTGCCGATGCTACTTTCCGTAATCGGAACAGTCGGAACGAGAATCGTCTGGATCTTTGGAATATTTCCAAAATTCAGATCGTTAAAGATTTTGTTCATTTCCTATCCTGCATCCTGGATCATTACGATCATGCTGCAAGTGATTTGCTTTATTTTTGTTAGAAGAATCGTCTATGCACCGTTGAAAAAACGAGAGGCCATGATATAGTAAAAAAGAAATGCTTTATTTCCCAAAATACAAGAGGGAAGAAAGCATTTCTTTTTTATGTGCGTATTTTGTAAATGATAATTATTGACAAATCCAACATCCTGGAATAAGCTAGTTTTGTATAACTAATTGATAAAAAATCGCAATAAACTAAAGAGGATGATAAAAAAATGACATTAAAAGAATTAGCGATTGGAAAGAGTGCTGTAATTCGAACAGTTGGAGCTTCCGGTGCGTTACGACAGCATTTTTTGGATATGGGTATGATTCCGGGTGCGGAAGTTACGGTGGTAAAGTTTGCACCGATGGGAGACCCGATGGAATTGCAGGTACATGGATATGAACTGACACTTCGTCTTGCAGAGGCAGAACAGATTGAAGTTGAGGAAATCAGCGAGAGAACAAACAGCCATTCCCGTGGAGAACGTTTGAAACCGGTAGATCATCCGGGACTTGGAGAAGAAGGAAAGTATCATTCTGAAGAAGATGCTAATCCGTTACCGGATGGAACAGTGCTTACTTATGCCCTGGTAGGAAATCAGAACTGTGGAAAGACAACGTTGTTTAATCAGCTCACAGGAGCAAATCAGCATGTAGGAAACTTCCCGGGAGTAACAGTAGACCGTAAGGATGGAACAATCAAAGGTTATCCGAATACGAATGTGACAGACCTTCCGGGAATTTATTCAATGTCTCCATACAGCAGTGAGGAGATTGTTTCAAGAAATTTTGTGCTGGATGAACATCCGAAAGCAATTATCAACATTGTGGATGCAACGAATATTGAGCGAAATCTTTACCTGACAATGCAGTTGCTTGAGATGGATATTCCAATGGTTGTTGCGCTGAATATGATGGATGAGGTGATTGGAAATCATGGCTCTATTGATGTGAATACAATGGAGGCACTGCTTGGAGTTCCGGTTATTCCGATTTCAGCGGCGAAGAATGAAGGTGTGGACGAAGTAATACGTCATGCACTTCATGTGGCGAAATACCAGGAACGTCCGCTGCGTCAGGATTTCTGTGATAAGAGTGATCATGACGGTGCGGTTCACAGATGTATTCATGCAGTGATCCATCTGATTGAAGATCATGCGGAGGAAGCGAAGCTTCCGGTGCGTTTTGCTGCGACGAAGGCAATCGAGGGCGATCCGCTGATTTTGGAGCAGTTAAAGCTTGATCAGAATGAGTTGGATATGCTGGAACATATCGTGCAGCAGATGGAGACAGAACGTGAGGTTGACAGAAGTGCGGCAATCGCAGATATGCGATTCGATTTTATCGAGCGTCTTTGTGAGCAGACGGTTGTGAAACCGAAAGAGAGTAAAGAGCGTGTCAGAAGTGAGAAGATAGACAAAATCTTGACAGGAAAATATACAGCGATCCCATGTTTTATCGGAATCATGGTGCTTGTATTTTATCTGACATTTAATGTAATCGGTGCATTTCTGCAAGGAATTCTGGAAATGGGAATTGATCAGTTGTCAAGAATGGCTGAGGCGGGACTGATCGCACTCAATGTAAATGATGTAATCCGAAGTCTTGTAATCGACGGAATCTTTACAGGAGTAGGAAGCGTGCTTAGTTTTCTTCCGATTATTGTTACTTTGTTCTTCTTCCTCTCTATGATGGAAGACAGTGGATATATCGCGCGAGTGGCATTTGTAATGGATAAACTGCTTCGTAAGATCGGTCTTTCCGGTCGAAGCATTGTGCCGATGTTGATCGGATTCGGATGTACAGTTCCGGCAGTTATGGCAACAAGAACATTGACCAGTGAAAGAGACCGTAGGATGACGATCCTTCTGACACCGTTTATGAGCTGTACAGCAAAACTTCCGATTTATGCATTCTTTGTAAGTACATTTTTCCCGGGTAAGGGCGGACTGATCATGTCGGGTCTGTACGTGCTTGGAATTGTAGTTGGAATTTTAATCGCATTCCTTTATCGAGGAACTCTGTTTAAAGGAGAACCGGTACCATTTGTTATGGAACTTCCGAATTATCGTCTGCCGGGTGCGAAGAATGTGGCACAGCTTCTTTGGGAGAAAGCGAAAGATTTTTTACAGAAAGCATTTACAGTTATTCTGATGGCAACGATTGTTGTATGGTTCTTGCAGAGTTTTGACTTGCATCTGAACCTTGTGGAGAATTCAGCAGATAGTATTCTTGCTATGATAGCAGGTGCACTTGTTCCAATCCTTCGTCCGCTTGGACTGGGAGACTGGAGAATTTGTACAGCACTGATCAGTGGATTTATGGCGAAAGAAAGTGTAGTATCAACACTTGAGGTATTGTTCGGAGGTGGAATTGCATCCGTACTAACTCCATTGTCAGCCGGTGTCCTGCTTGTATTCAGTCTGCTCTACACACCATGTGTTGCAGCGGTCGCATCAGTAAGGCGTGAGCTTGGTACAAAATGGGCTGTCGGAATGGTATTCTGGCAGTGTCTGATCGCATGGGTTGTGGCAATCATCACGAGAGGAATCGGAATGCTACTTTTCTAATGGGGAAAGCTGTTACTGTGACAGTAACGAAATGTCTCGGAATAAATCGTCTGGGAATAAATGATAAAATTTATTGACAAAACAGAATTCATTCGTTATAGTAAGAAACGATGTGTCAGTGAGGCAGTTGTTCATGAGACGAACCGAGCCGAAAGATAAATTAAATATATTCCGTGAGGGAGTAGTTCGCATGAAAATGTGATTTGTCAACATACCGGTGAGAATGAGTTTTAAAAGATCACCTGGCAAATCTTAAAGAATGAGACTCATGTATGTTTTAAATAAGAGGATAAGTTTGTTATGTCAAGCAGGCAGTTCTCTTATCATAGAACATACGTGGGTCTCTTTGTTATATTAGGAAAGTCCTTTCCTAATATATAAAAAACGCTCCGCTCAGGATGCGCACTGCAATTGTAGCGGAACAGATACAGAAGAAAAAAGAAAAGAGGAGAAACATGGCACTATTTATCGAGCTTTTGTTGATGGGGGTCGGGCTTGCGATGGATGCATTCGCAGTGTCCGTCTGTAAGGGCCTTGGAATGAAGAAGCTGAATAAGAAACAGGCGGTAGTGATCGGATTGTATTTTGGAGGGTTCCAGGCATTAATGCCGCTTGTGGGATGGATTCTTGGAATTCAGTTTCAAAAGTATATTACAAGTATTGATCACTGGATCGCATTTATTCTGCTTGGCTTTATCGGTGGGAAAATGATTCTGGAGGCAGTAAAAGAATGGAACGAAGAAGATATTGTTGAAGTAAAAGATCAGCCGTTGGATCATAGAAATATGTTTGTACTTGCCGTTGCGACGAGTATCGATGCGCTGGCAGTCGGAATCACATTTGCATTTCTGGACACACCGATTCTTGAGGCAATTACGATCATCGGAATTACGACAATGGTTATTTCTATTGTTGGTGTAGTGATTGGAAATTATTTTGGTGGGAAATATAAACATAAGGCAGAACTGGTTGGTGGAATCATCCTGGTGCTTTTAGGTGTTAGGATTTTGATCCAGCATCTGTCTGGATTAGCATAAAATGAGGTTGAATATAGTATAGCAGAAAGGAAATAAAAGATGAGTGATTTGTTTCAAAGTGTGCCATTTGCAGTGGTACTTTTAATTATTGGATTTGTGTTTCTTGTAAAAGGTGCAGATGCATTTGTTGAGGGGTGTAGCAGTATCGCAAGACGGTATCATGTTCCGTCACTGATCATCGGAATGACGATTGTGGCGATGGGGACGAGCCTTCCGGAGACTGCGGTCAGTGTGACAGCAGCAGTTACGGGAAACAATGCACTTGCAGTCAGTAATGCGGTAGGATCTAATATTTTCAATCTCATGGTTGTAGTCGGAGCCTGCACGCTTTTTACTTCCGTGGCAGTTCAGATTAATACGTTAAAGATTGATTTTCCGATATCTATTCTGTGTGCGGTATTGCTTCTGATTCTTGGTGCAGCCGGAATGTCACTGGGACATATAGATGGAGTTGTATTTATTATCTTATTCCTGGCGTTTATCCTCTACATGATTCGCTCAGCACAGACATCTCGTGAGAAAAATGTGGAGCCGGGAGTGGAAGAGGAAGAGTATCTTCTGGAAGCAGAGGAGATTCAGGAAATGTCTATGGGAAAGAGTGTGATTTACATTCTTCTCGGCGCAGTAGCGATTGCGGTCGGAAGTGACTGGGTAGTAGACGGTGCCTGTACAGTTGCGGCGGCAATTGGAATCAGTCAGACTCTGATTGGTCTTACTGTAGTTGCATTTGGAACAAGCCTTCCGGAGCTGGTTACATCGATTGTAGCAGCAAAAAAAGGTGAGGTGGATATGGCACTTGGAAATGTAATCGGTTCCAATATCTTTAATATTCTCATGGTGCTTGGTATTGCGGCAGCAATTTCACCGGTCGCATTTTTGACAGAAAATATCATTGATATTGCAGTGCTGATCGTGTTTAGTGTTATTGGATGGATCATGGCGTGGACGAAAAAGGAACTTAATAGAAAAGAAGGTATTATCATGTTGATTCTTTATGCAGTGTATGTTGTGTACATTTGTATGAGATAGTTTGTGATAACTCTGAAAAAAGGATTATGTGAAAGGCAAAAAGTACTTGTGCCAATCACATAATCCTATTTTAGTTTCCTATAATTAATGCAAAGTAGCCCCCCCAGTCCCATAAGAGGGATTCGAAACTGTTTTCCAGATATTCATAAATATCCGCTGTTTCATATCCGGTCATTCGTGTAATGATCACAAGATATTGTCTCAACGTTTCGTAAGAAATTTCAGAAACGTTTGCGTCTGTGCCATCCAGCATCCATCTTAAGAAAATGCTGTGGCGGATTGATGCATATTCAAGGGCAATCCATTGCATCTGTACCAGTACGTTTTCCAGGTCACTGTCAGGAAGCAGGAGATCGGAGAAAATCTCGTTGCGCAGGAAATTGCGAAGCAGTGGTTCGTAAGGGCTCAAGTATTGTGTGAATTGTTCCCATTGTTCCAGTAAAGTGGATTCGTAAGCTTTAGTATCATCAGGATTTTCAGTACTGTCCGAAAGTGATTCCGATATTTCTTCAGCCAAAGCAAGAATTGGATTCAGAGTATCCTGATAGAGCCCTTCTTTTTGATAGTTTACGGAAAGATCTTGTAACAGTTCGTTACATTCGCTGATCAGATCCAAAGGTGGAAGGTCTATATCTGAGATCGCATTTCCAAGTTCTCTTACTGTGTTATCAGAAAAATAATCTTCTAACAGTTCTTTTGTTAATGGCTGATGCTGGTACAATTCCTGAAGAATATAGAAGCTTTCCAAAAGTTCTTCTTCGATTGTTCTGGAAGAATCATCTAAAAGATTGAGTAGTTTTTCACGCAAGAGGAAAAGGACAGAAGTATCTGTATCGCCAGTATCGGACAAAGTGTCTGATACATTTGGAAAATGCAGGGACTTCTGTTTGTTCCACAGGTCAATCACTGCAGGGCAGCAAGGCATCAGCATTTTCTCGTTATGTGTCGGAAAGCGATGTTCCTCTCGTGGAAATGTAGTGCATGTTTCTGATAGGACTTTGTCGCCGTAAGCAACAACAAGGCGGCAGAGCTTCTCAGAGTTAAGGAATGGACAGCGATGATCACTGTCCAGGCCTATCACACGCTGTCCATCTTTTTTAATCGTATAAGCGCTTAAATTTTTCTTTTGTTCAGGTACGGTTTCCGGAGCCTGGAGTTTCTTCCATTTACGGTTCGTATCTGCATCGACGCCAATCTTCCATTCCTGGCAGCAGGTGATCGGACAGCGGTCGGCGATGCAGGTGAACTTAGAATAATAATCAGGTATCAAATAATTAATTTCTGTCATCACGGTTATGGAATTCTGTATGCTGCCCAACATATTTGTATGCCGGACGGATGATCTTACCGGCATTTAACAGTTCTTCCAGACGATGTGCACTCCACCCGGTGATACGCGCAATCGCGAAGAGTGGTGTGAAAAGCTCTTCCGGAATATTCAGCATTGTATAAACAAATCCGCTGTAGAAGTCAACGTTAGCACAGACAGGTTTCAGCATCTTTCTGTGTGTCATGATCTCTTCACCGGCGATTCGTTCTACACGGTCATAAAGAGCAAATTCTTCATCAAGTCCCTTTTCGGAAGCAAGCTGTTTTGCATAGCTTTTCAGAATCTTTTCTCTTGGGTCGGAGATTGTGTAGACGGCATGTCCCATTCCATAGATCAGTCCCGTCTTATCAAAGGCTTTTTTATCAAGAATCAGGCGGAGATACTCACGAATCTCATCCTCGTTAGTCCAGTCTTTGACAGACTTTTTAATATCATCAAACATCCCCTGCGCTTTCAGGTTTGCACCACCATGACGTGGTCCTTTTAGAGAACCGATGGAAGCAGCGATTGCAGAATAAGTATCTGTTCCTGAAGAAGTAACAACGTGAGTAGTGAAAGTAGAGTTGTTACCACCACCATGCTCTGCATGAAGAATCAGTGCAACATCAAGTACCTTAGCCTCGAGTTCTGTATATTGTCCGTCCGGGCGAAGCATATACAGAATATTCTCTGCAAGAGAGCGGCCTTTCTCCGGATTACGGATCAGAAGTGTCTCATCTTTACGGAAATGTCTGTATGCATGATAAGAATATACTGCGATCAGTGGAAGCTTTGCAATAAGTTCAAGAGCCTGACGCAGTGCATTTTCAACAGAAATATCTTCCGGGTTCTCATCATATGTATATAAAGTAAGAACACAGCGCTGGAGTGCGTTCATGATGTTAGAGCTTGAGGCCTTCATGACAACGTCACGAACAAAACGTCCGCTTAGATCTTCTAATTCAGATAAAACTTTCAGAAAATGCTTTAATTCATCTTTTTTTGGAAGACGTCCGAAAAGGAGCAGGAAAGTTGTTTCCTCAAATCCAAAACGTTTGCCTTTCAGACCGTTGATAAGGTCATTGACATTGATTCCCTGATAGTAAAGTCCACCTTCAGCAGGAATTTTACGTCCGTTTATAACATCAAATCCACAGACATCGGATACTTCAGTCAGTCCGGTAAGAACTCCTCGGCCGGTTGAATCACGAAGTCCGCGCTTTACATCATATTCTTCATAAAGATTCGGATCAATGCGGTGTCCTTTCAAAAGTGTTTTCTCTAAATAGTCCATATCACTGCGCAGATCGTCAGTGTTTGCAATTAATATATCATTTGAATTCATAGCTTTCATCCTCACAATACATATATGTTTTCTAGTGTCTTGATAATGCATTTTAATGTAATTATAAACAGTCGAGGTGAAATTTGCAAGAAATATATATGTATTCTTGCAAAAACATGAAAAAAATCAAGAAAAGCACGCATAAAACAGAATAAAATGAATATTGAATTGTTAGATAACTCAAAAATAAGAATGCTTAAATGAATTTTCTGAATCGTCAGAAAGAAAATGATGTGGCTGTGGTCATACCAGATGCCAAAGCGCAAATCTATTGTAAAAATACAAAAATATGGAGAGATATTTTATTATAAAGTGCTGAAAAATAGGAGAAACAGATGCATTTATTGACGCATAATAATAAGAAGAGTATAATGTTAAAAAGATAACAATAGGTTGGTATAACCAATTAAAAGAAGGAGGGGGGGGATAATTATGTTATTCCAAATTTATGGCGATGGTGCCGGCTGGCAGCTGTTAGGGTGGGTACTGGTGTTTGCCGGACTTGTTCTTGCAAATGAATTCGCAAGACGTACAAAAATCGGTGGACTGATCTGTTTTGGAGCTATTCCGGCTATACTTACAGTGTATTTTATCGCAATCTATATCTGTGCAGCAAATGGTGCAGAATGGGCACTGAATAACGATACTTATGTACATATGACAAGTTGGTTCCATTATGCAAAATTGTATGCTGCAACAGCAGGGTGTATTGGTTTTATGATGCTGAAATACAAATGGGGAATTGGTAAGACAGAATGGTTCAAAGTATTCCCGTTTGCAATCGTTGCAATCAATATTCTGATTGCAGTAGTAAGTGATTTTGAATCAGGTATCCGTGGATTCATGGCAATGAAAGAATTCGGTGACCGCTGGTGGCTGTCTTCAGAAAATGTATGGCTCTACGGAGGATGGTGGAACTGGGTGAACGGAATTGCCGGAATCCTGAATATCTTCTGTATGACAGGATGGTGGGGAATCTACACATCCAAGAAACATGATGATATGCTTTGGCCGGATATGACATGGTGCTTCATTATTGCATATGATCTGTGGAATTTTGAGTACACATACAATAACCTGACAACACATGCATTCTACTGTGGTGTTGCATTACTTCTTGCTCCGACATTTGCAAATATGTTCTGGAACAAGGGTGGCTGGATCCAGAATCGCGCGAATACACTGGCACTGTGGTGTATGTTTGCTCAGGTATTCCCATTATTCCAGGATGCAAGCCGTTTCTCAGTAATTCCGGCTCTGTATTCTGACGGATTCATGGATGCAGCAGTAAGACCGACAAGTGCTAATCCAACCATGCAGGGTGTGATCGCGGTAATTGCACTTGCAGCGAATGTGATCTGTCTGGCTGCAATTATTAAGAGAGCAAAACAGCAGAAGAAGAATCCTTATAAGAATGAGATCTTTACAGATCAGAAGGATTATAAGGAAGCAATGGCGAGAGTAGAAGTTTAAATTTGTATTTAGACGTTTGAATTCTGGGTAATGAAGCAAAAACTTTTGTTGGATAAGGGCGTGATGTGGATACTTTATTGCATCGGACACCGGCCCGCTCCTCTTCATCCCTTTGAATGAATGTAACGAAAAAGCCCAAACAGGCATCGTGAGTGATTTCTGTTTGGGCTTTTTCAAACATTCAGAACAAAGTGTATTCAGAACCGCTCCTGCCTTAAAATGTGTCCTCAACAATAAAGTATCCACATCACTTACATTATCCAGGACAGAAGGGATTGCCGTGGAACGAATTCAACACTTAAATACAGAATTCTGGACGGAAGTAAAAAAGGAACGCTATCGACTGAACCTGAGTCTATCTTCTCGTTTACGTGCAACAAATCAAAACTTGTATGAAGTCTTTCAGATTCGTCCCATTAAGCAAACACTTCTGTTTGGAATAAAGAAGCGAGGATGGTGCTATATTGTTGAGGACACATGTAAGGCAGGAGCGTTCCGGTGTCCGATGCAATATAGCATCATCCTTGCGGCCTTATTCACCACCAAATCCTTTGCTTCAATATGGAGAATCAGACAGACAAATACAAATTTATACAAACTCATTGGAATAGTAAATCTGATGCTTCCCATCAATGCAGTCCTGCATGGATTCCTGAATCCATTCAATTGTTCCTTGGGTATCCCGGTCTCGGATATAGGTCCAGGTCTTATAATTGCTTCGATATAATTCTTCTATCCCATAGAGTTCACAATAATGTTCCCACATATTAAAAATTGGTGCTCGGAAAGACTGGAAAATAAGTGGAATCAATGTATTCCCGGAAATCAGGGCAAACTCGTGTTGGAATTCGTAAGCAGCTTCAATGGCAGTGGTGACATCCTGTGCATCACGGATCTGATTAACGAATTCGAGGAGACGCTGGATGTTTTTGTCGCTGATCGTGTCGATGGCGAGCTGTGCAGCAAGTGTATCAAGCGCAATGCGGACTTCGAAGATGGAACGGATCTCCTGATCACGCATGCGTCCGCCGTTGTAATTCATGATCGCGATCAATGTATCCAAAGTTCCTTTTCTTCGGAAATCTGCTACATAAGTCCCACTGCGGGGTTTTACGGTAAGAAATCCTTTCTTTTCCAGCTCACTGATCCCGCTGTTGACAACCGCACGGCTGACCTGCATCATTTCAGCAAGCTGGCGTTCCGGCGGAAGTTTCTCTCCGATCTGTAGCTTGCCGGAAAGAATCAGATGTTCTAATTGTTCAATAAACAGATCCCTCAGGGAAGGGGAACTAATCTTCTGAAATTCCATAATAAATTCTCCGTTTCGTAAGCGTTATCTTCACAAAGTGTGTTTTGATGAGATGAAAATGTTGAAAATCTCGTAAAAAATAACGTTTATTGTTGATAAGTTTATTATAGGGAAAACAGGCGGTGGATTCAATACTCTATATTTATATCAGACGTGGGAGAGAGTAGGAAATTTGCGGAAAAACTCGTTATATTGAATTGAACTTGAAGGAGAAATCTGTTTGACATATCTAATGTATGATGCTAATATGATTATATGAAAGGTGCTACCGATAGACGGTTAGCCCACATTATGATTAATTAAAAAATAACCGTTCAGTTTGCGAGGCTGGGGGCGGTTATTTTTTGTGTGATTGCATCCTATTGCGTAACCAAGTCCAAAGGCTGTTAAGCATAAGCTGATAACAGCAATCAGACCTTCGAGAGTCAACATTAGCATCCCCCCCTCCTTTAGCAAGATTTCCACAGATAGTCTGGGGGGGATTTCTATGTAAACAGAGGGTCACAGTCCCTCTGGAGAAGGACTAACCGCCTACCGTGAATGGTAGCACCATGGGGGGGAAATTATAGCAGAAGTGTTTAAAATATACAATGCTTTGTGTATCCTAAAGCCCCTTTGTGTTAAAAATAAAATAATTGTATCAATTTTTATAAAACATGTAATTTTTCATAAATTTAATGTGTCTAAAAAGTAGAAAGGAGATAAAAAATGCCGGCAGAACAAATTTTGGAAAGACTTATGCGAGAGTACGGAGAGTCTGTTTTTCGCATGTGCTATTTGTATTTGAAAGATTATTATTTAGCAGAAGATGCAACACAAGAAACTTTTATTAAGGCTATGAAATCCTATGATTCTTTTTTACACAATTCTAATGAAAAGACATGGTTGATACGCATTGCTATTAATTCTTGTAAAAATATTATGAGAACAAAATGGTTCCGTTTTCCAATGATGAATGTTGATGATCAACAATATATAGCGGATGATCATTCTATCGAAGAGGTAGTAAAAAAAGACAGTAGTAGCAACCTTAGCTATTTTAATGCTTGGGGGGGGAACAACAGTAGCAGCTAGTTATTCTTTTACAAATAAAATCAGTGTAAATGATGAAGTATTAACTGAATTAGATGAAATGCATGTTATGGTATCGACCTATTGGATACTGAGTTGGCAGATAACAACGATTATCTTCAAGGGCATATCACAACAGATGATAAAGATTATGCAATGATTACGATGAATAATTATATTATAGGAGATACTGCAAATTTCCGTTATTTGGAAGAGGAAGACAGATATGAATACGAACATGGTAAAACCTACTATTCACCAGTCAGCTTAAATATTGATTTGATCTTAAGTGACGAACAGTTGAAAAATGGTTGGGATACTGATTATTTGGGAATGTATGAAAGTATGGAAGAATATCAGTCAGCGCAAGGATATAAGGTCAATCTGATACAAGATAATAGTGATGACGAGAAATTAAATGAGGGAGTTGTGTCAGAAAAAATTGCAGTATTTGTTTCAGACGGAATAAGATATACGTTAAAAGGGCGCGTATCAGTTGATACAATGAAATAAATTTATTAAATATTCTAAAATGTGAAGAGGGTATATCTGCTGAATGGATATATCTTCTTTTTGGGTAATTAAGTTGAGGCTAAAGGATGGACTGAATCTGAAAAGTACAGTAAAATCTACATTAAAAATATTATCGGGAAATATTCGTGGAGGGGGGGAACGCCCTTCTTCGGAAAAACAGGAAGCTGAGGTCGTGCGTTTGCAACAGACTTTCAATAAAATGAAAAAGCAGAATTAAAGAAAGTTCAACAGGCACAGAAAGAATGGAGATGACTAATTTAGACAAAGTCATCAGTCTTTTATTAATTACAAGTAAATATTGATATGGTATACTAAAATAAAGTTTGTATACAAATAAATTGTGCGAGAGGAAAAATCATGGTAAAGATAGATTTGATTACAGGTTTTCTGGGGGGCAGGAAAGACAACATTTATAAAAGAGTATGCATCCTACCTGCTTCGTCAGGGTCTGAATATCGGAATTCTGGAAAATGATTTCGGTGCGGTGAATGTGGATATGATGCTTCTTCAGGAGCTGCAGGGAGAAAAATGTGAACTGGAAATGATTTCCGGAGGGTGTGATAAAGAGACACACCGCAGACGATTCAAGACAAAGCTGATTTCTATGGCAATGTGCGGATATGACAGAGTGATCGTGGAGCCGTCAGGAATCTATGATGTGGACGAATTTTTTGATGGATTGAGAGAAGAACCATTGGATCGTTGGTATGAAATCGGAAGTGTAATCACAATCGTAGATGCGGGACTGGAAGAAAATCTGTCAGATCAGGCAGAATATTTGCTGGGATCTGAGGCGGCGGATGCGGGTGTGATCGTGTTGAGCAGGCTGGATAAGGACAATGCTTGTGAAGAACAGGAAAACAGAATTATTTCACATGTCAATCGCTCTCTTGAACGCATTGGATGTACCAGAAGAATTGGGGAAGAAGTAATCGCAAAAGACTGGGATATGCTGACAGAGGAAGACTTTGCTCAGATTCAGAACAGTGGCTATCAGATTGAGTCGTTTCGCAGACCGAAAGGTACAGAAAAGGATGGATTCCAGACCTTATATTTTATGAATCTGAATCGGACAGAAGAAGAACTGGTTCCGGCTGTGGAAAAATTGTTTGGTAAACGTAAATATACAGATGATTTTGAAAAGGAAAACAACAAAAATTATGATGATATCGGAAAAGTGTTCCGTGTAAAAGGATTTATGAAAAATGAATCCGGTGACTGGATGGAGCTGAATGCGACAACGCAGAAGATGACGGTAAATCCAATCAAAGAAGGACAGGAGATTCTGATCGTGATCGGTGAGGATTTGAAAGAAGAAAAGATTTGTGAGTTTTTGGAAGATAAATGCACTGAGGGAGCAGAAAATGAGTGAAATTCAATTGCCGGAAGCATTTCAGAAATTAGGAGAAGCGCTGGAGCAGGGACAGTTTGAACTGCTTTTTACAGAAGAAAAACTGCGGTTGGTTTATTTGATGAATGATGCAGTAGAGAGTTTTCTTGTCTTTGAAAACGCAAGGATGACAGGTCAGTATAGAGAGGATTATCAAGGTGAACTAGAAGCGGAGTTAAGTGTAACAGAAGAGCCAGAGGAGTCTTATGTCCTTGTAGTTCATCAGGGTGAGACCGTGGTTACGATTTTTTTGAGGATTTAAGTGAAGAAGTACACTTATATGACTATGGAGAAATCGGGCATTTCTGGGTGAAAGGTGCGGAATATCTGCGTCAGATAGAATATAAGATTGCAATCGTACGGGATAAACTGGATTATCTGGGAGCAAAATACTGTAATCAGACGGAACGGAAACTAGCTGTACTGGTGGACTTTCCGCCGCTGAATCATTGCTGTTACCCGGCAGTTTCAGAACAATATGTAGTTCCGAGGGAAAATCCGTGGGTACCGTCAGAAGAGGCACATCAAGTGATGCAGGAGCTTGCGGCAACAGTAGAAGATAAAAAGTTACTAAGATGTCTAAAGTTTTATCAGAAACATCCATGGAAGCGGAGTGCAAAAAAGATTGCCGGGATGCTGCAGGAAAAGCGTCATGCAGAAGTTACAGATCTTCTGATGGAAGAATTGAAGATGGCGGCAGCAAATTACCCGAGAAGAAAATTCACAGATGAAGAAGAAAATCAGAATCGTAAGATTGAGAAGAGAGCATCGGAGAGGAAAAGAGAGTTAGAAGAACAGGGATTTCGGATAAATATATTTCGTGAGGAACCATTTATTGCATCAAGAGATTCACTCCAATACAAAATCAGTCTGATGATCTGGGAAAAGAAAGGAAAAAAACGAAAAGTTCAGATAGAAGAATTTTCTGCTGACCGGAGAGGATAAGTATGGAACTATTTTATTATAGTAAGATGAATAAGATGCAGCAGGCGGCGTATCATGCAATCTGCCAGGGCGTCTTGCAGATGGAGAAGGAGATTCAGGTACCGCGTATGAGTGGGGAAGAATTGTATAATGTATTCTTTCAGATGCGTCTGGATCATCCGGAGATTTTCTGGGCAACGGGATTTAAGTATCGTTATTATCAGGAATCGCCGAACATTCAGTTTCTGCCGGAATATTTGTTTGATCAGGCGAAGGTGAAAGAACATCAGAAGGCAATGAAATCAAGAGTAGAGAAACTTGCACGACTAGCGCAGAAATTATCAGAATCAGAGAAAGAAAAATACATTCATGATTTCATTTGCGAAAATGTAAAATATGATAAATTGAAGAAACCTTATTCTCATGAGATCATCGGTCCGTTGGGACATGGCGTCGGAGTCTGTGAAGGAATTGCAAAAGCGGTAAAAGTGCTGTGTGATGAGCTTGGAGTCTGGTGTATGATCGCTATTTGCGGAAATAATCCGGATAAGGGAATCAAATACCGTCATACATGGAATATCGTGCGAATTAATGGGAAATATTATCATTTAGATGCGACATTTGATAATACACTTACAAGAAACTGTACGATCGGAGAAGAAATCCGTTATGATTATTTCAACCTGGAAGACAAATCAATTTTCCGGGATCATGAGCCTTTGATCGCTCCGGCTATGAAGTGTATGGACGGAGATCATTTCTATTATAAAGAAAAGAAACTGTCTTTTACAAAATCGGAAGAAGTTTATAAAAGAGCACTTCAGATGGCAAAGAAAGGAAGAATTCTGACGTTTCATTGGCGCGGAGGTTATCTGACCAAAACAGTTCTGGAAGAATTACTTGATCTGATTGAAAAAGCAGGTGCAGAGAAAGGAAAAAAACCAAGAATCAGTCTTAACTGGCCACAGGCAGTAATCCGTTTTGGTTATGTTGATGCAGATATAGCAGGAAGTGGCGTAGTAGAAGAAGTGAAAATAGAAGAAGCGAATGAAGGTGAGATGCATTCTGACTAAAATACATATCTTATACATGTTTCAGACTGTGATTGGCATCAGAGTGATAGTTGAGAATTTACAAGAAAAAGTTAGTGTGATAGAATAGGATTGAACTGTGAAAGTTGTTGATATCCGTAGGATATAAGCGGGAGAAGAAACAACTTTCAAAAACCAAAGCTGGTGACAAAAGAGAGGTTAAACAGATGATAATTGTAAAAACATACAGAGGACATATTCGTAACTGGGAAGAACTTTGTGAGAGACTTGGAATTGATCTTACACTTTCCAGAGAAGAAAGAGAACATGAGATTTTGATTAAGGCATATCAGACATGGGGGATGCGAGATGGCAGATCATATGCACGGAATGTTTGCATTTGCTCTGTGGGATGAGGAAGAGCAGAAACTTTTCTGTCTGAGAGATCAGTTTGGAACAAAACCATTCTATTACTATGAGACAGAAGATGGAGAGCTTCTTTATGGAACGATGATCCGTGATATTATCGATCAGCCGGGATTTAAGAAAGAATTGAATGAAGAGATGCTTCAGCTGTATTTAAGTCTGACCTATGTTGCCGGAGAGAATACATTTTTCCGTGGACTGAAAAAACTGTTGCCGGGACGCTATCTGATCTGGCAGGATGGAAAGCTTGAGATTCACAGATACTGGAAACCGGAATTTCATCCGGATGAGAGCAAGACTCTGGAAGATTGGGCTGATGAGATTCATAATACTCTGAAAGAAATCATGCCAGAGGTAAAAACAGCGGATGAAAAAGTAGAATCATTCCTGTCTGGCGGAGTTGATTCTTCCTATGTGCTTGCAATGTCTGACGCAGAGCAGGCAGATTCCTGTGGTTATGAAGAGGAAAGATTTGATGAATCTGTACTTGCAGAGAAGACAGCACAGCTTCTTGGAAGAAAATTCTCCAGAAGCATCATTACACCGGAGCAGTTCTTTGATATTGTACCTTATGTTATGTACAATATGGAGCAACCACTTGGAGATGCATCTGCGATTGTATTTACACTTGGATGTAATGCGACAGCAGAACATACAAAAATCTGTTATTCCGGAGAGGGTTCTGACGAATTCTTCGGTGGTTATAATATGTACAGAAACGCAGAACGTTATGGTGAGAATCTGAAGAATTTCTATGTTGGAAATACCAATATCATGAAAGAAGACGAGAAGCAGAAGATTCTTAAGAAATACGATCCAGACGTACTGCCAATCGAACTTGCACGAGGAATCTACGAGGAGACAGAAGGTCTTGATCCGTTGACAAAGATGTCTGATGTAGATATTCAGATCTGGCTGGAAGGTGATATTTACCTGAATGTTGATAAGATGAGTACAGCAGCCGGACTTGAGATCCGTATGCCGTTGACAGATAGAAGAATTTTTGATATCGCATCTCGTATGCCGTCTCGCTTTAAAGTAAATGAAGAGCAGAATAAGGTGGCATTCCGTACGGCAGCTGCGAAGGTTCTTCCAGAAGAAATTGCATTCCGTAAGAAGTTAGGATTCATCGTACCAATTCGTATCTGGATGGCTGATGAGAGATACAATCAGGACGTACAGCGTCTCTTCCACAGTGATATTGCAGAGAAATTCTTTGATGTGGATGCAATCAATGCGATTTTTGATGAATATGTTGGAGGAAATTCTGATAACTGGAGAAAAGTATGGACAATCTATACGTTCCTTGTATGGTATGAAGAGTACTTTGTGAAGAGATAATAAAAAGACTATGTATTAAGACTTTAAACATTTTTTAAGTGATGGGGGGGTGGAAGCATAAAAAGCTTTGCCCCCTTTTTGTTATCCCATTTGATTATCCGAGATATCCACGAAAAAGAGACAAAAGAAAATCCACCGTATGCACCTACGCTATACAGTGGATCTTCACTTTGTTATTCCATCCATTGGAATATTCCTCCTTATTTACTTGATATCTATCTGAAACTATTATCTCAAATAGTGATTTTATATTTTATTTCATTTAATTATCCCATTGGAATATCCTTCTTTCGATTCTTCTTTTATCTATTTTGGATTTTAACTTATCGTCCCATTGGAATTTACCTCTTTCAATTTATTTGTTTGATGATTTAATGAACTATCCCATTGGATTCTACCTCTCTCTCTTTAAATATCGTTTCCGTTTTTTAAATTACTCTTTCTGGTGGTCTGTACCTCTTTCTTTAGATTTTTAAGGATTTAATTTACCTTCCCATTGGACTATACCTCTGTTTCTTTAAAATTAATTTTAATGAAAGGATTAAGTGTCTGGTGGTTTTTCCTCCTTTTTGTTTTTTATTTCGTTTCCTTTTGTTGATTCTATATTAACTCACAGATAGGCATTTGTCAATAGAAAATCAGAAAAAAGTTAAAAATAATTCAAATATACAGAAAATAAGAAATAAAATACAAAAAATACAGGCTATTAATTGCGTTTAAGGTAATTGCATTAGACAGAAAAGTGGACGCAATCTATGGAAACATGGTATGATACTAAGAAAAGAGTTGCCAGCTGCACATAGAACGAACAGCAACAGAATGCAATGCTACAGGTCCTTGCAACGGGCGGGAAATGGAGAGAGAAAATTGAGTAAAGAGTCAAGAACCAGCTGTGAAACATGCACGTATTATATTTATGATGAGGAGTATGAGTGTTATCTCTGTGATAAGAATATGGATGAGGATGATTACATCCGTCTGATGACAAATCAGCATTATCAATGTCCATATTATCGGAATGGAGATGATTATCTTGTTGTTAGAAAACAGCTGTAGAATCATAGAAAAAGCAAGGAAGTATAAAATTAAAAGAAAGAATAAGAAGAAAAGCGGGAGAATCGTTGGATCAGATTCTCCCGCTTTTTAAGAAAGACCTTTGTGCAAGCACCGGTGGTTTCAGACCGTTTGACCTTGGTATCATTAAATTGTTCTCAATACTTTTAAGAGCCGATTATTGTCTTCTGGTTTCATAATGCAGAAGCGGATGAATTCGCCATCCAGACATTGGAAAGAAGAGCAGTCACGGATCATAAGTCCTTCTTTTATACAAGCTTCGAATACATCGAAAGAAGTTACTTCTGGCTTTAAAATCTTCACAAGGATAAAGTTTCCATATGGAAAATAAACCTTGAAAGAAGACATCTTTTTTAATTCAAGAAACATCCGGTCACGTTCCGTCAGGATTAATGCACGTGTCTGGCGGATGTAGGAAGTGTCTTTGAACATCTGCTCACCGGCATATGCTCCAAGGCTGTTTAAGGACCATGGAATCTGCTTTTCTTTCATCTGAGATAAGAACTCTTTATTTCCGGTAATGCCGTATCCAAAACGCATTCCCGGAGCTGCATAGAATTTTGATACACCGCGCAGTACCATGAGATTAGAGAATTCTTTCGTGTATGGAACAGCGGTTACTTCCTGAACGGAAGGTGCAAATTCTACATAAGTTTCATCAATCATGACAAAGATATCGCGGTTTGCACAGAAGGAAAGCAATGCACGCATTTCATCTTTTAAGATGGCAGAAGAAGTTGGATTGTTCGGATTGCAGAGAATCAGAAAATCATATCCGTTTAACAAAGTCCGGCAAAGATCTTCTACATCTAATTCAAAATCTTCCGCTTCCTGAAGATGATAATAGTCCTGTGTACTTCCGGAGAAAGAAAGTTCTCTGGAGTATTCAGAATAGGTTGGACCAAGAATCAGAGTACGCTTTGGTGCTCTTGTTTCAATCAAAAGTGAAATCAGTTCGCTTGAACCGTTGCCCGGCAGGATGAAATCAGCAGGAACATCGCAGTACTCAGCAATTGTGTTGCGAAGTGATTTATAATCTCGGTCAGGATAAGAAGAAAAGAGGTCCACATGAGCCGCAACAGCTTCCTTAACAGAAGGGGAAAGTCCAAGTGGATTTACATTTCCGGCAAAGTTTGTAATACTGTTTTGGTCGATATGATAATATTCACTGATTTTTTCAATATCACTTCCATGAAAAACAGGTTTTGTATTCGTCATAGGCGTCTCCTCCTTAGCAGGTTTCAAATAAAATTCCAAGCGTATTTGGTCCACAATGGCTGGAAATCGTACAGCTTGCTTTCGTTATATGGATTTCATCAAAATGCATGGTTCCTTCAAGCGTATTCTTAACAAGTTCAATGTATTCAGGGGGGGCAATTCCTGAATGCGTGATAAAGATCAGAGATGGATCAATATCCGGATAAGCAGCAAGTTTGTCTTTTACATATTTCACAAGAACTTTATCAAGCGTTCCACGATATTTCTTTCCTACATTCATACTGCCATCTGCTGTGCTGACTTCGATACACGGCTTTAATTTCAAAACATTTGCTCCGAGAGCAGCGACCGTCGAACAGCGCCCACCAGCATGGAGAAATGTCAGCGTATCCAAAATAAAGCTGGCATGACAATGCTTTGTGCGTTCGCGAAGAGCTTCGGCAATGTCTTCCGCTTTCAATCCCTGCTCGATCATCCGACCGGCATCTGTTACAAGAAGTCCGGTTCCGGTGGAAAGAGAACAACTGTCAATCACATGAACATGCCCGAGCTCTTCAGCAGCAATACAGCAGTTTTGATGAGCACTGGAAAGTGAACTTCCAAGATTGATATGGATCACCTCATAGCCTTCATCAATCCAGGGTTTAAAATGTTCAATATATTCCGCAACATTGACGGCGGCTGTTTTTGGAAGGATTTTTTCATCGTAATATTTCTGATAAATTTCTTCCGGTGTAATGTCAATGCCGTCCTTATAATCTTTTCCATCCAGAATGATGTGGAGTGGAAAATAATGTACATGATAACGTTCTTTTAGTTCCTGATCCAGGTCACAGGTACTGTCGGCACTTAAAATGATCTTATTTGTAACAGAATCAGTCATAATTCTCCTCCTAAATTAGTTTGAAAACTTGAATTGTATGGCTAGTATGTATTTATACTGCATAATGTGTACACAAATTATAACATATTTTTCACATAGAGTATAGTTTTTGTATCCAAAAAACAATACAAAATAAGACTTTTTTGCTATTGTTCGCTCCCAATTACTGTTTGTTCGCCCTTGCTGTATTAAAAATGCAAAGAATATTGGAAGCTTTTATTGACATATATAGATAATCGATATATAATCAAGCCAAGATATATAGATAACCGATATATCAGCTGGGAGTCAATCCCACAGCTGATATAGCCTCCGGCAGGATTGCAGAGGTGCGCGTCATTCTGCAGTGAGAATGTTAAAAAGTGTACGGTTAACGTAAAATCAGAAAGATTAGGAGGAATTGTTATGGCAGTTGACAGAAGTCTGGTATCAGGAAGCACAACGATGTTGTTATTAAAGCTTTTATCTGAAAAGGATATGTATGGTTACGAGATGATCGAGACCTTAAGAGAAAAAGTCCCAGAATGTGTTTGAATTAAAAGCAGGCACATTATATCCATTGCTTCATGGAATGGAAGATAAGAAATATCTGACAGTTTATGAGAAAGAGGTCGGAGGTAAGGTTCGTAAGTATTACAGTATTACGAAAACCGGGAGGAAAGTTTTAGAAGAGAAGAAAGAAGAGTGGAAAATTTATTCATCGGCTGTAGTGAATGTGATGAATGCAGCAGTTTGTTAGAAAGGGTGATGTTTGATGAGACGAGAGGAGTATTTGCATACATTAACAGAACAGATTCGCTGTAAGATGGCAAGAGGACGATAGAACAGGAGATCAATGATCATATTGAGGATCAGAAAGAGGAATTCCTAAGTGAAGGAATGAGTCAGACAGAAGCAGAAGAAGCTGCGGTTCGAGAAATGGGTGATCCGGTAGAAGTCGGGCTTGAGATGGATAGAATCCATCGGCCGACAATGGCGTGGGGAATGATTGCGCTGATTGTTGGGTTAAGTCTTGCAGGCTATCTTTTACGAAGTGTTATGTATCAGACCGTTTTAGGTATTGAGCAGAGTGCGGGAAAAACAGAAGACTTGTTCTGGGTAGGAACGTCATTGAGCTGGCATACATCGCTGGAACTGCCGGCACTTTTGCTTGGACTTGTGCTGATGATTGGTATTTGCTATATGGATTATACGAGGATTGCGGTTTATGCAAAACCAAGCTTGATCGCATATCAGGTGTTACTTTTCATTGGACTGCAGGTTGCCGGTTTGAAAATGAATGGATCAACCAGATATATTAGAATGCCATTCGGCATTGGATTGAATCTGATTGATTTACTCTGGCTGACAATTCCGTTGTTTGCAGCTGTATTATATAGTTACAGAGGTCAGGGATATCGAGGAATTTTAAAGGCAATCCTTTGGATGGTCATTCCAACATATTTCCTGATTATAAGAAGCCAGAGTCTGATTGGGGCAATGATACTGGAATTGGTTTATTGTGTGGTTTTGGCGGTGGCTGTTCACAAAGGCTGGTTTCAGGTTTGTAAAAAAGCAGTACTTACGGGAATCGGAGCAGTAGTCGTTCTGATACCGGTGCTGCTTGCGGGAGGCCTCTGGTGTTTTGGCAAGGCTTACCAGAAAGAGCGTATAGCGGCTATATTATCAATCGGTGATCATGCAGCAGATTTCCCACGCGTCAATGTGATTCGGGAAATGCTTTCCGGAAGCTCAGCATTTCATGGCAATCCGCAGTTTAAAGAACTTCTGACATCTGTAGACGGAAGTGTCCATCTGCTTGCCAGTGTGGTAGCTGCTTATGGAATACTGGCAGGCGTGTTGTTGGTTCTCTGTCTGGTAGTGCTCGTTCTTCGGTTTGCTAAGATTTCTTTAAACCAGAAGAACCAGCTTGGTATGGTGATGGGAATAGGATGCACAGCATTGTTCCTGATTCAGATCGTAGTTTTTATATTAGAAAATCTGGGAGGAGTCTGTAATATGGGAATCTACTGTCCGTTCTTTGGAACAGGAGGATCAGGTATGCTGACATCTTATATCCTGCTCGGATTACTGCTCAGTATCTGCAGATATCAGAAGACAGCGCCGGAACCGGTAATCAGGTCCTGGCGCTGGAGACAACGTTCTCAATCATGAAAAAATTATTTTGTTGTATTACGGCGAATTAATACAGGGGGGGCAATTTGTTTATGAATAGGTTCACCTAATGGTTTGGGAACACGCTTTTTCTGCTCTTCCATCTGTTGGACAAGAAGATCCATGCAGTCTTTGCAATCACATCAATCTGCTGGCCGATGGTTGTGATTGGAAGGATTGCCTCGCTGGCAATCGGAGAGTTGTCAAATCCAACGATCTCATAAGTAGAAGGAAATGTTCCATATTTTTGGAAAATTAAATTAAGAAACATATTTGCATAGGTATCATTCGCGAGAAAGATACCTTTTTTTGATTGGGATATTTTGCTTCTATTTTATTGAAAATCTCTCGGATTACGTTTAAAATCTCATGATAAGAATCACCTTCTACACTAAGATCTATATCATATGGAATATGATATTCTTCGCAAGTAGCCTGAAAGGCCCGGATTCGGTCATAAGCCGGGATGGATTTATTCACATTGACATTTATATGAATTAATATGTCACATTTATCCCGAATCAACAGGGAAGTAGCTTGAAGTGCACCCATATAGTTATCAGTATTGACACTGCTGATATATTCTGCTTCGCGTTCAATTGCGATGACAGGAATCTGATAGGAAGCAAGTTTCTCAGATGGAAGAGTGTGACTTAAAACAATCAGTCCTTCAATCTGATAAGACAGAAGTTCTTCAATGTACTGTTGTTCTTCTTCAGCGCCATGTTCACTGGCGAAAACAAGAAATTTATAGTGATAATCACTGTAACTGGAAAGGAATTGTGTCAGCATCTCAGAATAATAGTGCAGGTAAAGGTTTGGAACAATGATTCCGATAAATTCGCTTTTTCCATTTGCCAGAACCTTTGCCAGCTTATTCTTTTTATATCCAAGTGTATCAAGAGCCTGTGAAATCTTTTCCTGGTTTTCAACCGTCAGTGAATCCGGGTGATTGAAATATCTTGATATTGTAGTTTTTGAAAAATTGGTATATTCCGCAATATCTGCAAAAGTTACCTGTTTTTTACTCATAAAAGTTGAATCTCCTTCAATATGATGCTGATGGTTCATAATATCTTTTAGTATAGCAATTTTCATGGAAAAACGCAACACTAAAATAACCAGTTACGTAACCGGTTATTTTAGTGCGCAAAAGTGTTGACAGAAAGAGAAGAATATAGTAATATCAAACCATAAAGTAACCGGTTACGTAACCGGTTTTCCATAGAGTTAAAGGAATGGAGGAAGAAGTGCATGAAAAGAATGCAAAATCAAGTAAAGTCCGTAAGCAAACGAACGTGGAGAGAAAAGATGACTTATATGAAGAAAAACTGGCAGTTATATCTTTTCTTCCTAATGCCAGGGCTTTTACTGACAATTATTTTTAAGTATCTCCCAATGGGTGGTCTCCTGATAGCTTTTGAAGACTACAATGTAATAAAAGGAGTTCTTGGCAGTCCCTGGGTAGGACTTGAGTATTTTAGGCGATTTTTATCTTCACCAGATTTTATGAATTATCTGATGAATACATTAAAATTGAGTATCTATGGACTGTTGTGGGGGGGATTCCCGGTTCCGATTATTCTTGCATTGCTTCTAAATCGCATCCGTAAGACAGGGATTAAAAAGAAAGTTCAGCTTTTGATCTATATGCCGAATTTTATTTCAGTCATCGTACTTTGCGGTATGGTTCGTATGCTTTTATCACCTGTAGGACCGCTGAACAAAGTGCTCGGAATTAGCACAAACTGGATGACAATGCCTTCTGCATTCCGAACAATTTATATTGCAAGCGGAATCTGGCAAGCAGCAGGATGGTCCTCTATCATGTATACAGCAGCATTGGCAAATGCAAGCAAGGAGCTGGAAGAAGCAGCGACCATGGATGGAGCAAATCTTCTGCAGCAGATCTGGTATGTAGAGTTGCCGGCAATTAAAAATATTATCGTAATTCAGTTTATTTTACAGGCCGGAAATATTATGAGTATAGGTTTTGAAAAAGCATATGCTTTACAGACAGACATGAACTTGCCGGCATCAGAAATCCTGTCTACATATGTATATCGTATTGGACTTCTGAACGGAGATTATGGATATTCGACAGCGGTAGGTCTCTTCAACTCGGTTGTAAATGTTATCTTGTTGATCTTTGTAAACTGTGTTGTTAAGAAACTGAATGACGGAGAAGGATTATAGAAAAGAGGGAGAAGAGATGGAGAAAAAAAAGAAGAAAAAATATTCAAGGACAGACAAAGTAATCCTTGGAATCGGATTTACCATTCTTGGTTTATTCGTCCTTTCTATAGCAATACCGATTATCTATGTAGTACTTGCATCCTTTATGGATCCGACTGTTTTGAATAACCAGGGATTGAGTTTTAATATTAAGGACTGGACATTAGATGCATATCGAAGAGTATTAGAGAATGAAATGATCTGGCGTGGCTTTTTAAATTCCTTCCTGTATTCACTTGCATTTACAGTTATTTCTGTTTTTGTGACATTGTTGGCAGCGTATCCACTGTCCAAAAAAGAATTTGTAGGAAGAAAGGTTTTTAATATTATCTTCTTAATTACTATGTTTTTTGGCGGTGGAATGATTCCTACATTCATTTTGATCAATCAACTGCATATGGTTAATACAGTGTGGGCAATCCTGATTCCAGGAGCATTTAATGTATGGAATATGATTCTTGCAAGAACTTATTATCAGTCAATTCCAACAGAATTAAGAGAAGCATCTGCGATTGATGGAGCGAATGAAATCCAACATTTCTTTAAAATTATGATTCCGGTATGTAAGCCAATCATTGCAGTACTGGCGCTTTGGTCTTTCGTTGGAATGTGGAACAGTTATTTCGACGCAATGATTTATTTGAATGATGCGAATTTGCAGCCATTACAGTTAGTACTCCGTTCTATCTTAGTACAGAATACACCACAGCCGGGCATGATTGCCGATATTCAGAGCACAGCGGAAATGGCAAAAATAGCAGAACAGCTCAAATATGCAACCATTGTAGTATCAAGTTTACCACTGTTAGTAATGTACCCATTCTTCCAGAAGTACTTTGACAAAGGAATTATGGTTGGATCGGTAAAAGGCTAATAAGAAAGGAATGATACAGATATGAAGAAAAGAAAAGTAAATGCATTACTTGCAATTGTACTATCTCTGACGATGCTGGTGGGAGTTACAGGTTGTGGAAAAGAGCAGCAGCTTGAAGCTGAAATCAACCCGGATACACCTGCAACGGAAGTGCAGTTTCCATTGAAGGAAACTGCAGAACTTTCCTTTATTACAAGTGCACCGGCTACATCAACGCAGGAGCCAAATGAACGAGTAATCTTTTAGAGAATGGAAGAGCAGACGAATGTTCATATTGATTGGACTTGTTTTGTATCGGATCAGTTTTCTGATAAGAAAAATCTGGCACTTGCTCAATTTGGAAATCTACCGGACGGATTATTCAATGCAGGAATGAGTGATTATGATCTATTGCGTTATGCAAAGCAGGGTATCATTATTCCATTAGAGAATCTGATAGATAAATATATGCCGAATTTACAGGCAGTATTTGAAAAATATCCAGAATATAGGACAATGTGTACAGCACCAGATGGACATATTTATTCATTCCCTTGGATTGAACAGCTTGGAGCCGGGAAAGAAGCCATTCAGGCAATCGGAGATGTTCCATATATTAACAAAAAATGGCTGGATTATCTAGGACTTGAGATTCCGACAACAACAGATGAATTGGAACAGGTATTGATTCAATTCCGTGATCATGCAGATGAACTTGAAAAAGAATTTTCAATCGAAGGTGATGTGATTCCAATGTCATTTATTATCAATAATGGAGACCAAGATCCGGCAATTCTAATTAATGGGTTTGGAGAAGGTTATGGAGACACGGGAGATCATTTCGCTGTAACGGATGAAGGAAAAGTTATTTACACAACTGTTCAGGAAGGTTATAAAGAAGGAATTGAATGGTTACATAAACTTGTGACAGAGGATTTAGTTGACCCAGAAGCATTTACACAAGAGTGGTCCACCTATGTAGCAAAAGGTAAGAACCATCGATACGGTCTCTGTTTTACATGGGACATTGCAAATATTGATAACAATGAAGATTATGTGATGCTACCGGCGCTGACAGGACCGAATGGTATGAGAAATATCACGAGACAGAATAACAGTGAAACAAGTGGATTTGACCGTGGAAGATGTGTTCTTACATCAAGTTGTCGGAATACAGCACTTGCTGCTGCATGGATTGATCAGATGTATGCACCACTTCAATCACCACAGAATAACTGGGGGGGAACTTATGGAGAAAAGGACTCCTTTAACATTTTTGAACTGTCCACAAACAAAGATGGTGGAAAAATGCTAAAGCATATGGATCTTGGAACACAGTCTCCGGTAGAAGTTCGTGAGGCACAATCGGTAAATGGTCCTCTTGCAGTTTTAAATGAATATTATGATGTATATGTAACACAGCCGGAAGATGCAAAATGGCGTTTGGATAATATGCATGAAACTTATTTACAGGATATGAACAGTAAATATGTTTATCCAAATGTCTTTATGAGCATTGATGATACGAATAAAGTATCTCAGTACGATACAGATATAAAAAAATATGCAGAACAGAAGAAAGCAGACTGGATCCTGAATGGAGGAATTGAAAAAGAGTGGGATTCCTATCTAAAGAAAATGGAACAGTATGGGCTTTCAGATTATCTTTCAATTAAACAGAAGTACTTTGATGAGTATCAGAAGTCATTAAGTGAAGAAAAATAACGATACGAACAACAGGAGAATTTGCATGAGTGAGATGTTAGAAAAGGCTAGAAAATATGAAGATGAACAGGGAAAGCAGATAAAAGCAGAAGACAGACCGGCTTTTCATGTGAGTCCGTATGTAGGCTGGATGAATGATCCGAATGGATTTTCATACTATCAGGGAGAATATCATTTATTTTATCAGTATAATCCATACGATACACATTGGGACAGTATGCATTGGGGGCATGTGGTAAGTAAAGACTTATTGCATTGGGAATATCTCCCGGCAGCTCTTGCACCAGATGAAGACTACGATAAGATTGGCTGTTTCTCAGGAAGCGCAATAGAGCTGGATGATGGCAGACAATTGCTTATGTATACAGCCGTAGATCATGAAACATTAGAAGATGGAAGTAAAAGAGATATGCAGACACAGGCGGTAGCTGTCGGAGACGGAAGAGATTATGTGAAGTATGAGAAGAATCCGGTCTTGACAGAAAAGGATCTTCCGGAAGGTGCAAGTAAAGTGGATTTCCGTGATCCAAAGATCTGGAAAGGAAAAGATGGAAACTTCTATTGTGTGATTGGAAGCAGACCGGCAGACGGAAGTGGACAGATTCTTCTTTACAGAAGTGCAAATGGATTTGACTGGGAATTTGTCAGCATCCTTGCAGAAAATAAGAAACGTTTTGGAAAGATGTGGGAGTGTCCGGATTTCTTTGAACTGGATGGAAAACACGTTCTCCTGACAAGTCCGCAGGATATGTTACCGGAAGGCTTGGAATATCATACCGGAAACGGCACTTTATGTATCATAGGAGAAATGGACAAGGATACATATACCTTAAAAGAGCAGTTCAATCAGTCTGTGGATTATGGAATTGATTTTTATGCAATGCAGACAGTGGAAGCACCGGATGGTCGCAGAATTATGATCGGCTGGATGCAGAACTGGGATACGCTTGCTCATCGTTGTAACGACTCAAAATGGTTTGCGCAAATGAGTCTGCCGAGAGAATTGTCTGTGAAGAACGGAAGACTTTATCAAACTCCAATCAAAGAACTCGATGCACTGCGCAAAAACAGAGTTGAGTACAACGATGTAGTAATAGATAATGATACGATCACATTAGATCGCGTCGAAGGACGAACCATCGACATGGAACTCGTGATACGTCCGGAAGATAAAGAAAATGTATATAAGAAATTCGCATTACGTTTTGCACAGAATGAGAAATTCCATACAGAATTGAGCTTCCGCCCGTATGAGTCTGTATTGAAAATTGACAGAAAATTTTCAGGAACCGAACGAGCACTGGTTCATCAGAGAAGATGTCAGGTGAACGGAGATGCCAATGAGTTAAAGCTTCGTGTGATTCTGGACAGATTCAGCGCAGAAGTATTTATTAACGATGGCGAGCAGGTTATGTCTGCTGTTATGTTTACAGAACAGGAAGCAAACGGAATTTCATTCTTTGCTGATGGTGCAGCTAAAATCGATGTAGTGAAATATGATCTGGTATAGAAGTTACATGATAAATATACATTGAGATTGAAAATGCATGGATAATGATAGGGGGGGATTCCTGATTAAGGAATCCCCCTTATGTAGTATAGGAGTATAGTATTGATGATAGAAGTAAGAAGAAAAAGACATGAAAACGAACTGCACGAAAAATATATGCAGTTGTATCATAATGAACAATGTTATGAAGAATTAATGCAGTCATTGGAAGAGGCTTATCAGAACAGACCTGCTGAACTTAGACGGTTAGATAATAAAAGAGAAAAAGAACCGAATTGGTATCGAAACAGAAATATGCTTGGGATAACGATGTATCCGAAGCTATTTGCAGGGGGGATTAAACGGTGTGATAGAGCATTTGGATTATTTGTCTGAGCAGAAGATCACCTATCTTCATCTGATGCCGCTTCTGAAAATGCCGCATCCATATAATGACGGTGGCTATGCGGTAGAGGATTTTAAACAGGTAGATCCTGAAATTGGAACAAACGAAGAGTTGGAAAAGTTGACAAAAGAGCTGAGAAAACGCGGAATCAGTCTGTGTCTGGATGTTGTTATGAATCATACAGCAGATACGCATGAGTGGGCAATGCGAGCCAAGAGAGGCGAACAGGAATATATGGATCGCTATCAGTGCTATGAGACACGCGAGATTCCGGATCAGTTTGAGAAGACGATGCCGCAGGTGTTCCCGGAAACTGCGCCGGGCAACTTTACATGGTGTGAAGAGATGCACAGACATGTGCTCACAACATTTTATCCTTATCAGTGGGATCTGAATTATCACAATCCGAAAGTATTTAATGAAATGATAGGAAATATCCTGTATCTGGCTAATATGGGAGTGGAAGTATTTCGTATTGATGCAGTTCCGTATATTTGGAAGGAGTTGGGAACCAACTGCAGAAATCTTCCGCAGGTTCATAGTATCGTCCGTATGCTGCGTATGATCCTTGAAATGGTTTGTCCGGGTGTAATCTTAAAAGGCGAGGTTGTTATGGAGCCAAAAGAACTTCCGGTTTATTTTGGAACAGAGCAAGAGCCGGAATGCCATATGTTATACGGTGTTTCCAGTATGGTGAATCTGTGGGCAGCACTGGCTACAAGAGACACAAGAATGTTGAAGCATCAGATGGATGTGATTCACAGTCTTCCGAAGAACTGCTATTTTGTCAATTACCTTCGCTGTCATGATGATATCGGCTGGGGCCTGGATGAAGAGCAGGAGAAGAAGCTGGAGATAGATCCGATTCAGCACAAGGAATATTTATATCATTTCTTTGAGGGGGGGACATATCCGTACAGCTTTGCTCGTGGAGAGCTTTATAATTACGATCCGGTGACCAAAGATGCCAGAAGCTGTGGAACAACGGCAAGTCTGTGTGGAATTGAAAAAGGTGGATTTGAAGGAGATCTTGAGCAGGTGAAACAGGGAATCCAGAGAGTGCTGATGATGCATGCGGCATGTATGAGCATGGAAGGTTTTGTGATGCTTTCATCTGGAGATGAGATCGGTCAGGTCAATGATTACAATTATAAGAAAAACCCGGATACTGCTGCGGACAGTCGATATCTGCATCGAAGTCCGTTCCAGTGGGAGAATGCAGAGAAGAGAAAAAAACCAGGTACTGTACAGTATGCGATCTGGAATGGTTTGAAACAGATGGAAGAATTCAGACGTGAGGAAAATTGCTTTGGAGAGACTGCCGGTATCTCTACATGGGATACAGGAAATTCTTCAGTCTTCGCAATCAGAAGGACAGCAGGAAGAGAAGAACTGATCTGTCTGGCTAATTTCTCGGAGTATGGGCAGAATGCATGGCTGAATTGTCTGGAAGGTGAATATGAAGATTTATTTACAGGAGAAAAACTGGAAATGAACTCGGTATGGATGAATCCTTATCAGTACAGATGGTGTGTGAAAAAATAGAAATCTGTTGAGAATAGAAAAAATGTTGTCGCTTTGGCAGCAGAATGGAGAAGAAAATGAAAAAATATGATGTAGTAGCACTTGGAGAATTATTGATTGATTTTACAGAAAACGGAAAGAGCAATCAGGGAAATCCTCTTTTTGAGGCAAACCCAGGAGGAGCACCGTGTAATGTGCTTGCGATGCTGACAAAGTTAGGACATAAGACAGCATTTATCGGAAAAGTAGGTGAAGATTTTTTCGGAGAGCAGTTAAGAGATGCAATTACAGAAGTTGGGATCGACGCATCCGGATTATGCACAGATAAAGAAATCCATACAACACTTGCTATGGTACATACTTATCCGGACGGAGATAGAGATTTTTCATTTTATCGTAATCCGGGAGCAGATATGATGCTGAACAAAGAAGAGATTTGTGAAGAACTTATCAAAGAAACAAAGATCTTCCATTTCGGAACATTGTCTATGACACATGAAGGAGTGCGCGAAGCAACAAAAGAAGCCATTCGTATTGCGGAAGAGTCCGGTGCGATTATTTCTTTTGACCCGAACTTACGTCCTCCACTTTGGAATTCACTGGATGAGGCAAAAGAGCAGGTGTTATACGGTCTCGGACATTGCCATATTCTGAAAATCTCTGACAATGAGATTCAGTGGCTGACAGGAGAAGAGGATTATACTGCAGGTGTAAACTGGATCAGAGAGAGATATCAGATTTCGCTGATTCTTGTATCTATGGGAAAAGAAGGAAGCCGTGCATACTATAACGGAAGCATCGTAGAGGTAAAACCGTTCCTTCAGAAAAATACAATTGAGACAACAGGAGCCGGAGATACGTTCTGCGGTTGTGTATTACATTATATCTGTGAACATGGAATGGAAGACTTAAAGGAAGAAAACCTGAAAGATATGCTGACATTTGCAAATGCGGCAGCTTCTGTGATCACAACAAGAAAAGGTGCACTGCGCGTAATGCCTACAAGAGAGGAAATCCAGAATCTGCTGATCGAGCGAGCTGCAGAGTAATGTGTGCTGAAAAATAGTTGAGAAGAATAATACTCTGAAAAACGAAACAGAGAGGATACGAAAGTTACAAACGTATTCTCTCTGTTTTGTTCTCTCTTATATCTAGTAACTGTTCAGAGCCAACCTCCAAAATGCTACGCATTTCGTCGGTGTGGCGTATCCGCCAAATAAAATTTCAAAAACAGTCTTAAAAATGCAAGCATTTTACACCTGTTTTATGAAATTTTGCTTGGCTCTGAACAGTTACATTTCCTATAAGCAAATTTCGGCAGTCCGCCTTCTTCCGGTACTTTTACAGAACCCTGGATGAGAGGCAGTGCATAGTCAATGAACTGCTGTCCGATATCGGAACCATTTTCTGTGATCCAGTCTAGAGGAACTGTCTTCTCCTGATTACAGATAAGGTTCACATCTTCCGGAGCGTAAGTAATGTGGTAATCCGCATCGTCTGTACGGTGGAAGGCGATCATCATTCCTGTTGTTCCCTTCAGTGCAGTCTGCACACCGAAAGAACCGGAAGCAATCGCTTCTTTCTCGTCTGTCGCAGAGAGCATAGCGGAAGAACAACGCTGGTTGACATTGAGCTCGATAGAACGAACTTTTACGCCAAGGCGGTCTTTAACAAGGTTTTCCAGATATTTTCCGGAACCTGTCAGCATTTTATGTCCGAATGTATCTACGCCTACATCACTTGCAAGCTCGCAGACAAACTTACCGTTTCCATCATTGATTCCTTCGGAAATGCAGACAACCAGATTGGAAGTATGCTTGAAAGCTTTCTGAACATCTGCAAGGAACTGTTCCTGATCAAATGCAACTTCCGGAAGATAGATCAGAACCGGATTGTCGCCTTCGAATTTACGGGCAAGGACACTGGCAGCGGCCAGCCATCCGGCATGACGTCCCATGATCTCAACGATCGTAACGGATTTTTTATTATCATAAACAGAAGCGTCGATCGCAATCTCACGAACAGTGGATGCTACATATTTGGCAGCACTTCCGAATCCCGGTGTGTGGTCTGTCAGGACAAGGTCATTGTCGATTGTCTTAGGGATTCCGATGAAACGGATCTCGCTGTTTACAGTCTCGGCATAGCGGGAAAGCTTGCTTACTGTATCCATGGAATCATTTCCACCGATGTAGAAGAAGTAGCCGATATTGTACTTCTCAAATTTCTCAAAGAGCTGCGGATAGACAGCGTCTGTCAGGTCTTCCGGAAGTTTGTAACGGCAGGAACCAAGATAAGATCCCGGTGTTGTCTTGATCAGTTCAAGCTCACCGTTCACTTCTAAAGGTTTCATATCCATCATATTCTCATTCAGGAAACCTTCGATTCCGTTGATCATTCCATAAATTGTTCCAATGACATCCTCACGATTCAGTGCTTCGTAAACAACCCCCCATAAAGGCTGGCATTAATAACTGCGGTTGGTCCGCCGGACTGTCCGACGATTGCATTCTTCTTCATAAAGTTTCTCCTTTGGTTTAAGTTGAGATAGTCGATTTCTGTTGTCAATATATTCTAAGAACTCAATAATATATTAATGATTCGTTATTACTATAGCTGAAAAAAAGAAAATTTACAACAATAAGTCGAAAAGATGCTATAATGAGCGTAAAAGAAAAGGAAGCGACGCCGTAGGCGGGCATTAAAAAATGGAGGTTAAACAATGAAATATATTTCATTTGCAATTCCATGTTACAATTCAGAAGCATATATGGAAAAGGCAATCAATTCCATTCTTGTTGGGGGCGAGGATGTTGAGATCATTGTAGTGAATGACGGTTCAAAAGACGGAACTCAGGAAATCGCAGAGCGATATCAGGAAAAATATCCGACGATCGTAAAAGCAGTTGCGAAACCGAACGGTGGACATGGAGATGCAGTGAACTGTGGACTGGAGCATGCGACAGGAAAGTATTTTAAGGTTGTAGATAGTGATGACTGGGTAGACGAGGAAGCACTGTTAAAGGTTCTTGACACAGTCAAAGGATTTGTAAAAGATGAGTCTGAAGTAGATATGGTCATTGCGAACTATGTATATGAGAAGGTTGGCATGACGCATAAGAAAGTCATTCGTTACGATAACGTTCTTCCGGAGAATCAGATTTTTAAATGGGAGGATATCGGACATTTCCGTCTGGATCAGTATATCTTGATGCATTCTGTAATTTACCGTACAGAGATGCTTAAGCTTTGTCAGCTGGAATTACCGAAGCATACATTTTATGTAGATAATATTTATGTATATTATCCGTTGCCACATGTACGTACACTTTATTACATGAATGTAGATCTTTACAGATATTTCATCGGACGTGAGGATCAGTCAGTCAATGAGAAGGTGATGATCAGCAGAATCGACCAGCAGCTTTTCGTAACGAAGAAAATGATCTCCATGTATGAGCTTCGTCTGATCGGAAGCAAGAAGCTGAGAAAATATATGGTGAATTATTTGGCAATCATGATGACAGTTTCTTCTATTTTATGCATTCGCTCTAAGAAGAAAGAGAATCTCGAGAAGAAGAAAGAACTGTGGGCTTATCTGAAGAAAAAAGACTATAGGACTTATATGAAGATCCGTTATGGAATTCTTGGACAGACGATGAATCTTCCGGGAAGATCAGGAAGAAGAGTGTCTTCACTTGCGTATACGGTTGCAAGAAGATTGATCGGGTTTAATTAAATAAAAAATTCCTATGAATATTTAGGACGGGTGAATGAAAAAACAGTCATGACATATACTGATTTGGATGAATTTAGCTTTTAGAAAAGAGTAGAAGATCTGAAGAAAGGAAGTATATGACATGGCTGGTTTATTTTCAGAAAGCAAGACAAAACAAAATCTGATGCGTGCGTTCGCAGGAGAGGGACAGGCGCGAAACCGTTATACATTTGCGGCGGAGCAGGCACGGAAAGAAGGAAAACCTGCAATTGCAGACATTTTCTTATACACAGCAGATCAGGAGCGGGCACATGCGGGAAGATACTATGAATTGTTAAAAGAAGCATCAGGAACGAATATCTTTATTGATGGAAGTTATCCGGTAGATGAGACGAAGACTCTGGTTCAGCTGTTGCGTGCGTCAGAACATAATGAGCAGGAAGAGGCAGAGGATGTGTATCCGGCATTTGCAGATGTAGCGAAACAGGAAGGATTCTTTGAGGTAGCAGCAACATTTCAGCAGATTGCAGAGATAGAAGCAGCACATAGCCAAAGATTCCGTAAGATTGCAGACAGCCTGGAGAATAATACGTTTTATATGTGTGAAAATGCGGATGGAACAAAAAAATGGATCTGTACAAATTGCGGTCACATCTACGAAGGGAAAGAAGCACCCGCATTATGTCCGGTATGTAAGCACCCACAGGGATATTTTCTTCCTGGTTTTCTTGATTTGCACATTGGATTTTAGGCAATGAGGCATTTCAGAAGTTTTTGAAAAAACGGGCAGATTTATAAATGAAGAGGAACAGCAGGTGGCATGTGTATTGCCAATGGGCTTGTTCCTCTTTTATTATCTACATACTTTATGAAAGTTCCCTGTCCTTCCCAATAAAGAAAAGTGCAATCGTATCCGGTCCGACATGGCTTCCGGTACAGAAATCATAAGAAGTATTTATAAAATCACGCACTTTGATTTTCTGTTGGATCTTGTCCATGATGTAAAGCGAATCTTCATATGCATCTGCATGTGCGATTCCGAGAATCTGCTTTTCTGGCTCTACAATGTTGTCACAGACCAGATTGACCAGTTCGTTCAGTGCGGATTTACGTCCGCGACAGTTCTTGTAAGAAACGATATAACCATCTTTGTTTCCACGTAAGATTGGTTTGATCTTAAGAACATTTCCGATGGTGGCAACGCTTCCTTTGATTCTTCCGGTGCGGGAAAGATATTTTAAATCCCCGACAGTGAAGACTCCGTTCATTTTTCCAACATAATATTCCAGAGTATCAGCGACCTCATCCACAGACATTCCTTTGGTACGCATCTCGCTTGCATAGACGGCAAGGATTCCCTGGGCAAGTGAGGCATTGAGAGAGTCGACCAGACGAATCTTGTGTTTCTCTCCGAATTCATCTAACAGCTCTTCCGAAGCTAATCTTGCGGAATTGTAAGTACCACTGATATTTTTACTCAGTGAGAAATATAATACATCCTGGTCTGCTTCGAGTGCGCTTCGAAATGCTTCCTCAAAGGCAGCAGTGCTGATCAGTCCGGTTTTGATTTCGCAGCCCCCCCTGCTCATGGCCTGATAGTATTCGGTTCCTTTCTGACGTTCTTCCTCTGGTGAAAGATCCGGGTCAAAACAGGTAATCTCTTTGCCGTCAACAAGATTGACGAAAGAAATCACGTTAATATCGTATTGTTTTGCAGTTACAGCCGGCAGATTGGCTGCCGAGTCAACAAAAATCTGAAACATAGTATCTTTATCCTTTTATCCCTGTTTATTTTTGCAGTAAAAAATCTTAGAGCAATAATATAAATTCTAACACTGAATGCAAAGGAATGCAATTAAGAGAAAATAAAATCGATTTGCCTTAGTCTAGTAATAAAATTATAAAATTTTAGAAAAATAATAGAATCTATAAAAGTTAATAGAATGCAAAAAACAATAAAACTCATATAGTTTTTACATTGCGATGCAAAAACTATTGAATATTATTGCTTTTTACATTATCATAGGTGAGACGATGTGGAAAATCAATACTATTGGAGATTTATCAAGATTATCTAAAACAGCATGGCGTGGACGAAGAGCAGAATATTGCAATTAATTTTGAAGATCTTGATTATGAGGAACTGACAGAATATAAGTAACTACAGCGACTATATGTAGTCGCTGAAATAAATACCGTAGTTTCGGGGGGGCTTTCAGCCCAGTGACCACGAGTTTTGAGAGGAGAAAAGAACTTATGAAAAGAGGAAAAAAGATTCTGGCGCTCTTTCTGATCATTACAATGCTCCTTCCATTTGTAATGAATATTCCAGCAGAAGCGGCAGAAAAAAGCAAACAGTTAGATGTATTGTTTACGCATGACACACACTCTCATTTAAACAGCTTTTCAACAATTGTAGATGGAGAACAGAAAGAAGTCGGCGGATTTGCGAAGCTAAAGACTCTGATTGACGAGAAGAAGAAAGAGAATCCAGATACACTGATACTGGACGGCGGTGATTTTTCAATGGGGACGCTGATCCAGACAGTTTATGATACCGAAGCAGCGGAACTTAGGATGCTGGGATATCTCGGATGTGATGTGTCAACTTTTGGAAATCATGAGTATGATTATCGTTCCAAGGGACTGGCAGACATGCTGACAGCGGCGAAGAATTCCGGCGAGACGGTACCGAGTCTTGTCGTGTGTAATGTTGATTGGGACAGCATGGAAATGAACGGATTGAGTGAAGGTCAGAAACAGATTCAGTCAGCATTTGAAAACTATGGTGTGAAGAATTATGTTGTTGTGCAAAAAGGTGATGTAAAAATTGCTGTAGTAGGTGTATTTGGAGTAGATGCCTTAAAATGTGCACCGACTTGCGAATTATTATTTAAAGATCCGGTTGAGTCAGTCAAGAAAACGGTAGAAGAGATTAAGAAGAATGAAAAGGTAGATATGATTGCCTGTGTGTCTCACAGCGGAACCTGGGAGGACGAGAAAAAATCAGAAGATGAGATCCTTGCAAAAGAAGTACCGGATCTTGATCTGATCATCAGCGGACATACACATTCCGAGTTAAAAGAGCCTATTCAGCACGGAAATACTTACATTGTATCCTGTGGAGAATACGCAAGAAATCTTGGATCACTTTCCATGACACAGAAACAGGATGGTCGTTGGGAGATGACTTCCTATGAGTTGATTCCGGTATCTGAAGATATTGAGCCGGATCAGGCGACACAAGAGCGGATCGATGCGCTGATGGATACAGTAGATACTAATTATCTGACGAATTTCGGATATACAAGAGATGAAGTTCTTGCCGAGAATGATGTCGAATTCAACAGTCTCGAAGAAATGGAGGCGAAGCATGAAGAACTGAATCTTGGAGATATTATGTCTGATTCGTATATCTATTCTGTAGAGCATTCAGAAGACTATAATGGAACGCCGGTGGATGTAGCTGTTGTTCCAAGCGGCTGTGTGCGCGACACATATACGAAAGGAAATATCACTGTAGAAGATGTATATAATTCATTTTCACTTGGAATAGGAAAAGACGGACTGGCAGGATATCCGTTGATTGATGTTTATCTGACTGGTAAAGAATTGAAACTGGCAGCAGAAGTAGACGCTTCGGTTTCCGATTTTATGACAACTGCAAGATTATATTGCAGCGGGCTGAATTTCACATTCAATCCGCATCGAATGATCTTGAATAAAGTAACAGACTGTTATCTGACAAGAGAAGATGGAGAGCAAATCGAGATCCAGGATGACCAGTTATACCGAGTTGTGACAGATCTTTATACCGGACAGATGCTTGGCTCTGTAATGGAAATGTCTTATGGTCTGTTGAAGATCGAGCCGAAGGATAAGGATGGTAATCCGATCGAGAATCTGGAAGATCAGGCAATCATGGAAGGCGATAAGGAACTGAAAGCATGGGATGCGATCGCAAGATATATGAAGTCTTTTGATGATACAGATGGCAACGGCATTTCAAATGTGCCGGAGTATTATGAGACGACACATGGACGTAAAGTTGTAGATGAAAGCAGAAAGGTGATCGATCTCGTGAAGAATCCGAATAAGTTTTCAGTGATGATCGTTGGTATCGTTCTGGTTCTTATTCTGATCATTATTCTGTTGGTAGTATTGATTCGAAAGTTAATCAAGAAGAGATGAAGAAAGAAAAAATAGAAGATTGAATTTATAGGAGCAGCGGCTGAAAATGGAAGTTTCGGCCGCTGCTTTTCTTAAAGCAAAACATTAATTCAGTCTTTTGATAAAAGATAATGGTGTCATGTGATATTTGGCTTTAAAGGCTCTGTGAAAATAAGAAAGATTATGAAAGCCAACGGAGAGTGAGACTTCCAGGATGGAAGTTTCTCCATGTTCAAATAATTCTACTGCTTTTTCGAGCCGGACATTATTAATATATTGGATGCAGGTCATGTTCATATGCTTTTTGAAAAAACGCATAAAATGATATTCACTGAAATAGCAAAGCTCTGCAAGTTCAGAAATTGTGAGAGGCTCAGCATAGTGGAGATCGATATAATCGAGTACATTTTTCAGCTTATCTGAAGAAGCAGAAATAGTTGCAGACTCCGTGGTGCTATATTGAAGTAGGAGAAACAGTGCCTGCAATAGGACTGATTTCAGGGCAATTTCATATCCAAATGTTTGTTCCGTATAGAGTGAAGCCATTTTTATAAAGCATTCATGAAGAGAATGATGTGCAGGGTGTGTGGATGAAATATGATAAGGCAAGGTCAATTCATGATTTATCATAGGTGTAAGATAACGGGTGGAGCATATATCTGTTGCATTTCCCCCCTAAAAAGTTAACATGAAACACATAGGTTTCTGAGCAGAAATTATCAGTTCCATTCAGGCGGATCGAATGTAAAAGCAGTGGTGGAATGAATAACAGATCACCTTCATTTACTTCATACTCGACTAAATCAATTTGATAAATACAGGAACCTTTTGTTATCAAAGTGAGTTCTGCTTCTTCGTGCCAGTGAGTCATAATGACCGGGGAATTTAAGTTAAGTTTTGTAATATATTTTTGGATCGGAAAGAATACTTCTCCATGTTTTGCATTTTCTTTTTGCTCTAATATGAGTGAATGTGGAACGTTCATTCGGATCTCCTTCTAAAATAGCAGTATTGTGTTATATAATGAAAAAATAATGCAAGAATTCATACGAATACAATCATATAATAGCAGTATAATACAGAAGATGGGAACTGGCAATACGGTTACATCAGTGAGTGGCAAATAAAATGATATGAAAGAGGATGATAATATGGAAAAAAAGTGGTGGCATGACAAGGTAGCATATCAGATATATCCGAAGAGTTTTCTTGATACAAATGGAGATGGAATCGGAGATTTGAGAGGTATCATATCGAAACTGGATTATTTAAAAAAGCTTGGAATTGATATTATATGGTTATCACCGATCTATAAATCACCATTTGTAGATCAGGGCTATGACATTGCAGATTATTATGCAATTGCCGAAGAATTTGGAACGATGGAAGAATTTGATGAATTGCTGGCGGAAGCGAAAAAGCGAAACATGCATATTATCATGGATCTGGTAATTAATCATTGTTCTGACAAACATGAATGGTTTCAGAAAGCATTAGCGGATCCGGAAGGAGAATATGCAGATTACTTCTATTTCCGAGAAGGAAAGAATGGAAATCCACCGAGTAATTATCGTTCATATTTTGGCGGAAGCTGCTGGGAACCGGTGCCGGGAACGGATAAATATTATTTTCATATGTTCGCAAAGGAACAGCCTGATCTGAACTGGGAGAATCCGAAATTAAGACAGAAACTCTATGATATGATCAACTGGTGGCTGGAAAAGGGACTTTCCGGTTTTCGAATCGATGCGATCATTAATATCAAGAAAGATCTGAAATTTCCTGATTTTGAACCGGACGGGGGGGCAGATGGCATGGCCGGCTGCTGGAAAATGGTTGAAAGTGTAGATGGTGTTGGAGAACTTCTGGAAGACTTAAAGAAAAATACATTCCAAAAATACGATGCATTTACAGTAGGAGAGGTCTTCAATATGAAAGCGGATGAATTACCGGAATTTATTGGAGAAAACGGACATTTCTCAACAATATTTGACTTTAGTGCACATTGCCTCAGCGATGGAGAACATGGATGGTATGATGCTCCGAAGATGGAATTTTCTAAATGGAGAAAAGCAATCTTTCAGTCTCAGATAGAAACACAGAAGTATGGATTTAAAGCAAATATTATAGAGAATCATGACGAACCGAGAGGTGTGTCAAGATTTCTTCCGGCTTATGCCCAGACTCCGGAGGGAACGAAGATGCTTGCTACGGTCAATCTTCTTCTCAGAGGAATTCCTTTCATTTATCAGGGACAGGAAATAGGCATGAAAAATGCGAAGTGGAACAGCATTGACGAATTCGATGATATCAGTACAAAAGACCAGTATCATATTGCCCGTGAAGCCGGATTATCTGACCGGGAAGCAATGGAAGTTTGTAATCGGATGAGCCGTGACAATGCGAGAACACCGATGCAATGGACAAGTGAGGAAAATGCCGGGTTTACAAAAGGAACTGCATGGTTAAAGATAAATCCTGATTACAAAGAGATCAATGTCGAAGATCAGGAAAACAATCCGGATTCTGTTCTGAATTACTATCGGAAGTTAATTGCATTGCGCAAATCAGATGAATTTAAAAATGTATTTACTTATGGAGAATTCATTCCGGAATATGAAGAAATGGATCATATCCAGGCATTTTATCGAAAAGACGCAGCGAAATGGATTCTTGTTGCAGCTAATTTCGGAACAGATGCAGCAGGCATTGAGTTAAAAGGTGATGTGAAAAAGGTATTGTTGTCGAACCAGAAGGACGAGACAGTAGATTATACAAAGAACAGGCTGAATCTGAAAAGCTGTGAGGTGGTTGTCTTAGAGATGGAAATGGAATAATCAGCTGAATTACTTCATAAAACATAGAAATAAGAGATGAAGTAAGGTTGCAGTTTTCATGAGCCAGAAAATAGAAAATCAATTGAATCTTGCATTAGATATCACAGAAGAAGAACGTCAGAAAAGCGAGAGTCTGGATATCGGGTATGATCTGGAAGAAAAAGAATGGGAATTGATCGTGAAGTATTCCGAGACGTTAGAGCGAGTAAGAACACGAGCTGTTTATGTGACGGAACTGACAGGTGGATATGCCATTATCCAAATAAAAGAAAGTCAGATAAAAGAACTGGCAGCATTTCCAGAAGTAGAATTTATAGAAAAACCGAAAAGTTTATATTTTCAAGTAGAGAATGGAAGGCGTGTGTCCTGTATTGATGAAGTACAGGCTGCGCCTTCTTTTTCTTCGATTGGGCAAGAGGGGGGGTTAGAGGATAATCAGCAGAAAAAACAGTCGTTTCCACTGCTGGGAAAGGGCGTATTGATCGGAATTGTAGACAGTGGGATTGATTATGAAAATCCTGATTTTAGAAATGCAGATGGAACGACAAGAATTCTTGCTTTATGGGATCAGACGATACAAAACGGTAAACCGCCGGAAGGATATCATATCGGAACAGAGTTCACTTCAGAACAGATAAATGAAGCACTACGCATGGAAGTCAGGGAAGAAAGGTATCGTATTGTACCAAGCCGTGATACCAGTGGACATGGAACAGCAGTAGCCGGGATTGCGGCTGGAAATGGAAGAGGTAGTAAGAATGGAAAATATCGAGGAGCTGCACCCGAAGCAGATCTGCTGATTGTAAAGATGGGGGGGGAGCAGGGGGGGAAACAGGATTCCCAAGAACTACCCAGCTGATGCGAGGTGTGGATTATATCGTAAGAAAAGCGGAAGAGTTAAAAAAGCCGGTGGCGATCAATATCAGTTTTGGGAATACATATGGTTCCCATGATGGAACAAGTCTTTTGGAAAGATATTTGAATACAGTATCTGAACGTTGGAAGAATGTGATTTGTGTAGGAAGCGGAAATGAAGGAACGACAGCGGGACATGCGGCAGGTGAATATAGAAAAGGAGTGATGACAGAAGTTCAACTTGCAGTACAGCAGAGGGAGAAGTCATTCAGTCTGCAAATTTGGAAATCCTATGTCGATGAAGTCACAATTACAATTGTCGATCCATCCGGAAATCATTCCGGCAGACTGGAAGAAAAAGAAGGAACACAAAGAATACAGATTGGTGAAACAGAACTCCTGGTTTACTATGGAGAGCCAAAACCATATAGTGTTCGTCAGGAAATTTATATTAGTTTTCTACCACAAAATGAATTTGTCACAGCCGGAGTGTGGAAAATACAGATGATGCCAGGACAGGTTGTGGATAAGTTGTGGCAAATGTGGCTTCCGGTACAGAATGCACTTAATATCGGCACTGCATTTTTAAAGCCAGACAGTTCCACAACACTTACGATACCTTCTACTGCATCGCTTGTTATTACTGTGGCAGCGTATAATGCATTGACCTTTTCCTATGCAGACTTCTCCGGACGAGGACCGACACAGATATATGAGGGGGGAAAATGCGAACAAACCTGATCTGGCAGCTCCGGGTGTGAGGGTAATGGCTCCGGTAGCAGGCGGAGGATATGCAGAGTTCACAGGAACTTCATTTGCAACGCCCTTTGCTACAGGAAGCGCGGCACTTTTGATGGAGTGGGGGGGGATTGTGAAAGGGAATGATCCGTATCTGTATGGAGAGAAAGTGAAAGCATATTTGCGGAGAGGGGGGGCGAGACAGATTCCGGGGGGTATGAGAGGTGGCCGAATGGGGGGAGTTGGGGGGTATGGAAGATTATGCCTTTCAGAGAGCATACCAAAATGAAGATGATAGATGTTGTAATAAATGAAAAAATATGTTACGATACATACACAATGTGTAAATGAAAAAGGGGGGGAGAGAAAATGGAAATAAAAGATAAAATAAAAGAATTACGAGAAAGTACCGGAATGAACAGAAAGGAATTTTGTAAATATTTTGAAATCCCATACAGAACAGTAACAGAGTGGGAACGAGGAACCAGAAAGATGCCGGATTATGTATTACGTTTACTGGCGTATAAAGTAAAGATGGATGATCTTATTGTAAAGGAAGATGTGAATGAAGAATAAAGTAATTGAAGTACAAAATGTGCATATTTCAATTTCGAAACAGAAGTTAGATGATTACATTTGCATTACAGATATTGCTAAGGCTAAATCAGATTCTGTCAGGGCAGCAGATGTGGTAAGAAATTGGTTAAGAAATCGTGGTACTTTGGAATATTTGTCTGTATGGGAACAGATATATAATCCCAATTTTAAAGTGTTCGAATCCGAACACTTTAAAAAGCAAGCAGGGTTATTGACTTTTACACCTAGTGTTTCGGAATGGGTAAATGAAACAAATGCCATTGGATTATATGTGAAACGTGGAAAATATGGTGGCACATATGCACACAAAGATATTGCATTTGAATTTGCATCTGCAATCAGTCCGGTATTTAAACTATATCTGATAAAAGAATTTCAACGGTTAAAGGAAGAAGAAAACAATTCTGAACAAAAGGAATGGGATGCAAAACGTTTTTTAAGTAAAAATAATTATCTGATCCAGACGGATGCTGTAAAAAGATACTTGCTTCCTCAAATGAATTACAGAGAAAACCTTCAATGGCTGGCATATGCGGAAGAAGCAGACATATTAAATGTAGCATTATTTGGATTTACGGCGAAAGCATGGAGAGAGGCAAATCCTGAACTTGCAAAGAAAAACAATGTCAGAGATTTTGCAACAATTAATGAATTAACAGTTCTATCCAATCTGGAATCACATAATGCACAGATGCTGCGTGAAGGAAAAGAAAAAGGAGAAAGATTCAAAATATTACAAGAGATTGCTGAATATCAGCTGAATGTCTTGAATGCAGCTGAAGAGATCAAATGATAGAGAGTGATGGAGCACTGTCAGAGGTATGAACCACCGGGTGAGTATTTTGTAAAATGTTTTGCTTATGTAGCTTATTTTATAAAGGTTGAATTGTCATTGCCATTACCATTGCCAATGGCGATGATAACGGCAATGAAAGTGGCGATAATATGACAATGACGTTACATCCTCCCCACTGATTTTGTGACAACAATATAACGTCCTCTGTTCCAAAACAACGATTTTATGGGAAAATCGAAGGAAAAAAGGTCAAAAAGTTTGTAGCAATGACTTGACATCCTCGGGGGGTATTATGCCTTTCAGAGAGCATACCAAAGTAACTGCCTTTTTGTGAAAAAATAGTTGAATTAAAGTGCCTTTTATGTATATGCTGATATGGGTAGGGAAAAGTTATATTGCAGATACAGGACTTTTGGTGGCACATTATTTTATGGATGATAAATTTACAGATAACGAGTTATACAGATAAGAGAAAATAATCCGCCTGTAACAAAGGAATCTTATGACAAACTAATCGATGCAGGATATTCTGCGAGAGAGGCGAAAGAAAAAATAGGTGCGATTGTAATAGAAGAAATTTATGATGTAATGAAAGAAAATCAGCCTATGATGAAAAAAGATATACGCAGGCGTTACGGAACATGGTACAGCAGTGTATAGACTATGAAGATACACATGAAATTCTGACAGAATGGGACGAATGGGGATTCAGCAGCCGATTGTAAAAGAGAAGAAAGTGTATCCAAATGATCCCTGTCCATGTGGCAGTGGAAAAAAATATAAGAAATGCTGTGGAAGAAAAAGTAAGTGGAGAATATTTCAGCTGGGAAAGTTTTTTTGCAGCAGTTTTAATAGAAGAGACAAAAGACAGTTATATGGCATATACAAAACGAAAAATAAATCCGGCCTATTTAGACAAAACAATGAGTGGAGCTATTTTAAAACAGATGGGTAAAATTAAGCGAGAAGAAATGATAAATGATAGGAAAATCATATTAAAATTAGTGGGAATTAAAGAACAGTTTGTTTTAATGGAAATATTTTATATAAAAAACAAACTGTTTTTTTATCCCCCCCTTTTTTCTTTGCGGTTCAGTTCTCTTGCATAAGCCAGGATCCGGTCTTTTATGTCGTGATTTTGCTGAAGAGTTTCTACCAGAGAATATAACTCCGGAGATTCGGAACGTGAAATAACGATATAATCACAATTCACGACATCTGAAGTTCCATATAAAAAGTCAATATTGCAATGAAAAATCTGAGCAATATAAGATACTGACGGATAAGAGGGTTCGCGTTCTCCTTTTTCATAGCGGCCGTAGGTCATGGCGGAAATATTAAGTTGGCGGGCGGCCTCGGCTTTGCTGATATTCATAGATGTTCTTAATTGAATTAAACGGTCAGGACGAAATTTCACTGTGATCACCTCTTGATCATAACCATTGGTTATGATATTGTAAAGTATAAGTGTAACCTATGGTTATTATAAGAATTATGTGCAAATAAAGCAAGAAAAATAAAGAGTATAACAGTTAATCAGGGGAATTGTTTATAGTGATGATTATACAGAAATAAGGAGTGGAAAACAATGAAGAAAATCTTATTTGTTGCAACCGGTGGTACGATTGCATCGAAAAAAACAGAAAATGGTCTGACTCCGCAGATCACGCCGGAAGAATTGATATCTTATATCCCGGAGGTGGAGAAGATTTGTGAGATTACAGCCGTGCAGCCCTTTAATCTGGACAGCTCCAATGTAGTGCCGGAAAACTGGAGCATGCTGGTAAAGGTTATACGGGAACATTATGATGCATTTGATGGATTTATCATAGCGCATGGCACCGATACGATGGCCTATACGGCGGCTGCACTTTCCTATATGATTCAGAATTCGCCGAAGCCCATTGTCATCACCGGTGCACAGCGTCCGATCAATCTGGATATTACCGATGCCAAAACAAATCTTTCGGACAGCTTTTACTATGCCTGTGACGATGCTTCCCAGGGGGGGGTACAGATCGTGTTTGACGGAAAGGTGATCGCGGGAACACGAGCAAAAAAAGTGCGGACCAAGAGCTATAACGCGTTTTCCAGTATTGATTTTCCGTATCTGGCTGTGATACAGGATCGCCGGATTCTGCGGTATCTGCCGATGCTGCCATATGAAAAACCGGTGCGGTTTTATGAGAAGTTAAGTGATAGTGTTTTCTTATTAAAATTAATCCCTGGTATTCAGCCGGTGCTTCTTCCGGTAATTTTCGAACATTACGATGCGATTATCGTGGAGAGTTTTGGCGTCGGTGGGATTCCGTCCAGTATCAAGGATATGTTTTATGAACTTTGTCAGAAATATCCGGAAAAAATGATCGTCCTGTGCACGCAGGTTGCCCATGAGGGAAGTGATATGACGGTTTATGAAGTTGGACATGAAATGAAAAAACTGTGCAATGTACTGGAGTCTTACGATATGACACCGGAGGCGGTTGCAGCGAAGACCATGTGGCTGCTGGGAAATCGGCCGATGGACCATGAAAGCAGAGAAAAAGCATTTTATAAGCCGGTGAATTATGATACGGTGTGGTCATGATCTGTGAACCGGTAGATACCGCAGATACATCAGCAGAAGATGCAAACTTACCAACAATAAGCAAATCTACTGCACTGTACATAGCCTGTAGAAAGAGTGCCAGCAATACAGGAACTGCAAACAGAAGTAACGGCTGCATGATTTTTCCTTCGGTAAATGATGTGTTTTTTTCCATGTACTGAAATTCCTCCTTGTATAATTGATTTTGTTGAAAATTCAGTCGAATCAGGCAGATAACAAAAAAGCTGAATAAGAAAGCGGACATTTCAGTCTGCCATCTTATCCAGCTATTGTTTCTGATCGAACAAATCACCCTCCGATGAACAAAACGATTATATACTACATATTTTTGAATGTCAATTATGATTTTTATATGATCATCTGAAATAACATAACCAGTGTTACTGTTCACTCCCGTGTCAATCACTCCGCTGATTGACACGGAGGATGCATGTTTTGGCTTGAATGCATCTCGCCCCCCCATCGTGTGAACAGTAACTATACTGATGTTCATAGGTAACTCTGAGTATATTTGGGATTGATTCTTCTGAAAAATGTGCTAGAATAAAGAAAAGACGAATATTAGATACCAGAGATTTGAGCAAGGTAGATGAAACGACAGGTAGTCGTTTTATTTGCCTTGCTCTTTTGTGTGATAAAGGAGAGGAATGGATATGTTTGATGTTGTTATTATTGGTGCAGGAGTGACAGGCAGCGCGATTGCCAGAGAGGTTTCCAGATATAAGTTGAATACGTGTGTGATTGAAAAGGAAGAGGATGTCTGTAATGAGACATCCAAGGCAAACAGTGCGATCATCCATGCAGGATTTGATGCAGTTCCGGGAACGATGAAGGCAAAGTTAAATGTGATGGGAAATGCGATGATGGACACAATAGCAGAAGAGCTTGACATTCCATTTAAGAGAAACGGCTCTTTGGTCGTATGTACGAAAGAGCAGGATCCGGAAGGACTTCAGGTTTTAATGGAGAGAGGTAAGAAAAATGGAGTTCCTGGACTTCAGATTTTAGACAGAGAGGCGCTGATCGAGAAAGAGTCGAACCTGGCAGATGATGTGACCTGTGCGTTGTGGGCGCCTACCGGAGGAATTGTCTGTCCGTTCCATATGACAATGGGATATGCGGAAAATGCATACGAAAACGGTGTTCAGTTTTTCCTGAATACGAAAGTTGAAAAACTGGAAAAGACAGGAGAAGGATTTAGAGTTCAGGTTCATCACGCAGATACCTGTGTTGATGAGACAATCGAGACAAAACTTATTATTAATGCAGCAGGAGTTTATGCTGATGAGATCAATAATCAGCTTTCAGACAGAAAGCTTCATATCACAGCCCGTAAAGGGGGGGAATACATGCTTTTGGATAAGACAGTTGGAGATTATGTGAAGAGTACAATCTTCCAGCTTCCGTCGAAAATGGGAAAGGGAGTACTGGTCACACCGACAGTTCACGGCAATCTGCTTGTAGGTCCTACAGCAGTAAATGTAGAAGACAAGGGTGCAGTAAATACGACAATGAATGGCTTGGACCAGATTGCAAGAGTTTCCGCTCATAGTGTTAAGAATGTTCCGCTTCGTCAGGTGATTACTTCATTTGCCGGTCTTCGTGCACATGAGGACGGGGGGGATGACTTTGTGATCGGAGAATCAGAGGATGTAAAAGGACTGATCAATGCAGCAGGTATTGAATCTCCGGGGCTTTCTTCAGCACCGGCAATCGGTGTTACGGTTGCAGAACTTGTGAGAGATCTTCTGAATGCAGAAGAAAAGTCTGATTTTAATCCTGTGAGACATGGGATTTTAGATCCGGATACGCTTTCTCTGGAAGAGAGAAATCAGCTGATCAAAGAAAATCCGGCTTATGGAAATATTATCTGCCGTTGTGAGATGATTACAGAAGGAGAAATCCTGGATGCAATTCACCGTCCGCTTGGTGCACGCTCTCTGGATGGAGTGAAGCGCCGGACAAGAGCCGGCATGGGGCGTTGCCAATCAGGCTTCTGTTCCCCGAAGGTTATGGAGATTTTGGAAAGAGAAGTCCCAATGCGGGTAGATCAGATTGGAAAAAACGGCGTTGGATCAGAATTTATCGTAGGTGAAAATAAGGAATTATCGTAAAACTGGAGGGTGAATAGAATGAAAACATATGATTTGATCATAATCGGCGGAGGTCCGGCAGGACTTGCGGCAGCAGTCGCAGCGAAGGATAACGGGATAGATAATATATTGATTTTAGAAAGAGATAAAAGTCTCGGCGGCATTTTACAGCAGTGTATTCATAATGGATTCGGTCTGCATACATTTAAAGAAGAACTGACAGGACCTGAGTATGCAGCACGTTTTATTGAGCAGGTAGAAGAATGCGGTATTGAATATAAATTAAATACAATGGTCATGGATATTTCTCCGGAAAAGGTAGTGACAGCTACAAATCGCGAGGACGGAATTCTACTCCTTCAGGCGAAGGCAGTAATTCTGGCAATGGGATGCAGAGAGCGTTCCAGAGGAGCTTTAAATATTCCTGGATATCGTCCGGCCGGAATTTATTCTGCCGGAACGGCACAGCATTTGGTAAATATGGAAGGCTTATGCCGGGAAAAGAAGTTGTGATCCTTGGATCCGGTGACATCGGTCTGATCATGGCGAGACGTATGACACTTGAAGGGGGGGCGAAGGTTAAAGTGGTTGCAGAGCTGATGCCTTATTCCGGTGGATTGAAGAGAAATATTGTACAGTGTCTGGATGACTTTGAGATTCCGCTGAAGCTGAGTCATACAGTGATCGATATAGAAGGAAAGCATCGTGTAGAAGCTGTTACGATCGCAGAAGTCGGACCGGACCGCAAGCCGATTCCGGGAACAGAGGAAAGATATACTTGTGATACATTACTCTTATCCTGTGGACTTCTTCCGGAAAATGAACTTTCAAAAAGCGCAGGAGTAGAACTTTCACAGGTTACTTCAGGTCCGGTCGTAAATGATTCGCTGGAAACAAGTGTGGACGGCATCTTCGCATGTGGAAATGTATTGCATGTGCATGATCTTGTGGATTTTGTATCTCAGGAGGCAGCGGCAGCCGGAAAGAACGCAGCCACTTATATAAAGGCAGGAGAAAAGGATGTGCAGGCAGAAATGCTTCCGATTTCTCCGGAAGGCGGAGTGCGCTACACAGTACCATCCTTTGTAAGACCTTCCGAAATGGAAGAGAATCTGACTGTTCGTTTCCGTGTCGGAGATGTATTTAAGAATAAGGCGATTGCACTGTATTTTGATGATCGGCTGATTGGTAAGAAGAAACGTCAGGTGATGGCACCGGGTGAGATGGAGCAGGTAATCCTGAAGAAAAAGAAACTGGAAGAATACCCGGAGACAAAGAAGATTACGATTCGGATCGAGGAGGCATAAGAAAATGAGTGAGAGAGAATTAATCTGTATCGGATGCCCGATGGGATGTCCGATCGTTGTAAAAATGGAATATGGAAAAGTTACATCGGTTACGGGAAATACGTGTCCACGTGGAGAGGCGTATGCAAGAAAGGAAGTAACTGATCCAACACGTATTGTAACGACTACAGTTCGTGTCGCAGACGGAAAAGTACCAATGATCAATGTGAAGACAGAGCATGACATTCCAAAAGATAAGATTTTTGACTGTGTCGCAGCGCTTCGCGGCGTAACGATCAAAGCTCCGGTTCACATTGGAGATATTGTGTTGGAAAATGTGGCAGGTACAGGTGTAAATATCGTAGCTGCCGGAAATGTGGATGCAGTACACTAGACGATTGTGAAGGAGATATAGTATAATTTATGAAACAGATGCCAGATACAAGTACTGTTGTTCACAGTTTCTGTGTCTGGCATTCATTTGATCTTGGCGAAACAAAGGAGAATTGAAATGAATTATAAATTTCTGGATGCGTTGGAGGTATCCCCCCCTGTGATTGCAGCGGTAAAAGATGATGAAGGAGTAGATGCCTGTTTGAAAAGTGAAAGCCAGGTTGTATTTATTTTATATGGAGACATCTGTACAATTCCGGAGATTGTTTCTAAAGTAAAAGCAGCAGGAAAACTGGCGGTAGTACATCTAGACCTGATCCATGGACTGGCATCGAAGAATATCGCTGCAGATTTTATCGAAAAATATACAGAAGCAGATGGTGTGATCTCTACAAAACCGACAATTATCCATCGAGCGAAAGAACTTGGAATGCTCACGGTATTGCGTGTATTTTTGATTGATTCTATGGCTTATGAAAATGTGAAAACACAGGTAACGGCAGCAAAGCCGGATGTGGTAGAGGTTCTTCCGGGAATGATGCCGAAGGTGATCGGAAATATCTGTAAAGATCTTCCGGTACCTGTGATCGCCGGAGGAATGATCCGGGAGAAGGAAGATGTAATGGCGCTTCTTAAGGCAGGAGTAACCAGTGTATCGTCTACGAATCCGGAAATCTGGTTTGAATAAGCTTTTATTTTTTCATCTTCTTTAATTTCAGCCACCCGGCATGAAGCATGTATACAACTGCAGGAATTAAGGAGAGCAGTTGTGTGTATGTATAATCTGTTGCCAGAGATACAGGTGAAAGCGCAACATGGAACGCAAGGAAGATGAAAGCTCCGGCGGTAATCAGATTACAAAGGAGATACTTCCAGCCGAAGATTCCTAAAGCAGAGGCTGTCAGGAGTGCCACCAGCGATATCGTATCAAGTGAAACCGGCAAATGAATAAAATCATACTTTGCAGAAAAAAGTGTCAGGATCGCGTAAAGGAAAAGAAGCAGGTTCAATAATCCCATGATCTTGAACAATAAACTGTAAAAAGGTGTGACCGGGCAATCCGGCCACAATTCTACATCCAGTTTTTCAGCAAGTTCAATCGCGGAGCGGGTGAATGTTGTGTTTGTCATTACGATGACCTTGTCACAGTCATAAAAATTTGCACCGGCATAAGCTTCCTGGACTGCTTTGTTACCAACGGGATACGTGTAGTATTTACACTGTATCCCGTATTTTTTCTGTGTTTAAAGGCAATGATGTCAACGCCTTGATCTCCGGAACTTTTAGTAACTTCTATTTTGGAAAAATGTTTTCGTTTTAGTATGATCGCACACTGTTCTTCGAACTGATATCCATCCATGTGTTGCTGTTTCTCCTATATGCTGTCTGAAATCATGATGTTGGGGGTCAAAAGGTATTTTGACCCCTATGATACACGGATTGCTTCGCATTTCATGCTCTCGCAATCCTAAAACACCTCAAATCCGCTCATTTTTCTACGAAAAATGGCTACTTTTCGGTGTTTTGCGGGTCAATAAGTCATGCTTTTTCATGCAAGCAAGAAACGCATGACCTTTTGACCCTTGTATCAAATCATTTAAGTAAGAAGAATGCCGGGAGGCATTCTTCTTACGTGATCAGGTAGAAATAGAATAGCATATTTCAGAGAAAAGAACAAGTGTTCTTTTCACATTCCGTCCTTCAGTACATTGTGATCACGCAGTACCTTTTCAATTACATTTCCTTTTACGAGCTTCAGAAGCGGTTTCTTCAGTGCGTTCAGCGGTCCAGGCAGCTGGATCTCAAGTGGAGATTTTCCGTCCATAAGTTTTACAGAGCTGTCGAGAAGCTCGCGGATATCATAAACACTTCCCCCCCATACTTCAGGCACACCACGGTCTACTTTGAGAAGTCCATAAACAGCTTCCATAGCAGTACGTACAGAATACTCTGTTGTGAAAACAGTATCTCTTGGAGTTTCAGCAAACTGTCCGAGGAAAGCGAAGTTGACACATCCATCCGGAATAACATCCGGGCGGTCACCTTTTGTACGTGGCATGAAGAATGCTGTGATGTAAGGCATCATTGTCGGTACACAGATTGCACTGTTTTCTGCCAGATCCATGATCTGATCTTCCGGAACACCAAGGTGATAGAGCCATTCTGCTGTGATTTCTTTTCCGGTACAGTCTTTCATAGGCTTCTTGATATAGTCACCAGGCACATCAGTAAATAATCCATAAACCCAGACACATACCTTATCTTTATCCTGGTCTTTGAACTGTCCCTGACGATTGATCGTCCAGCTTAACAGCCAGCTAGAATCCTGGCAGCTGACGATACCGCCGGTTACAACATTTCCGGTGCGAGGGTCACGTTTGCAAATGTCTGTGATATAAGGAATGATCTTGTCATCCAGAGTTGTAACTGTTGCAGATTCCCAGTTTGTCTTGGAAATGTCGGAACAGAATTTTTCCGGATGTCCGAAGGATGGATCCTGACGGGCAATGTTTTTCCAAAGGTTCCATACACCGCTTGTACGGACTTCGGCATCCCCCCCGTTTGGTGCATGGTTCTGATCTCCGTAAATGGTTCCCTCTGTACAGCTTCCGTTTGTGACAAATACGAGGTCGTTTTCTGTCAGGACGATACCTCTTTCCTGTCCGTTTACTTTACATTCAATTGCAGATGCAATCTTTTTGTCTCCTTCGAATTTGAATACAACATTTGTGACTTCTGTATTGAACTGGAAGTCCACACCGGCATCTTCGAGGTATCTCTGCATCGGAAGAATGAGGGATTCATACTGATTATATTTGGTAAATTTCAATGCACTGAAATCAGGCAGTCCGGCAATATGGTGGATAAATCTCTGGAAATATAATTTCATTTCCAAAGCACTGTGCCAGTTTTCAAATGCAAACATTGTTCTCCAATAGAGCCAGAAAGTAGAATCAAATACTTCTTCGTCAAAGACATCTTCGATGGTTTTATCGTAGAGATCTTCGTCTTTTGTCATGAAGAGTTTCATGATTTCCATACAGCCCTTCTGACTGAGGTTGAATTTTCCGTCTGTATGTGCGTCTTTGCCACGATTTACAGTTGCACGGCAAAGGGAATAGTTCGGGTCATGTTTATTGAGCCAGTAATATTCATCAAGTACAGAAACACCAGGTGTCTCGATGGATGGAATGCTGCGGAAGAGATCCCACAGACATTCGAAATGATTTTCCATCTCACGTCCACCGCGCATTACATAACCTCGGGAAGTATCATAGATTCCGTCACATGCACCACCGGCAATATCCATTGCTTCTAAAATGTGGATCTGGCATCCAGGCATCTGTGCATCACGGACAAGGAAACATGCCGCTGCCAAAGAGGCAAGTCCGCTTCCTACGATGTAAGCATTTTTCTGATCTACACCTTCCGGTTTCTCCGGATGTGCAAATGCTTCGTAGTTTCCGTTGGAATAATAGATGCCTTTGCTGTTGCGGTCATATTTTCCGCGTTCAGTGTTACGATAGTTATCTGGAACGGAAGAATCGGCAACAGTACTCTTCTTAAAAATAGAATTACCGGATTCTGAATTACCAGATTCTTTTTTTGCCTTCTGTGCGAGATAAATTGCAGTTCCTGTTCCTGCTGCTACTGCAGAGATTACAGCAAGTTTAGATTTCTTATTTGACATAATAAAACCACCTTTCTGAAAAAACGGATTCATGTCTCGTTTTGAGATCATCTCATCATAATTACTCTAAATAACGAGATATGAAGTATAGTTGTTATAGTTATAGTATGGACATTTTTGAAGATTTTCAATTTACAAAAAGAGGCAAGTGATAAAAAACTTATCATTTGCCCAGTTTTGTAAAGCGTCATAGTTGGAGCTTTAGCCCTCAACATCTATATTTACTTATGAGATACTTATCGGAATTATCATATATGGAGATTATGAATTCTCTTTTTCTGAAAGTGATGAGAAATTTTCAATTGAATGCGTAAGGCTTCCGTGGATGGTAATACTGATCTTATGTGCCAGATCGACATAATCGTCTTTCATTCCCTGTTTGATCCAGTCGAGCATAAGACCGACAAAGCTGTATTTATAAAAATCGGCAATAAAGCGCCGGTCTTCTTCAGAAATACTGGTGTCTTCTGCTTTTTCCTCTACAACATTCATCAGTAAATCGGAAGTCAGATGAAAAAGGAAACTTTCAATCTGATCCCGGTTGATGCAGCGGTAAGCATTTAATATAAATGGCTTATTTTCATACACAGCATCAAAAATCTGTACCAGTCCTTCAGACCAGGTGTCGTAAGTTTTTTGCCGGCAAGAGCGCGGGTTGCATCTTCCAGGCAGGACCATTCGACCAGATCATAAATATCTTTAAAGTGATAGTAGAAAGCCATACGGCTGATGCCGCAGTCTTCGGTTAAATCGCGGATGGTTATTTTATCGAGAGGTTTCTCGAGCATTAGTTTTTTCAGAGATTCTTCTAGAATATGTTTTGTCTTGTTTATCATAGAGGGATTCTCCGTTTGTTACAAAATTAAGTGTGACTATAATTTATAGTATTGCATTTTCCCCCCGGCAGATAGCAAGTAGTACTATTAAAAAAATCTTTTTCCAAAATTCTTTGGTGATGTATTTTTTATGGGAAAACAACGGAGATTCTGTTATAATCTTTAACATAATATAGCAAGAATTCTCCTTCCTCAGCAGGTGGGAGATGAATTGCACAAAATAAAAAGAACATTTGTTCGGTAATGGGTTCCGTGGTATAATAGAGTCAGTCGAAAACATAGATTATTAGAGAGAGGACTGATTTGCATAGAAAAAATAGATCATAATGCATATTCAGTGTATCTGATGTATTATCATCTGATCATGGTAGTAAAATATCGAAGGAAAGTCATTGATAATCCAATTTCAGAAAGAGCAAAAGAGATATGGGAACATATTGCTCAACGGTATGGGGGGTGTGCTGGAAGAATGGAATCATGACATTGATCATGTGCATGTAATGTTCCGTGCGCAGCTGAGAACGGAAGTTAGTAAATTTATCAATGCTTATAAAAGTGCCAGTAGCAGACTATTGAAAAAGGAGTATCCGGAAATCAGGGAAAAACTTTGGAAAGAAGCCTTTTGGAGTCAGAGCTTCTGTCTGTTAACAGCTGGAGGCGCCCCCCCAGTAGAAGTAATCCGTCAATACATTGAAACCCAGGGAGAGAAAAAGTATTGAACATAGCATATCGTTTCCGAATTTATCCGACAGAAGAACAGAAGATACTTCTTGGCAAAACATTTGGCTGTTGTCGCTTTTTGTATAATCAGATGCTTAATGATAAGATCCAGGAGTATGAAAAGACAAAGAAAATGTTAAAAAACACACCAGCCATGTATAAAAGGGAATATCCGTTTTTGAAAGAAGTAGATTCGCTAGCATTGGCAAATGTCCAGCTTCATCTGGAAAAGGCATATAAGAATTTTTTCCGAGATCCCAAGATTGGATTTCCGAAGTTCAAGTCAAAACATCATTCCAGAAACAGTTATACAACGAATGTGGTCAATGGAAATATCCTGGTGGAAAGTAAGCGAATCCGGCTTCCTAAATTAAAATGGATTGCCATGAAAAAACACAGGGAGCCAGCAAAAGGCCTTCGCCTGAAATCAGTGACAGTCAGTATGGAACCATCCGGCAAATACTTTGCAAGCTTGTTGTATGAAGGGGGGGACAGTTGTGAAAACCAAGCAGCTGAACCAGATTACAGTACTGCAAAGATACTTGGAATTGATTACGCAATGCAGGGGGGGATGGCGGTGTTTTCAGAAGAGATTGAGATGGAAGAAGCAGGATTTTTTAGAAAAAACGAAAAAAGACTGGTGAGGGAGCAACGAAAGTTGTCAAGATGCGTACGAGGAAGTCATAATTATGAACTGCAGAAAAAGAAAGTTGCCAGATGTCATGAAAAGATACGAAATCAGCGAAGAGATTATCTGCACAAGCTAAGCTGAAAAATTGTAGACAGTTATGATGCAGTTGCAGTGGAAGATATCGATATGAAAGCAATGGGTCAGTGCCTGCATTTCGGAAAAAGTGTACATGATAATGGATATGGAATGTTCAGGGAAATGTTAGACTATAAACTGGCGTGGAAAGGAAAGAAAATAGTAAAGGTAGACCGTTTCTTTCCTTCCAGTAAAAAATGCTGTCAATGTGGAAGGATAAAGAAAGAACTGAAATTATCCGAAAGAGTCTATCACTGTGTATGTGGAAATGAGATGGACAGAGATCGTAATGCAGCAATCAACATCCGTGAAGAGGCAAGAAGGATGTTGATTGCATAAACTGTTCGTATCTGGACAATTGGATCATAAGAAAACATGCCCGTGTCCGGGCAAAAGAATCGCGGGGCACGCGAGGATAGCTTGTAGATACTTGGCTCAGTAGAGCAGCCATTGAGCAAGAAGCCCCCCCACTTCAAAATCAGTGATTTAAGTGGTAGGAGCATGTCACATAAAGTAAAAGTAAGGTTATAAAGATATGAAAGAAAAAGAAAAGAAAATCACACGGATTCTGCGTATTTTCATGATGCTTCTTACCTGTATTCTGATTGCATTATTCTTTGGAATTATGATATTGGTCAGCGATATGCAAGGGACGGCTCGTGTAGTGAATTATGCCGGACTTGTGCGTGGAAAGACGCAGCAGATCATCAAACTGGAAAATGCACAGAAACCACAGGATGAAATGATCAGGGAAGTGGATGCGTATATTGATGGGTTACGTTATGGCAGCGATGAACTGAACCTTGTCCGTCTGGATGATAAAGCATTTCAGGATAAGATGGAAGTGCTGGAACAATTTTTTGGACAACTAAAGGAAGAGATCTATAAGGCTCGTGAAGAAGGATATGAGAATACACAGATTATAAATAAAAGTGAAACATTTTTTACAATCTGTGATGAGACAACAGGGCTTGCGGAAAGTTATTCGCAGAAGCTGGCATCTTCCTTAAACCGTCTGGAGAAAATCGTTGTCGTGGATATTATTGGAATTGTGTGTCTGTTGGGATATGAGCTTTTCAAGGCATTGCGGTACGCAGCACAAAACCGTGTGCTTCGTCAGAAGGTTTATCTGGATGAGGCAACAGGACTTCCGAATAAGAATAAGTGCGAGGAGATTCTGGCATCTGAAGAGCCGCTTACGGACAGGGAATCAACAGCGGTAATGGTGTTTGATTTAAATAATCTGAGAATCATTAATGACCGGCAGGGACATGAAAGAGGCGATCAATATATCAGATCATTTGCAGAACAACTGCGGGCAGCACTTCCGGAGAAATATTTTGTCGGAAGAGACGGTGGAGACGAGTTTATTGCAGTGTTAAAGCAGGTGGATCATGAGCAGGTGAAAGACTGTCTGCAGATGATACGGGAACAGACGGAGCGTTATTCAAAGAATCATCCGGATATGCCACTTAGCTATGCAGTGGGATATGCATTGTCTACAGATTTTCCGGGAAGTAATATGAAAGCCCTGTTCCGATATGCGGATAAGAACATGTATGTAGACAAGAATCGGGCGAAGATGAAAGAAGCAGCTGACAAGCGGAGACTTAGGAGTCGGTTGTTACAATCTGTAAAAGAAAAAGGATTTCATTTTACAGATTGTCTGTACTGTGATGCGATTGTGGATCAGTATGTTGTTCTTCGTGCAAGCTCAGAATTTTTCCTTGCAGATGATGGTAGTTATTCTGGTGCAGTAGAGCAGATTATACAGGAGCTGGCGGAGGAAGAGAAACGCAGGGAACTTTGGGAGAAACTTCAGCTGTCGGAAATCCGGGAAACACTGACAGAGGAACATCAGGTAGAGGAATATTTTTATTGTCACAAAGATGGTGACAGAGTTTTGCGTGGCCGGATCACACTTTTACTGCCTGACTTTGCTGAAAATGGAAATTTGCATCATTTTCTTGTTGGGTTTGATGTTTATCAGGACAGGGACAGATTGATCGTAAATGAGAAAAAGCAACTGACACAGTTCTATGAACAGCTGACGCAGTCCATTTTGGAAAACGGAAACTATATAGAAGCATTGATGGATACAGCAGAAATAATCCAAAGTGTTAATCTGACACAGAATTTATTAGAAAAGATATTTTGGCAAAACAGGGAAAACAGGCAGATTCCAGACATAAAACTTCCATGTCCTTATGATACGTATTGTAAGACCTATCAACGGTTCGTGACAAAAGAGACGAGAGAAAATTATCGTATCACAGAAAATCCGGCACAGCTGATCGAACGTTTTAAAGCAGGCGAAAAGCAGGTGACTGTGGAATATCAGGTAGAGCAAAGTAATGGAAGCAGATGCTGGTGGCAGGAGACAGTCTGATGTCACAGGAGATGGTTTATGAAAGTAAGACAAAGCAGACAAGTACGGTGATCGGTGCAATTATTTTGTTCAAGGATATTTCAGAGTTCCATGAGCAGGAAGACAGAGAAAGAGAACGTCTGCAGGTTGCATACGAAAAAGCGGATCTCGAGAGCCGTGCGAAGACAGAATTCATGAATCGGATGAGTCATGATATCCGTACACCGATCAATGGCATTCTCGGAATGATCCAGATGATCCGTAAGAACTATAAGGATCGGGAAAAGATAGAAGAGTGTGTTGATAAAATTGATCTGTCTGTCCAACATCTGAGTGAACTGGTCAATGATGTACTTGATATGAGTAAAATAGAGTCAGGATATTTAGAGTTGCAGAATGATACGTTTGATCTGAATACGTTGATAGATCAGGTAGAAGTTGTGGTCAGTGCACAGGTAGAGGCAATGGAAATCAGTTATGAGAGCCATCGGGAAAAGGTGAATCATACGATGCTGAGCGGAGATACACTGCAGATCAGAAGAATTATGCTGAATCTGTTCAGTAATGCAATCAAATATAATAAGCGTGGAGGAAGGATAGACACTTATGTAAAAGAACTTTCTTTTGATGGAATGTGTGCGGCATTCGAATTCCGTATTACGGATACAGGTGTCGGGATAAGCAGAGAATATATAAAAGAAGAATTGTTTAAGCCTTTTACACAGGAAATAAATGATGCAAGAACGCAGTACAGAGGAACGGGGCTTGGAATGTCAATTGTAAAAGGACTGGTTGAAAAGATGGGCGGAACAATCCAGGTGAGCAGTACGCCCGGCGTTGGAACGGAGTTTCGTTTTTATTTGAGTTTTCCAGTAGTTCAGCCGGAAAAGGAAAGTCAGAATGGAGAATGTGTACAGGGAACAAAAAAGGATCTGAAAGAAGATAAACCACTCAGAGGATATCATATTCTTCTTGCTGAAGATAATGAGATCAATATGGAGATTGCAGAGTTTTATCTGGAAGAAGCTGGTGCACAGGTGATAAAGGCATGGAATGGACAGGAAGCTGTGGAACTATTTAAACAGTCGGGTCTGAGAGAATATGATGCTGTTCTTATGGATATCATGATGCCGGAGATGGATGGAAAAGAGGCGTCACGAAAGATCCGATCCATGGCAGACAAAAGCAGATGCAGCTGAGATTCCGATTTTGGCAATGACAGCACAAGCGTCTACCGAAAGTATACATCAGTGTGAGTTGGCAGGTATGAATGAGTGTATCTTTAAACCTGTGAACGCAAAAGAGTTGATTGAATTGCTTCAGGATATAGTTGAAAAAATATAAATTGAGAGGAAGGAAAATGCACGAATTAGGTGTTGTCTTTTATGTTGTAAAAGATGTAAAGAAGGTTGCGGAAAAAAATCATGTGGAGAAGGTTTCTTCCGTGACACTGGAGATTGGGGAAGTGTCAGGAATCTTACATGATTATCTGACGGATTGCTGGAATTGGGCGAAGAAGAAAGAACCGCTTATGGAAGAAGCCGAACTGAAAATCGAGCAGATAGAAGCAATAACATTTTGTGAGGAATGCCAGAAAGAATATCCAACGGTAGAACACGGGAAAATCTGTCCGTACTGTGGAAGTGAAAATACCTATCTGCTTCGTGGGAATGAATTTTTAATAAAAGAGATAGAGGTATCGGACTGAAAAATCAGCGTCTTACCTATTGTCAACCGCTTTGATAGATGATACAATACGAGAGACTTAAAAGAATCACAGGTGTTGCTGATCACAGCAGACCGTAAACATTTCTTACAGTTTCTAGTAATACACGAGTTAAGCGAGGAAAAGAATTATGCGTCAGATTATCTATGATAAAGTGAAATACATTGCAGACAAATACAAAGGATACATTGACACGGAAGATTTGATGAAGGAAGGACTTACAAATCGTCAGATCGGTCTGTTGACAGCAGAAGGAAAGCTTGAAAAGGTAGCACATGGACATTATTGGATCATCAGCCGGAGTTTTCCAAACCGGAAGATTATAAGGCAGTGGAAGTGGCACGAGTAAATAGAAAAGCGGTAATCTGCGCAGACAGTGCATGCTATTACATGGGCCTGATCGATAAAGAGCCGGAGATTCTTTCAATTGCAACAAGAAGAAGTGACCGTCACAAGATGAAGATGAATTTTGAAGTCAGCAGACATTACTTCTCAGAGCAGGCTTTTGAGGATGAGAAGCATGTGTTTGATACAAAGTACGGTTCTTACAATGTATATGGAATTGACAGAAGCGTGTGCGACTGCATCCGTTTTCGTGAAGACATTGATAAAGATATCTTTGAACTTGTTATTGAGAACTACAGAAAGTACGATAAGAAGAATGAAGAACGTCTCATGGCATATGCAAAAGCAATGCGTATCGGAAGACAGGTAGAAAGAATCGGATTGGATAGATAGTCTATAATAAGAATGATTTAAGAGAGTCTGGTATTTGCCAGACTCTTTTTGTGCGTAGCAATCAGTGAGAAATTCCAAAATAATTCATCATATGAATAAGAAAAGATGTTCCGATTTTTGAAAGATAACCGTCAGGATGATGGAGAATACAGATATCAGAGGTGATGACCGGATCGGTGATCACTTTTTTAATGATATTTTTGGATGTGAGTGATTCAGCAGCTGACGCAGGGAGAATTGCAATTCCCATTCCGGCTTTCGCCCATGCAGTTCCTGTACGGGAATCATGGTTGATACATAAATAGTTTGGCTGCAGTTTAAGTGTTTCAAAATGTTGGTCTAAAACAGGAAGCCAGCGATGGTAGACAATCAGGGGGATGTTCTGCTAACTCTTTAAGAGAGATTGTTACATTTGGGTCGGGTTCAGCGGTAGCTATTTTTCTATCCGTGGAAAGCGTATGTTTTGTATTATAAGAAGTATCGGAAGAAAAATATTTTTTATTTCCGACAGCAAGCAAGTGCTCTTTAACCAAAGTGTAACAGGTTAAATTATCTGATTGGAAAGGGGGGGTACGTACAATTGCAAGATCCAGAACTTTGGATTGTAGTTGTTCGATGACACGATAAGTGTCATTTTCATATAATTCAAAACGAATTTCAGGAAATTGCTCATGAAATGGACGAAAAGCGCGCTGTGCCATCAGATCATGAGCAGAGGAAACAATACCAATTCGAAGTACGCCGGATTTTCCTTCACGATAGTCAGAAAGTTCCTGTAAAGTACGCGAAGAAAGATCTAAAATATCCTTGGAACGCTCATAAAGAATACGCCCGGCTTCTGTTAATTCAATCTGACGAGGTCCGCGGAAAAAGAGTTGAGAACCGATTTCCTGTTCAAGAGATTTCATTTGTGCACTTAATGGCGGCTGGGAGAGATTTAATTTTCGCGCGGCTGAGGAAATAGTTCCTTCATTTATTACTGTGACAAAATATTCCAATTGTTTTAAATCCATGTGAAACCTCCAATTATATATTTGATATCATGTAGGAATATAGGGTGCAATGCACGAAATAATATATATTGATTCGTGAGAATAAAAAAAGTATATGAAAAATATATGCTTTCTATATAAAAATAAGATTTTTCGTATGCTTTATTCTATGATAATATAAGAGATAGATTATTATCAAGAGTTAAAAAAATAACAATTGGAAAAACAGTTAAAAAATAATAATCGAGTAAGATTAAAACAAATCAATTAGAACAACAGGAAGGAAAGAGAGGGTATTATGAAGACATTGCTTGCATATCTGAAAGGATATAAGAAAGAATCAATACTTGCTCCGCTGTTCAAAATGCTGGAAGCATCTTTTGAGCTGTTTGTTCCGTTGGTAATGGCTGCGATCATTGATGTGGGAATTGCTAATAAGGACAAGCCATATATTGTGAAAATGTGTTTTGTACTGATCGCGCTGGGAATCATCGGACTTGTCTGTTCCATTACAGCACAGTATTTTGCAGCGAAGGCAGCAACAGGAGTCGGAACGGGAATAAGACATGGATTATTTGAACATATCCAGAAATTTACATTTACGGAAATGGACCAATTAGGAACATCTACATTGATCACACGAATGACAAGTGATATCAATCAGATCCAGTCAGGTGTGAATCTTGTTTTACGATTGTTCCTGCGTTCGCCGTTCATTGTATTTGGTGCAATGATCATGGCATTTACAGTAGATGTGAAAGCAGCACTTGTATTTGTTGTGACGATTCCGCTTCTTTCACTTATTGTGTTTGGAATCATGCTTGTGACGATGCCGATGTATAAGAAAGTGCAGGCAGATCTTGATCAGGTACTTCTTGCAACGAGGGAAAATCTGACAGGAGCAAGAGTTATCCGTGCATTCAATAAAGAAGAGGATGAGACGAAGCGGTTTGAAAATGCGAATCAAATTCTTACAGATGCGCAGAAATATGTGGGACGCATTTCCGGAATGATGAATCCGCTGACATATATTATTGTAAACGGAGCAATCATAGCATTGATCTATGTCGGTGCAGTCCGTGTTGATATCGGAGATCTGACCCAGGGACAGGTTGTGGCACTTATTAATTATATGTCACAGATTCTTGTTGAACTTGTGAAGTTAGCGAACTTGATCATTTCCGTGACGAAGGCAGCAGCATGTCTGAACCGTGTGGAGAGTGTGCTTGCTGTGAAACCAGATATGAATGAGGGAGATGTAAGATGGCAGAGCAATTCTTCCGAAACAGATTGGGATTTGAAAAATAAAATTCCGGTCGTAGAATTCTCTCACGTATCTCTGACCTATAAAGGAACTTCAGATACATCCTTATCTGATATAAATTTCTGTGCCAAGAAAGGACAGACGATAGGAATCATCGGGGGGGAACAGGTTCAGGAAAATCGTCTCTTGTGAATCTGATTCCGAGATTTTATGATGCAACAGACGGTACAGTGAAGATCAATGGACGTGATATCAAAGAATATCAGACAGAGAACCTAAGAGAACATATCGGTGTCGTTCTTCAGAAAGCAGTGCTTTTCAAAGGGAGTATTGCGGACAATCTCCGCTGGGGGGGAAAGGAAGATGCAACAGAGCAGGAAATGTATGAAGCATTGGACATTTCTCAGGCAAGAGAATTTGTTGATACGAAACAAGGTGGATTAGAATTTCAGATTGAACAGGGGGGGAAGAAACCTTTCCGGAGGTCAGAGACAGAGAATGACGATTGCGCGCGCACTGGTTCGGAAACCGGAGATCCTGATTCTTGATGACAGTGCATCAGCGTTGGATTTTGCTACAGATGCGGCACTTCGCAAGTCGATCAAAGAGATGAAAAACCAGCCGACCGTATTTATCGTATCTCAGAGAGCAGCATCTATTCAGCATGCAGACCAGATCATTGTGTTGGATGATGGAGCAATGGCAGGAATCGGAACACATGAAGAACTGTTGAAGGATTGTCCAATCTATCAGGAAATCTATTATTCACAATTTCCAAAGGAGGCGGTAATCAATGGCTGATAAAAGAAAGACAAATAGTGAGAAAAAACAGAAAAGTCAGGCGGCAACATTGAAAGAAGTAATCTGCCGACTTGGAAGATACAGAATTTTTCTCGTATTTTCAATTCTGCTTGCGACTGTGTCCGTTGCGCTTACATTATATATTCCAAAGCTGACAGGACATGCAGTTGATTATGTGATCGGAAAAGGCAAAGTGAATTTTCCTGGAGTAATTCAGGTGATGATTCAGATTGGTGTGTGCACACTGATCACGGCATTGGCACAGTGGCTGATGAATGTGTGTAATAACAAGATGACCTATCAGATGGTTCAGGATATCAGAAATGAAGCATTTGATAAAATAGAGCAGCTACCGTTGAAATATATTGATGGACATCCGTATGGTGAAGTCGTAAGCCGTGTAATTGCGGATGTTGACCAGTTTTCAGATGGACTACTGATGGGATTTACACAGCTTTTTACCGGTATTGCAACGATTGTCGGAACATTTTGTTTTATGTTATCCGTAAATGTATCGATTACATTTGTTGTGGTTCTTATCACACCGGTATCATTCTTTGTAGCAAATTTTATTGCAAAGAGAACATTTCGTATGTTCCGCCTGCAATCTGAAATACGTGGAGAGCAGACAGGCTTGATTGATGAAATGATCGGAAACCAGAAAGTGGTTCAGGCATTTGGGCGCGGAGAAGATGCAACAGAGCGTTTCGACGAAGTGAATAAAAGATTGCAGGAGGCATCCTTGCGGGCAACATTTTTCTCATCCATCACGAACCCGGCGACAAGATTTGTCAACAGTCTGGTTTACACAGGAGTTGGAATTACCGGAGCATTTGCAGTTGTACGCGGTGCAATGAGCGTAGGACAATTGTCCAGTTTCTTGAGCTATGCAAATCAGTACACAAAGCCATTTAATGAGATTTCCGGAGTCGTGACAGAATTTCAGAATGCGATTGCATGTGCGCAGAGAGTATTTACATTGATTGATGAAGATCCGCAGATACCGGAACCGGAACATGCAGTTCATCTGATGGATATTGATGGAAATGTGAAAGTAGAGAATGTTTCATTCTCTTATCTGCCAGGTCAGCATCTGATTGAAGATTTTAATCTGGAAGTAAAGCCAGGACAGCGTATTGCGATTGTCGGACCGACCGGATGTGGAAAGACAACCTTGATCAATCTGCTGATGCGTTTCTATGATGTGAATGCAGGAAGTATTAAAGTAGAAGATATAGATATTCGCGAAATGACAAGAAAAAGTCTGCGTGCAGGGTACGGAATGGTGCTTCAGGAGACCTGGTTAAAAACGGGTACAATCCGTGAAAATATTGCTATGGGAAGACCGGATGCAACGGAAGAAGAGATTGTCGAGGCAGCGAAAGCTTCTCATATCCATAATTATATCCGTCGTCTGCCAAAAGGATATGATACATGGATCACAGAAGATGGTGGCGGGCTTTCACAGGGACAGAAGCAGCTGCTTTGTATTGCAAGAGTTATGTTATGCAGACCACCGATGTTGATTCTGGATGAAGCAACATCATCCATCGATACAAGAACGGAGATCAAGATTCAGCAGGCATTTGCAAAACTGATGGAAGGAAGAACAACTTTCATTGTTGCACACCGTCTGTCAACCATCCGTGAGGCTGATGTGATTCTCGTAATGAAAGATGGAAAAATCATTGAACAGGGAAATCATGAAGTACTGATGAAGAAGGAAGGTTTCTATCATCATCTGTATGAGAGCCAGTTTTCAATGTAGGATAAGGTATGATGCGAGATAGTGAGATACGTTGCAGGTCGCATGAAATGTAAATAGTAACGAAATGAAAAAGGAAGGCTATTAACTACGATAACAGTATAAAGCGTAGTTGATAGCCTTCTTCTTTTCGTTTCAATAAATTATATTTACGGTAGAAGGAATGTATACATTACTATAAAGTGACAGATGCTTCCACCCATTACGAACAGATGAAAGATTTCATGGCTTCCGAAATTCTTATGCTTGCTGTTGAAAATCGGGAGCTTCAGTGCGTAGATGACACCGCCAACTGTATAGATGATACCACCGGCTAAAAGCCATCCGAAAGCAGCAGCTGACAGATTATCAAGGATTGTAGAAAATGCAAGCACGCAAGTCCATCCCATACCAATGTATAAAACGGAAGATACCCATTTCGGACAGAATACCCAGAAGGCTTTGATAAGGATGCCGACAATCGCGAATGCCCATACAATACATAGCAGTGTGATACCTTTGCGTCCGCCGATTACCAGCAGGCAGACAGGTGTGTAGCTTCCGGCGATCAGAACGGAGATCATCATGTGATCGATCTTCTTTAAAACCGTATTCACTTTCTCGGAAATATCAAATGTGTGATAAGTGGTACTTGCCGCATAAAGCAAGATAAGGCTGGCTGCGTAAATTGTAAGCGATACAATATAAAGTTTGCTCGGTTCACGAGCTGCTCTGTATAGAAGTGGTATTGCAGCAATAATTGCCATGATCATTCCAATAAAATGTGTAATTGCGCTTCCGGGTTCTTTGATATAAAGTCTTTTTTCCATAATATATACCTCCAATTCATCTATATAATAACACGTAGTTTTTAATACTACATCTCGAATATGTATATACTATAGCACACATTTCTAAAAAATCAAGAGATATTTTGAAATTAAAAGTATCTTATTCCACAAAAAAACAGGGTGAAAGAAATCTGTGATGGAAAGTAAAAAATAGGCCGTGATTTCACATTTTAATTTTGTGAAATCACGGCCTGTTCCAGGTTATGTTTCTAATAAGTTCAATCTGTCAATCTATTCGATTACTGTTCCGGTCTTACCATTCAGAGCATCAGAGACTTTATCAAAGGAAGTAATGTAAGCTTTGCGTCCTTCGTGTTCTTCTACGAATTCAACTGCTGCACGGAATTTTGGAAGCATGTTGTAAATTCCAAAATGTCCCTCTTCCATGTAAGTTTTTGCCTGATCAACGGTAATTGTATCCAGAGGTTCCTCATTCGGTTTACCAAGGTTGATACATACTTTCTCAACATTTGTAAGAATAATAAGAAGATCAGCATTAATTCCTTCTGCAAGCTTTCCGGCTGCGAGGTCTTTCTCGATAACAGCACTTGCGCCACGTAAATGATTATCCTGCTCAAGTACCGGAATACCGCCGCCACCTGCTGCGATAACAATCTGATCTGCATCAAGAAGAGCTTTCACTGCATCAAGTTCAACAATCTTGACCGGATTCGGAGCAGAGACAGCACGGCGGAAACCTTTACCAGGTTCTTCCACTACGAAGTTGCCTTTCTTACGTTCTTCATTCGCTTCCTCAGCGTTCATATAACGGCCGAGAACCTTTGTTGGTGTGTAGAAAGCATCATCGTAAGGATCTACGATCACCTGAGTGAGGACTGTGCTGACTGTACGGTAGATACCGCGGTTGAGAAGTTCTTCACGGATTCCGTTCTGAAGGTCATATCCGATATATCCCTGGCTCATGGCAGTACATACAGACATTGGGGATGCTGTATATTCCGGATGGTTCTTTGCAAATTCATTCAATGCAGTGTGGATCATACCAACCTGCGGAGCATTACTGTGTGTGATAGCAACCTGATAGCCTGCTTCAATCAGATCAGCGATACATTTGGCAGTGCTTTTAACGGCTACTTTCTGTTCTGGAAGTGTAGTTCCAAGTGCACGGTGTCCCAGTGCAACAACGACTCTTTTTTTCATAATATTTCCCTTTCTTCTAAGCTGTAATAGTTTGTCAGGGGGGGGAACAGGTTCATACTGTATTAGAAAAAATCACAACAGTAAAACCAACCTTACTGATAATTAAGATTTTACTATTATTTAGCAGTAAAATCAATATTGGATTATGCCTGATAGAAGGTCAAATACAAAAATTGCTGTCAAAAGAATACAAATTGAAATTCTCATCCATTTCTTTAATTTCATGAAGAGACTGTTCCAGCGCGGAGCAAAGTAATAGAAAAATGCACAGCCAAGAAGTGCAAATACTGCCCCATCACCAAGATACGCTTCTCCATTCATGAAAGCAAGATAAGAATGATATTTCGGAAGCTCAATTCCAAAGCCAAAATCAAGAAACAGCTGGATGAGATAATCAAGAACTGTATACACAATAAAGTTGATAATAAACATAGTAGCCGGCTTTTTGATATATTTCTTTAACAGCAACAGTATAAGCAGACCACAGATTCCGTACAACGGGAGCCATGGAAGCGTACGAAGGGTTACATTTTCCAGTATGCCGCAACTGAGCAGTTCGGAAATGATTTCCAAAAGCCATCCGAAAATAGAAAAGGCATGGAATAGAAATACACAGGACAGAAAGTCATAATTCTGCGCCGGATTGACCGGTGATTTTACTGCGGCAATAGGTGGTTGCACAGAAAAAAGAAATACTGGATACTGATGCGGTGCAAAATAAGAGATCTTTGTGTAAGGACCTTCAGAATCGTCATAAAGTGCTTTACTAATCAGAAGTTCATCTTCAGAAGGAACATGCTCAAGATAAGAATCATTGAGCTGCTCATATTTAGGAGCTCTTGAAAGCACATAGTTTCTTCGTAAAAACAAATATAAGGATGCTTTACAGTTCATTTTGTACGGGCGGACATAAATAATGTCCAAAATTCCAAGGGTAAAGAGAGAGAAAAGCTCCCAGCCGAGGAAAGAAAGATCTAACAAAAAGAGCTTCCATTTATTTCCCTTTGTAAGCTGTTTAGAGAGAAAGAATGCATTCTTCTGACTGATCTTCGGATTCTCTGCGAGGATATATGGAATCATGCTATATTCATAATGCTTAATAATTCCACCGATTATTGTTAAATCCCAAAGTTTCTGAAAAAGCGTGTAGCAGAACATCACCCAGGAAGGATTTGCCAGGTAACGTAACTTATATAAAAAGAATATTTTAGAAATATTCGTATCTTCATAGTTATAAGATTCAACAAAAAAACGTTTCTCACCGACAATTAAAAGATTGCTGATAAAAAACTTATATAAAAGTGAAAAAATGACTCCAAGTGTGAGAAACGAAGTGACAATTAAGTCAGGACGTTTCAGGGAATTCTGAATCGTATGTAAGAAGGATGCAACTACGAAATTATCAGGAATAATATCCAAAAATGCACTGCTGAGGCTTTCAGCAGAAATAAAAGCAGGTAAAATAAGCGCTGCGTTCGTCTGAATCTTATCAGGAAAATAGTTCAAAAATAAAGAGCGGGAAATCGGATACGAAGCCGTGAGCATTGCAATCAGAAAGCAGACAGATACACTTCGCCAATAGTTTGATTTTATTAAAATACGCGCCTTTTTCTTGAGCTCTTTTCTTGACCACATAAATAGTATCCCCCCCCATTGAATTGTTGCTGCAGTTCACATGCGTGAATCAGCAATGCATCGTTTCCATAGATAACATCATTATAATTTAGTTGCGTACAGTTTACAAGTTAAGGTTCAGCTCATAAAGAAATATGTTATACTGTAGTTACTGGTCGCACACCGTGTGAACAGTAACATACTATAATTTACGCGAGCAACGAGCCAAAGTCCGTGCTTGCACGAGACCTTGGCGACTGCCGCGATAACTTGAGAAACTCGCAGAGCGTGTTTCTCATAGTTGTTGGGTTCAAGCGGATAAAATCTGCAGGTGAAGCAATTGTGTACCTGCATCAGACATAAAGAAAGTGGAAAGAAAAGAGAAGTACGATGAACAGACAAAGCACATTATGTTATATTGAAAAAGACGGAAAATATCTGATGCTTCACAGAGTAGTGAAGAAAAATGATGTGAATAAAGATAAATGGATCGGCGTCGGCGGACATTTTGAATATGCAGAGAGTCCGGAGGAATGCCTTTTGCGTGAAGTGAAAGAGGAGACTGGTTATACGTTGACTTCCTGGAAATACAGAGGAATCGTGACGTTTGTATACGGTGAAGATGTGGTGGAGTATATGTCACTGTATACGGCAGATGGATTTACCGGTGATCCAATCGAATGCGATGAGGGCGTTCTTGAATGGGTGGAGAAAGAAAAGATAAAGGATCTGAATTTATGGGAAGGGGACAAGATTTTCTTCCGTCTGATGGACGAAGAAGAGGAATTTTTCTCTTTAAAACTTGTGTACAATAAGTCAGATGTGTTAGAGTATGTGGCACTCAACGGAAAGCCGATGGAACTTTTTGATGTGATTGATGAAGATGGAAATAAAACAGGTCAGGTGAAAGAACGCGGTGTTGCACATAGAGATGGCACATTGCATGCAACGGTACACATCTGGATTGTACGTCCGAATCAGGAGAGTGGTTATGATGTACTCCTTCAGAAACGAAGTGAATGTAAAGATTCGAACCCGGGAGCGTATGATATTTCTTCTGCAGGGCATGTCAGTGCCGGGGATGAACTGATGGAAAGTGCATTGCGTGAGATGGAAGAGGAACTTGGAATTCATGCGAGAGAAGATCAGCTTCAGTTTATCGGAACACACAGAGGTCAGTTTGAAGCAGAATTTCATGGAAAACCATTTCGTGACAATGAGCGCAGTACCGTATATCTTTATAGAGAACCGGTGGACATTAAAAATTTGAAATTACAGGAATCTGAAGTGGAAGAAGTAATCTGGATGGATTTCGAAGAATGCAGGAAGGGTATTGTGGATGGTACCCTGCCGAACTGCATTTATGAAGGAGAATTCCAGATGGTAGGAAAAGCACTCGGGATAGAGTAAGAAAACGGAATAGAAGATAGAACAAGCGTGAGAAAAAAGAGTTGAACCTTGCTTGTCCGGGGGGGCAGTAGAATGGTCCGGACAGAAGTTTCAACTCTTTTTTAAGACTGACTTATATTTTCAGTGTGGTTTCAGCTTATGCTTCTTCTGACAGTTTCTTCACAATCTCAGGGAATTCCATAAAGTGGGAAGCTTTGACCAGAATCGTATCATTTTCATTGAGAATCTGTCCCATGTTCTGGTAAAAGTCTTCTTTTGTGTCAAAATGGAAAACTTTCATGTTCTTCTCTGTTGCAAGAACAGTTTCCTTTGCAGCTTCTGCCATATCTTTAGAAAGTGCTCCGATGCAGACCAAAACATCAGTGTTTTTAAATGCTGCATATGCTCCGACTTCGCGGTGCATCGCAAGCTCATCGGCACCAAGTTCGCCCATATCGCCAAGGATAGCGACCTTTCTTGTGTCTGCATATGCAAGTACGTCAAGAGAGGACTTCATAGATGCCGGATTGGCATTGTAGCAGTCATCAATGATCGTGTAATGCTTTGCTTCAATCAGGTTGTTACGTCCGGCAATCGGAATGAGCTTTTCAATTCCGCGTGCAATCTCATCATTATTCATGCCAAGCGCATATCCGACAGCAACTCCGGCTAAAGCGTTATAGATCATATGATCTCCCGGGATTGAGATATGTGCATGGAAACGGGATGTTGGAGTAACAAACTCAGCGTATGTTCCTTTTAATCCTTTACGTTCAATATTTTCTACATGGAACGGGCAGGAAGAGGTAAGACCGAAGTAAACAGGAGTTCTTCCATCACGGGAAGTGTAGCTTTTCAGCTTATCATCATCCCGTTGAAGATAACAGAACCTTTCGGATTCATGTAGTCTGTCATGGAACTCTTTTCCTTTAGGATTCCGTCTCTTGTTCCAAGATTCTCAAGATGTGCATATCCGATATTAGTGATCACGCACACATCCGGCGGGCAATCTTAGCCAGTGGTTTCATATCTCCAAAATGGCTGATTCCCATCTCAAGAACTGCAACCTCATGTTCCTCACGGATATTGAATACGGTCAGAGGAAGTCCAATCTCATTGTTGAAGTTTCCTTCTGTTTTCAGTACATTATATTTCTCGGAAAGTACAGATGCAATCATTTCTTTTGTGCTTGTTTTTCCAACACTTCCGGTGATACCTACAACTTTGATATCGAGGGAACGGCGATAGTGTTCAGCTAAGTCTTTCAATGCTTCTGTGCAGGATGAAACGCGGATATAAGGATAATCAACGTCACCAAGATCCTGCTCAGAGAGGGAACAGAGTGCACCTGCTTCCATGACCTGCGGGATAAAACTGTGTCCGTCAACACGGGCACCTTTGATCGCAACGAAAAGAGTATCTTTTACTACTTTACGGCTGTCGATCGCAACACTTGAGACCTCACAGTCTAAGAATGCAGGATCACCGCAATAAATTCCGCAGCAGGCATCTGCGATTTCAGATAATGTCATATGTTTCATTAATATCTTGCCTCCATGGACTTCTTAATGATCAGTTCGCAAAGATCGCCGTATTCGATTCCATAAACCTTAGCTTCCTTCGGGAGAAGACTTGCGGAAGTCATTCCAGGAAGGGTATTCATCTCCAGGCAGAACAGATTACCATCTGCATCAAGCAGGAAGTCTGCACGGCTGTAAACATTAAGTTTCAGTGCATTGAACGCTTTTACAGTGAGTTCCTTCATGCGTTCTGCAACTTCTTCCGGAATATCAGCCGGGCATACTTCAGAAGTAGCTCCGTCCTGATATTTATTCGCATAATCAAAGAATCCTGTCTTCGGGATGATCTCGATCGGAGGAAGTGCTGTTCCGTCAATGATACCGCATGCAAACTCACGCCCCCCCTTAATGTATGGCTCAACAACAAGTTCATCTTCGTAGCGGAAGGACTTCTTCAGAGCCTCTGCATATTCTTCATCTGTATTTACAATATAAACTCCGATACTGGAACCACCTGAGCAAGGTTTAACAACAACAGGAAGTGTCAGACCAAGTGACTGGTAAGACTGATCTTCAGAGTTCTTATAAATCGTTCCACCTCCCGGAGTGTCTACGCCAGACTCAAGGAAGATCTGCTTTGCAACACCTTTGTGCATTGCAACCGCACATCCAAGAGAGTCAGGTCCTGTATATTTAATACCAAGCAGATCGAAAGATGCCTGCAGCTTTCCATTCTCACCTTCACCACCGTGAAGACCGAGGAAAGTAATGTCAGCCAGACGGCAAAGTTCGATTACATTCGGGCCGAAGAAGCAATCTGACTGATCCGGACGGGAAGCCTTAACAGCTTCAAGATCCGGTTCCTCCGTGCTGATATTCTTCACAATCTCAAGTCCGTGATCCGGAAGAGTAAAGACATCCTCCAGATTCTCCGGCGCATTCTCTAATCCCATGAATACATCCAGAAGAAATGCATCATGTCCTTTTTCAACTAATGTACGACAGATTCCGGCAGCAGAAGAAAGTGATACGTCGCGTTCTGTGCTTAAGCTCCTGCTAATACAATGATTTTCATAATTTTATACTCCTTAAATGATTTATTCTGTTCTAGTTCTTTTTCTTATTTGCCTGCTGCTTATAGATAATGATAAGCAATATTCATGCTTTTACGATTATAGCACATGTTGGCAGAAAGTAAAACAGGGGGAATAAAGATTTAGCGGAGGGATTCTTTCTCCCCCCCTTGCTACATTATTTTTGCTATATTCAATGTATTAAATCCCATTGACAATTCACAGAAAATACTATTATTATTATATATATAAACAGTTTTTAATTGTGCAAATCAACATTTTATTGTTAAAAAAGAGGTAATTCCACTGGGAGTCATAAAAAATCAAATCAAATTTTTTATTGAAAGGGGAAATTATATGAAAAAGGTTATATGTTTATTTTCCGCATTTTTATTACTTTTATCATCTGCCATGACAACATATGTACACGAAACAGACTCTCAAGATTACCTATCAATTCCAAGTTATAACGAAACATACTCTGCACACCCAACGGATAATAATTTTTTGTCACTAAAAGAATATAATACAGAGTACTCCGATGGAGAAAATCCTTTAAAAACAAACTCTCAAGATTACCTATCAATTCCAAATTATAACAAAACATACTCTGCACAACCAACAGATAATAATTTTTTGTCACTAAAGGAATATAATACAGAATACTCCAAAGGAGAAAATCCTCTAAATAAATAGATTCTCCTTTACCCACTCAAAATGTCCTTGATATATATGCTATTTCCCATATCCGAAAACAAAAACCATTATTTTAGGACAATAAGCGGGAATCCTCGGCAATTCAATTACCGAGATGAAAGCGCAAGATTGTGCATGGGTATATTTTTACCCCCCCAGCTAAAATCAAGTTGTACAGTTATTTAATCTTCCCAGCCAGATAAAGCAGCACCGCATCCTGAAATTTTCTCGGATTCAGTGAACATTTCTTCTGAATCGCATTCAACTTATATTGTAATGTATTTTTATGGAGAAAGAGTCGTTCGCTTGTGGCGGCGAGAGACATTTCTTCGGAAAAATAAACTTCCAGCAAGTGCAGTTCTTGTTCATTGAGCGAGGCGATTGTCTTGGTTAAATATTCTTTCTGATTTTCCGGTGTGATCGTAGAAAGAATCAGTTCAAGTGTCAAACCATCAAAAATAACATAGTGTTCAGATGAAATTATAAGGCTGCGCAAAGCAGTTTCAGCAGATTGATAGGAGGTATGGAGCTGGAAGAGTGATGTCGGTTTTCCAACTGCAATATCTAAAATATCGAAATGTTCTTTTGCAAAGAGTTTAAAAATATAATTCTGTTTTTCAAAATCAGTTTCTTCGATCAAAGCAATAAAATCCCCCCCCGGATAATTAAATGTGTGAAGACAGACATGTGCCTGTGCAAACATTTGTTGAATTTTCTGTTCTAAAATAGAGCGGTTTGTAATTGGATTAGGTTTATTTGTGCGAATAAGAACAATTCTTTTCTTTGTGTTGAGATCAATCTTAAATTCATGTAGACAGGAGGTGAGGTATTCCTGATTGTCGGTTTCATTTCTGATCAAAGACTGAATGACAAAATGTTTTTTATCGGCCTGTCTGCGGCTGTACTGATTTAGTTCCTGCTCCCGGATCAGAAGATTGGTGATGCGTTCTGCGAGATAAGCATAACTGCGGACTTTATCAGGTATACCGGTGATTCCGATGACGGCCAGCAGATGTTCATTATGATAAAGTGGAAGATTGATTCCCTGTTTTGTGCCGGAAAAATTGTTGTCTTCTGTTACTTCCAGTACAGAACCGGAAGCAGCGACCTGTTGTCCAATCTCGTGAAAGGTTCCGACACGGGATGAGTCTGTGCTGGCGAGAATGATACCAGATGGAGCAATAAAGTTGATGTCATGATCACAGACATCTTTGATTGTATTTACGATTTGTTCTGCGAGTTCGCGGTCAATTTTAGTTATCATAGAATTTTTATTATATCCTTTCTTTTGACATAACTGTTCAGAGCCAACCTCCAAAATGCTACGCATTTCGTCGGTGTGGCGTATCCGCCAAATAAAATTTCAAAAACAGTCTTAAAAATGCAAGCATTTTACATCTGTTTTATGAAATTTTGCTTGGCTCTGAACAGTTACCATTTTACTATAAAATGTTATATATAACAAATAATAATAGAATAAATTTAAAATAATGTCACATGTAACATATTTGAGAAACAAGAAATTTGGTATCCTAATATTAATAAAACACAGAACAGACATGGAAAGGAGTTTATTATGAAAATAGTAACAGCAATTGATTCTTTTAAAGGAAGTATGACTTCTATGGAAGCAGGACAGGCAGCGGCAGAGGGAATCCAAAGAGTGGATGTGGATGCAGAAGTGATTGTAAGACCGTTAGCTGACGGAGGGGAAGGTACAGTAGAGGCTCTTGTATCCGGAATGAACGGAACATTACAGAAAGTACAGGTGACAGGACCACTCGGCGAACCAGTGATCTGTGAGTATGGTATCATTGAAAGCACAAAAACAGCTGTGATCGAGATGGCGGGGGCAGCAGGAATTACATTGGTTTCTGATGAAGAGAGAAATCCGCTGAATACAACAACATATGGCGTGGGAGAAGTAATTCGTGATGCGATTGACAAGGGATGCAGACGTTTTCTCGTCGGAATCGGCGGAAGTGCGACAAATGACGGGGGAGTCGGGATGCTTCAGGCATTAGGTTACGGTTTCCTTGACAAAGACGGAAATCAGGTTCCATTTGGTGCAAAGGGTTTGAAGGTTTTGGAGGAAATCACAGATACTTATGTGCTTCCGGAATTAAAAGAGTGTAAGTTTAAGATTGCATGTGATGTAACAAATGCTCTTTGCGGAGGACAGGGATGCAGTGCAGTATTTGGTCCTCAGAAAGGAGCAACACCGGAGATGATCTGTCAGATGGATCAGTGGCTAGGATATTATGCAGCATTGGCGAAAGAAAAATTCCCAAAGGCAGATGCAAAGCAGGAAGGAACAGGAGCAGCAGGAGGCCTTGGATTCGCATTTCTTACATTTACAGATGCTGTGTTGGAATCAGGAATTAAAATCGTGCTGGAAGAGACACAGTTAGAAGAGTATGTAAAGGATGCAGACCTTGTCATCACGGGGGGAAGGCCGGATGGATGGTCAGACAGCGATGGGAAAAGCTCCGGTTGGAGTGGCTGCACTTGCAAAGAAATACGGCAAGCCGGTACTTGCATTTGCAGGCGCAGTCGAAAGAGATGCCAGAAAATGTAATGAACATGGTATCGATGCATTTTTCCCTATCCTGCGAGGTGTAGTTACGCTGGAAGAGGCAATGAAGAATGAAAATGCTAAGAGAAACCTGGCAGATACTGCGGAACAGGTGTACAGAACATTTACAATTCTTTGATCATACAATATTGTTTTAACTGAAAATGAGGTTTCTCCACGATTCCGAATGTCTTGAATCCAAGATGCTCATAAAATGGCACATTTTTCGGATTATGTGTCTCAAGAGAAATCATCATATCATTGCGATCGGCGCAGGCAATGACTTCATTCATCATCATTTCTGCGAGACCGTGATGTTGAAATTTCGGATCAACGGCGAGTAGATGACATGAAGTCTTCGGGTTTCATGAAGCTGGGCGGTCCAAGCGGAGTTGAGGTAATCTTTTCCGAGGACAAAGTTGAAAAATGTCTTCATAGTCGGATCCTCGTGGAGCAGCCAGCCGTCTGTGATGAGGCTTTCTTTCAGGCTGACAAAATAATTATAAAATGCATGACGGTGATCGGATTCGTCAGAAAGGATCAGGACTCCCTTCAACTCAGGGCTGTCAGCAAAGACTTCACAGGTTTCAAATAATTCAGTTACGTCGCACTCAAGAAGATGTGGCAGCAGACGTTCTTTTGTTGCTTCATCTTCGATCAGGGTGCTGTAGAGCGGGTCGTTCTGAAAGCAGACGGTCAGTATTTCTTTAAGGCGGTCAAGATCCTGTTCCTGTACTTTGTAGAGCTTATCGCTATTCATTGGTTTTCTCCATTCTTTTCTTTATTATAATGTGATGATGTTTCAAGGCAATCGTTTATCAAAGCCTGGATTTTATCAACAGATTGTTTCATATAATGTAAATCATCTTTTAAGTAGGCCTGCTGGCGGCGGATAGCGGCTTCAAGTCTTCTGATCTCAACATCAAGAGAACCTGGGATTGCCATCTGATCCAGTTCTTTCAGACGCTGGACAAGGCCGTAGAGATTCTCATGGTGAAGAATGCGTCCGGCGCCCCCCCACATCAGACGGTCTTTTGGCTGATGTAAAATATATTCCGTAAAGTGATAATAGACTTCTTCATCGAATAAAAATGCGTAGCAGTTATTATCAACTTCATAGAGTGCCTCCAGTGCGGCAGTGATGTTCTGGCTTTCCAGTGCATGGACTGCCTGCTCCAGGTGACAGAGGTTCTGACTGGCAGCAGCATGAGGGAAGCAGACTGCGTCCTGCCAGTCGAGGCGGACGAAGTAGTCCTGCATCTTCCGGAAAATGTGCAGCAGTTTAGAAGAAAGTCCGGACACCATTGGGAAGTCAGCGGAAACAGTATGGTTGTTGATCTCCTGAATCTTTTCATATAATAAATCGGCAGATTCACATACCTTTGAAATACTTTCCAGAAGCGCTGGAATTTCTTCCAATACTTCTGCCGGGGCATTGGACTGTGCTGCAAGACAGTCGGCGACGGAACTTTTCATTGCCAGAAAATGTCTGGAAAAGTCAAGTGGCGGAAGTGTCAGCTGATCCAGTGTAACTAAAAGCCTTGTATAGAGCTCATGGTGGAAACGGTAAACTGCTTCCTGATAGAACTCTTCATTGTCATATTGGGAGTGGTAATGCGTTTCCATAAATGGTCCTGCGCTGAAATCATTTACGGTAGATGGAATACCGGAGATGGCGATGGAAAAATCATCCGACCATGTCTCGATTGGTGCAAGTACTGTCAGTCCATCAGGGTAAGCCTCCTTCGGAACAGTTATATTTTCACAAAAATGTTTCAGAAAATCAGCAGACTCATAAGTAGAACGGATTGCATCCTGTGTGTTATGGGCGTGAGCCGGAAGTTCAAAGTTGAGATCAGCGATCACGCGGCCCTGCCATTCCGGGTGAACACGGAATACCTGGTTCCAGGCTCCGGTTGACCAGTCGAATTTAGAATCACAGACACCCCCCCACTCTTCGGCAGCAAGGGCACATACTGCGATTGTATAGCGCGGTTGATAGCCACTGTCAATCAGAGCCTTTATGATTCCAAATGTCATAGAGACCGCACAATTGTCATCCTGAAATCCGTCAAAATAGGATCGTAGTGTGCGGAAAGCAGAATCATCCGGTCGTCCCCCTTCAGAAGCGGCAGTTCCCGGAAGATATCCGGTAATGTTATAAGCCGGGCGGTTACGTTCAACCCAGGAGGAGGCGTTGAGTTCAACTGCGACAGAGGACGGATGAGATACTGCAGGATCTTCGGGACAGAGAAGTTCTTTTAAATAAGAAGCATCCTGTCTCGAAAGAGAGAATGCAGGGGGGGCATATTCCGGTCCGGCGATATCCTGAGCGTTGAGTGCCCGCGGATCAATCTCAGCATAACCCTGTGTCTGGACAGCAATCAGTCCGACAGCACCTTTCAAATATGCCTGATAGACAGGGTAGTTGATCCACCATTCATCACGCTGGTTGATATCAGCAAGAACAAGCTTACCACGGACATTGAGCCTTCATAGTCCGATGCGGTTCCACGGCCGACATAGACAAGATCATAAGTCTCGAATCCATCTGTCTCAAAATTCGTCTGATAAGCACCCATCTGACAAGTATGCAGTTCTCCATGTTGATCCTGGAAACGGAGCACAGCACGTTCAAAGGTCCAGGAATCCAGCCAAAATTCATCCTTCGTCACATTCTGAAGTCCGATGCGTTTCATTTCTTCATATAAAAATCCCCTGTCTTATGTTCCGCATCAGAACCGGCAGTTCGGAAACCGAGTACCGGATTGGTTTTGTGAGTCTCCATCTGCTTTGCCAGCTGATAAGAGTAAGTAATGTCTAGATGTGAAATGCATTCGTTGATTCTGTTTTCTGTCTTTGATTCCATTTATATCACCTCTGAAAGTCTGAGCCTGTTGTATGTGTTTGAGATATCGCCATGACGGCATCTATCTATTCTGCGCTTATTTTAGCACTGCAAGCGAAGTGTTACAAGAGTAGAAATAATTTCCCGCAAGCTCGATCAGTGTCCGCGCCGGCTTGCTGATATAATGTCCCTTGCGATATGCAGCAACAATCTCCCAGGAAGGATGGTCAGGTAATTGAAAATAGGTAATTGCCTCATCTTCCGGATCCATATAATACATCGGTAAAATTCCACAGCAGATATTTTCATGGATCATAGAGATGATCGCATGGTTATTTGAAGTTTCGAACAGAACATTAGGGGTAAATCCGGCATTTTTAAAAACGGAATCAACGATCTCCCGGATGGTAGAGGTTTTCTGCGTGAGGACAAAAGGCTCTTCTCTGAGCAGTGCAAGATCGCCGTTCCTCATATCTAAAGCAGTCACAAGCTTTGTTGGAACGGCAAGAACCATTTCTTCCGAAGCTAGTGTTTCATAGATGATTCCTGATTTTTGCTGCGACCTGGTCAAAGTCATAAAACCAAGGTCAAGTTCACCGGATAAGAGAAGTGGATGCTGATCACGAACGCTGCGTTCAATCGGTTCCACTTCTATACGTGGACAAATATTGTGGAACTTAGGGTAAACACTGGTGAACATGGCAATTCCGCGGCCGGGAGTGAATCCGAGAGTGATATGACCTTTCTGTGCTTCGCAGAGATCGTGAATCTGATTGTAGGCATTCTTCTTTATAAGAAGAATGTCTTTTGCTGCGTTGAGATAGATTTCGCCGGCAGGGGGGGTTGGGTGCCAGTCAGTCCGGGAACGATAGAATAGCGGAGTGCCGAGCTCTTTTTCCAGCTTGAGAAGCTGCTGGTTGAGGGCAGACTGGGTGATGAATAGCTTTTCGGCTGCATGGGTAATATTTTGTTCTTCTGCAATTTTTAAAATATATTCAATCTGTTTTAAATCCATAGGAATAACCTTTCTGCTGATTCTGTGAATGAGCCTTTACATTTCTATTTCCAGTATAATTCGACCGATATGGAATGACAAGAAAAACTATTAAAAAAATTAAGAGAAGTAGAAAAACAATGAATTTTACTTATTAATAGTAAGAGCGTATGATAAAACCATAAAGAACAGCAAAGAAAAATGAAACATTTCTTGCTAAGCGAAAAGGAGGAATCATTCATGGCTAAGCGACTTCTTGTAAAAGTGAATGAAGCAGACAATGTTGCAATTGCAGTGAAAGAAATCAAAGCCGGAACACAGGTTTCAGAAGATCTGGTTACCCGTCAGGATATTCCACAGGCTCATAAAGTAGCGCTTGAGAGAATCCCAAAGGGACAGCCGGTGATTCGTTACGGTGTTATTCTGGGGTATGCTCTGGAAGATATTGAAAAGGGAGACTGGATCAATGAATTTATGCTGGAGCTTCCGACACCACCATCTGTTGATGATATGAAGTATGGAAAAAAGATTGTAACAGATCTTCCGACACCGCCGGTAACAACATTCGAAGGATATAGGAATCCTAATGGTGGATATGCAGGAACGAGAAATATTCTTGGAATCAGCACAACGGTTCAGTGTGTAACCGGTGTACTTAATGTGGCGGTGAAGAGAATCAAAGAAGAACTGCTTCCAAAATATCCGCATGTGGATGACGTAGTTCCAATCAATCATGCGTATGGATGTGGTGTCGCAATCAATGCACCGGAGGCGAAAGTGCCGATCCGTGCTTTACGCAATCTTGTACATCATCCGAATTTTGGCGGACAGGTGATGGTTGTTGCGCTTGGATGTGAGAAATTAACAGTGGAAAAATTGCTGGACGAGGCAGATATTTCCCCCCCGGAAAATGTAATTGTTCTTCAGGAACAGAAAGGTTTCGATGCCATGGTAAATGCCATTATGGAGATGGCAGATAAAAAACTTGCAATTCTTAATCAGAGAAGAAGAGAAACATTACCGCTTTCCGATCTTTGCATCGGTATGCAGTGTGGCGGAAGTGATGCATTTTCAGGCGTCAGCGCAAACCCATCTGCTGGATACGCAGCAGATATGCTTGTAAATGCAGGTGCAACCGTAATGTTTTCAGAAGTTACAGAAGTAAGGGACGGCGTACATTATATCGCAGAACGCTGTGTGAGCAAAGAAGTCTGCGACAAGCTTGCGGCAGAGATGAAATGGTACGACCACTATCTGGAAGAGGGAAATGTTGACAGAAGCGCTAATCCAACTCCGGGAAATAAGAAAGGCGGACTTTGTAATATTGTAGAAAAAGCAATGGGATCAATTGCTAAATCAGGAAGCTCACCGATCGTAGAAGTATTATCTCCGGCAGAGCGCCCGTCAAAGAAAGGTCTTATCTATGCAGCAACACCGGCCAGCGATATTGTATGCGGACCTTGTCAGCTTGCCTCCGGTATCACACTACAAGTATTTATGACCGGAAGAGGAACACCTTATGGACTTGCGGCAGCCCCCCCGGTTATCAAAGTCTGTTCCAGAAATGAGATGAAAGAGATGTGGCAGGATCTGATCGATATCAATGCAGGTCCGGTTGCTACGGGTGAAGCACAGATCTCAGATATCGGTACAGAATTATTTAATAAAATTATTGCGGTTGCAAGCGGAAAAGATCAGAGCTTTGCAGAAAAATATAAACTTCACAATGATCTGTGCATCTTTAATCCGGCACCGATCACCTAAGATATGTTTTTGAAAAATTCTTAGTCTCCTAAAAAGAATATAGAGCTGGCCGCAGAGCGTGCTGCGGCCGGCAAATACACGAACAGAAAAAGAATCTTGTCTCAAATGCTGCGGAGAAGATTCTTTTTCTTTTTATAATAGTTGGGAATAAATTTGTTGATAAAATAGTGAAGTGCGTGATAAGGTAAAAGAAAGTGAATTATAGTCGGAGGCATTTATTATGGTTAAAATAGGAATGCTTCTCCCGGAAGAGCGGATGGTCGAACCGGCGAGAAAAATTATAGAAGAAAATCATCTGGATGTGGTCTATCTTGAGGCTGTGCATACAGTAGATGCAGTGAATAAAGCAAGAGTTGCAGTGGAAGCCGGAGCTCACATTCTGGTAGCCAGAGGATATCAGGCGAAGCTGATCAAAGAATATACGAATATTCCGGTTGTTGAGATTCGTTTTCATGCACAGGAGATCGGTCTGCTCATTCAGAAAGCAAAGACGATTCTTAAGAAAGCGCACCCACATATCGCATTGATCGCATTTGAAAATATGCTCTGTGATATGTCGTATATGGAGCAGCTGTTTGATATACGACTGGATGTGATTTATCTAAAACGTATTGAAGAGGCTGAAAGCATTATTGCAGATTTTGAGGAAAGACCGGATCTGATCATTGGTGGAGAAGGAACCTGTAGAGCAGCAGAAACGATGGGATATTCGACGCTGTTTTATCAATCCACGGAAGAATCGTTAAAAGAAGCCCTTCTTGCAGCAAAGAATGCGTCCTATGCGGCCGAAAGCGAGAAACGTAATACTGCACAGTTTGAAACAGTACTGGATACGTCCTTTAATGGAATTATCAAGGTGAACGCAGAAGGAAGAGTGATTGTAGTCAATAAACTGGTTGAAAATTTGTTAGGAAAGAATAGTGAAGATCTGGTTGGAAAGAGCCTGACGGAGATTCTCCCCGGAATCGATTCGCTCTTGATCGAGAATATTTTAAGCGGAAAGAGCGAAAGCTATTCCACTTCTATTTCTGTCAGGAAAAAGACCTGGATGGCAATGATTGCACCAATCCAGTATGACAATCAGATTACAGGAGCAATTTTGTCTCTTCAGAAGCTGGCAGACAATTCAAAAAAGACCAAGGATATCCAGGGAGATATGCTGCTGCATGGATTTGCGGCGCAGACCAAATTTGAAGATATTCAGACAGAGAATGCACAGATGCGAAAAATGCTTGAAACTGCGAAAATGTATGCCTTGTCTGAACACGCAGTTATGATTTATGGGCAGGCAGGTACAGAGGATTATCTTTTGGCAGAAGCAATTCACAATAATAGTATCCGCAAAGTGGGTCCATATGTCAGCATTAATATGCGGGGGGGAATGGATAAAGAACATCAGATGGAAGAGCTTTTCCGAAGAGAAGCCGGAGATACAGTTTCAACTTTTGGTGCAAAGGGTGCAATGATAAAGGCAAATCACGGAACCTTATTTATTAAAGGAATCGAGCATCTGACTTTGCGTGTACAGCATCAGATTTTGCGTACAATGTTAAGCAGGGCGCAGATGAGAACAGATGCACAGCCACTTGACACGTTGGATGTAAGAATCATAGGATCATCAAAGATAAATCTGAAACATCTGGTGGAAAAGGGAGAGTTTAGCGAGGAATTATATTATATGCTGCAGAGCCTGGTACTTGAGATTCCTTCATTGAATGAACGCCCGGAGGATCTGAGAAATTGTTTTGATAAAGAATTGAAGATATATAAGGAAAAATACAACCGTCCGCTTAGCGTAACAGAAGGAGCATATAAGAAGCTGCAGGAACTGAGGTGGACAGGGAATGGGATCCAGCTACGGTCATTTTGTGAACGACTTGTTCTTACAGCCAAAAAACGCATGATTGATGAAGTCGTTCTTCAAAATTTATATGACGAACTGTTTCCACATGTGGAAGAATCTCATGGAGAGAAGAGGATTCTTGTGTATCGTTCTCAGGAGACAGATGAACTTGAGGAGCTGCTTGAACGTTTCCACGGAAACCGGAAACTGGTGGCAGAAGAGCTCGGTATCAGCACGACAACTCTCTGGAGAAGAATGAAAAAGTATGGAATAGAAGCCAATTATGGGGGGAAATGAATTACTATAGGAACAGGTAAATGCATACAGGGAGATGGTTTAAAACTGTCTCCTTTTTTGATGTGAAAAACTGTATTTTGTTATGTATAAAAATGAAGTGAGAATTTGTGTAGAATTCATAATGTTTCAAAAAATGAAAAAATAATTACATATGATGAAATAAATGGAAAGAAATTGAAATTTAAACAAATAGGAAAAAACAGAAACAAAACATAATGAAATAAAAATGAAATACACAATTCAAAAAATGAAAACTTATGAAATCTACATAAATCAGAGCACACTCCATTGAACAATCTGTCAATGGAATCTTTGTACTCAGTTTTGTACAATAAGCATGTCAGATAGATAAGTTACCTGACCAAAGGCAAGGCAGGCAACAAGAAGCGCGCGAATTATCAAAGACGATTAGGAACAAGTTGAAATAGCAGTAATACAAAATATCAGAGATCTGAGAGGAGAAGAACAATGAAAGTTGGATTTATCGGACTTGGAATTATGGGAAAACCAATGTGCAGAAACCTTATGAAAGCAGGATATGAAGCTGTTGTATATAACAGAAGCAAGGCAAGCGTAGAAGAATTGGCAGCGGAGGGAGCACAGGCAGCAGGAAGCCCGGCAGAGGTGGCAGAGAACTGTCAGGTGATCATCACAATGCTTCCGAATTCTCCTCAGGTCAGAGAAGTCTGTTTAGGAGAAAACGGAATCGCTTCCGCAGCAAAAGAAGGAACGATCGTGATCGATATGAGTTCGATCGATCCGGTACAGTCGAAAGAAATCGGAGCAGAGCTGAACAAAAAGGGAATTGACTTAATGGATGCACCGGTCAGCGGTGGAGAGCCAAAGGCGATCGACGGAACAATTTCTGTTATGGTCGGAGGAAGCAAAGAGAACTTTGATAAGTACTATGATTTATTAATGGCAATGGCAGGATCTGTAGTGTATGTCGGAGAACTTGGATCCGGAAATGTAGCAAAGCTCGCAAATCAGGTGATTGTAGCATTGAATATTGCGGCAGTGTCTGAGGCACTGACACTTGCAGTGAAAAATGATGCAGATCCGGAGCTTGTATATAAAGCTATCCGCGGAGGTCTTGCAGGATCTACAGTGCTTGATGCAAAAGCACCAATGATGATGGCTCACAATTTCAAACCGGGATTCCGTATTGAACTCCATATCAAAGACCTGAATAACGCATTGAATGCAGGTCATGCAGTAAATGCAGCACTTCCACTTACTTCACAGGTAATGGAGATCATGCAGTCACTTAAGGCAGACGGAAATGAAAAAGATGATCACAGTGCAATCGTAAAATATTACGAGAAGATTTCTGATACATCTGTTGAGAAAAAGAATTAAGAGAGGTAAGAACTATGAGTGAATCAACCAGAATGATGCTGGGGGGGCTGGTGATCGGAATAGCGATAATGATCGTCCTGGTTATGAAGACGAAGGTACATACATTTATTGCATTATTGCTCGCAGCATTGATTACAGGATTGATCGGGGGCATGCCGGTCGCAGATATTACAAATGCAGCCGGAGAAACGACAGTCGGCGTTATGACCGCTATCAAAGACGGATTTGGAAACACATTGAAAAGTACCGGTATCATAATCGGACTTGGAGTTATGATGGGAGGAATCCTTGAAGTTTCAGGAGCAGCGGAACAGCTTGCATTTACTTTCATCCGTGTAATCGGTAAGAGAAAAGAAGAATGGGCACTGGCAATCACAGGATGGGTTGTATCTATCCCGGTATTCGCAGATTCTGCAATCGTTATTTTTGCACCACTTGTAAAAGCAATGTCTTCCGTAACAGGAATCTCTGTTGTAGGACTTGCACTGTCACTGGCCTGCGGCTTCAGCTGACACACTGTCTGGTGCCGCCGACACCGGGACCGCTGACAGCAGCCGGAATGCTTGGAGTTGATGTTGGACAGATGATTATGATCGGAGCAGGAATTTCTATTCCGATGCTGATCGTTGTAGTATTCTACTGTAAATATATTGGAAAGAAAATTTATCAGATTCCGAATGAAGATGGACATGGATATGAAAGAAAAGAATTCAAAAAAGAATATATCAAATCCATGGAAGAAGTTGAAAAGCTGGTAGGAGAGAAGAATCTCCCATCATTCACAGCATCTATTCTTCCGATTATCATTCCGATTGTTTTGATTTTTGTTAAAACATTCTGGGGACTGTTTGGAACAGGTGAAGGAGTGGCAAACACAATCATCAGTCTTGTAGGTGAACCAATCTTCGCACTTGGCGTTGGAACAATCATTGCAATCTATGGACTGGTAAGAAAAGAAGATAATAAAAAAGTTATCGGTATCATGGATACAGCAATCAAAGATACAGGTATTATCATGCTGATCACAGGAGCCGGCGGTTCTCTTGGAAATGTAATCAAAGTCAGCGGTATCGGAAATGTTCTTGGAGAGACAGTTGTAGGACTTCCGCTTCCGGCAATCCTGATTCCATTTATCATTGCAGCACTGATGAGAATCGCGCTTGGTTCTGCAACAGTAGCAATCACAACGGCAGCATCCCTGACAGCACCACTGATGGCATCAATCAGTGTATCCCCCCCAATCCTGCTTGCAGCTTCCTGTTGTGTAGGAGCAATTTCATTCTCCTACTTCAATGACAGTGGATTCTGGGTATTCAATGGAATGTTCGGTCTGACAGAATTAAAAGATCAGGTAAGATGTAAAACAGCAGTGTCATTGATCATGGCAGGCGTTGGAATTATAGAATTACTGTTATTACAGTTTGTGCTATAAATTGAAAGGAGTTTTTTATTATGACATTCGTACCAAAGGGAATTATCCCTCCAATTATTACACCATTAACAGATGAGGGTGAAGTAAACTATCCGGTATTAAGACAGATGGTAAATCACCTGATCGACAACGGAGTTCACGGTTTGTTTCCACTTGGAACAACCGGAGAATTCTACGCATTCGATGATGATACATACAGAAAGATCCTTGAGACAGTCGTTGATGAGACAGCAGGACGTGTTCCGGTCTACGGCGGAGCAAGCCACATTACAACAAGAGGAGTTATCAGACTGGTAAAGATCTGTGAGGAGGTCGGAGTTGATGCAGTTTCCGTACTGACACCGATGTTTGTATCCCAGACACAGGATGAGTTGTACAACTACTATAAGACAATCGCAGAAAATACAACACTTCCAATCATCATGTATAACAATAAACCAAAGACAAATGTGACAATCACACCGGCAACAGTTGCAAAACTTGCTGATATTGAAAATATTGTTGCTGTAAAAGACAGTACAGGTGATATGACAAATGCTGCAGAGTATATCCGTCTGACAAGAGGAAAAGATTTCTCTGTACTGATGGGAAGAGATACTTTGATCTACGCAGCTCTTTGCTACGGAGCAACGGGAGCAATCGCATCCTGTGCAAATGTAGCACCGAGAATTGCAGCGGATATCTATGATAAATACGTTGCAGGAGATCTTGAAGGAGCTCTGGAAGCACAGTTTACATTGGCTCCGTTCCGTATTGCATGCGGTATGGGAACATTCCCGGCAGCAATCAAGGAAGGTCTCGTTCAGGAAGGAATTCCGGTAGGAAAATGCTTAGACCCGATCGGCGAACTGACACCGGAAGAGAAAGAGAAGCTGCATAAAGTACTTGCAGATATGAACCTTGTTTAAAACAAGAAGTTATTAAAAAATGTTAATAAACTAAAATTTGCTGCCATGATTTCGGTGGTCGGACTGCAAGTCAATCTCCGGTCCGATCACTGAAGTAAAAATAAAAGTAGAATAGAAACAGATAGAGAAAAAGTTCGTGTATAAAAGGAGAAATTGTTATGTCTAGAATCGTAAAGATGGAAGTATATCCAGTAGCCGGAAAAGACTGTATGGAACTGAATTTAAGTGGAGCACACGCACCATACTTCACAAGAAATATTGTTGTTCTTTATGATGAGAACGGAGAGACAGGAGTTGGAGAAGTTCCGGGAGGAGAGAAGATCACAAAAGCACTTGAGGAATGTATCCCGCTTGTTGAAGGAACAAGAGTTGCTGAGTATAAGAGCACACTGCTTAAAGTAAAAGCACATCTTGATTCTAAGGGGGGGGAGGAAGATGTCAGAGGAAACCAGACATTTGACCTTCGTACAGGAGTTCATGTAATTACAGCGATCGAGGCTCCATGTCTTGATCTCCTTGGAAAGCAGCTTGGTGTTCCGGTTTGTGAACTTCTCGGAGACGGACAGCAGAGAGATAAAGTAAGAATGCTTGGATATCTCTTCTTTGTAGGAGACCGTAACAAGACAGATCTTCCGTATGATTCAGAGCCGGATTCAGATTGTGCATGGTACCGTCTGCGTCACGAAGAAGCACTTACAGCAGATAAGATTGTAGAGATGGCACTTGCTACAAAAGAGAAATACGGTTTTAAAGATTTTAAACTGAAAGGAGGAGTTCTTGCAGGAAACGAAGAGATGGATGTGATCCGTGCAATGAAGAAAGCACTTCCGGACGCAAGAATCGACCTTGATCCAAATGGTGGATGGCTTCTTGAAGAAGCAGTTGAATATGTAAAGGGAATGGAAGGAATCCTTACATACTGTGAAGATCCATGTGGAGCAGAAGGTGTTTACTCAGGAAGAGAGATTATGAGTGAATTCCGCAGACGTACAGGTTTCCCGACAGCAACAAACATGATCGCTACAGACTGGAGACAGGTTGGACACTCTCTGGAATCTCAGGCAGTTGACATCATCCTTGCAGACCCACATTTCTGGACAATGAGTGGTTCTGTACGTGTAGCTCAGATGTGCCATGATTTTGGATATACATGGGGGGGATCTCATTCAAATAACCATTTTGATATCTCCCTTGCAATGTTTACACAGGTTGGAGCAGCAGTTCCGGGAGAGTACAATGCACTGGATACACACTGGATCTGGCAGGAAGGTCTTGAAAGACTGACAAAAGAGCCACTTCAGATTGTAGACGGATGTGTAGAAGTTCCAAAGAAACCAGGACTTGGTATTGAAGTGGATCTTGAGCAGGTGAAGAAAGCACATCAGCTGTACCTTGATAACTGTCTTGGAGGAAGAGATGATGCAGTAGGAATGCAGTATCTGATCCCGGGATGGAAATTCGATCCAAAGAAACCTTGCCTTGTAAGATAAGGAGAACGACAGTAGAAAATGAAACAGAAGATTTACATTCCTCAGCCAATCGCTGCAGCGGGAGAGGACTATCTCATAGAAAAAGGCTATGAGATAGTCCGCGGCAGCGGAAAGACAGATAAAGAATCAATAAAAAATGATATTGCAGTATGTGATGCAATGATTCAGCGAACTGCAAAAGTAGACAAGGAGATACTTGAAGCAGGAAAGAACCTGAAAATCATAGCCAGACATGGGGGGGCAGGATATGACAATCTTGACTGGAAGGCTGCGAATGAGTTAGGGATTTATACGACTTATTCACCGGACACGACGACCTTATCTGTTGCAGAATTCACTATAACGGTGATTTTAAATCTTGCAAAACGTCTGAAAGAATCCGAAGAACTGGTAAGGAATGGGGGATTTTCAGAAGAAATTTTCACTGAAAGGGACCGATGTAGCAGGAAAGACACTCGGGATCATCGGTTTTGGAAAGATTGGAAAAGAGGTAGCAAGAAAGGCAGCGCTGGGGGGGCTGGATATGAGAGTCATTTCTTATGTGCCGCGTCCAGAAGGAAAAGAAATTCCAGAGTATGTAGAGATCGTATCCTGGGAAGAACTTTTGCAAACATCGGATTATATCAGTCTGCATGTGCCGGGAGGAGAAAAGAACCAGGGAATTATTTCAAAAAAAGAGTTTGCCATGATGAAGAAATCCGCTTCCCTGATTCAAGTTTCCAGAGGCGGCGTTGTTGATGAAGAGGCGTTAGCAGAAGCAATCAGGAATGGTCAGATCAGAGGTGCGGCAGTGGATGTGTTCTCAGAAGAACCACCCCAAAAAGATAATCCATTATTGAAACTGGAACAAGTGATCCTGACACCGCATATTGGTTCCAACACGGTGGAATGTATGGATCGGATCGCACTGGATGTAGCGGAGGATGTGCATCTTGTCCTTTCCGGAAAGAATCCAAAACATCCAATTAAAAGATAGATTATGACAGAAGAGGAAAGGCAGCGGGAAAATGGAAAAAGTGACTTTAGATCCGGCAATTAAATTCGGAGCCGGGAGGTACAGACAGGAAAAGAATTTACTTGAAGAGTGTGGAAAAGAAATTTCACGTTTTGGAAAGAGAGCATTTATCATTGCCGGAAAGAGAGCATGGGATGCAGTGAAAGAACGGATGATTCCGGGATTTGAGACGGCAGGAATTGAGTGTGAATTGCACCTGTATAGTGGAAAGTGTTCTTATGAAGCTGCCAGGGAATATGCTGAAAAATGCAAAGTAGAAAACTGTGATGAGGTAGTTGGAATCGGTGGCGGACTTGTTATGGATTTTGCAAAAGCAGTCGGTGAATATGCAGACACCGGAGTTGTCAACATTCCAACATCAATTGCAACATGTGCCGCATTTACAACAATGAGTGTTATGTATACACCGGAAGGCGCGAAGAAGGACTGTTGGAGATTCGAACATGAAGTCGATGCAGTTCTTGTAGATCTGCAGGTGATCGCAGAATGCCCAATCCGCTATGCGGCGGCCGGAATTCTTGATGCAATGGCAAAAAAATTGAGATACAGAACGGCAAGCCGAAGATGTATCTCAGTGAAAATAAAATTGATCTGTTCAGTGCCTACAAGATGGCAGAGTATACTTACGAGGTGCTTGTAGAGTATGGTGCACAGGCAATTGAAGATATTCGTCATAAGAGACTGACAAAAGCAGTAGAAGATATTACATTTATCAACATCGCAGTAACCGGTGTGATCGCGAACATCACGAAAAGCTTCTCACAGTCAGCACTTGGTCATATGATGTATGACGGTGTGCGGACTTATTTTACAAAGGAAGCAGAGCATGCGCTGCATGGAGAAATCGTGGCAGTGGCACTGTTTACACAGCTTTATTACAATAAATTAAGTGAAGATAAAGAGGCACTTCGTCTGTTCATGAAAGGGATGGACATGCCATTAACTTTGCAGGAGCTTGGAATCGAGCCGACGCAGAAGAATCTTGATATTCTGGAAGCGTATCTGATTGATTCTCCTTATGTAGAGCAGTCAGAAGAGAGCTTTAAGCTGCTGCATGAAGCAATGAAACAGATGTGTTAAAAGAAAGGAAATAATAGAATGAAAGTAGGATTTATTGGACTTGGAATTATGGGAAAACCGATGAGCATGAACCTGTTAAAAGCAGGAAATGAGCTCGTTGTATTTGATTTTAATGAGACAGCAGTTGCAGAGGTTGTTGCAGCAGGTGCAAAGGGAGTAAAAAGCGGAGCTGAAGTAGCAGCAGAGTGTGACACAATCATCACAATGGTTCCAAACTCACCACATGTACGTGCAGCATGTCTTGGTGAAGGTGGAATTGCAGAGGCAGCAAAACCGGGAACAGTTGTAATTGATATGAGCTCTATTGATCCGGTAGAATCTAAAAAGATTGGCGCTGAGCTTGCAGAAAAAGGAATTGAACTGATGGACGCACCGGTAAGTGGTGGAGAGCCAAAGGCAATCGACGGAACACTTTCTGTTATGGTTGGTGGAAAGAAAGAGACATTTGACAAATATTATGAACTGTTGATGCAGATGGCAGGTTCTGTTGTATATGTTGGAGAACTTGGATCAGGAAATGTTGCAAAACTTGCAAATCAGGTAATCGTTGCACTGAATATCGCAGCAGTATCCGAAGCACTGACACTGGCAAAGAAAGCTGGGACAGATCCGGAGCTTGTATATCAGGCAATCCGTGGAGGTCTTGCAGGTTCTACAGTTCTTGATGCAAAGGCACCGATGATGATGGATCACAACTTCAAGCCGGGATTCCGTATTGAACTTCACATCAAAGACCTGAACAATGCGCTAAACGCTGCACATGCAGTAAATGCATCTCTTCCGCTTACAGCAGAGATCATGGAGATCATGCAGTCCTTAAAGGCTGACGGAAATGAAAAAGATGACCACAGTGCAATTGTAAAATACTACGAAAAAGTATCTAATGTGTCTGTAGAGAGAGAAAACTAAGATTAATCATTTGTAAGAATATAAGTTATTGCCGGTCATGGGAAACTGTGGTCGGCATTTTCTATCTGAATAAAAGGTCAGGAGGAAGAACAGAATGAAATTACATATTATCGACGAGGCAGAACGTTGCCTGAAATGTAAAAAACCACTTTGTCAGCAAGGGTGTCCGATTCATACACCTATCCCACAAATCACTCAATTATTACTTGAAAACCGTTTGATGGAAGCCGGTGAAATCCTTTTTGCAAATAATCCAATGTCCGCTGTCTGCTCCACCGTATGTAATCATGAAAATCAATGTGAAGGCCATTGTGTTTTAGGAAGAAAGAGCAGTCCAATCCATTTTAGCAGTATTGAGAATTTCATTTCAGATTCTTATCTTGACAGGATGGAAGTGCCGAAAATAGAGAAAAACGGAAAGAAAGTAGCGGTGATCGGTTCAGGACCGGCAGGAATTACAGTTGCTATCAAGCTTGCATTAGCAGGTTATAAAGTAACGATTTTCGAAGAACGAAGCAAAATCGGCGGTATGCTGCAGTATGGAATTCCAGAATTCCGTCTTTCAAAATCTGTGATCGACCGATACAAAAAGAAAATGGAAGAATTGGGAATCCGGATTCGCCCGAATACCGTGATCGGAAGTGCAATCGTGATCGATAATCTGTTCCGCGACGGATACAGCAGTGTCTTTGTAGGAACAGGAGTATGGAGACCGAAGGCAATCGGAATTAAAGGAGAGAGTCTTGGAAATGTATACTTTGGGATTGATTACCTCAGAAGACCGGAGGCACATCAATTGGGAGAGAAAGTAGCTGTTATCGGTATGGGAAATGTTGCGATGGATGTAGCCAGAACTGCATTGCGTCATGGTGCAAAAGAGGTTATACTGTATGCAAGAGGAAAACGCATTTCCGCAAGCTCTCATGAGGTGTCTTATACAAAACTGGAGGGCGCAGACTTTGTGTTTGGAAAGGCAATAGAGTCGATCAATGAAGACGGTCCGATGTTTAAAACAAGTATATTTGATGAAAACAATAAAGTGATCGGATATGAAGAAAAATTAGATCAGGTAGAAGCAGACTCTGTAATCATTTGTGTGAGCCAGGCACCGAAGAATAAGCTGGTACTTACAACGGATCAGTTAAAAACGACAGAGAAGGGACTTCTTCTGACCGATGAGAACTGCATGACAACACATGAAGGTGTTTTTGCAGCAGGAGATGTTGTACAGGGAGCGAATACGGTGGTTCATGCTGTAGAGGAAGCAAAACGGGCTGCTGAAGGGATGATTCGATATATGGAAAGGGAAGAAAATGAGTGATTTATATCTTACATTAAAAAATGGAATGAAAATGCCGCGTCTTGGTATGGGAACCTGGATGCTTGGTGAACATCTGTCAATCTACCAGCAGGAAAAGAAGGCGCTTCAGGCAGGGATTGATGCAGGATTTACTTTAATAGATACAGCTGAAATGTATGGAAATGGACTTTCAGAGAAATTAATCGGGGGGGATACGATCCAGGGATATTCTCGAGAAAAACTCTTTCTTGTTTCAAAGGTATATCCGCACAATGCAGGACGTCCGCAGATTTATGACAGTATTGACCAGACATTGCATAATCTTAAAACAGATTATCTGGATATGTATCTGTTGCATTGGCGCGGAAGTATTCCGTTGGAAGAAACAGTGGATGCAATGGAAGAACTGGTGAAAAAAGGCAAGATCAGAAGCTGGGGGGGCGTATCCAATCTGGATACATCAGATATGAAAGAACTGTTTTCAGTTCCCAATGGAGATCACTGTCAGGTGGATCAGGTATTGTATCATCTGGGATCCCGTGGGATAGAGTATGATCTGATGCCCTGGCTGGAAGAACATCAGACACCGATTATGGCGTATTGCCACTTGCACAGGCTGGAAGCCTGCAAAGAAGCTTGTTAAAGAACAAAGAAGTGCAAAAAATAGCAAAAGCTCGTGGCATTACACCGATGCAGGTACTTCTTGCATTTGTTCTTCGGAAAGACCAGGTGATTGCAATTCCAAGAAGTGGAAGAACAGAGCATGTACTTCAGAACTGGGCAGTAAAAGATGTTATCCTTACAGACGAAGAATACGCTGCTCTTGACCGTGCATTTCCTGCACCGGAGCATAAGACCTATTTGGATATTGTATAGAATAAGCTGTGAGAAGAAGTATTGTAAAAATATAACAAAAACGCGTGGAAACGATTACATTGTCTTGAAATAAACAATGTTTGTCAACGAAATCAATGACAAAACGATGAAAAACAGAAAAAAATTAAGTGAATCTGTCTCTGGAAAAAGAAATCTCTGAATGCTATTCTGTTAGTGTAATAAAGGAAAATAAGAATAGAAATTTTAAAGAGAGTTTATAGGAGGCAGGGGGAATGAGAAGAGTTTTGCAGAATCTGATCATCGCATTTACAGTTATCTTTTTGTTTGCAGGCATGTTTTTATATAGAAAATCAGAATATGTGGAAGCAAGTGGACAGTATACAAGTAACATAACAATCCGTAACACTTCACCGCTTGAACTGGAAAATGTTCAGGTTAAGTTCAACGGAGCAGAAACAGTAACAATCGGGGCAATGCAGTCTGGAGAAAAAAGAGTGATTGAGATTCCGGAAGAAGCAAAACCGGCAGTTACAGTCCAGGTGAGCGGAACATCTGATCTGGCCGGAAAATTCGCCGGACATTTCAGCGGAAGAATCACAGACGGAACAGAAGCTATGATTTATCTTGAAGAAGATATGACACTTGAAGTTTCATCGAATATGATAGATGATTGAAGAGAACAAGACTTATAAATTTCAAAGTCTTTCATAATATGAAGAGAGTGGACAGCAGAAATTAGTTTTGCTGTCCACTCTTTTTATGATATTATGTAATTGTTCAGAGCCAAGCAAAATTTAAAAAACAGGTATAAAATGCTTGCATTTTTAAGACTGTTTTTTAAATTTTATTTGGCGGATACGACACACCGACGAAATGCGTAGCATTTTGGAGGTTGGCTCTGAACAGTTATGCTATTATGAAGAAAGAAATGACATCGGTGAAAATTATATTATAATAATAGGAAAGGATAATGATAATGAATCAGAAAATCATTCTTGCATCAGCATCTCCGCGCAGACGAGAGCTGCTTGCGCAAATCGGTTTAGAATTTGAGGTAAAGGTAAGTAATAAAGAGGAAGTCTATACAAGTACAAAACCACAGAAGATTGTAGAAGAACTTGCATTGATGAAAGCAGAAAATGTTGCATCTGATCTTCAGGCAGAGGGAGTAGAATTGAAAAATACAATTGTGATCGGAGCAGATACAATCGTTGTACGTGACGAAGAAATCCTTGGAAAGCCAAAGAATGAAGATCATGCATATGAGATTCTTCTAAGCCTTCAGGGAAGAGCACATGAAGTCTATACAGGTGTTGCAATTCTTTCCTATAATAATGTAGACGAGAAAGAAATCATTAACCATGCGGTAGAGACAAAGGTTCATGTGCATGAGATGAGCGAAGAAGAAATCCGTGCGTATATCGCAACCGGAGATCCGATGGATAAGGCGGGAGCTTATGGAATCCAGGGAAGCTTTGCGGCGTATATAGATGGAATCGAAGGGGGGGACTACTATAATGTGGTTGGACTGCCGGTATCATATGTTTACCAGCAATTGAAAAAACGCTAAACATATATTGTTACATTTGTAATTAGTTTGCAAATGGCTAGACGGAGATGACAGCGACAATTAGCCTGAATGGATGCTCAACCATTGAAAAATAAAATTTTATTTATCACACCTATGCTATGGTTCAAAAACGGGTGCTTTTCTTTTGAGAAAACAAAATCGTAACAAAAATGTAACATCTGTTTTTGCTATTATTCTGAAAAGGATACGAAAAACAGGAGAAAAATTATCATTAATATACAAATTAAGACAAAGTGTCTATGAAATTTTTTTTGAATCGTACAAATGTACAGAAATAAAAACAATTTTATTGTGTAAAATGCGCATAAAAAAAGAGCGGATTCTAAAATGAGAGCGAAAAACGGTTAAAAAAGTAATAAAAAATAGACAAAACGTAGAATAAAAAAAGAGCAAATTGAAATAAAAAAAGAGTTTTTTTTATGAATTTAACTTGTTGAAGTGGAACGTTGACAAAGAGAAAACATGGGAGTAATATTTAGTCAACTTTTCGGAGAACATGACGTTTTAATGCGATTATAAGCAGTAACATTTGCCATGCTGTATACGAAAAGTGACAAAATACAGCAATATACATTAGGTAGAAAGGGAGGGAGCAATACGGGAAATCTGGCAGACAATCTTATGGAAGAACTGAATTGTGAGAAAGTGTTCACACTTCCGGTTCTTGGCGGGATCAATGAATCTGTAGTAGTTACCTGGATCATCATGGCAGTGCTTGTGATAGCATCCATTATTCTGGTAAGAACTTAAAGGTTGAGAATCCCGGAAAAGTGCAGTTGGCTCTCGAAGCCGGTATCGGCGCTGCTGAGGACTTCTTTGTCGGAGTACTTGGGAAAGAGAACAAGGGCTATGTACCGTATCTGATTACGGTTCTGTTATATCTCGCCTGTTCAAACACAATTGCACCATTGTTTGGCTTTAAGCTCCGACGAAAGATCTGAACGTGACGGCAGCCTGGCAATCATGAGTATGTGTCTCATTGAATTCTCAGGTATCCGCAAGAATGGATTCGGACACTGGGCAAAGCATTTTGCACAGCCGATTCCAATTGTAGCACCGATCATGATTTTGGAAATCGTCATCCGGCCGTTGTCGCTTTGTATGCGACTCTTTGGTAACATGCTGGCAGGATTCGTAGTCATGGAACTTTTGAAAGCAATCGTTCCACTGATCATTCCGATTCCAATCAGTTTTTACTTTGATATTTTCGACGGCCTACTTCAGGCATACGTATTTGTATTCCTGACATCTCTGTTTATGAATGAAGAGATGGAGTAAGAACTTAACACATTCTATTGAAAAGAAAAGGAGATTAAAATTATGTCAACACTTATTGCTATTGGAGCAGCTATCGCAGTATTCACAGGTATCGGAGCAGGTATCGGTATCGGACATGCAACAGGTAAAGCAGTAGAAGCTATCGCAAGACAGCCAGAGGCTGAAAGCAAGATCAGTAAGAACCTTATCCTTGGATGTGCTCTTGCAGAGGCAACAGCTATCTACGGTTTCATCATTGGTATCCTGATCATCTTCTTCCTGAAATAAGAAACGAAAAGAATCTTATGAAAATGATGGAAGCAGATAACAGGAAAGGCAGGTGTAAAAGGTGCTTCAGTTAAATATGAACCTTGTCTATACCATTATCAACCTTATTGTTCTCTTCCTCCTGTTGAGACATTTTCTGATTAAACCGGTGAGTGATATCATGGAGAAGCGCAGACAGATGATCGCAGATGGTCTTCAGGGTGCACAGGATGCACAGAGTGATGCGCAGAAGATGAAACAGGAATATGAAGATGCTTTAAAGGGAGCAAAGCTTGAATCAGCAGCGATTGTTGAGAAGGCACGCTCAGAGGCTAAGACAGAGTATGACCGCATCGTAAGTGAAGCAGGAAGCAAGGCCGGAGATCTTCTGGAAGCTGCAAAAGAGAATGTACGTATTGAACGTGAGAAGACAATGAAAGATCTTCAGACTCAGATTGCAGGACTGGCTATGGCATCCGCGGAGAAGATCGTGGGCGACAAAGAGCAGAACATTTATGACCAGTTTTTGGGAGAAGTAGGTGGGACAGATGAAGACACAGACAAGTAAAAGTCAGATTTACTGCGAGGCGGCAGCAATCAGATATGCGCGTGTTCTGTATGAAGTAGGTGTCCCAAAAGAAGCTGTACAGAAAACACGTGAGATTTTTGAGGAAGTACCGCAGCTTCACGAGATTTTCGCGAATCCTACCATTGAACTTCAGAAAAAAATGAATGTGGTAGACAGAGTATTTCCGAAGGAGATAAGAAATTTCCTTAAAGTAGCGTGCAGATATCAGAGAATGAATCTGATCGAAGATATCTTCACAGCGTATGACAGATACTGTGATGAACAGAATCAGGTTCTGAACGCAGTTCTGACATGTATTCAGCCTCCAACGGAGGAACAGAAAAAAGGAATGGAGGCGTTCCTTTGCAAGAAATATGGCGCAAAGCGTGCTAAAATCGAAGTTTGCCAGGATAAAGCACTGCTTGGAGGATTTATTCTCCGGGTTGGCAGTGATGAGTATGACTGGAGTATGAAAGGACGCCTGAACAGATTAGAACAAAGATTGACCTGGAGGTGAACAAGGTGAGTTCAATCAATTCAGATGAAATTATTTCTATCCTGAAAGAAGAAATAGAGAATTTTGATACAATGAGTAAGGACAGTGAAGTAGGTACTGTTGTTACTGTCGGCGATGGTATCGCCACAATCTACGGGATTGATCACGCCATGTACGGGAGATCGTTACTTTTGAGAACGGCCTTAAGGGAATGGTACAGGATATTCGTAAGAATGAGATCGGATGTATCCTTCTTGGAAGCGACACAGGAATCCGTGAAGGCACAAAGGTAGCCCGTACAGGAAAGAAAGCAGGCGTTCCGGTTGGAGACGCTTATGTAGGAAGAGTTGTCAACGCCCTCGGTGAGGCGATTGACGGAAAAGGTGAGATCAAATCCGACGACTATCGCCCAATCGAGAATGAGGCACCTGGAATTGTTGATCGTAAGTCAGTAAGCGTTCCGCTTGAGACTGGTATCCTTTCCATTGATGCAATGTTCCCAATCGGCCGTGGACAGCGTGAGTTGATCATTGGAGACCGTCAGACAGGAAAGACATCCATCGCACTGGATACGATCCTGAATCAGAAAGGTAAAGATGTGATCTGTGTCTATGTTGCAATCGGACAGAAAGCATCTACAGTAGCCAAAGTTGTTAATACATTACAGACACACGGAGCAATGGATTATACGATCATCGTATCTTCTACAGCAAGTGACTGTGCTCCGCTTCAGTATATTGCACCATATGCAGGAACTGCTATGGCAGAGTACTTTATGCACAAGGGAAAAGATGCGTTGATCATTTATGATGATCTTTCCAAGCATGCGGTTGCATACCGTGCACTTTCTCTTCTGCTTGGACGTTCCCCCAGGACGTGAAGCATACCCGGGAGATGTATTCTATCTGCATTCAAGACTTCTGGAGAGATCCAGTCGTTTAAGTGATGAGATGGGTGGAGGTTCTATCACAGCACTTCCAATCATTGAGACACAGGCAGGAGATGTATCAGCATATATCCCAACAAATGTTATTTCCATCACAGATGGACAGATCTTCCTGGAGAGCGGACTTTTCGCATCAGGAATGAGACCGGCGGTCAACGTTGGACTTTCCGTATCCCGTGTTGGTGGTGCAGCTCAGACAAAAGCAATGAAGAAAGCATCGGGAAGTATTCGTATCGATCTGGCGCAGTATCGTGAGATGGAAGTCTTCACACAGTTCAGTTCAGATCTGGATGCAGCTACAAAGGAAGAACTGGAATATGGAAGTGGTCTGATGGAACTTCTGAAACAGCCACTGTATCATCCACTTTCCCTGCATGAGAAAGTAATTACACTGTGTGCAGCAACACATAAAGTACTCTTAGGTGTTGAGAAGACAAAAATCAAACAGTTCCAGTATGATATGCTTCAGATGTTCGAGATAGAGCATCCGGAAATCGGTCAGGAAATCGAAGAGAAGAAAGTCCTGACAGAGGAACTGATCGACAAGATCGTAGAGACAGCGAAGGAATTCAAGAAGAGCAGGTGTTAATATGGCAAATATCAGAGAGATACAGAGCAGAATCAACAGTGTCAAAGACACAATGAAGATTACCAATGCAATGTATATGATCTCTTCTTCCAAACTGACACAGGCGAGAAAGAAGCTGGCAGATACAGAACCATATTTCTATGCGCTGCAGGGTGAGATCAGTCGTATTTTACGTCATCTACCAGAATTACATCATAGTTATTTCAACAAGAGGGAAAACATTCCGGCAGAGGAACGTAAGATTGGATCGATCGTTATCACGGCGGACAAGGGACTGGCCGGTGCATACAATCACAATATTGTGAAGCTTGAGGAAGAGATTCTTTCCAAGCCGGGTCAGCATAAGCTTTTTGTTGTGGGAGAGCTTGGACGTCATTATTTTGCAAAGAAGGATGTAGATATTGATACAAACTTCCGTTACACAGTTCAGAAGCCGACCATGCATCGTGCCCGTGACATCTCAGCGGTTATTCTGGATCAGTTTAACAATCATGAGCTGGATGAAGTTTACGTAGTATATACACGAATGGAAAATGCAGTTCAGTCAGAAGCGGAAGTGTTAAAACTTCTTCCACTCGAGAGAGGGGGGGATTTTGGTGAAATGAAGATGCCTTTGAATATGTATCGAGAGGAAATCGAACTGAATCCATCTCCTATGGATGTCATGAACAGTATTGTACCAAGTTATATCAACGGTATGATCTACGGATGTCTGGTTGAGGCTTATGCCAGTGAGCACAATGCCCGTATGATGGCAATGAAGTCAGCAACAGACAGTGCACAGGATTTGATTAAAGATCTGTCAATCCTCTATAACAGAGCAAGACAGGCTGCGATCACACAGGAGATCACAGAGGTTTGTGCCGGCGCAAGAGCTCAGCAGAAGAAGAGTTAAAATGTCGAGATGCATTACAGACAGTAGATTGCTGTAATCTGTAATGACTGAAATATAGAAAGAGAGAGAGAACATGAATAAAGGACGAATTGTACAGGTTATGGGACCTGTCGTTGACGTAGTGTTTGAAAACGGTGATCTTCCTTTTATCAAAGATGCTCTTGAAGTTGATAATAATGGAAAGAAATGCATCATGGAGGTTGCACAGCACCTTGGAAATAATGAGGTGCGCTGCCTGATGCTTGCTGCAAGTGAAGGACTTTGCAAAGATATGGAAGTTACTGCAACAGGAGCCGGTATTCAGGTTCCTGTCGGCGAGCAGACACTTGGAAGATTATTTAATGTACTCGGCGAGACAATTGATAACGGAGAGCCGATTACAGATTCTAAAAAATGGGTAATCCACAGACAGCCGCCTACATTCGAGGATCAGAGCCCGGTAGTAGAGATCCTTGAGACAGGTATTAAAGTTATCGACCTTCTTGCTCCTTATGCAAAAGGTGGTAAGATTGGTCTGTTCGGTGGTGCCGGTGTAGGTAAGACCGTGCTGATTCAGGAATTGATCCGTAACATTGCAACAGAGCATGGCGGATATTCCATTTTTACAGGAGTTGGAGAGCGTTCCCGTGAGGTAACGACCTCTGGACAGAGATGAAAGAATCCGGAGTACTGGAGAAAACAGCCCTGGTATTCGGACAGATGAATGAGCACCTGGAGCTCGTATGCGTGTCGCTGAGACAGGACTTACAATGGCAGAATATTTCCGTGATGAGCAGCATCAGAACGTGCTTCTCTTTATCGATAATATTTTCCGTTTTACACAGGCTGGATCTGAGGTATCAGCTCTTCTTGGACGTATGCCTTCAGCCGTAGGTTATCAGCCGACACTGGCAACAGAAATGGGTGAACTTCAGGAGCGTATCGCATCTACAAAGAACGGTTCTGTAACATCGGTTCAGGCAGTATATGTACCGGCCGACGACCTGACAGACCCGGCTCCGGCAACAACATTTGCCCACCTGGATGCAACAACCGTACTTTCCAGAAAGATCGTTGAGCAGGGTATTTATCCGGCCGTAGATCCGCTGGAGTCAAGCTCCCGTATCCTGGAAGCAGACGTTGTGGGAGAAGAACATTACGAAGTAGCCAACAAGGTGATCGCAATTCTTCAGAAATATAAAGAACTGCAGGATATCATTGCAATCCTTGGTATGGAAGAGCTTTCAGATGAGGATAAAGCAACTGTTATGCGTGCAAGAAAGATTCAGAAATTCCTGTCCCAGCCATTCTTCGTAGCAGAGACATTTACAGGAATTCCTGGAAAATATGTACCATTAAAAGAGACAATCCGTGGATTTAAGATGATCATCGATGGAGAGATGGATGCTTATCCGGAAAACGCTTTCTTCAATGTCGGAACAATTGATGATGTAATTGCCAAGGCAAAAGAGATGGAAGAAGAGTAATTGTTGAAATAGGAGAATGTGCATATGGATACATTTGGTCTGAAAATCATAGCAAGTGATGGTGTATTCTACGAAGGTCGTTGTAAGAAGCTGATCATTCCGGCTCCGGATGGAGAAAAGGGAATTCTTGCAAATCATGAGAATATGGTAATCGCTGTGAATGTTGGAGTTGCACATATGAGTCTGGACGGCGAAGAATGGAAAGACATTGCAGTGGGCGTGGGATTTGTTGAAATCGTAAACAACCGAGTTACACTGATTGTTGATACAGCCGAGAAACCAGAAGACATCGATGTGCGACGAGCACAGGAGCAGAAAGAGCGTGCAGAGGAAAGGTTACGTCAGCAGCAGAGTATCCAGCAGTATTATCATACGCAGGCATCTCTGGCAAGAGCGATGAACCGACTTCGTGTTTCACAGGATAAAAAGTGGAATTTATAGATTTCGAGAGCATGTAGATGTGCAGAAATCAGAAATATCTGCAGGATATATCATTTAATAGAGAAAGAGGGACAGATTTTCCGGAATGGGAAATCCCCCTCTTTTTTTACATTTAAAAGTGAATTGCGAAACTTTTTTGTATTGCATTTTAATTCGTAGTATAATACAATAATCTTATCTGAGTGTCTAAAATTATAGAAAGACAGAGGAAAAACGATATGAGTGATAGAAAAAAGCCACGTTCTCTTTCAGAAATCGTAAATGATGTACTTCGTGCGGTACGTGATTATTATGATTCAGAATACGTGTACTATATTGAGAAAGAGTATGGGGGGGATATTGAGACCATCTTTGAGTGGTGTGCAGAGAATGTTCCATGGCAGAGAGATAAGATAAAGATGCTTCCGGAAGAACATCAGCCAAAGTGGATGAAGCAGGAGATTACAAATTCAACAGAGGCCGATTACAGTGTGAGTTTGCAGTTGGATGAGAATACAGTAGCAATTCTTGCAGCAGTTAGAGTTCACCGGGGCGGATGTGATGTTGGATTGCTTCGTACGGTGATTCCGTATATACCGCAGGCAATCACTCTTCATAAACTCCAAAAACAGCAGGAGTATCTCAGTTATCATGATAATCTGACAGGAGTACTTAACAGAAATAGTTTTGTTGCATATCTGGATCATGTGGAACCGGAAGAATTGAAGACATTGGGAGCTCTTTCTGTAGACATTAATGGACTGAAGAATTTTAATAAAGAATTTGGTAGAGATTATGGAGATGAAGTTGTCACCAGAGTTGGTGAAGTGCTTTCGGAGTATTTCCATAATGGTAATGTATACAGAATGACAGGCGATGAGTATCTGGTTCTTGTAGAGAACGCTTCATATGAAGATTTCACACAACAGGTACATGGTGCATATACAAAGCTTGAGAACATAAGTCTGGGACTGGTTTCAGTAGGGTATGCCTGGGGGGGAAAAGTAGACATAGATGTGAATGGTCTTGTGATCAGTGCAGAGAATATGATGAGGGAAGAGAAAAAGAAGTATTATAAAAATCTGCGTAAAGGTCATCATGAGCCAATCATCAAAAAGGATCTTCTGGAGGATATTGAACAGAAGAATTTTATTGTATGTCTGGTACCGAAGATTGATGTGCAGACCGGAGAAATTGCAGGTGCTGAAGCGATTGTCAGATATCATCATAAGGATCTTGGAATTATGGATCCGGGAAGATATATTAATCTTCTGGAAGAGACAAGGTTGTCACATTATCTCGATCTCTATATATTTGAACAGGTATGTCAGATCCTTCATAAGTGGGAGACAGAAGGAATCCAGATGGTGCCGATTTCAGTAAACTTTGCAGGTGAAACATTGAGGCAGGAGAACATTGCGGATCAGATGAGTGCGCTGATTGAGAAATATCAGGTATTATGCGAATATTTGGAAGTAGAAGTATCCGAATCTTATACAGATACGAATCAGGAGATGCTGGCGGCATCATGCAGTAAGATCAGAAAAGCGAATGTTCGCGTAGTATTGGATCATTTCGGAGCTAAGAATTCCAGCTTTTCGATTCTGTCCATTATGGATTTTGATGGATTGAAGCTGGATGAGAGCCTGATTACAAATCTGGTTGGAAACAGAAGAAGCAGAGTAGTAGCAAAGGCCGTAATTGATATTTGTCATCAATTGGGATGTTCTGTTCTTGCGGAGAGTGTTGAAACACAGGATCAGCTGAATGTTCTTCAGGAATTAGGATGCGATTATGCACAGGGAACATTATTTAATAAACCGATCAAAGTGGAGACATTTGAAGTGCGATATCTGAAGGAATAGAATGATCTGCCGGGGGAATGAAACGGAAAAGATTCTAAATATTACAGAGGATAAGATGAAAAATACAGATGGAGTTGAAATTAAATAAGATGAATAAAGCATTGTTCAGAGACAGAGCAAAGAAACTGATGCTTACGGGTGCTTTGGCGGGAGTAATTGCGGGGAGTGGCAATTACTTCAGGAATCTCCTCAATTACATTGAAAAAAGCTGAAAAGAAGTTGGAAATCAGCAATGCAAAATTACAGGAGCAGACAAAGAAGAACGAAGAACTGCAGGCAGAGTTAGACAGAGAAGAAGTAACAGAAAATACTGCAGAGTTGCTGGCAAGTGATGATGACCGGTGGTGTCTTGCACTTGTGAATGAGAAGCATCCATTGGATACTTCTTATGTGCCGGCGAAGCTGACGGAGATAAGTGGTGGAAAACAGGTAGATTCCAGGATGGCAGACAGTCTGAATAAGATGCTGGATGATGCGAAGAAGGCAGGACTCAGCATGTATGTGACATCAGGATATCGTTCTTATGAGAAGCAGAGAGATGTCTTTAATACGACGATGCAGGACTGGATCAATCAGGGATATACACCGTTAAATGCGTATGATGAGACAAAAAAATCAGTTGCAATTCCAGGAACAAGCGAGCATGCAACTGGTCTTGCGGTTGACATTATGTCGACAAAGTACGGGGGAGCTTGATGAGAAACAGGGAGATACAGAAGAGCAAAAGTGGTTGATGGAACATTGTTCAGAGTATGGTTTTGTTCTTCGGTTTCCGCAGGATAAATCTGATATTACAGGAATTGTATATGAGCCGTGGCATTATCGTTATGTGGGAGTAGATGCTGCAAAAGAGATGACAGAGAATGGACTTACTTTGGAAGAATATGATTCTGCAAATTAAGTGAAAAACTGTTCTGATCGACAGATAAGAGAGAAGTATAAATAATACATAAGGAGGAGAAGTAAATGGAAGATTTAACATTTGGAGAACAGGTGAAAATCGTCCTGGGAAGAAAAGGAATGACGATCAAAGAACTGGCGGAGACGATTGAGAAAGAGACAGGAAAGAAGATGTCCCGCCAGAATTTAACACAGCGTCTTGGAAGGGACAATTTTCAGGAACAGGATATGAGACTGATCGCATCTATTCTGGCTGTCCATTTCAGCTGAGTATCATGTCAGGAGAGATTACAGAGAGCGCAGCCGGACGTATCAGGAAGCAGGAAGTAAAATGGAATGAACAGGAACAGCCGGAAGAGAGCTTTTCAGAGGAAACGGTGGAGACAGAGAAGGAAGAACAGCAGCTTACAGGTGAAGAACGTGACATGACGATCGGTGAGATTTATGATATGCATGAAGAACTTGCTGAACTTGAAAAGAATGCAGTAGAAGCAGAGCCAACTGAAGATGTCAGAGAAGATCTTCAGACAGAAGAGGAATATAAGGAAGAGCTTCAGGAAGTGCCGGAATCAGATCAGGAAGAAGAAAACTCTGTGGAACCAGAAGTTTCCTATACGGAAGATTATGATCAGCCGGCAGAGGAAGAAGCAGAACCATATGAAGAAGCAGAAGTTACATCCTATGAGACACAGCCGGTAGAGCCGGTGCAGGAAGAGGCAACATACGAAGAGCCTGTACAGGAAGAAGTTGGAGACATTAATCCATATACGGGAAGAGAATATGAATCCAACAGCGTACGTATGCATCCGAAAAGAATTGGATATGTGCAGGTTTATGACCGTGCAAACCATAAATGGACAGATATGACAGAATGGGCATTCCTCGGATATCAGGAACGCAAGAAAGTACTTCTTGGAGAGGATTACGAACCGCCAATTTATCTGGATTAAAATTAAAATTGATAGAGAAAAGAAGTGCATTCGCTGTGAACGCTTCCTTTCTCTATCTTTTTCCTTTCTTTTTAAGAATCACATTAAGTATCGACACCAGTGACCGAAAGATTCAGAGTTTTCACATTCATCTTCGGTAAGTCCCAGAATAGAGATGTAAGAACTGGTAAATTGAGGAAAGCCGAACAAGTTAGCCATATGTGCTTCTCTGGGATCGTAAAGACCGGGAACGCCAAGCCAAAGATGATCCTTTTCTTTGATTAGGAGAAGGTGATGATAATTATGACAGCCATGCAGAAGAAAACTATTGTTGGCAAGTGGCCAGAATCTGCGCGGAAGTGTGGAAATCTCTGCGTGTGTGATTTTTCTGGCTTGAATTGAAGCGTCCTGAATTGCAGTCTCCTCAGTTGGTGTCACCTCAGTTGGTACCTCTTCAGTTGAAGCAGCATCAATAGAAGCGTCAGATAATGCTGCTTCGGATACAGTCTCAGATACAGTGTCTTCTGTTATGAGGGATTCTTCCGAAAGGGATGGATTCTCAGGTTCAGAGGATAAACTCTCTTCTGTTGATAAAGAGCAATCAGAAAAAGAATAAAAATCCGGCAGAGGTACAGCGGAGGCAATCCAATGCTGTGATCGATTCTGGGTGATGGAGAAAATAATGAACCCATCAATGTGTTTAAGAGTTCTTTTATGTGGAAAACGTTCCCCGGAAATGACCAGTTGTGTGGATAAGTTCTGACCAGAGCACTGAAGAAGTGCAACCGGAGAACCTGTAAGTGTTTGATTTTCGAGAATAAATGCATGGACTTCCAACTGTTCTCCAGGGACAATCGGAAGATTTTTAACATGAAGTGTTAAGAGATAAGAATAATTATGTGATGAAATTTGTAGAAAACCAAGATTTCTGCGGCGGCAGCAGGATTCGTATTCATATAAATAATAACTTCCCGGATTCATAGCAAGCCCCTGAAAAGAATTTTTCTATATAGTTTATTCAGAATGAAAAGGAATATTAATGCTATTTTTATACAATAACCGAAAGGAAACAAAATGAGGATGACAACGGATGAAAAATATATGCGTGCGGCCTTAAAACAGGCAGAGAAAGCGTATAATCTGGGAGAAACCCCCCCGATTGGTTGCGTGATCGTTCATGAAGATAAGATTATTGCACGCGGTTATAACCGACGGAATACAGACAAGAATCCACTGGCACATGCTGAGGTCGCAGCAATCAAGAAAGCAAGCAAAAAGCTTGGTGACTGGCGTCTGGAAGAATGTACATTGTATGTGACATTAGAGCCATGTCAGATGTGTGCAGGTGCAATTGTCCAGTCCCGTATACCAAGAGTGGTTGTCGGGTGTATGAATCCGAAAGCAGGATGTACAGGTTCCATTCTGAATCTACTGGATATCCAGGCATTTAACCATCAGGCAGATCTTACAACAGGTGTATTGGAAGAAGAATGCAGCCAGTTGATGAAGCAGTTTTTCAGAGAACTCAGGGAAGCCAGGAAGATGAAGAAAAAAGCAGAAGCACAGAGTCTGTAACACAGAGGTATAAAATCATGTGAAATCTTGTGTAAAAGAAAGAGTAGCATACTTGACAAGCATTCATTTATCATGTAAAATAGTAATCCGTGCAGCCGGGGGGGTGGTAGCGGTACCTTGAACCTGCAATCCGCTATAGCAGGGGTGATATTGCGCAGAGGGCGACAGTCTGCAGGGCTGCCCCCGGAAAGTGACGTTGACGTCTGGGTCTCACGCGACGGGACTCTGTGAACCGTGTCAGGTCGGGAACGGAGCAGCACTAAGCAGAACCTCTCGGGTGCCGTGAGGGTGCCTGGCTGAGTTAACTACCGGGGGGGTAACGCTTGTGGGCCAAGTTCGAAGCGCAATGCACGTAAAAAAATGAATAGAATGGTATTTATATTGGAAACGATACATTCCCTCCGGAATGATGAACGAACAACACAATCTGTTACGCTTATCATGATAGGAGGATTTTTTATGCCAAAAAATAAGTTTCAAGAAGTAATTTTCACAATCATGATGGTTTTTGTCATGGTTTATGCAATGATCTGCTACAACATTTCCCTGAATATGGGCGGAATGAGTAATGAGGTCTTTCTGGCAGCATTCCATGAACTTATCATCATGGGACCGATTGCTTTCATTCTGGATTTCTTTCTCGTAGGACCGATTGCAAAGAAGAAAGCATTTATGATCGTGAACCCACAGAAAGATAATCCGTTTATGATCGTGCTGGCGATATCCGTTTTATCCATCATTGGAATGTGCCCGCTGATGAGCCTTGCAGCAACACTGCTCTTTAAGGATGCAGGAAATCAAATTATTGCTGTGTGGTTCCAGACAACAGTATTCAATTTCCCAATGGCATTCTTCTGGCAGCTGTGCTTCGCAGGACCGATTGTCAGAAAAGTATTTGGGGGGGTTATTTTCCGTGAGGAGCAGAAAGAAGAGGTGGCTTTTGACTAAAGCTGCAAAATAAGGGAAAGCTATCATACGATAATCTGACACAATTTGTGTTGTTATCGTAAGTGATAGCTTTCCCTTTTTTGTTATAAACTTCACATATCTTGACATTTCTCACATCTTCATTCAGAATAGAAAGGTAAGACCTAAAAAGGAAAATGTTTACAAATATACATTATTGACAGGAAAAGAGGTTTATAAAAAGATGAAGATTTTGCTTGCAGCGGTGAATGCAAAGTACATCCACTCAAATCTTGCGGTCTATTGCCTGCGCGCATATGCAAAAAAGCAGCATCCGGCTAGCAATATTACAATTTCTGAATATACGATCAATCAGCCATTTGATGAGATTTTGATGGATATTTATAAGCAGGCACCAGATGTTCTCTGCCTTTCCTGTTATTTATGGAATGTGACAGAAGTAGGACAATTGATACAGGAGATTCCAAAGATTCTGCCGGATACGAAGATCTGGCTTGGAGGTCCGGAAGTTTCTTATAATGCAAGAGAAGTTCTGGAAAAATATCCGATGGCAGAAGGTATCATGCGCGGAGAGGGTGAAGAGACTTTTGCAGAACTTGTGGCATATTATGAAGGTCGTGGTGCAGCTGAGTTGATCAATATTCAGGGAATCACATTTCGGGAAAAGGAAAAACAGATTGCTGCGACACCGTTTCGACAGATCATGGATCTGAGCAAAGTACCGTTTGTCTATGGGGGGGATATTGAGAATTTTAAGAACCGTATCATTTATTATGAGACGAGCAGAGGCTGTCCGTTTTCCTGTAGTTATTGTCTTTCTTCAATTGATAAATGTCTTCGATTCCGTAATCTGGAGCTTGTGAAGAAAGAACTGCAGTTCTTTATTGACCATGAAGTGCCACAGGTTAAGTTTGTTGACAGAACATTTAACTGTAAGCATGATCATGCGATGGCAATCTGGAATTATATCAAAGAGCATGATAAAGGAATTACAAATTTTCATTTTGAAGTGGCAGCAGATCTTCTGAATGAGGAAGAGATTGAATTGATCCGGAGTTTGCGTCCAGGACTCATTCAGCTGGAAATTGGGATTCAGTCAACGAATAAACAGACAATCAAAGAGATCAACGTTCCATGAATCTGGAAAAAGTACGTGATAAGGTAGCAAGGATTCATGAGAAGGGAAATGTGCATCAGCATTTAGATTTGATTGCAGGTCTTCCATATGAGAATTATGATAGTTTTGCTCATTCTTTTAATGAAGTTTATGCTATGGAACCGGATCAGTTTCAGCTTGGATTTCTGAAAGTACTGCATGGATCTGTGATGCATGAGAAGATGAAAGAATACGAGCTGCTTTGCCAGAATCGTCCGCCGTATGAAGTGCTTTCAACAAAATGGCTTCCATACAGTGATGTGATCCGTCTGAAGAAAGTGGAAGAGATGGTGGAAGTTTACTATAACAGTTTTCAGTTTAGTCATACGATGAGACTTCTTGTGGAATTGTTTCCATCCGCATTTTCCATGTATGAGAAAATGGGCAATTATTATGAGAAGAAAGGCTTGTTTGGTTGAATCATTCAAGACTTACTCGCTATGAGATATTGTGGGACTTTGTAGAATCAGAATTAGCAGAATTCACATGTTCGGAGAAAATGCAGAAGAAAGAAGCGGATTTTAAAGAGAAGGTGCTTGAAAGCATGACTTTAGATCTATACCTGAGAGATAATGTGAAGAATCGTCCGGCATTTCTTGGAGAGAGCAAAGTAGAAAAAGATGTAGCGTCTGAATTTTATAAGAAAGAGGCAGAAGAGCACAAGTATCTGAAGGATTATGAAGGATACGACAGCCGCCAACTGCGAAAGATGACTCATCTGGAGCGATTGAATGGAAAGCTGCATCTTTTTGATTACAGACATAGAAATAAGCTGAATCAGGATGCGGCGATTTATATAATAGAGGACTAGTATAGCGTTGCAGATATTAGAAAGATATTTGCATATGGTTTTGTTAATGGAAATGGAGAAAAAAGATGAATTTTTATGATAAAAAAGTAAGACGTTTGGTGTCAATTATTATTTTGGTGGTTATTGTTGCAATGGTTGCAACGATGGTGATTCCATATCTGGTCTAAGGAGAGTGTGATGCGGACAGGGAGAGTAACGCAGACGATCTGGAATCGTTCTGTAAAGAAACAGATCCAAAAAGTAAACAGGAATTCAACAGGAAAAACTGCGTGGGAAGAAAGTAGTTCCGAACTGATATCTGACGAAAAGGATTTTGTCTGGAGTAGCACTTCAGTAAGCGGAAAAGCACCGGCACAGGTGAAATATGCAGTGATTAAAGCAGCAGGAGATCTTGCGGCAAAGAGAGTCAGACCAACAGCGGTTTCCGTACAGATTTTGTTTCCTGAAAGTTCTGACGAGCAGGAATTAAAAGATATTATGAGAATCCTGACAGAGATTTGTGAGGAGACAGGACTTGCCATTACCTGTGTACAGGCTGAAAGTGCAGAGTATGTTTTGCGGACAGTGATTCAGATTACTGTTGTCGGCGTGAAAGAAAACTCAAAACAGCAGATGAAAAAATGGGTTTCGGGGAACGGAAATCATTCTTTGTGGCTATACGGGATTGGAAGGAACACTGCGATTGGTTGAAGAGGCAGAAGCAGATCTTCGCACAAGATTTACACCGTCCTTTATAGAAAAAACAAAGCGTTGCAAGGAAGCACTTATACTTCCAGAGCAGGTTTTACAGCTTCCAGAAGAAGCGAAGAGCAGACAATGTGGGGGGGATGGTGGTGTACTCTGCGGATTATGGGAACTTGCAGAGGCAGAAAAGATAGGGTTTGAGATTGATTTTTCAAAACTCGCACTTAAGCAGGAAACAGTGGAAATCTGTGAATTCTTTCAGCTGAATCCATATCTTCTCACATCAGCCGGAAGTTATCTTGTGCTGACAGAGCATGGAGAAGAGACATTGGAAAGCTTGAAGAATGCAGGTGTTCCGGCAGTAAGGATCGGATTTGTAAAAGAACAGAATGCAAGAACACTTGTAAATGGAGAAGAAACCCGTTATCTGGATCGTCCGGCACCGGATGAACTGAGCCGCTGGTGGAAAGAACGAAAAGAATCAGAAGAATAAGAAGATAGAAGAGGCGATAATTATGTTAAACATTGTACTTTATGAGCCGGAAATTCCGGCAAATACAGGGAATATCGGAAGAACCTGCGTAGCAACAGGGACAAGACTTCATTTAATCGAGCCATTGGGATTTAAGCTGAATGAGAAATCATTAAAGCGTGCCGGTATGGATTACTGGAAAGATCTTGACGTGACAACTTATATCGATTATCAGGATTTTCTTGAAAAGAATCCAGGAGCAAAAATCTATATGGCGACAACAAAAGCGCACAAGGTCTATACAGATGTAGAGTATGAACCGGATTGCTATATTATGTTCGGAAAAGAGAGTGCGGGAATCCCGGAAGAGATTCTTGTAGAGCATGAGGAAGACTGTATGAGAATCCCGATGAACGGAGATATCCGCTCATTGAATCTTGGCAATTCGGTGGCAATTGTGTTGTATGAAGCACTGCGACAGAATGGATTTGCAGGAATGAATTTAAGTGGAGAACTGCATGAACTTCATTGGAAATAAAGTGAAAAAGGAACAGGGTCAAATCATTTGTAAAAAGGTTTGATCTTGTTCCTTTTTTGAATGGTAAATAATGATGTGAGTGTCAAAAGTAAATTTTGCCACTCACTGATGTAACCGGATTGCTCCATTGCTATGCAATTCCCGCAATCTCGAACACCTCAAACTTTCATAAAATGGCGTGTTCACACCATTTTATTCCGTTTTCGGTGTTCGGCGTGTCAATAAGTATAAATTGCTTATTTGTGCGAGCACAAACGCAATTTATACTTTTGACACTTACATCAAATAATCAGATATTTATACAAATACACAAAAAACGTTTAATAAACTACAAAAAATAGAAGGAATATTTAGTAATCTAAAAAATTTTTATAAAAATCTAATAAAAAGTTTGACTATTACGACAAAACATGCTATGTTTAAAATAACATCGTTGTGCGAAAGTTACAAACAGAAAGAGAATAGGACAGAAAAGTATGGTAATAATATATTGATACGTGCTGCGAACAGCGTAATCCTTAGATATTAATGTGCAGTAACAACATGCAGCGAAGAGATCTTATTGTTCAAAATCACATAAGAACAATAAAAAGGGGGGGAGACAAGAAAGGTGGTGTAGATACTATGGTGGATGAGACAATCCGGTCAATTAAAGAAGCAGAACAGCAGGCAGAAGAGATTCTTGTAAAAGCGCAGGAACAAAAAGAACAGATTCTGAAAGATGCATCTCTTCAGGCAAAGCAGATTCATGAAGAACTTATAGAAGAGGCAAAAAGAACTGCCGGTGGACTGGATGAGAAAGCCAGAGAAGAGGCGAAAAATCAGGAAGATAAAGAAGCAGAGAAGCTCAAAGAGGTGATCGAAGAGCTGAAGGTTTCTGCAAGAGAGAAAAAGGATGCAGCAGTGCAGCTAGTTCTTTCTGAATTGATCTGATCCATGTGGTCGTAACAAAAAAGGAGGGATAAGATTATGGCGGTACTTAAGATGCAGAAAATCAGCATCTGTGCCCTGAAGAAAGATCGAAAAGCAATCCTGGAACAGTTACAGCATCTTGGAGTTCTTGAAGTTGACAGGGACAAAGAAGAGGATGCATTCTTCCAAAAGATGGACACAACCGGACAGCGGATGAAATTTGAAAAAGCGGCAACGGCAGCAGATCAGGCACTGGGGATTCTGGATGCTTACGCTCCGGAGAAAAAGTCATTACTTTCTTCGCTGGAAGGAAAAGAACTGATCGATCGCGAGTTGGAAGAAAAGGTTCAGATATCTGGACCGGAATTGATCAAGACAGCCCGCGGAATTTATGATCTTGATCGCGAGTATGCTGAGCTTAGAGCAGGCATAGCAAAGATCGAGAATCAGATTGAAAGTCTGATGCCGTGGATGGCATTAGATGTTCCGCTTCAGGAAGGGAAGACAAAAAGGACAGCTTTGATCCTGGGAACAATGCCGGGAGAGCTTACTCTTGAGAACATTTATTCCATTCTACTTGAGAAGACACCGGAAGTGATGGAGAAAACAGGGGGGGTCGATGTACATTTAGTTTCAGCAGAATCTAATATGATCTGCATTGCAGTCATCTGTTTGAAAGAACAACTCCAGACAGTGGAAGAAGCACTTCGGAGTGCAGGATTTGCAAGACCGTCCCAGAACTGGAGCAAGACACCAAAAGAGCAGAAGGAAGTACTGGAAACAGAGATAGCAGCGTCAAGAGAGCGGATGACGCAGTGCGAGGCAGAACTTAAGAGCCTGGCTTCCAAAAGAAAAGAACTTCAGGCCGTAGCAGATTATTACAGAGTCCGAGCAGATAAGTATGCAGTTCTCGGAGATCTTCTTCAGTCAAAGCGTACATTTGTGATCAGTGGATATATACCGGCGTGTGAGTCAGGTCCGGTAGAGAAATCTTTGACAGAGAAATATAACTGTATGGTAGATATTGAAGACATTGAAGAAGGTGAAGAAGCACCGGTTATTTTAAAGAATAACCCATTCTCTACAAACATGGAAGGCATTGTCGAATCTTACGGATTACCGCATGCCGGAGAGATCGATCCGACAACGATCATGTCATTCTTCTATGTATTTTTCTTCGGAATGATGTTGTCAGATGCAGCGTATGGGGCAGTTGTTGCAATTGTGTGTGCGATTCTTGTGAAGAAATATCCAAGAATGTCACAGAGCATGGCAAAATCTTTGAAACTGTTCTTCTACTGTGGAGTATCTACACTTGTATGGGGGGGCATTCTATTTGGAGGATATTTTGGAAATATCGTAGACATTGTTTCAGAAAAATTCTTCGGACATACGGTAACAGTTCCGGCACTTTGGTTTGTTCCATTGAATGATCCAATGAAACTTTTGGTTTATTCTTTGTTATTTGGAACAATTCATTTGTTCGTAGGACTTGGAATTAAAGGTTATCTGTGTTTGAAAGATGGTAAGGTTGTAGATTTTATCTGTGACGTTGTACTTTGGTTTGTGATGCTGATCGGGTTGATCCTGATGCTGCTTCCAAGTGACATTTTCGCATCAATCGCACAGACTACGATCGTGTTCCCGGCAGCTTTGAACACTGCTGCAAAAGTGATGGCTGCGGGTGGAGCAATCGGTATTGTGCTGATGTCAGGAAGAGCAAACAAGAATCCGGCGCTTCGGCTTGCGCTTGGAGCGTATGATTTGTATAACGTGACAGGATGGCTCAGTGACGCATTGTCCTATTCAAGACTTCTTGCACTTGGACTTGCAACAGGAGTTATCGCATCCGTTATCAATCAGATGGGAGCGATGCTTCCAAACAATGTGATCGGTGTGATTCTTTTCATTGTGATCTTCATTGTGGGACACGTATTAAACCTGGCAATCAATCTGCTGGGAGCTTATGTACACACAAACCGTTTACAGTTTGTGGAATTCTTCGGAAAATTTTATGAAGGCGGCGGAAAAGCATTCGAGCCTTTTAAAGAAAATACGAAATATGTTGATGTTAAGGAGGAAACAACATTATGAATATAGCAGGTGAACTTGGAGTTGTATATGGATTATTAGGCGCAGCAATCGCAGTATTATTCGCAGGTGCAGGATCTGCATTAGGTGTAGGTATCGCAGGACAGGCAGCATCAGGTGTTGTAACAGAAGACCCGAGCAAATTCGCTAAAGTACTTATCATGCAGCTGCTCCCAGGTACACAGGGACTGTATGGACTGCTTGTTGGATTTATTACACTTTCTAAAATTGGTATTCTCGGCGGTGGCGGAGTAGAAGTTAGCGTTCAGTCAGGACTTATGATCCTTGCAGCTTGTCTCCCAATCGGTATTGTTGGATTGATTTCAGGTATCGCACAGGGTAAGACAGCAGCGGCTTCTATAGGAATCGTAGCAAAGAAGCCAGAGCAGTTTGGTAAAGCAATGCTGTTCCCGGCAATGGTTGAGACATATGCGATCCTGGCTCTTCTGATTTCCTTCCTCGCAGTAAGTGGTATCCAGCTGTAAGAAATAAATAAAAAGGAGAGCGTGGAGATGAGTGGACTTGACAAAATGAAAGCGCAGATAATCGCAGAGGCGCAGGACAATGCAAAAGAGATACTCGCACAGGCACACGCACAGGCGGATTCTATAATTGGGGAAGCAAAAGCACAGGCAGAGAAAGATGCACGGAAGATTGTCGCACAGGCAGAAGCCAGAGCAGAAGATTCTGTGAAACGCCTGGCCTCTTCATCAGATATGAGAAAGCGCAAGGCAGTACTTGAGGCGAAACAGGAAGTGATCAGTGAAGTTCTTGAAGATGCTTACAAAGCAGTCGGAGAGCTTGATGATGCAGCTTATTTTGCAATGTTTGAAAAGGTTCTTGAGAAGTATGTACTTCCGGAAGAAGGAACCATCTGCTTTACAGAGAAAGACAGAAAACGTATGCCTCAAGGGTATATGGAAAAAGTATATGAAACAGCGAAGAAGAAAGGCGGAAGCCTGGAACTTACAGAGACAGTGCCGGACGGAATGGATGGGGGGATTTATCCTGACCTATGGCGGCATCGAAGAAAATTGTACGATCAAAGCGTTGTTTGATGCAAGAAGAGAAGAGTTATCAGATAAAGTGAACCGGCAGCTGTTTACAGCAGTGTAGCCGCAAGGAGGGATAATCTTGAGTAAGACAAAATATACCTATGCGGTTGCCAGAATCCGTGCACTGGAAGTCTCTCTTTTAACGAATGCAGTGATCGAACAGCTTCTTGCGTGCAAGAGTGCAGAACAGGCTCTACAGCTTCTGGTTGAAAAGGGCTGGGGGGGAGATCTGACAGCAGGAACGTTGGATGCAGATGAAGTTCTGAATAAGGAAGAAGAGAAGATGTGGCAGACAATCCGTGAGGTGGCACCGGATATGCATGTATTCGATGTTCTGTCACTTCCAAAACTTTATCATAATCTGAAAGCAGCAATCAAAGAAGTGTGTACGGAAGTAGAGAATAAAAACATTTTTTACGATGACTGTGAGATTACTGGAGAAGAGATGTTTGCACTTGTCCAGAACAAAGAATTTGATAAGCTGCCGGGTAATATGCCAGCAACAGCAAGAGAAGCATTTGACACTCTGCTTCACACAAGAGACGGACAGCTGTGCGATCTTATTATTGATCACGCAACACTGGAAGCTATGCTGGAAGCAGGGAAAAAATCAGGTGAGAAGATCATTGAAGAGTATGCACAGACGGCAGTTGCGATCGCTGATATTAAGATTGCAGTAAGATCTCAGAAGACAGGAAAAAATGCAGAATTTATGAAGAAAGCAATGGTAAATTGTTCCGAGATTAATGTGGATCAGCTGACACAGGCAGCATTGGCCGGTGCGGAAGAGATCGCACAGTATCTGGAAGGAACATCTTATCGCGAAGGTGCCGATGCACTGCGTATATCACCGTCTGCATTTGAACGCTGGTGTGATAATAAAATGACAGATTCCATGAGGTCACAGAAATATGAATCATTTTCTGTTGGACCGCTTCTGGCGTATCTGTTAGCCAGACAAAATGAGATCAAGACAGTACGGATTATACTGACCGGAAAGCAGAATGAATTTCCGGATGAAGCAATCCGGGAAAGGATAAGGGAGATGTATGTATAAGATTGCAGTAATGGGCGATTATGACAGTATCTATGGATTTGCCACCCTCGGTCTTAGCATCTGCCCTGTGAAAGACCGGGATGAGGCGAAGGCAAAGCTTCGCCAGCTTGCAGAAGGAAATTACGGCATTATCTATATTACAGAGGCTGTGGCTGCACAGATTCCGTCAGAAATCAACAAGTATGGTGAGCAGACATTTCCGGCGATTATTCAGATCCCGGGTGTGTCGGGGAATACAGGAGCCGGAGTTGAAGGCGTGAAGAAGACAGTTGAGCAGGCCGTCGGATCAGATATTCTGTTTGGAGGAGTAAGCGAATGAGCACAGGAGTGATTAAAAAAGTCGCAGGACCTCTTGTTATCGCAGAGGGAATGCGTGATGCGAATATGTTTGACGTTGTCCGTGTATCGGAACAGCGTCTGATCGGAGAGATCATTGAGATGCACGGTGACGAGGCATCCATCCAGGTATATGAAGAGACATCAGGTCTCGGACCTGGAGAACCGGTTGAATCTATGGATGTTCCAATGTCTGTAGAATTAGGACCTGGTCTGATCGCAAGTATTTATGACGGAATCCAGAGACCACTGGATGATATTATGAAGATTTCCGGAAACAACCTGAAAAGAGGAGTTGAAGTTCCGTCTCTTAAGAGAAATCTGAAATGGGAGTTCGTCCCTACCGTAAAGGTTGGAGATGAAGTAGAGACAGGAGATGTGATTGGTACAGTTCAGGAAACAGTTCTTGTACAGCAGAAGATCATGGTTCCTTACGGAATTAAAGGAACAATCAAGGAAATCAAAGAAGGCACATTTACAGTAGAAGATATTGTAGCAGTTGTTGAAACAGAAAAAGGCGAAAAAGAATTAACTATGATGCAGAAGTGGCCGGTTCGTCGCGGTCGTCCGTATAAGAAGAAACTTCCACCAGAAATGCCACTTGTAACAGGACAGCGTGTTATCGACACATTCTTCCCAATCGCCAAGGGCGGTGTTGCGGCCGTTCCGGGACCTTTCGGAAGTGGAAAGACAGTAATCCAGCATCAGCTTGCAAAATGGGCTGAGGCAGATATCGTTGTCTACATCGGATGTGGAGAGCGTGGAAATGAGATGACAGACGTTCTGAACGAGTTCCCTGAACTGAAGGACCCGAAAACAGGACAGCCTTTGATGCAGAGAACTGTTCTGATCGCAAATACATCGGATATGCCGGTTGCAGCTCGTGAGGCATCCATTTACACAGGAATTACAATAGCAGAGTATTTCCGTGATATGGGATATTCTGTAGCACTTATGGCAGATTCAACATCTCGTTGGGCAGAGGCACTTCGTGAGATGTCAGGACGTCTGGAAGAGATGCCTGGTGAAGAAGGATATCCGGCTTATCTTGGAAGTCGTCTGGCTCAGTTCTATGAGCGTGCCGGACATGTAGTTTCTCTTGGAAAAGAAGGAAGAGAAGGAGCACTTTCCGTTATCGGAGCAGTATCTCCTCCGGGTGGTGATACATCTGAGCCGGTATCTCAGGCTACACTTCGTATCGTCAAAGTGTTCTGGGGGGGACTGGATGCTTCCCTGGCATACAAGAGACATTTCCCGGCAATCAACTGGTTGAAGAGTTACTCCCTGTATTTGGATGATATGGAAAGATGGTTTAACGGACAGGTTGCCGAAGACTGGATGGAAGGCCGTCAGAAGATGATGACACTGCTTCAGGAAGAAGCAGAACTGGAAGAGATCGTTAAGATGGTAGGTATGGACGCACTTTCACCGTCCGACCGTCTGAAGATGGAAGCTGCAAGATCGATTCGTGAGGACTTCCTGCATCAGAACTCTTTCCATGAAGTAGATACGTATACGTCATTGAAGAAACAGCACATGATGATGGTTCTCGTTAACGAATTCTTTGACAGAGCAACCGATGCATTAAAAGATGGTGCATCACTTCAGAAGCTGATCTCAATGCCGGTCAGAGAGCAGATCGGACGTTTTAAATATGTGACAGAAGATAAGCTTGACGAAGAATTTAAACAGGTTGATGAGACATTAAGCGCTCAAATCGCAGCAGCATTTGTAAAGGAGGAAGGTTAAATGCCAAAAGAATATAGAACCATTCAGGAAGTGGCCGGACCTCTGATGCTGGTGCATGGGGGTAGAAGGCGTAACATATGATGAGCTTGGAGAAATCGAGCTGGCGAGCGGAGAGACTAGAAGATGTAAAGTTCTGGAAGTGAACGGAAGCGATGTCCTTGTACAGCTGTTTGAAAGTTCAACAGGTATTAACCTCTCCAACAGCAAAGTGCGATTTCTTGGACGAAGCATGGAACTTGGCGTATCAGAAGATATGCTTGGACGTGTCTTTGATGGACTTGGTAATCCGATTGATGAGGTCCGCAGATCCTTCCGGATGCCAGAATGGACATCAATGGTCTTCCGATGAATCCGGCGGCCAGATGCTACCCGGAGGAGTTTATCCAGACAGGAGTGTCTGCGATCGACGGACTGAATACACTGGTTCGTGGACAGAAGCTTCCAATCTTTTCAGCATCCGGTCTGCCGCATGCACAGTTGGCAGCACAGATTGCCCGTCAGGCAAAGGTACTTGGAACAAATGAAAACTTTGCGGTTGTATTTGCTGCTATGGGTATTACTTTCGAGGAGTCTAACTTCTTTATCGAAAGCTTCCGTGAGACAGGAGCACTCGACAGAACAGTATTGTTTGTAAACCTTGCGAATGACCCGGCAATCGAGCGTATCGCAACACCACGTATGGCGCTGACAGCAGCGGAATATCTTGCATTTGAAAAGGATATGCATGTCCTTGTTATTCTGACAGATATCACAAACTACGCAGATGCATTGCGTGAGGTATCCGCAGCCAGAAAGGAAGTTCCTGGACGTCGTGGATATCCGGGATATCTATACACAGACCTTGCAACACTGTATGAAAGAGCAGGGCGTCAGAATGGCAAGAAGGGAAGTATCACAATGATCCCGATCCTGACAATGCCTGAGGATGATAAAACTCATCCAATCCCTGACCTGACAGGATATATCACGGAAGGACAGATCATCTTAAGCCGTGAGCTTTACAGAAAAGGAGTAACACCTCCAATTGATGTTCTTCCATCTCTGTCCCGTTTGAAAGATAAAGGAATCGGAGCAGGTAAGACAAGAGCAGATCATGCCAATACGATGAATCAGTTGTTTGCCGCTTATGCGCGTGGTAAAGATGCAAAAGAGCTGATGGTTATCCTGGGAGAGGCCGCACTGACAGAAATTGACCTGAAATATGCACGTTTCGCAGATGCATTTGAGAAAGAATATGTATCTCAGGGATATCAGACAGACCGAAGCATTGAGGAAACATTGAATATCGGATGGAAGCTGCTTCGCATGCTGCCGCGTACCGAACTCAAACGAATTGACGATAAATATCTGGATGAATATTACGACAAAGAGTAAGAATAGACAGAGTGATCGAAGATAGAAAGAGGAGGTGGCGGTATTGGCTGCGAAACAAGTGAATCCAACCCGTATGGAACTAACCCGTTTGAAGAAAAAGCGGATTACAGCCATTCGTGGTCACAAGCTTTTGAAAGATAAGCGTGATGAGCTGATGCGCCAGTATCTGGATCTTGTCCGAGAAAATATGGAAGTGAGACTTCGTGTAGAAGAAGGAATTCTCTCTGCGAACCGTAATTTTGTTATTGCCCGGGCCGGAATGTCAGAGGCAGCACTGAATACTGCATTGATGGCTCCGAAGCAGGAAGTTGGACTTATAGTTGATGAGAAGAATGTTATGAGTGTTGAGATTCCGACCTTCACATCCAAAACAAGAACAGCGGATGAAAATGATATCTATTCTTATGGATTTGCGTTTACTTCCAGCGATCTTGATGGAGCAGTGAAGTCTTTATCAGATATCCTCCCAGATATGATCCGACTTGCAGAATGTGAAAAAGCATGTCAGCTGATGGCGGCAGAGATTGAGAAGACAAGACGTCGTGTAAATGCACTGGAGCATGTTATCATTCCAGAGACAGAGGAAAGTATCAAATACATTACGATGAAACTGGATGAGAATGAGCGTAGTACACAGATCCGACTGATGAAAGTGAAAGATATGATGCTCGAAGAGGCGCATCATTACAAAGAAAAAGAGGCGTAACTATTAAAAATAAAAAAGAACATGACCAGAGAATAAAAGCTTCTGTTTAAGAAGTTTTGAAACTGTGGGGCATGTTCTTTTTCATGTTTAAATCTAAAAATGCAAGCATTTTACATCTTTTTTGAAATTTTGCTTGGCTCTGAACAGTTACAAATGCAAAACATTATACAAGAATTTTGGATTGCAGAAGATCTGTTAAAAGTTGTCTTGCTCCGGCCTGAACCTGTTCTAACGGTACTTTTGATGTATAAGACTCACTGATAAATCCGAACAGACCAAAGCAGATGAATCCGGCAATCTGTCTTGCAGAATATTTTAAAGAATAAGAAGCTTTCAGCTTATCTGTATGAGATTCTACCGTGTCTAAAAGGATCCGATAAAATCGAAAAGCCAGGTAAGGATTTGTTTCCGGTACGACATGCTGGAAAAAATCATAACGTTCATAGTAAAGAGACAAAATACAGTCCAAAACGTTCAGATATCCCTGCGTGAGATTATTTTCAGGATTGTTTTCCTCTTGTCTGCGATGGTATCCTTCTTTTCCAATAATCAGCATATCATTGAAAATGTCGTCAAGGAGGGCAAATTTATCCTTATAATGTGTGTAGAAAGTGATCCGGCTGACATTGGCAATCTTACATAATTCCGTGATTGAAATCGCATCAAAAGCCTGTGTGGTTAAAAGTTCCAAAAGAGCAGACTTTAAAGCACGTTTTGTTTTGGTGATACGCTTATCCTCCATTGCGGATATTCTCCTTTCTGTGTTCTGTGGCAGTTCATACGAATGCGGTGATTGCTTATCTGTAAAGTTATTTTAACACCTGTAAAGAAAATGGTCAAATACGGATGGATGGGGGATGCATTGCTGGTCTCATGTAGTGTGAACAGTAGTGCAGGATAGTGAGTAACAGAAATGTAACATTTTTCGAATAATTCTTAATGAATCATTACTACATATTTAAGAAGTATGGTTTATAATATATATAATTATACGGATATTGTATGCGAAAGATGCTGGAAATAGTGATGTCAGTAATATCCGTAAGAAAAAGAGCGTTGTTTACAGTAACGCAGAGGGATTGGGAGAGAGAATGCAGCAAAAGATAAAGGAAATGTTGATAAAGATAAAAGATGTACTGGTGGGTGTCTGGCATAGTTATAAAAGAATGCGTCAGGAGAACAATATTTATTTCAACATACTGGTAGGTCTTGTGTTTTTTGCGATTGTCGGAACAGGTGTATGTATGGTGGCAAATGCGCGGGAAGCAGCAGCTTTACGTCAGGTAGAGATACAGAAAGAGAAAGAAGCACAAGAGAAGAAAAAAGCCGAAGAAGAGGCGAAAAAAGCAGAAGAGGCAGCAAAGGCAGAAAGAGATAAGTCCATGTCTCTTCAGCCGGGAGTTGCAGTTGGAACCATGGATCCGCAGGATGATGAGAAAGTCGTTTATCTGACATTTGATGATGGACCGTCTGCAAATACGCAGCGTGTGCTTGATATTTTGGATCAGTATGATGCGAAAGCTACCTTTTTCATTACTGCCCAGCAGCCGGATTATTTTCCTATGATCAAGAAGGTTTATGATGAGGGACATACAGTTGGACTTCACAGCTATACGCATGAATATGATCAGGTCTATGCATCTGTGGATGCTTATTTTGATGATCTTGAGAAAATAGGAGAGGTGGCAAAGGAACAGCTTGGATTTGTTCCATGCTTTATCCGTTTTCCGGGAGGTGCATCAAATTCCATTTCGAAAAAATATACGGCGGGAATTATGACACAACTGACGCAGCAGGTGCTGGATAAGGGATACCAGTATTATGACTGGAATGTGAGCAGTGGAGACGGAGGAACGGTTACGGCAGATCAGATCATCGCACAGTCAGAAACGGATGAGTATACCAAAGTAATGCTCCTGTTCCATGACACAGAGGCGAAGGAATCTACCATCCAGGCACTTCCGACGGTAATGGAGTACTATAAAAATCTGGGGGTATTCTTTTAAGGCAATCGATCGGGAAAGCCTGGTTGTGCATCATTCAGTGAATAATTAGAAGATAACAGAGAAAGAAAAGCAGGAGTTGACTGTAAAGAAGAGCAGTCGACTCCTTTTCTTTCTTATGATAT
>BBDW01000010.1 GCA_001312505.1 Mediterraneibacter faecis JCM 15917
TTAGGCACTATTAAATTTCCATATCGGGGACCGATTGAAGAAATCCTTGCGCTTGCGACCTGTAAAGGGAACGGGGGGGTACTGCATTCCCTAATCATTTAGTAAAGGAAATGCAAACCTATTTTTACAATAAATAACTCAAAACTATAATACGAAAAGAAAAATGTATGCTATCTTTATCCAAAAGAGAAAGATTGGCAGGAGGATGAAACATGGAAACAGCAAAAATAAAAGAATTGGTCTCCAGAATGACTCTGGAGGAGAAAGCATCTTTGTGTTCCGGGCTTGATTTTTGGCACACAAAAGGAGTGGAACGTCTCGGAATCCCTTCGGAAATGGTCTCAGACGGACCTCACGGACTCCGCAAGCAGGACGATAAAGCAGACCATTTGGGAATCAACGACAGCATTCAGGCTGTTTGCTTTCCAGCGGGATGTGCAACCGCATCCAGCTTTAACCGTGAGCTGGTGACAAAACTTGGAGAAACACTGGGGGGGGAAGAGTGTCAGGCAGAAAATGTAAGCACAATCTTAGGCCCGGCTATGAACATTAAGCGTTCCCCCGCTGTGCGGACGTAATTTTGAATACTATTCAGAGGACCCGCTTGTGTCAACGGAAATGGCAGGTGCGCTTGTCCACGGCGTCCAGAGCAAACATATCGGAACAAGTCCGAAGCATTTTATGGCAAATAACCAGGAATATCACCGCTTAACAAGCTCTTCAGAAATGGATGAACGCACCATGCGTGAAATTTACCTTGCTTCTTTTGAAGGAATGGTAAAGAAGGAAAAGCCGTGGACCATTATGAACGCATACAACAAGCTGAACGGCACATACCTTTGTGAAAACAAAGAAATGCTCACAGATGTGCTCCGCAGGGAATGGGGATTTGACGGCTATGTAATGACAGACTGGGGGGGTGCGATGAATGACCGTGTGGAAGCTCTGAAAGCAGGCTGCAATCTGGAAATGCCGTCCTGTGAAGGCGCTACGGATGCAGAAATCGTTGCCGCAGTACAGGACGGAACACTGGATGAATCTGTACTGGACAAGTCCTGTGAAGAATATTTGAATGTTATTTTCAAATATGAGGAAAACAGAGACAAAAACGCGGTATTTCAGCGTGAAAAAGACCATGAGACAGCCCGGGAAATCGAAGAGGAGTGTATTGTGCTTCTGAAAAATGAGGATGCGCTTCTCCCGTTGTCCGCAGACAAAAAGGTGGCTTTTATCGGCAAATACGCCGAGGAACCACGCTATCAGGGCGGCGGAAGTTCCCACATCAACAGCTTTAAAACAGAATCTGCAATGGACGCCGTAGAATTTCTCGCAACTGTAAAAAAGGAAAACATCACATTTGCCAAAGGCTTTGATGATGTTGAGGATAAAGCGGATGAAGCATTGGCTGCAAAAGCCGTAGAGGCTGCTGCAAATGCGGACGTGGCGGTAATCTTTGCCGGACTGCCGGACAGCTTTGAATCCGAAGGGTATGACCGGAAGCATCTTGGGATGCCGAACTGCCAGAACGCACTGATTGAAGCGGTGGCGGAAGCACAGCCGAACACCATTGTTGTGCTTCACAACGGTGCTCCGGTAGAAATGCCGTGGCTCGGAAAAGTAAAAGCCGTGCTGGAAGCCTACCTGGGCGGACAGGCTGTGGGCGGCGCAGTGGTCAATGTGCTTTACGGAAATGCAAATCCAAGCGGACGATTGGCGGAAACATTCCCACTTCGGATACAGGACACGCCGTGCTATTTGAATTACGGCGGAGAACATGACAAATCGGTTTATTCAGAGGGCGTATTTGTGGGATACCGCTATTACACATCCAAAGAAATGGAAGTCCTGTTCCCGTTCGGATACGGATTGTCTTATACGACCTTTTCTTACGGCAATCTTACGTTGGACAAAAAGGAGTTTAAGGAAAGCGAAAAACTGCTGGTATCCGTAGACGTAACGAATACAGGCGCATGTACAGGAAAGGAAGTCGTACAGCTTTACGTAGCGCCGAAGGGCGGAACAATCATCCGCCCGGTACGGGAGTTAAAAGCATTTGAAAAAACAGAACTTGCACCGGGTGAGACGAAAACCGTCACCTTTGAACTTGACAGCAGAGCCTATGCATACTGGAATACGGAAATCCATGACTGGCATGTGGAGACCGGAGCCTATGAAATCCAGATTTGCCGGAATGCACAGGAAGTGCTTCTGTCAGAGGAAGTACAGGTAGAATCAGAAACCGTCCTGCCGAAAGTGTATACCCTCAATTCCACAATGGGAGAAATCATGCAGACCCGAAAGGAAAAGCCATATTGGAACAGGCAATGAGTGAAATGGAAGGAATGGACGGCGAGAGTACAGAGGAACAAATGCAGGATGATTCCGGAGTGATCAACGACGAAATGATGGCGGCAATGATGGAAGCCATGCCGCTCAGACAGATGCTGAGTTTTGTACCGGGAGTGACAAAGGAAGCACTGAACCAACTTGTTGCAGCGTTAAACGCAGCAGAATAAACTTATAGATATAACAAAAACCGCCGGGACAGGGGATTCGAGTTTCCTCTCTCCCGGTATTTTTCTGAAAAATTGTGTTACAAAATTATAATAATAAATTTATATTTATAATACGGAATACTCTTCAACTGTTAGAATAGTTAAAAAATGAACAAGCTGCATTAGGGAGGTCCGTATGAAAAAAATATCTTTAAACCAGGATTGGCAGTTTGCCAAAGGAACCATAACAATGATGGAGTTAATGATGGGAGACGCAGGAAATATAGAAAATATTGATTTGCCCCATGATGCCATGATTTATCAGGAAAGAACTCCGGCAACTGCGAATGCACATCAGACAGGATTTTATCCGGGCGGTGAATATACTTACATGAAAAAGTGGGAGATTCCGGAAGCGTGGAAGGGATGTACAGTTGTTTTGGAATTTGAAGGTGTTGCAGATACCTGCCGTATTTATATGAACGGGGGGGATCTTGTAACAGAGCATGTGAATCCATATACAGGCATTTTTGCAGACGTCAGCGGTTATCTGAAGTATGGACAGGAAAATGAACTGAAAGTAGAAGTATGCAGTATAGAGCAGTCCAGCCGCTGGTATAGTGGCGCGGGGGGGGTATACCGTCCTGTGTATGCATGGGTGGGAAAGACTGTGCATATTCCTGCTCAGGGGGGTGCGTGTTACAATAAGAGAAGCTGACTGTGAGGCGGCAGTCGTGGAAGTAGAGGTTCCAATCTGTAATCGGGGGGGAATGGTTTCCGAAACGGTACAGGTGGAAATTACATTGACCGGACCGAATGGGGGGGCGGAAGCAGCCGCAGAACACATACCGGTAACTGTTTTTGGAGAAAGCACGCAGATGTGCTGTCAGCGTTTGCTTGTAGAACATCCTGCATTGTGGAGTGATGAAACACCAAATCTATATTCCTGCCGGATTACAATTTCTGAGGATGAGAATCCAATAGACAGTGTAAATATTTCAACAGGAATCCGTACACTTCGGCTGAATGCAAAACATGGCTGTTAGTGAACGGTAAACCAACGAAACTGAGGGGAACCTGTATTCACCATGATAATGGGATTATCGGAGCGGCAACATTTCCGGATGCTGAGTATCGGCGCTGCCGCCAGATGAAGGAAGCCGGATTTAACGCTCTTCGAAGTGCACATCATCCGATGAGTAAGGCAATGCTGGATGCCTGTGATAAACTGGGGGGGATGCTGGTGATGGATGAACTGAGTGATATGTGGACTCGGACAAAGAATCCTCATGACTATGCAAATTATTTCCCGACACATTGGAAGCAGGATGCATGGGACATGGTGGAAAAAGACTATAATCATCCATGCGTGATTTTGTATTCGACCGGAAATGAGATTCCGGAGGCGGGCACTTCAAAAGGGGGGGCAGAATGGAATCGGAGGATTCATGCAGAAATGAAACGGCTGGATGCCACACGCTATACGACGAACGGAATCAATGGTCTGATGGCAGGAAATGACCGAATGGGTGAAATTATGTGCCAGGCTACAGGGATGACTCCGGAGCAGCTTGAAGCGATGCAGCAGCCGGATGAGCAGAAGCGTGGAGGCGCAGATGAAATCAATGGGATGGCTGAGGTTATGGTGGGACCGCTGGCAGATGCGATTGCCACCAGTCCGATTCTGGAAGAAATGATAGGAGAATTTGCTGCGGCAAATGACATTGCCGGATATAATTATCTGACGGCATTACATGAAGAAGATCACATACGTCATCCGAATCGGGTTGTGCTTGGCACAGAGACTTTTCCGGCGGACATTGTTCATTTGTGGGATATCGTAAAGCGCAATCCACATGTGTTAGGAGACTTTACATGGACCGGATATGATTATCTGGGAGAAGCCGGATGCGGTATATTCCATTATAATGGAGGAGTGAATTTTTCAGCGCATTGGCCGGACAGACTGGCAGGTATCGGTGACATTGATATTCTTGGTGATCGTAAACCAATTAGTTATCTGCGGCAGGCAGTGTTCGGAATTGGTCATGCACCGTCTATCGGTGTACTTCGGATGGATAAGGCAGGAATTGAAGTCGGAAAGACACCATGGATGTGGAAGGATAATCTTGCAAGCTGGACATGGCCGGGATATGAAGGGGGGAAACAGCAAGTGTGGATGTTTATGCCAATGCAGATGAAGTAGAACTGTTCTTGAATGGGGGGGAAAGTCTAGGACGAAAGTCGATTGGCGGAGTATATGTTGTGACGTATGAAGTACCTTATCATCCGGGAAAGCTGGAGGCAGTCAGTTATCTGAACGGGGGGGCGGAGGCAGGTCGGACTGTCTTACAGACAGCAGGGAAAGCGGTGAAGCTTAAGGTTGAAGCTGACCGGAATGAACTTCCTGCTGACGGAGAAAGTCTTACTTTCATAAAAATCAGACTGGAAGACGCAGTAGGAAATTTCAATCGTCGGGAAAGCGCAGCAGTTACAATGAAAGTAGAGGGATGTGCTGCATTGCAGGGATTCGGAAGTGCAGATCCGAGCTGCGAAGGAAGTTACCAGTCTCATACATGGAATACCTATGACGGCAGTGTAATGGCAGTAATCCGGGCTGCAAAATGTCCGGGGGGGGAGGCAGTCGTAACCATTTCAACAGTAAATTTTGCAGAAGAAAAACTCGTTCTGAACATCAAATAGAAAGATGCCCAGTCTGGTATATTAGTAGATTTTATGGGTCTGATTCCGATACTGTGTCGGAGTCAGACCATATTTTTTCTTAAATACAGTCTGAAAGTAAGCCTGACTGGAAAAACAAAGATAGTTACTGATTTCGCTTAATGTCTTATCCGAATACGTCAGGAGACTTTTTGCCTCTTCCAGCTTACACCGCATAATGAAGCTGCAGACATCGAAGCCGAGCTCTTTTTTGAACTTGTTTGTCAAATAAGAGCGGCTTCTTCCGATATGCTCAGCTACATCGCCAACCCGAACGGATTCGTTGATGTGGTGAGTAATAAACTGAATACATTCAAATATTTCCAGAGACATTCCCTGAGGAATTTTATTTTGCGAAACCCGTTCCGTAAAATCAATCAGCATAGAATAAGACAAGGTTTCAATGTGGGAAATATTCTGCAGCTTTTCACATTCACGGATATATACATCGGCAAGCTGGTAAGCCTGTTCCATATCCATTCCTCCGGCAATGGCACTTCTTGTAACAATTGCGACAGTTGTAATGAAAACATTCTTTTCCTGCCGGAGGGAGTTGTCAGCCATAAGACCACCTGATAATTTGGAGGGGGGTGTTTAACAATGTTTTCATTTTTTCGACGTCTCCATTTTGAATATACTGCAAAAGTTTCTGTTCAATGTAGGTATTATGAAAATGCTGTTCTTCCTTTGCATTCATCACCTGATTGGAATGTACATTGGAAAACTCGCTGATGATGCTTGTGTTTTCCAGGTTAAAATGCTGTCCAACAGAAATATATTCATCGTTGAAACACAGGTGAAGCCAGGCAAGTGTCTGGAGAAACTGGTTAAAGGAAATCTGAGGAATATTGACCAGAAATTGGAGTATATCCGGTTTGTGTTCCTGACTGATTGCCCATTCCTGCATGAAAGTGCGAAGTGTAAGATCTGAAATAGGTGTGCTGAATACAGGGCCAATGATGATTACGCAATCAGCATGCTCCGGCTTTATATAACCATAATAGCCGAAGGACTGCGCGATAAAATAGTCCGGGTTTTTTGTGAAATGTCGGAAACCGGACAGGATGCCTTTAAAAACAGACGGGTCTTCCAAAATCGAAGGAAAGGAACAGTCATCGTCGGGTGAAGCGTGGTAATAGCCAATCGGTATGGAGGTTGATGCATAAAATAATTCACAAAATGCCTTTAAATCAGTAATCATGGAAGACTCCTTTCCAGGTAAAACCGTACTTTTAAACTCTCTTTGAAATGGATGTAATACTAATTATAAGGCGTTCTATTTATAAAAACAAGGACAAAATTGAAATATTGTAATCAATATTGTAATACAAAAATCATATGATTTGATATTTTATAGATAACTCAATGAAAGTATTTAAAAGGAGGACTCAACATGGGAATGGAAGATTTTTGGGAACAGCTTCCGACAGGAAAAGAAGATAAACCATTGCTTTTTGAAATGGGACCGCTGGAGTATGATTTCCATGATATTGATGGATTGTATTTTATGCTGGATCGTCGCTTATCCGGCTGTCTGCTTATGATGTGGGCAAAGCCGATGAATCCGGATATTCAGGGAACCGTCACATTAGATAGCAGGGTGGTATCCGGCTGTATCAACCAGTATATGGAAGTTATGGGGGAATATGTGGGTGCTTGGAATTCCGCTTCGGGGGACTTGTGACAGAGTACGGTCGGGAATATCAACTTCACGTGGAAGGTTTTGTGGATATGGATGGGAATGAGATGAATCCGCAGGATTTTACGGTCAGAGGTGTGGAAAAAGTGAAACCGAAGCCGGAAGATGCAACACATGAACAGATTGCACTGGAAGCCGCCAGGGAGGGAATCGTTCTTTTGAAAAATGCGGCGGAAGTTCTTCCGCTGAAGAAGGGAACGGTATTGAATCTGTTTGGCAGAGGTATTCACGAATTTCGTATCGGAGCAGTGGGGGCAGGCAAAATCAATCCTCGCTACAGTGTTAATTTTGTGGAGGCTGTCAGGGAAGGAGAAGCTTATTCACTGAATGAAGAACTGGTTGAATTTTACGGCTGCGACAGGGATGAGATACCGGGGGGGGACGAGATGTTGATGCGTGCAAAGAAATTGTCCGATACGGCAATCGTGTTCCTGACACGTGCAGCAGGAGAAAACCAGGATGCTTCCACGGCGAAAGGGGGGGAATACTATCTGAGCGAGGATGAAGAAGCACTTATTGCAAAAATAACGGATACATTTGCAAAGACAATTGTGATTTTAAATGTCGGATATCCGATTGATGTGACATTTGCAGAAAAGTATGCAGTTGCAGGACTTATATATTCGGGATTTGGTGGAATGCTTGCAGGACCGGCACTTGTGGATATCCTGAGCGGGGGCTGTAAATCCGTCAGGGAAGCTGCCGGATACATGGGCAAAGGATTATTTTGATATTCCGTCGTCGAAAAATTTCTATGACTGTGTGGATAAAACACGTTTGACAGCAGATGAAAATATATATGTGGATACTTGTTACGAGGAAGACATTTATGTAGGATATCGTTATTTTACAACATTCAGGAAAAAAGCGGCGTATCCGTTTGGCTACGGATTAAGTTATACGGAGTTTTGTATCAGACAGGAGAATATTCGATTTGACGGGGAAGTACTGGAACTGGATGTATATGTGAAGAATGTCGGGGAAAAAGCCGGAAAAGAAGTTGTCCAGGTTTATGTAGGCAAACCGGAATCAGAACTGGAGCAGCCGGAAAAAGAACTGGTATTCTTTGAAAAAACAAAGGAACTGCTTCCGGGAGAGGAACAGAAGATTTCGGTTCATGTTCCGGTGAAAGTATTGACTTCATATTCGGAAGAAAAAGCGGCGTATATTTTATCAAAAGGATATTACCGTATTTATGTGGGAAACAGTATTGAAGCAGCGGAATGCGGCGGATTCGACGAAGAAGAAACAAGAATAATCAAACAGGTAACCAACCTGCTTTGCTGCGATTGCAAATTTACAAGATTATCCAAAACAAATCCGGATGATACATGGCCGACAGGAGCGCATTCCGGAGTGGTCAAAAATAAGTTGACATTTTTGCCTTATGAGAAGAGGAAACATTATCCCGCAAAGTTTGATATGGAGAAACCAAAAGAGAAGGTAACATTTGATGCTGTAAGAAAAAATCCGTCACGTGCGGCTGAGTTTGTGGCACAGATGTCACCGGAGGAACTTGCCCGCATCAGCGTCTGTGCCTCGGCTGGGTGGGGGAATGGAAGGTATTGGTGAGGCAGGTCGTGTGTTTCAGACAGAAGGATATGATTTGCCGGACTTTCCGGTGAGCGATGGAAACAGCGGAGTCAATCTGAACATCAAAAATATTGGAATGCCGTCAGGCGTTACAATCTGTGCTTCGTTCAATAAAGAATTATCGGAAGCAATCGGGTGTGTAATCGGGGGGGAAGAAGCGAAGACATTGGGCATGCCGCTGGTTCTTGCCCCGGCATTTAATATTCACAGAAATCCGCTAAATGGACGACAGCCGGAATATTTTTCGGAAGATCCGTATTTGTCCGGTGTCATGGCTGGATTTTATGCAAAAGGATTGGAAGGAGCCGGGGTCGGAGGCTGCTATAAACATTTTATCGGGAACAACTGTGAATCTTCCAGAAAGCGAAATCAGAGTCTGATTTCCGAACGTGCAATCCGGGAAATTTATTTTCGGACTTTTGAATATGCGATGGATGTTCATATGCCAGCCAGCTTTATGACGGCGTATAATGCGGTAAACGGCTGCCCGACAGCAGCGGATGAAGAACTTCTACAGGGGCTTCTCAGAGAAGAAAATGGGTTTGCCGGTTTTGTAATGACGGATTGGACAACCTATGACAGTGTAGATGTGGCAGCAATGGTACAGGCGGGAAACTGCTGGATTACACCGGCTCTAATGATGATACATATACCGGTCAGATAAAGAAAGGATTGGAGAACGGTACCATAGACACGGCAAGACTTCAGGAGAATGTTACCGCTCTGATTCGTACAATGGCAAAATTTTCATAGAATAGAAAGAATCAGAAAAACAAAAAGAAAGAGAGGAAATGTATATGATTCGTGATTTGACAATAGAATACAGAAAAAATCCGATAGGAATCGATGAGAAACCACGTTTCTCATGGAAGCTGGAGAGTGAAAAGCAGGATGTTGTGCAGACAAGCTACCAGATTCAGGTTGTCAGCGGAGGCCAGCTTATGTGGGACAGTGGCCGGGTGGAAAGCGACCAATCCGTTCTGGTGCCATATAAGGGTGCTGCATTGAAAGAGATGACTGTTTATCAGGTGCAGGTCAGTGTATGGGATAATTGCGGAGAGCTGGGACAGGTGACAGGAAACTTTGAAACCGGTTTGATGAGAGAAGAAAACTGGAATGCAAAATGGATTACCCATACACTTCCGGCTGAAGAGACTGCATGTCCGGTATTTGTCCGCAGCTTTTCTCTGGACAGACCGGTGAAGAGAGCAAGGCTGTATGCGACCGCCTGTGGTGTATATGAGGCACTTATTAACGGAAGGAAAACAGGAGACTTGTTCATGGCTCCGGGCTGGACATCTTATCATCACCGACTGCAGTATCAGACTTATGATATTACGGAACTCCTGGAAAAAGATAATGAGATTACGGTTACTGTAGGAAACGGGTGGTATAAGGGAGAACTCGGGTTTGATGCAAGACCGAATATTTACGGCGACAGAACGGCTTTGCTGGCAATGGTGCGTATCGAGTACGAAGACGGGGGGGAAACTATCTGCATCGGCACTGATACGGACTGGCATGTGGAAACAGGAGAAATTCTGTTTTCCGAGATTTATCACGGTGAGATACAGGATTATACAAAAGAAAGAAGGCAGGTGGGAAAGGCAGTTCTGTTTGAACATACGGATGATATCGGGCAGATTGTGGCGCAGGAATCCGAGCCGGTCCGGGTAACGAAACGGTTTGATGTAAAGGAAAGGATCGTGACTCCAAAAGGAGAATTGGTGTTTGATTTCGGACAGAATATGGCAGGACTGGTAGAAATACGACTTCCAAAACTTATGGAAGACAGATTAGTTATTCGATATGCAGAAACACTGGATAAAGATGGAAACTTTTATACAGAGAATCTGCGGACGGCAAGATGTACAGATACATTTATATACGGAGAAAAGCAGGTGGGAATGCTTGTGATGCCGCACTTCACTTTCCACGGATTCCGTTATATTTGTGTGGAAGGCGCAGGAACGGAAACAGAGGCATCGGATTTTACGGCATGTGCAATGCACACAGACATGCAGCCGACAGGAACATTCACATCCGACAACACGTTGGTTAACCAACTGCAGAGTAATATACAGTGGGGGGGACAGAGAGGCAACTTCCTCGATGTTCCGACAGACTGCCCACAGAGAGATGAACGGTTGGGCTGGACCGGAGATGCACAGGTATTCTGTGGTACAGCCTCCTACAATTTTCACACAGCACTATTTTTCCGAAAATGGCTGCGGGATATGGCGGCAGAGACCAATCCGGAGTGGGGCGTACCTCATGTTGTTCCGAATATTCTCGGAAATCAGGCGGGAGCAGCGGCATGGAGCGATGCTGCGACAATCATTCCGTGGACGATTTATAAGGTTTACGGGGGGGATAAAGAGATGCTTGCGGAGCAATTCCCGATGATGAAGAACTGGGTGGATTATATACATGCGAGAGTCTCGAAAAACGGATTGTGGCAGAGTGGATTCCAGTATGGAGACTGGCTGGCACTGGACATAGAATCCGGAAGCACCGACCGGACAGGCGGAACGGACAAATATCTGGTGGCAAATGCTTATTACGCATATTCGACCAGGATTGTGCGGGATGCTGCGGATGCATTGGGGGGGTATGCAGAGGAAGCAAAAGCATACGGTGACTTATATGAAGAAATAGTAGAAGCCATTCATGTGGAATACGTGACAAGAAGCGGACGAATGGTCAGCGAGACACAGACAGCCTGTGTGCTGATGCTGTACTTTGACTTGATAAAACCGGAATTTCGTGATCGTATTTTGGAGACATTGGAGTTGAATATCGGGGGGGCACACCATAATCATCTGACGACAGGTTTTGTGGGTACACCGTATCTGTGTCATTGTTTGTCAGAAAACGGTCTTCATGGGTTGGCGGATGAAATCTTTATGAAAGAGGATTTTCCAGGCTGGCTCTATGCAGTAAAGAAAGGCGCAACGACAATCTGGGAGCGTTGGAATTCCATTCTGCCAAATGGGGATTTTGACGAATCAGGTATGAACTCCCTGAACCATTATGCGTACGGTTCGATTGGAAGCTGGCTGTACGAAAAAGTTGCAGGAATACGCTGTATGGAACCGGGATATAAGAAAATACGGATTCAGCCGACGCTGACAAAGGGAATGACAGAGGTGTCCGCAGCTTATGAATCCATATATGGAACAATCGTAAGTGCATGGAGCTGTAGAGAAGGAAAAATCTGTGTGGATGTGCAGATTCCGGTGAATACAACGGCTGTTATCCAGCTTCCGGAGAAAGAAGCGGAATTTACGGTTGGTTCCGGCAGATATCATTACGAGTACAAGACGGATACCAATCTGAAATTCGAGAAATATTCGTTGGAGTCAACACTCGGAGAGTTGGTCGCCGAAGAACTTGGCCGCAGTATGTTTGAAGAAATGATGCCGGGAATGCTGGAAGACCCGCTGATTCAGTTTGCATTGTCCATGACCATATCCGATCTGCTTGTGCAGGATGCACAGGCAAAGCCGATGTATCTGGCAGTCATTGATGCGCTGAACGCTGCAAATTCAAAATTATAAAAAATAAGCTAAAATTAAAATACGGACAATTAGGAATGTGATATTTTAAGCTTACAGGATATCAAGAAAAAATGTGATACGAAATGAAGGAGGAACACAATGAGTAAAAAACCATTAGGAAAGGACAAATTCGGCGTTCAGAAAGTAATGCGCGTGAAGGATTACTTCGGAGACGCTACGGGACAGTTCGCATTGAATGCGATGTCCACACTGGTAGGACAGCTTACATACTTCTATACGGATAAGGTTGGTATGGCTGCCGGGGGGGCGATTGCAACAATGTTTATTGTCTGTAAGATTATTGACGCATTTACAGACCTGATTATGGGAAATATCATTGACCATACAAAACCGGGAAAAGAAAAATATCGTCCGTGGCTTTTGAAAGCGGGAATTCCGGCAGGTATTGTAATGGTTCTGATGTTTACGGTGCCGAAAATAGGAGATGTGGGACAGATAATTTACGTGACAATAACGAACATTCTTCTGACAGCAGTATTATATACGGCAATGGCAATCCCTTATAATTCGCTTATGACCGTTCGTACGAACAGCCAGGAAGAACGAGCATCATGGGAACATGGAGAGCAGCGACCGGTTATGTGGCAGGTATGATATTTGCAATCTGTATGATTCCGATTACGAATGCACTGGGCGGAAATCAGAACGCATGGATTAAATTTGGCTTTATCATGGGAATTATTGTAATACTGGCAGCCTTGATTTGTTATGCAACAAGCCGTGAGACAGCAACAGAGGCAGGAGCGGCAGTAGAAGCGAAAGAAGAGGATGAAGAAGTGATTCCGTTTAAGGAAGCGCTTGGAAAGCTGTTCCACAACAAATACTGGGTGATTGTTCTTGTGGTGAATCTGCTCTCATGCATTATATATGGTCTTGCATCGGGTGCGGGAGTATATTACTGTAAATGGATTTTCGGCAATGACAACCTGGTCGGCGTTCTCGGAGGAATCGGAATGATTCCGACCCTGTTAGGATTTATACTTGTAGGACCGATGATTAAGAAACTTGGTGTTGTGAAAACGCTGCTGGTGAGCTTTGCAATGGGTGCAGGAGCAAATATACTGCTTCTCTTCACAAAAGACATCTTTTTCTGCTACGCATTGTTCGGAAGTATTACAACATTTGCAACCATTCCGATGATGTGTCTGGTTGGAGTTATGACGGCAATGTCAATTGATTATAATGAATATAAATATGGTGTAAGAATGGTAGCAACCTCCAACAGTGCATCCAGCTTTGGCGGTAAAGTGGGAAGCGGACTCGGAACATCTATCATCGGCTGGTTCCTTGCAGCAGTCGGCTATGATGCTACACAGACTGTAGCGCCGGCAGCTACAAAAATGGCAATTTACGGATTCGCTATTGTAACACCGTTAGTGATATTTGTTATTATGTTTATTCTTGTAAGCAAGTTTGATCTGGAAAAAACACTTCCTGCAATGAAAGAAGAAATTGCAAAAAGAAAAGCACAGAATGCCTAAAAAAACGCCAAAAAGGAGGAAGGAAGATGTTTGAAAAACTATTTACCCCAATCAAAATTCGAGGCATGGAATTGAAGCACCGTATCGTTATGCCTGCAATGGGAACAAAGTTCTCAGGACAGGCAAGTTATGTGACACCGACGCATATCAACTACCATGTGGAGAGAGTCAAGGGCGGAAGTGCGCTGAATATTGTAGAAGTCTGCAGCGTACATACGCCAAGTGCTCCGAGAGGGTTTCTGTCAATCAGTGAAGACGAATACATTCCGGGGGGGCTGAAGGAACTGACGGATGCGATTCATGCGGAAGGCGGAAAAGCAGGTCTTCAGTTATGGCAGGGCTCTCTTGCAGTCGGTTCAGACCAGACAGCACAGATACTGATGGCATGCGATACACCGTTTAGCGAGGAGATTACACTTCCGGGAGCTACCATTGAAGAAATCAAGGAAGTAGTGACATGTTTCGGAAAAGCGGCGGCAAGAGCGGTAGAAGCAGGATTTGACTGTGTGGAATTTCACTGTGCACATAATTATCTGCCGCATTCATTCCTGTCGGGTGGTATCAACTTCCGAACGGATGAGTACGGAGGAAGCTTCGAGAACCGTGCAAAGTTCCCATTGGAGTGTATCCGGCAATCCGGGAAAATATTCCGGAAGATATGCCGTTATTCATGCGAATTGATGCCCATGATGATTATCTGGAAGGCGGCCTGACGATTGAGGAAGTCATTGAATTTTGTAAGCTTGCCGGTGAAGCAGGCGTTGATGTTTTGGATGTATCCAGAGGTAATATTATTTCAGCGGCAACAAAATACGAAGTTCCGCCAATTGATATACCGAGAGGATTCAATATTGACAATGCGGCACGTATCCGCAAAGAAACCGGAATGCTGACGATTGGTGTAGGACGTATCAATACAGCAGAACTTGCCGAGCAGATACTGGAAGAAGATAAGGTGGATATGGTTGTCATGGGCCGTGCGCAGCTTGCAGATTCCCAGTTCTGTAATAAGGCAAAAGCAGGAAATGTGGAAGACATTGATTACTGCGTGGGCTGTGATCAGGGATGCCTGGACGGATTCGCAGATGAGAACTGTCCGCAGATTACCTGTCTCAGAAATCCGGCAGTCGGAAGAGAAGCAGAATGTAAAATCACCAGAACAGAAAAGCCGGAAACCGTATTGATTGCCGGTGGCGGAATCGCAGGACTGGAGGCCGCAATTATCCTCCGGCAGCGAGGACATAAAGCCATCATATGTGAAGCGTCAGATAAAGTTGGCGGACAGTTTTTGACAGCAGGAGAAGCTCCGAGAAAGGCAGAGATGAAAGAAGCCGTAATTGCTATGGGTAAAAAGGCAGAACGTCTGGGAGCAGATATCCGTCTGAATACACCGGTAACAAAAGAACTGATTGCAGAAATCAAACCGCATACCGTATTCAATGCAATCGGCGCAGAACCTTTGATTCCGGGAATCCCGGGAGCAGACCTTGCGTGTGTGGTAAATTCGCACGATGTCCTGAACGGAAAGGTGAACGTCAGCGGAAATGTGGTTGTCATCGGCGGCGGTATGGTCGGTATGGAAGTAGCCGAATATCTGGCAGAGCGAGGATGTAAGGTTACGGATCTGGAAATGATGAAGGAATACTGTGCGGATATGGGTATGGCAAGGAAAGCCTGTGTGATGGAAAGTATTGCTCTGGCAGGAATTGAAGCCGTTACAGAAGTAACCGTAACTGCTATTAAAGAAGGAAAGGTTGTCGGACAGAAGGATGGAGCAGAAGTAGAGTACCTTGTGATTACGCAGTGATGGCAATCGGTTCCAGAGCCAGATGTGGAAAAGAGATTGAAGAGGGCGCACGGGCAATCGGTGCAGGTTATATGGTGATCGGAGATGCCGCCATGGCAAGAAGAGCATTGAATGCAGTCAGGGAAGCGTTTGATGCAGCATTGACATTTGACGATCCGCAGGTACATGCAGATGTGACAAAACCACAGAAAATCGTGGCGGTTACAGGAGTGACAGGTACGATGGGACAGGAGACTCTGAAACAGCTCTTACCTAGGGGGAATCGCTTCAAAATCCGTGCATTTGCAAGACCTTCTGAAGTAAATAGAGAAAAAATGAAAAAATTTGCAGCTCCGAATCTGGAAGTGGTATGGGGGGGAGACCTCGGAAACTATGAGGACATCAAGAAGCTGGTAGACGGAGCGGATTATGTTCTCCATATCGGTGCAATGGTGTCACCGGCAGCGGACAAGTATCCTGAAAAGACATTGTATACCAATATTGGTTCCACCTCAGTATCATCAAGGCAATCAAGGAACAGCCGGACCCGGATAAGGTACATTTTGTATATGTCGGAACAGTAGCTGAAACCGGCACACGTACATATCCGATTCACTGGGGGGGAAGAGTCGGTGACCCGATCAATCCTTCTATTTTTGATTATTATGCACTGTCCAAAGTGTTCTCTGAACTGGCAGTTTATGAATCCGGACTGAAACACTGGGTATCCATCCGTCAGACAGGGCAGTATCCAAGCAATGAGAGCGCAGGCGAGGAACCAATCATCTTTCATCAGCCGCCAAACTGTGTACTGGAGTGGAGTACATCCATTGAGTCCGGTATTTGTATGGCAAATGTCTGCGAAGACTGGGTTCCGGAATCATTCTGGAGAAAGGCATACAACTTAAGCAGTGGAGAAGGATATCGTCTGACTGCCTGGGAACAGACTGACATGCTGATGGAACCATTTGGAATTACTCTCAAGGATTTGTTTGATGCAAACATGATCGCACAGTACAATTTCCATGGACATTATTTCTCAGACGGAAAAGATCTGGATGACATTTTGCATTTCCGCTGTATCCCGGCAGATGAGTACTGGGGGGGCGGTGTGGTAGACGAGATGCGCAGAATGGCAGCAAATCCGATGATCAGAGCAATGTTCCCAACTGCCGAACAGATGAAGGAACATAATATTGAAATCGGTCACAAAGAGGGCGGAACATACTGGGCTTTGGAAAACAATAAGGAAGACTGGATTAAGGCATTCTTCGGTTCCAGGGAAAAACGAGACGCAATCAAGAGCTGGGATGAAGGTTATGAACTCTTCCATCCAAGTGAAGAGGTAACCTATCTGGATCACGGCTACGATGAAGAAAAAGGGCTTGAAAATCTGGATATTGAGGATTTGAAGAAAGCGGCTGCTTTCCGTGGCGGTGAATGTCTGGAAGAGAAAGCACCGGCAGATATCTACACCCCCCCGATTAAGTGGAAATGCGCAGACGGACATGAGTTTATGATGTCTGTGAATGCAGTTCTTCAGGGTGGACACTGGTGCCCGGAATGTCTGGCACATGAGTGCAGTATGGAAATATCGCAAAAGTAAATCCGTTCTATGCACAGGTATGGACTCCGCTTCACGGCGATGATGAAGACTATGTGATTCCGATGGAATTCAGTGGATATGATATTGCAAATGAATTAAAGAAAAAATTGAATTTACAGTAAAATAAGTGGAAGGAAAATAGAAGAAAGCAGCGAAGATAGGAGAAATATTATGCTGAAAGGAAAAATAGCAGTAGTAACTGGAGGTACACGCGGAATCGGGTATGCCATTGTGAAAAAATATCTGGAGAATGGTGCAAAGGTCATATTATTCGGTTCCCGGCAGGAGACAGTAGATAAGGCACTGGCATCCTTAAAGGAAGAAAATCCGGAATGGGAAGTATCCGGTGCCTGCCCGAGTCTGACAGACGCAAAAGAAGTGGCAGACGAAATCCAGGCAATTCACAGGAAATACGGAAAGATTGATATTCTTGTAAATAATGCGGGTGTATCTGACAGTATGATGACGATAGATTGCAATCCAGAGCATTTTCAGGAAATAATCAATCTGAATGTAAACGCAGTATTTAACGCAATTCAGCCATCGGTAGAACTGATGAAGGAGCAGGGCGGAGGCTGCATTATCAACACAAGTTCTATGGTAAGTAAGTACGGGCAGCCAGGCGGAGTGGCTTATCCTACTAGCAAATTCGGGGTAAACGGTCTGACAATCTCTCTTGCAAGAGAACTGGGACAATATGGAATCCGTGTCAATGCAGTTGCACCTGGAATTACCAGAACAGATATGGTGGCAGCACTCCCGGAGGAAGAAATTCAGCCGCTTATTGCAACGATTCCTCTCGGAAGAATCGGAGAACCGGAAGATGTGGCAAATGCATGCCTCTTTCTCGCAAGTGAACTTGCAAGTTATGTGTCAGGAGAAATTTTAGCTGTGGATGGTGCAACAATCTGCTAAGTTTTCAAAGTAGAATAGATAGAAAAAGTAAAATGCGGGTGGCGGCGACTTATTTTCTTACACAGATAATCCTTGTGAATCTGTTGGATTCTTCAACAGATGGAACAGGCTGAGTCATCACCAGTGCAAAAAGGGACACTTTTTTTACAAAGGAGTGTCTTTTTTTGCTGTGTAAAAATTCGTATCATATAGCTATAACAAGGAGAAGAGAAGGAACGAATGAAAGGAGACAGCAATGAAATACTTTCTCGCAGTAGATATTGGGGGGGCTTCCAGCGGCAGGCATATGCTTACGCACATGGAAGAGGACAGAATGGTATTGGAAGAGGTTCACCGTTTCTACAATGGGATGACGGAGAAGAACGGACACAAAATTTGGGATGTGGATACACTTTTTGAAGAAATCAAAATCGGAATGAAAAAGTGTGCCAGCCTTGGTAAAATTCCGGAGAGCATGGGAATTGATACCTGGGCGGTGGATTTTGTGCTGCTTGACAAGAATGGTGGAAGAATCGGGGGGGATGCAGTGGCGTACCGAGATGCAAGAACCACAGGAATGGATGAAGGAATGCCTGATTGTAGGAGGGAAGCTTATTGCAAAGAATCACTTCCGAAAGGTCGGGAGAATAGAGCGCACCTGTGCTATGGTCATTTAAAACGGATTGATAATTGTAAGGTTTTATGGTAGAATAAAGACGATATTTGGAATCCTTCCTATTCTACACTTAGGAAGGAGGCACAAATGGGTAAATCCCTTAATGGTAAAGAATTAGGTAAAGGCGTGAAAGCCTTATAAACAGGAGGTTTTAAGATAAAATGGAAGCATATAAGAAGGAATTCATAGAATTTATGGTAGACTGTGATGTATTGAAGTTTGGAGATTTCACACTGAAAAGCGGAAGAAAATCCCCCCCATTTTTCATGAATGCAGGAGCATATGTAACAGGATCCCAGTTAAAGAAACTTGGAGAGTATTACGCAAGAGCAATTCACGAGACATATGGAGATGACTTTGATGTACTGTTTGGACCGGCTTACAAAGGAATCCCGCTCGGAGTTGTAACAGCAATCGCATACAGTGAATTATATGGAAAAGAAGTACGTTACTGCTCAGACCGTAAGGAAGAGAAAGATCATGGCGCAGATAAAGGAAGCTTCCTTGGAAGTAAGCTGAAAGATGGAGACCGCGTGATCATGATCGAGGATGTTACAACATCCGGTAAATCTATGGAAGAGACAGTTCCGAAAGTAAAAGATGCTGCTGATGTTACAATCGTTGGACTTATGGTATCCTTAAACCGTATGGAAGTAGGAAAAGGCGGAGAGAAGTGCGCACTTGACGAAGTGAAAGATCTCTATGGATTTGAGACAGCAGCGATCGTTACAATGGAAGATGTTGTAGAGTGCCTTTACAACAAGGAATGTGACGGAAAAGTAGTGATCGATGATGAATTAAAAGCAGCGATCGATGCATATTATGAGAAATATGGAGCAAAATAAGGAGGCCTGGTGTTTTGGAAAAAGCGTATCGTGTAATGAGAAACAGTGGAGCAGGTAACATTGCAATCGGAATAATCCTGCTTGTTACAGGAGTTACGGTAGGAATTATTTCTATTATCAATGGAGCCAGTCTGTTAAAACATAAAAATAATATAACATTTTAAAAAGAAAGTCCCCCCCTCGTAGCTTGTTCAGTGTGAGTAGTTACGTCCGAAGTGAACCGGCAGAGGGGGCTTTCTTTTTCTATGAAGGTGTAAAGAATTGACAAAAAAAGAAGCGAAGAGAGTCAGGATGCTTGGAAAGATCCTGTTTATATTATATATTATCTTCCTTGTATACTTTCTGTTCTTATCAGACTGGTACGGCAGGGAAGGCGTAATGGATGAATACCATTACAATTTGGTGCTATTCAAAGAGATTAAGAGATTTATTCAATACAGACATCAGCTGGGAACATTTGCGGTGTTCTCAAATTTATTTGGAAATATTCTGATTTTCATGCCAGTTGGTTACTTTTCTGCAATGGCAGGAAAAAGAAGAAGCTTTTTCAAAACGTTATTTTGGAGTTTTTGTCTGACTTTTTGTGTAGAGTTAATGCAGCTGATCACGAAAGTGGGATGCTTTGATGTGGATGATATTCTGCTGAATACAATCGGCGGTGTACTTGGATATATAGTTTTTGTAGTTTGTAATCTACTAAGGAGAAGAAATGATCGGAAAAAAAGAAAAGAAAAACGATGAAAGAGAAAAAAATCAGAAGAAAGAAAAGGAACGAAAGAGTAATAAATCAAAGAAATATGGGAAAGCAGCGTATCTGCAGTCAAGAAGAGGTGTGATCTCCTGCTGGTTGACCGGATGGTCACTTGCTCTCTTGCTGGGATGTGTCGGATATGCATTCCTGACGAGAGGAAAGGCAGCTGGAATTGTCGGAGGGATCGCAATCCTTTCTTTAATGATTGATATCTATGGAATCTGGAATGCAATAGAAGGATTTGAGGAGCAGGATAGAAAATATCTTTCCTGCAAATGTGGAATCGGGATCGGTATTGTGCAGATCTTGTGCTTCCTTGGAATTTTTGTTGGAGGTCTGAACTTATGATCGGAAAGTTAAGTGAGTTACAGAAGGAGAAAAATGAACAGTGCACACAGCGTCACGAACTGGCAGTTGAGCGTCTGCGCACGATCGTGACAGAAGAAACAGTGAATGCAGCATATATTTCTTACTTTCAGGATTGTACCTTGTTTCTGCTTGAGTTAGAGAATACACGAAAAAAGCTAGAAGATGGAAGCTGGGACAGCTTAAGTCTTGAAGAAAAGCGTAGCCTGAACAGGATTCTTTATAGTGATATTATAGGAGAGAAATATCAGACAAGCTATGCCAATCAAGACTATGCCTGTGAAAAATTGGGGGGGCAGGAGATGGGACAGCTTTTAAGTTTGTTGTATACGGAAATCAGAGCAGGAATTTCGTATGTGTTTGAACAGCGCAAGGATTATCTGACAATCCTCTATGAGTTGTTTCTCGAAGTCTATACCTGTTTCGAGGGAATGAGTGAGGAAGAGAATCCAGTTCCAAAGCCGGAGCAGATCAAGGAGATTCTGTATTGGTATGCAAGCGATTACTGCGATGTGTTTTATGCAGACCGAATTCTGGAGCAGATGGACCCGTCAGCGGATTTTGCAGTACAGATCATTGAGAAGGCAGATCTTGATGAAGATGATTATCTGTATGAATTCGGTGAGTACATTTCCAAGAATGAACTTGGAACAGCTCATCATCTGAGAAATCTGCCACAGGAGACACTGCAGAAGATGGCAGATGTATATACGGAAGGATATCGGGTTGGTTTTATTAATACTGGAAAAGATCTGTCAAAGAAATCGATTGTAAATATCCGTTACAGCCTTGGATTTGAAAAGGTGATCTGCCTTGCAATCGAGAACTTCCGTAAGATGGGATTAAAGCCGGTTATTTATCGCGCTGCCTCCAGCGTGATCACGAAGAGAGAGCACCACAAGATTGGATATTACGGTGCGATTGCGAATCAGCAGTATGAGTATGATCACAGACAGGACCAGGCACTCTTTATGGATAAGCGTTATGTAGAACGTAAGCTTGAGGTGATGAAGACCGTTTTTGAGCAAAATAAAGAGATGGCAGCAGGCGTTGCAGGACCGGCAGTTATGGAGATCTTTGGCGAGACTCCATTTTCACCGGAAGCGAAAGAAACAGCACCGGCATATGATGAGGCGCAGAGAGAACTGGATCTTCTCTTTAGCAGCAGATCAGGACAGATCACGAATGAGTATATCAAGGGTGAGGAAAGAAGTTTCACGATTGTTGCTTATCCGGTGCCGGAGATTGGGGGGGCAGATTATGCAAAGATCTTTGATGAAGTGATCAAGATCAATACATTAGACGCGAAACTTTATGAAAAAGTGCAGCAGACAATGATCGATGCATTAGATCAGGGAACTTGTGTACATGTAAGAGGAAAAGGAGAAAACCAGACAGATATTACAGTACAGTTATATCATCTGAAAGACGCACAGAAGGAGACGATCTTCGAAAATTGTGTGGCAGACGTGAATATTCCTGTCGGAGAAGTATTCACTTCACCGGTTCTGGAAGGGACGAACGGCATACTTCATGTAAGCAAGGTATATTTAGATGGACTTCAGTATCAGAATCTGAAACTTACATTTCAGGATGGAAAGATCACCGACTATACATGTACGAACTTTGAGGATGAAGCACAGAATAAGAAATACATTTACGATAATGTGTTGAAGAATCATGAGACTCTTCCGCTTGGTGAGTTCGCAATTGGAACAAATACGACTGCATATGTGGCAGCAAAGAAATTTAATATAGAAGATAAGATGCCGATTCTGATCGCGGAGAAGACAGGACCGCATTTTGCAGTAGGAGATACATGTTATTCCTGGAGTGAGGAAATCAGAGTCTACAATCCGAATGGAAAGGAAATTGTGGCGAAAGATAATTCCTGTTCTCTTCTTCGTAAGGAAGATGTATCAAAAGCATACTTTAACTGTCATACAGATATAACCGTGCCTTATAAAGAGTTAGAAGAAATAAGTGTAGTGACAAACGAGGGAAAAGACATTATACTATTAGAGGACGGAAGATTCGTATTGCCGGGAACAGAGGTACTTAATGAGCCTTTGGATGAAGCGGGATTTTAAGGAAATCCTATAGGTAATTGGATAGTTAATAGATGATTAAATGGAATCTTTCATAAGTATGGATAATAAATAAACAAAGTTTTCCAAGGGAAGGAAAACAGTATACCACTGAGGAGGAAATGATATGCCAAAAGTAGGAATTGTCATGGGCAGCGACTCAGATCTGAAGGTGATGAGTAAGGCAGCAGCCACACTGGAGAAGTTTGGAATCGATTATGAGATGACGATTATTTCAGCACACCGTATGCCGGATGTCTTTTTTGACTGGGCAAAGGCAGCTGAAGGAAAGGGAATCAAAGTAATTATTGCAGGAGCAGGTATGGCAGCACATCTGCCGGGAATGTGCGCAGCACTTTTCCCAATGCCGGTAATTGGTATCCCAATGTCAGGAAAGAATCTGGAGGGTATGGATGCACTTTATTCAATCGTTCAGATGCCACCTGGAATCCCGGTTGCTACAGTTGCAATCGACGGCGGTATGAATGCGGCAATTCTTGCAGCAAAGATGCTTGCAATGTCAGATCTGGAGCTTTTAGAGAAACTGAAAGCTTATTCTGCAGAGATGAAAGATACGGTACAGGCAAAAGCAGACAGACTTGCAGAAGTTGGTTATGAGGAATATCTCAACAATAAATAAATATTACGATTCGAAAGAAAAGGAGATTTACGATGGATTACAAGACATCAGGTGTAGATATTGAAGCCGGTTACAAATCAGTGGAATTAATGAAAGAATATGTAAAAGAGACAATGCGCGCAGAAGTTCTCGGAGGACTTGGCGGATTCTCAGGAGCTTTCTCTCTTGCGAAGATCAAAGAGATGGAAGAGCCTGTTCTTCTTTCCGGTACAGACGGATGCGGAACAAAGGTAAAACTTGCTATGGTAATGGATAAGCATGACACAATCGGAATCGATGCTGTTGCTATGTGCGTGAACGATATCGCATGTGCAGGTGGAGAGCCACTCTTCTTCCTGGATTACATTGCATGTGGAAAGAACTATCCGGAGAAGATCGCTGAGATCGTAAAAGGTGTTGCAGAAGGATGTAAGCAGTCGGATGCAGCTCTGATCGGTGGAGAGACAGCAGAGCATCCGGGGGGGCTTATGCCGGAAGATGATTATGATCTTGCAGGATTCGCAGTTGGTGTTTGCGACAAGAAAGATATGATCACAGGAGAGAATCTTGCAGCCGGAGATGTTCTGATCGGAATGGCTTCTACAGGTGTTCATAGCAACGGATTTTCACTTGTAAGAAAAGTATTTGATATTACAAAAGAATCTTTAGATACTTATTATGATGATCTTGGAACTACTCTTGGAGAGGCACTTCTTGCTCCGACAAGAATCTATGTAAAAGCACTTAAAAGCATCAAAAATGCAGGTGTTACAGTAAAAGCATGCAGCCATATCACAGGTGCGGATTCTATGAGAACATTCCGCGTATGCTCAAAGAAGGAACTCATGCAGTTGTAGAAAAAGACAGCTACCCGATTCCACCAATCTTTGCAAAAACTTGCAAAAGAGGGCGAAATCGAAGAGCAGATGATGTACAACACATTCAACATGGGACTTGGAATGGTTCTCGCTGTTGATCCGGCAGACGTTGATAAGACAATGGATGCAATTCGTGAAGCAGGAGATCAGCCATATGTAGTCGGCAAGATCGAGGCTGGCGAAAAGGGAGTGACTTTATGTTAAGAGTCTTAAGTATGGTGTCAGGAGGCGGAACAAACCTTCAGGCAATCATCGACAGCGTAAAGAATGGAATGATCACGAACACAGAACTTGTGGGCGTGATCAGCAATAATAAGAATGCCTATGCACTGACACGTGCCAAAGAAAATGGAATCGATGCGAAATGCATTTCTCCGAAGGACTACGAGTCAAGAGAAGTGTTCAATCAGGAACTTTTAAAGGCTGTAGATGCATATGAGCCGGATCTGATTGTACTGGCAGGTTATCTTGTGGTAATCCCACCGGAGATGATCAAGAAGTATAAGAACCGGATCATCAACATTCATCCATCTCTGATTCCATCTTTCTGTGGAACAGGTTATTATGGATTGAAAGTACACGAGGCAGCTTTGGAGCGTGGTGTGAAAGTAGTTGGTGCAACAGTACATTTCGTAGATGAAGGAACTGATACAGGCCCGATCATCTTGCAGAAGGCTGTAGAAGTACACAATGGAGATACCCCCCCGGAAGTGCTTCAGCGCAGAGTGATGGAACAGGCTGAATGGAAGATCCTTCCACATGCAATCGATCTGATCGCGAACGGAAAGGTTGAAGTAGAAGGACATCGTACAATCGTTACCGAGTAAGGAGGCAGAGATTATGAACGTATTGATCGTAGGAAGCGGCGGAAGAGAGCATGCAATCGCAGCAAGCGTGGCAAAGAGCCCAAGAGCAGACAAAATCTTTTGTGCTCCGGGAAACGCCGGAATCGCTGAGTATGCGCAGTGTGTACCGATCGGCGCTATGGAATTTGATAAATTAAGAGATTTCGCAAAAGAGAATGCAATTGATCTTTGTATCGTAGGAATGGATGATCCGCTGGTAGGCGGTCTTGTAGATGTTCTTGAAGAAGCAGGAATCCGCACATTTGGACCGAAGAAGAATGCAGCGATTCTTGAGGGATCTAAAGCATTTTCCAAAGACCTGATGAAGAAATATAACATTCCGACAGCAGCTTATGAGAATTTTACAGATCCAAAAGCAGCAGTTGCTTATCTTGAGACAGCGAAGTTCCCGATTGTTTTGAAAGCAGACGGACTTGCACTCGGAAAAGGTGTTCTGATCTGTAAGGATTTGGAAGAAGCAAAAGCAGGCGTGAAGGAGATCATGCTGGACAAGAAGTTTGGTACAGCCGGAAATGAGATGGTCATTGAGGAATTTATGACAGGTCGCGAGGTTTCCGTACTTTCTTTTGTTGATGGAAAGACAATCAAGACAATGACAAGTGCGCAGGATCATAAGCGTGCCGGAGACGGAGATACAGGACTTAATACAGGCGGTATGGGAACATTTTCTCCAAGCCCGTTCTATACAAAAGAAGTAGAAGAATTCTGTGAGAAACATGTTTACCAGGCAACGGTAGACGCAATGGCAGCAGAAGGACGTCCGTTCAAGGGAGTTATTTTCTTTGGATTGATGCTGACAGAAGACGGACCGAAGGTTCTTGAATACAACGCTCGTTTCGGAGATCCGGAAGCTCAGGTTGTACTTCCTCGTATGAAGAATGATATCCTTGAAGTTATGGAAGCATGTATCGACGGAACACTGGATCAGGTTGATCTTCAGTTTGAAGACAATGCAGCAGTCTGTGTCGTACTCGCATCCGAAGGATATCCGGTAAGCTACGAGAAAGGCTTCCCAATCACAGGACTGGAAGAGTTCAAGAAGCACGAAGGATATTACTGCTTCCATGCAGGAACAAAATTCGACGGAGATCAGATCGTGACAAACGGCGGACGTGTTCTTGGCGTGACAGCGAAGGGAAAAGATCTGAAAGAAGCCCGTGCGAATGCATATGCAGCAACAGAGTGGGTAAACTTCAAGAATAAATATATGAGACGTGATATCGGTAAGGCAATCGATGAAGCGTAAATAAAGGGTCACAGACCTGGGTGGAATAAGATAAAACGATATAAGAAGTAATGAATGAAACCGGCAGGGAGGAGAAATCAAAACTGTCGGTTTCTTTGTGATTTTATCACAGAAAAATAAAAAATATGTGCTATACTAAGATTGTAACAAAGAAAAATAAAAAATACAAAAGATATAACATTTATAAGGAGGATATAAAGATGGCAGTAGTAAAACTTACAACAGAAAACTTTGACCAGGAAGTGATTCAGGCGCAGCAGCCGGTACTCGTTGATTTCTATGCAGACTGGTGCGGGCCGTGTAAAATGATGGCGCCGATCGTAGAAGCTCTTTCAGAAGAACTCAGTGATGTAAAGGTATGCCACATCAACATCGATGAGAATATCGACATTGCACAGAAATACAGGGTGATGAGCATTCCGACTTTCATCGCATTTAAAGGTGGTGAAGAGAGCGGAAGACAGATCGGTGCGATTCCTAAGACAGCACTGGTTGACCTTGTGAAATAAATTTGCGATAATAGAAGAAAGGAAAAACCCAGACGGGCTGCCGGGCACAGAGAAGGCTGAGAGATATGGCTCATTCCTGTGAACGACAGCCTGTCTTTTGCTTAGATATTAAGAAGAAAGGCGGGAGTCAGAGCATGTCATTGCAGTTTATTTTCGGGAATTCCGGAAGCGGAAAGTCCCATTATTTATATCAGCAGATTGTTGAGGAGTCAATCCGTCATCCGGAGAAGAATTATCTTGTTCTGGTTCCGGAGCAGTTTACAATGCAGACGCAGAAGGACCTGTGTATGGCACATCCGCGTGGCGGTATTATGAATATTGATGTCTTAAGTTTTGGACGTCTGGCTCACCGTGTTTTTGAAGAGACAGGAAAGGAAAGACAGCCGATCCTTGATGATGAGGGTAAGAATCTGGTGCTCCGTAAGATTGCAGGAAATTACGAAGATGAACTGACCGTTCTTAAGGGAAATCTTAAGAAGCAGGGATATATCAGCGAAGTGAAGTCCGTGATATCAGAATTCACACAGTATGGAATTGATTTTGAACAGCTTGATTCTTTCATGGAAGGACTGAATCCGGAAAGTTATCTGTATTATAAGTTAAAGGATATCCGTAAAGTATATGAAGGATTTGAGGATTATCTGCGTGATAAATATATCACAAAAGAAGAATTACTTGATGTGTTGAGTCAGACTGTATCGGAAGCGAAAATGCTTAAAGACAGTGTGATCGCAATGGATGGATTTACCGGATTTACACCGGTGCAGAACCGGCTGATCGGGGAACTTCTGAAAGTGTGCGATAAGATTATGTTGACAGTTGAGATCGATCGGAGGGAAGATCCGTTTGTCTATAAGCATCCGTATCAGCTCTTTGCGTTGAGTAAGCAGATGGTTGCTTCACTGACGGAAGTGGCGCAGGAAGTGAGAGTGGAGATTGATGAGCCGGTCTGGTTATGCAAGAATCCGTCGCATCGGTTCAAAGAGAATCCGGAGATGGCGTTTTTGGAAGAGGAACTATTTCGTTATTCCAGAAGAAAATACAGTGGAGAGAAGATGCGGTCAATTTCTCTTCATGAAGTTCATACACCACAGGAAGAGGCACAGTATGTGGCAGAGGAGATCCGGCGTCTGGTGAGAGAAGAAGGGTACAGATATCGGGAAATCGCAGTGATTGCTTCGGATCTGAGTACTTATGCAGATGCTTTGGAAAAAGCATGTGATCGATATGAAATCCCGGTCTTTATGGATCATAAGAAAAGTATTTTATTAAATTCTTTTGTAGAGTATTTAAGAAGCTTGCTGGTGATGGTAGAACAGAACTATACTTACGAAAGCGTTTTTCGTTATCTGCGGACCAGACTGTGTGGGTTCACAAGAGATGAAGTAGACCGTCTGGAAAATTACTGTCTTGCGCTGGATCTGAAAGGATTCAAGAAATGGGATCAGGTCTGGGCGAGAAAGACACCGATGACGACAAAGGAAGAACTGGAAGAACTGAACCATCTGCGCATGCGCTTTTTGGAAAAACTGACACCGTTGCATACAGTTCTGAAGAAGAGAAAAAAGACGGTAAAAGAGATCACACTTGCAGTTTATGAATATCTGGTTCAGGAGAAGATCCAGGAGCAGCTTGCAGAATTGGAGCAGAAATTCCAGGAAGATGGAGAACTGGCACTGGCGAAGGAATATGCACAGATTTATCGTATTGTTCTGGAATTATTCGATAAATTCGTTGAACTTCTGGGGGGGGAGGAAGAGATTCCTTTGACGGAATACTGTGAACTTTTAGATGCAGGACTTGAAGAGGCGAAAGTAGGTGTGATCCCTCCAAGTCTGGATCAGGTTGTGATCGGAGATATGGAGAGAACACGTATCAAAAATATCCGCGCATTATTTTTTGTCGGAGCAAATGATACGCTTCTTCCAGGAAATGCAGGGGCAAGAGGTCTGCTTTCCGAGCGAGACAGAAAACAGTTCCAGGAGAAGAAAATGAATCTTTCTCCCGGACCAAAAGAGAAATTATATATTCAGAAATTTTATCTCTATATGAATCTGACGAAACCGTCAGAACTTCTGTATCTGTCCTGGGCAAAAGTATCCGGGGAAGGAAAAGCACTTCGTCCAGCGTATCTGATCCAGGATCTGATGCGTCTGTTCCCGGTACTTGTTCCGGTAGAGGAAGACAGAAAGGGACTGCTTGATCATGAGATGATGAGAAAGAGCGGACTCTTGCAGATTGCAGAAGGTTTAAGAGAGAGGGAGCATGGACTGGATGATTCCTGGAAAGAACTGTACAGATGGTTTGTAAAGGATGAACAGAGTCAGGAAACTCTGAAGCAGATGATAGAAGCCGGTTTCTACCGGAAGGATGAGCCGAGCCTTGGAAGTAGAGTAGCAAAAGAACTCTTCCTGGATCCAAAGCGTGTCAGCGTAACAAGACTGGAACGTTTTGCTTCCTGTGCATATGCACATTTCCTGAATTACGGACTCCGTCTGTCAGAACGGGAGAAATATGGGTTCGAAGCAATGGATCTGGGAAACATTGCACATCAGGCACTGGAGCGATTTGCACACAAGGTAGAAGAGGAAGGTCTGGACTGGGTTACAATGCCGGAAGAGAAGCGGGAGCAGCTGATTGATGAAAGTGTGGAAGAAAGTATTCTGGATTATGGAAATACAGTTCTATTTTCATCTGCACGTAATGAGTATATGATCCACAGAATCAAGCAATTGATCAACCGGTCCGTCTGGGCACTGACACAGCAGATGGCGGCAGGCGATTTTGTGCCGAGCGGGTGTGAATTTAAGTTCGGAAGCGGAAAGATTGACAGAATTGATACATGTGAAGATGAAAATGCGGTCTATGTGAAGGTAACAGATTATAAAACTGGAAGGAAAGCATTTGATATCACAGCATTCTATCACGGTTTGCAGATGCAGCTTCCGGTTTATCTGAATGCGGCACTGGAGATCGAACGGCAGAAACATCCGGAGAAAGAAGTACTTCCGGCCGGTATTTTTTATTACAGGATCCAGGATCCGATTGTGAAGAAAGAAGAGACAAAAGCGGAAGTTGAGCAAAGTATTCTAAAAGAGCTGAAGCTGGATGGACTGATCAATGCAGATGAAAATGTAGTTGAGCATCTGGAGCGGAATCTGAGTGGAACTTCAACATTCTATCCGCTGCGGATGAATAAGAACAGAACGCTCGGTTCGGCATCAAAAGCTTTATCAAAGGAGAACTTTGATACGGTTCTTGCGTACACGAAAGAGAAAGAAAAAGAGCTGAAGGACGTGATGTATCAGGGAGAGGTTGCGGCACTTCCGTATGTACTTGATGAGATGACAGGCTGCGATTACTGTGGGTGCAGGGATATCTGCGGATTTGACCAGAGAATTGAAGGCTGTGAGTACAGAAGATTAAGAAAATATACCTTGGAAGAAGCGTTGATTTCTATGAAAGAGCGTCTTGGTATTTTGGAAGAGAAAGGGGAGGCAGGAGAATGAGCGTAAAATGGACAGAAGAACAACAGAAAGTAATCGACTTGCGTGACCGCAACATTCTCGTATCTGCAGCAGCAGGTTCCGGAAAGACAGCGGTACTTGTTGAACGGATTATTTCCAGGATAACAGATGAAAATGATCCCGCGGATGTAGACCGTCTCCTGGTTGTGACTTATACGGAAGCAGCGGCGGCAGAGATGAAAGAACGAATCGGTGCAGCAATTGAAAAGAAGCTGGAAGAACAGCCGGGAAATGTGAATCTGGAGCAGCAGTCCACATTGATCCACAATGCGTCAATCATGACAATCCACAGTTTCTGCCTGTCGGTGATCCGGGATCATTTTCATGTGATTGGAATTGATCCGGCCTTTCGCATTGCAGAAGAAGGAGAATTGCGTCTTCTGATGCAGGATGTCTTAGAAGAGCTGATCGAGAATTTCTATGCAGAGGGATCCGAGGCATTTTTAAACTTTGTTGACCAGTATGGAACAGGAAGAAATGATCAGAAGATCGAGGAACTTATCCTCCAGCTTTATGAATATTCCAGAAGTTATCCACAGCCGGAAAAGTGGTTGAAGGAATGTGTGGATAATTATGAGATCAATCCGGAGAAGATGGAAGAAGCAGATGTTGTGCAGGAGGCAAAGGCAAGAGTAAGGCAGAATCTCACAGATGTGAAAGGGTTTGTTCAACAGGCAATAGAAGTATGCGAACTTCCGGTCGGTCCGTATATGTATGGTGAAATGTTAGATTCTGATCTGGTACAGATTGAGCAATTGGAAAAAGCAGAGACATTTTGTCAGCAAGAGCAGATCGTCAGTGATTTTACATGGAAACGTTTGTCAGGAAAGAAAGATCCGACAGTCGATCCGGAGCTGAAAGAGAAAGCGCAGGGGGGGCTTAGAAAACAAGCCAAGAAACTGATAGAAGATCTGAAAGCAAACTATTTCTACGCGCCTGTTGATGAGTGGATCAGGGATATGCAAGAGGCACAGACAGCAATGAAGATGTTAGTTCTGCTGGTACAGGCTTTTGCAGAGGCATTTTCGGAGAAAAAGAGACAGAGAAATCTGTTGGACTTCAGTGATATGGAACAGTTTGCACTTCGGATTCTGACAGAAGAAAAGGAAGGAAAACTGGTTCCGTCAGCAGTGGCACAGGAGTATCAGGAACGCTTTGAAGAAGTTATGATCGATGAGTATCAGGATAGTAATCTTGTGCAGGAGACGATTCTTACAAGTGTATCAAGAGAGTCTGTCGGACAGAATAATCTCTTCATGGTCGGGGGATGTAAAGCAGAGTATTTACCGATTTCGTCTGTCGCGCCCGGAGCTTTTTTATGGGAAAGTATAACAGCTACAGTACGCAGGAGAGTAGCAGGCAGAGAATTGATCTTGACAGGAACTTCCGAAGCAGAGGAGAAGTACTTGACAGTACAAATTATATTTTCAGGAAACTGATGCGGAAGGAATTCGGGGAAATCATTTATGATGATAAGGCGGCACTGCATTTGGGAGCCTCTTTTCCTGAATTACCGGATGAAAATGTGTTTACGGATCAGACGGAACTGCTTCTTTACGATCAGACGGGGGGGCTTCGGAGTAGTGAAGCGAGAGAAGAAGAGGCACGGATGATCGCACAGAGAATGAAAGAACTTCTAAACACGGGTGTTGTGCTTGATAAGAAGACTGGAGAATACCGCCCGGTTCATTATCGGGATATGGTGATTCTGACGAGAAGTTTACAGGGGTGGCAGAAGTTTTTGCGTCCATACTGGCCGAGGAGGGAATTCCGGCATACTCTGTGAGCAGAGAAGGATATTTCGAGACGTATGAGGTCAGTGTTCTTCTGGATTATCTGAAAGTTCTTGATAATGCAAGACAGGATCTGCCATTGACAGCAGTTTTGACTTCACCGTTTGCCGGTCTGACGGCAGCAGAGTTGTCAGTGATCCGTCTTGCATATCCGAATCAATTGTTTTACGAGGCAGTGGAAGGATTTTGCAGTCTGAGTCCGGAAGAAATTCCGGAAACTGTGGACAAAAAGCAGGCAATACAGGTACAGGGGAAATTGAGGAAGTTTTTCGAGGTATTGGATCATTTCAGGGAAATTCTTCCGTATACGGCAATCCATGACCTTCTTGCGGAAATAATTGATAAAACCGGCTATGGGTTATTTATCAGTGCGATGCCGGGGGGCGCACAGAGACAGGCTAATGTAGAAATGCTTGTTGAGAAAGCAAGAGCATTTGAAGGGACGAGTTATAAAGGTCTGTTTAATTTCGTACGCTATATCGAGCAACTGAAAAAATATGATGTTGATTATGGCGAAGCAAGTATCATAGACGAACAGGATGACACAGTCCGTATTATGAGTATTCATAAAAGTAAAGGTCTGGAGTTTCCAATCGTTTTTGTAGCCGGAACAGGAAAGCAATTCAATACACAGGATCTGAAAGGAAGTATTGTGATCCATCCGAGAAACGGAGTTGGAATTGACGTTGTAGATCTTGAGATGAGGACAAAGGTACCGACCTTTTTGAAGAAAATGATCCAGGAGAAGACAAAGCTTGAGAATCTTGCAGAAGAACTCCGTGTGCTTTATGTAGCGATGACAAGAGCGAAAGAAAAGCTGATTCTGACAGGCAGTCTGAAAATAGGAGAAGACGGCCTGGAACCATATGTGAATCATATGACAGACAGGGAATCCCCATTGAGCCTTTATCAGTTAGAAGGCGCAAACCGTTATCTGGACTGGATTCTTCCGGCACTTCTTCAGGAAGAAGATCTCAAAAGAGAAGCTGATTTATGTGGAATTCTCAAAACAGAAAGTGAAGAGGTGCAGCAATTGCCGATTAAAGTCCGGATTTTTGATGCAGGAGAGATGGATTTTACAGAAGATGCACAGCGACAGGCAGAAGTGATCGCAAGAGAAGTGCTTGAACACTGGGATACAACGAAGGTTTATCTTCCGGGAGCGGAAGAAAAGTTGGAACAGCAGATGAATTTCCTGTATCCATATAAAGAAGAAGGAAAAATGAAGCTGAAATTTACAGTTTCAGAGTTGAAGAAGCGTGAGTCTTTGCAGGAAGAAGCAGGAGAAGAATTGATTCAGGAGCCGGAGATTGTGCCACTGCTTCCGCATTTCATGGAAGAACAGAAAGAAGGACTGACAGGAGCTTCAAGGGGGGGAAGTGCTTATCATAAATTTCTTGAGCTTCATGATTTTTCAAAAGAGTATACAGAGGAACTTCTGAAAGAAGAAATCGAACGGTTCTATCAGGCAGGGAGATTGTCAAAAGAGATGGCAGACTGTATCCGCACGAAAGATATTCTTGCGTTTTTAAATAGTGAGAGTGGAAGACGAATGATACAAACAGCAGGAAATGGAAAGCTTCGGAAGGAACAGCCATTTGTTCTCGGAGTAGCTGCATCAGAAATCTATCCGGAGATCTATCAGGACATTCAGAAGAGAAGTCAGGAAGCGGATGAAAATCGAAAGGAAGAGACCGTTCTCATCCAGGGAATTATTGATGTCTGGTTCGAGGAGGAAGACGGGATTGTACTACTGGACTATAAGACGGATAGAGTCAGAAATGCATCTCAATTGAAAGAAATGTACCATGCACAGCTTGATTACTATGCCCAGGCGTTGGAGCAACTGTTAGAGAAGCCGGTGAAGGAGAAGATCATCTATTCCTTTGCCTTGAAGGAGGAGATCATCTTATGAAATATTTCTGGTATTATCTGATATTTATCAATTTATTTGCATTTTGTACCTATGGGATTGATAAATGGAAAGCGAAGAAAGGCGCATGGAGGTTCCGGAGAAAACGCTGTTAATCCTTGCACTGATCGGTGGAAGTGCAGGAGCAATCGCAGGTATGATGTGCTTCCGGCATAAGACACGGAAAGCAAAATTTATGATTACAGTGCCTGTGATCTTTGTTGTGGAGGTAATCTTGCTGATCATCTGGCTTTTGTAAGAAAGAAAAAAGAAAAATGTTCTTTATCGCATCATCAATTTGCACAGTTAAAGTGCTGAAATTATCATCAAAGAAACAAGATTTTACAAAATCTTGTTTCTTTTTTTCAACTTCTTTTCGAATGAAAAAATCTGTTAATATAACACATAGGAATACTAGAGTTATTGGTTGCAGAATACTGTGAATAGCATGAAAGCAGCTGGGAAAGGAGTTTGACAAAGATGCCAAAGTTAAATGAAAATTATCAGAATGTAAAAGACAGTTATCTTTTTGCAGAGATCGCAAGAAGAGTAAAAGTATATGAGGAAACACATCCGGAGAAAGCGGCGGATATTATCCGTCTCGGAATCGGTGATGTAACATTGCCATTGACAAAGAGTGTGATCGAGGCACTTCATGAAGCAGTAGATTCTCAGGCAGTATCTGAGACATTCAAAGGATACGGACCGGAGCAGGGATATGCATTTGCACAGGAAGCAATCGCAGATTATTACGCACGCAATGGCGTAGAGGTAAAAGCTACAGATATCTTTATTTCAGATGGCGCAAAGAGTGATACAGGAAATATTACAGAGCTTTTTGCAAAGGATAACGTGGTTCTCGTTCCGGATCCGGTTTACCCTGTTTATGTAGATACAAATACAATGGATGGAAAGAATATTATCTATATGAACGGAACAAAAGAAAACGATTTCCTTCCAATGCCGGATGAAAATGTAAAGGCAGATATCATTTACCTGTGTTCTCCGAACAACCCGACAGGAGCATGCTATAATAAAGAGCAGTTAGAGGCATGGGTTGCCTATGCATTGAAAAATGATGCGGTGATCCTGTATGATTCCGCATACGAAGCATTTATCACAGATCCTACACTTCCGAGAAGTATCTATGCGATCGAGGGGGGGCAAAGAAATGTGCGATCGAGTTCTGTTCCCTTTCTAAGACAGCAGGATTCACAGGTACACGTTTCTCTTACACAGTTGTTCCGGAAGAGCTTGTGTTCGAGACATCAAATGGCGGAACATTGAGCCTGCACAACATGTGGAACAGAAGACAGTGTACAAAGTTCAACGGAACACCGTATATCATCCAGTATGCGGGAGCTAAGGTATTCACAGAAGAGGGCATGAAAGAGTGTCAGGAGAATATTGGATATTACCGTGAAAATGCACATATGATCGCTGAAACACTTGAGAAGAAAGGAATCTCATTTACAGGCGGCGTGAACTCACCATACATTTGGTTCGAGTGCCGAAGGGAATGGAGTCTTGGGAGTTCTTTGATTATCTTCTTGAAAATGCACAGATTGTCGGAACACCGGGAGCAGGATTCGGAGAAAATGGAAAGAATTATTTCCGTCTGACATCCTTTGGAAAACATGAGAAGACAAAAGAAGCAATGGAGCGTTTCAATTCATTATTCTAAGATATAAAGTGAACGGATTACGTGCATAACAGAAGAAAGTTATCATAGTGGCGGTTTACAGAAGGAAAAAGGGAAGCTGTTCGAGCTTCTCTTTTTATCGTCAGGCAAAGCGGGAATTATGAACGGCAACATTTTGTATTACATTAGAAACAAATCCGGTGTGAGTTTACAAGACCGTACAAGTTTGGTATGATAAAGACGGTATATCAGATGTGAGATAAACTCCCATCTGACATAGCCTCTGGCAGGATTGCGGAGGTGCGCAGGAGAAATATGTCCTGCATTCGCATGATGCACACCTCGCAGCAAGAATGCTGAGGCATTCTTGATATTTGAAATTTAGAAAGGATGGAACGTTAAAATGAAAATTGGTATTGGTAACGATCACTCTGCACTGGAGCTGAAAGCAGAAATCGTAGAATTTCTGAAAGAGAAAGGTCATGAGGTTGTAGATTATGGAACCTATACATCCGAAAGTTGTGACTATCCGGTATATGGAGAGAGAGTGGCCCGTGCAGTTGTAGCAGGAGAAGTAGAGAAGGGAATCCTGATCTGCGGAACAGGACTTGGAATCTCTCTCGCAGCGAATAAAGTAAAAGGAATTCGCGCATGTGTCTGCAGCGAGCCATTTACAGCGAAGATGTCAAGAGCACATAATGACTGTAATATACTTGCATTTGGAGCTCGTGTAGTAGGTGGAGAACTTGCAAAGATGATCGTTGATACATGGATCAATACAAAATTCGAAGGCGGCCGTCATCAGCGCAGGGTAGATCTGCTGATGGAGATCGAGGAGAGAAACTAAAAGATTTCAAGAAAGAGACTTCTGCGTTACATTTTATCAGAGCGCGGAAGTCTTTTAAAAAAGGGGAAGAAAAATGCAGGAATACGATTTATCACAATGGGTTTTATTCTTTTTTCTCTACAGTTTTCTGGGATGGATCTGGGAAAGTTGTTATGTTTCTGTCAGAAAGCACCGTTGGGTGAACCGTGGATTTATGCATGGTCCGATGCTTCCGCTCTATGGTTCCGGAGCAATGGTTGTTCTGATCGTGACGATTCCGGTCAGAGATAACATCCTGCTTGTCTTTCTTATGGGAATGATCGGTGCGACAATCCTGGAGTATTTTACAGGAATTACGATGGAGCGTCTGTTCCACGTAAGGTACTGGGATTATAGAAACCTGAAATTTAATGTCAGAGGATACATTTGTCCACTGGCAAGCTTGTGCTGGGGGGGAGTATTCTCCATTCTTATGGTAAAGGTCGTACATATTCCATTTGAACATATGGTATTGTTGATTCCGGTTACAATAGCCGATATCCTTGCATTTGTTCTGACAATCGCAGCAGCAGTTGACTTCACACAGTCCTTCAACGAGGCTATGGATATGAAACGTATCCTTGTACAGCTTGAAGCCAGCAAAGAACAGATCCAGAAGATGCAGGAGCGCCTGAAAGATGCTTCTGAGGAAATGCAGGACAGACTGAAAGATGCATCAGAAGGTGTTCAGGAACGGCTGAAACGTGCATCTGAAGGGGGGGTACAGGAGAGGCTTGAGGACAGCTATCTGTTGTATGAAGAGCGTAAAGAGATGAAAGCAGCGGAGAAGCAGACAAGAAAAGAATTGTATCTTGCGAAGATAGAAGAACAGCGTAGAGAACGAAAAGAACAGCTTACACAGCTTTCAGAGAAGGTTGAGGCACTGCTTCGTACTGTCCGACTGGAGAATGAAGCACAAGAGTCTGAATCGAAAGGAAACTGGAGAAAAGAACTTGCCCAGATGCGTTCCAATATATTAAGGGAGAGACAGAAATTAGGCTCACGTACAGACAGAAATTATGTAAATGCTATGAGACAGCTGAGAAGAAACCCTACAGCAGTATCAGACAAGTTCAAGAATGCGATGGAAGAATTAAAGAAAAATGCCGAGGTGAAATAAATGACAAAGAAACAGCGTGCGCTTGAAGTGATTGAAAGACTGAAGAAAGAGTATCCGGATGCAGGATGCACGCTTGATTATGATCAGGCATGGAAGCTGCTGGTCAGTGTAAGGCTGGCAGCACAGTGTACAGATGCAAGAGTAAATGTAGTCGTGGAAGGTCTTTATGAGAAATATCCAACAGTGGAAGCACTGGCAGAAGCTCCGGTGGAAGATATTGAAGCGATTGTACGTCCTTGTGGTCTTGGAAAGAGTAAGGCGAGAGATATCAGTGCCTGTATGAAGATGCTTCGGGATGAATATGGTGGAAAGGTTCCTGATGATTTTGATGCTTTGTTAAAACTTCCGGGAGTCGGAAGAAAGAGCGCGAATCTGATCATGGGAGATGTGTTTGGAAAGCCGGCAATTGTGACAGATACACATTGTATCCGCCTGACAAACCGAATCGGTCTGGTAGATGGAATCAAAGAGCCGAAGAAGGTGGAGATGGCATTGTGGAAGATTATCCCGCCAGAAGAAGGAAGTGACCTTTGCCACCGTCTTGTTTATCATGGAAGAGAGATATGTACTGCGAGAACGAAACCGTATTGCGACAGATGCTGTTTGGCAGATGTTTGTAAAAAGGTCGGAGTATAGTAAAAAGATCAGGGGATAACAGTCAAAATAAAAAGTCTGTGAAAAGAATCTTAAGAGTAGATAGATTCTTTCACAGACTTTCTTTCTATCAGTCTAAGCTAACTCAATAGCACCTGTTCCACCGGCACAAGCATAGTAAGCTTTTTTATCCTCAGGTTTTACATAGATCTTAAGGTCGGAGCTGTCCATACCTTCAGCTTTGCATTTATCAAGAATCTTCTCTGCAAGTACAGCAGCGTCATATTCGCCGTTCTGATACTGGATGAAAAGATCATATGCCGGAGCAGCATTTACTGGTGCAGTTGTTTCTGTTACAGTCACTTCCGGAACAGGTTCAGCTGCTGGTGCAGCTGTCTCTACTACAGGCTGAGCAGCTGGTGCTGTGGTAGTCGGATGTACCTCATTAAATCTTTTCTGTTTTTTCTTATCTGTTCTCTTGCTCATGGATGTTACCTCTTTTCTCTAATCTGAAAACCGAAGTCCGGGATGTCTGTCCTTGCTGGTTGAAATAATTTAGTAAAAAGGGGGGGGACATCGGTCACTTTTCCTATTATATAACGAAGTGGAAAATAAGTCAAAAAAGTTGTATTTTTTATCAGATTCGTATATTATGATGTAAGTGTCAAAAGTATAAATTGCGTTTGTGCTTGCACAAATAAGCAATTTATACTTATTGACACGCCGAACACCGAAAACGGAATAAAATGGTGTGAATACGCCATTTTATGGGAGTTTGAGGTGTTCGAGGATTGCGGGAATTGCATAGCAATGGAGCAATCCGTAGGTATCATAATAAAAATAAGGTAAAAGTCGTCAGGGCAGAAAGGAAAGTTAATATGAATTTTTCACAGCTTGGAAAGATACAGGAATTAAAAGGACATATGGATACATTTCGCAGAAATCATCCGAAGTTTCCAATGTTCTTAGGAGCAGTAGCTCAGAATGCAGTTGAGGAAGGCACAATCATCGAGATCAATGTGACAGCACCGAACGGAGCTCATTACGAGACAAATCTGAAGCTTCGTGCAGAAGATCTGGAATTTATCCGTGCACTGCAGGAGATGGGAAAATAAAAAATATAAGAAAATTTAAAAAAGTACTTGCATATTTAAAAAGAGTATGATAAGATACTACTCGTGTCAGAGATAAGACACGAAATGCGGGTGTAGTTCAATGGTAGAACACCAGCCTTCCAAGCTGGATACGTGGGTTCGATTCCCATCACCCGCTTTTTTGTTGCCCTGATTTTGGAGGGCAGAATCAAAGTTGTACAGAAATAGCGCGAAGCATTTTTCCATAGATTCGGTTTTGATAAACCGGATAAGGAAAGTGCTTTTTTTCAATTATTTTTGTACTATTTTTTCGTCCTGTTAACGTTGTTTCTTATATGGAGTTGTGCTATACTTTAAGAAATATTTTTGGGGGGGTTACACTGAGCAGTAACACATTTTGGGGGGGAAATTACAGAGGAAGAGGTAGAAAGATGAATTTTTTGGAAGAAAGAATTGTAAAAGACGGTATTGTAAAAGAGGGCAATGTTCTCAAGGTTGACAGTTTCCTGAATCATCAGATGGACATTAAACTTTTGAATCAGATGGGTGCAGAATTCAAGAAGAGATTTGCTGACAAGAACATCAATAAGATTCTTACTATAGAAGCTTCCGGTATAGGAATTGCCTGTATCGTAGCAGAACACTTTGATGTACCGGTCGTATTTGCAAAGAAGTCTCAGAGTATCAATTTAGACGGCGAGATGTATGTAGCAGAAGTTGAATCTTTCACACATAAGTGTAAGAATAATGTGATCGTTTCACAGAAGTTCCTTTCAGAGGATGATCATGTACTTATTATTGATGATTTTCTTGCGAACGGATGTGCACTGCAGGGACTGATTCAGATCGTTCAGTCTTCAGGAGCTACAGTAGAAGGTATCGGAATTGCAATTGAGAAAGGATTCCAGTCAGGCGGAAGAATCATCCGTAATCTTGGATTCCAGCTGGAGTCACTGGCGATTGTGGACGGAATGGACGCTTCTACGGGTCAGATTTTCTTCAGAGAGCAGAATGCAGAGAACTAAAAGACCAATATTTTAAAAAAAGCTATAGTAAGCTTAAGAAAATCTTTTGAAACATATAAAAGCCTCCTTTAGATTTACAGAGTATTCTGTAGATATATAAAGGAGGTCATTTTTTAGGAGGAAACAAAATGGAGATCAATCACGTATTAATTGTAGAGGATGATAAAGAGATCAGAGAAGGTGTACAGATTTATCTGCAGAGTCAGGGATATAAGGTGTTTCAGGCAGCAGACGGCATCGAAGGATTAGAAGTCCTTGAGAAGGAAGAAATCCATCTGGCAATCATTGACATCATGATGCCACGTATGGATGGGATTCGTATGACGATGAAGTTGCGCGAGAAATACGATTTTCCTGTAATCATGTTGTCTGCAAAATCAGAGGAAGTTGATAAGATCACAGGGCTCAACATCGGAGCGGATGATTATGTGACAAAGCCGTTTACACCGATGGAACTGATGGCCCGTGTAAATTCTCAGCTGAGACGTTACCGCAGATTTCTGGAGAAGCTCGTACCACAGGAGAATGTACATGTGATCGGAGGACTTGAGATCAATGAGGATACGGTAGAAGTCACAATGGATGGCAATCCGGTGAAATTAACTCCGATCGAGTACAAGATTCTGCTTCTTTTGGCAAAGAATCCGGGAAGAGTCTTTTCATCCGAAGAGATTTACGAAAGAGTATGGCAGGAAAAGGCAATTAATACAGATACGATCATGGTACACGTAAGAAATATTCGGGAGAAGATTGAAATCGATCCGAAGAAACCAAAATATTTAAAGGTGGTGTGGGGGGGTGTTGGATACAAACTTGAAAAGCAACCGTAAGATAAGAACAATTATAACGATAGTAATTCTTAGCTTATTCGCAGCAGGTGTTGTGGAAAGTTATTATGTGGTAAGAAAAAATATCGCATCAACATTTACAGTAGAAGATGATGTTGAAGAGTGTATTGAGCGAATGGACTATTCCCTTGCGACAGGAAATCGCCTTCTCTATAGCGAGGTCACAGATGCGATGGATGCATCGGAACAGATGGAATTAATGTCAGACAGTGCATTCTCTCTTTTTAAAAAATATATGGATTATCAGATCTTTGATAAAGAAGGGAATCCCTTGCTTGAAGGAAATGACGACCAGACAAACGAGGCTTTGAAGTCAGATAATTCTTATGTTCTCAAAATCGAATATAAGTATGGCACATCCGGAACAATGTCAAATGTAACAGTTAGCGGTACGAAACTGTCACCGGAAGAAGCGTACGATGTGGAGAAAGATTTGTCTTATTATTGTATGGATGCAGATCTTGAGGATCAGATTGACGATGAAGAGCAGACAGATGGAATCAGTATCGTTTATGGGATGACAGATGCAAATTATGATGAATTCATTTCTGCAAATCAGGAGGAAGACGAGTATGTGGATTATAATTATTCCATGTTCTGGAGTTCCGCTGCACTCTTCTTTTTAGGAGCTCTGCTTGCAGCATTACTTCTTCCATGTATTCCAAAAGTTGGAAGATACGAAGGAAAAATATTCCGCATGCCATTTGAACTTGCAGTGATTCTGGGGGGGATTTCTGCATTGGGTATAGGCTATGATGCATTTGCAGGTTTAGTATACTGGTCTTTTGAGAACTATCACCCGTCAGGAAATATTATGTGGAATACAATCAGTATGCTGGGAATCAACTGGGGGGGTATCTGGTTCTGCCTACTGGGAGTTTTCTTCTGTGTGGCAGAGAGTCTTCGACTTATATTTACAGAGGGAAGAAATTACTGGGAAGAACACACAATAGTAGGAATGCTGATCCGTTGGGGAAAGGAAAATCGTGGAGAAGTACATGAAAAGAGACATTTATTGAAGAAAGCATGGAAAGATATGAAAGCATTTTTGCATCATCAATATGAAGCAATTCTTCAGATGGATCTGCGGGATAAAGGAAATAAAGGAATCCTCAGAATCGTGATCTTGAACTTTCTTCTGCTCTTAGTAGTGAAATTATTTTCTTACAGCATAGGACTGATACCATTAATTGTTTATTCTATCATTTTATTCTTTGTAATGAAGAAAGTGCTAAATGGAATCAAGAAGAAATATCAGCTTCTGCTTAAATCAACAAATCAGCTTGCAGAAGGACAGCTAGATCTTCCAATCGAAGGTGATGTCGGAATCTTCCGTCCGATTCAGGATGAATTAAAGAAGATTCAGAGCGGATTCAAGAAAGCGGTGGATGAAGAGGTAAAAAATGAGCGTATGAAGACAGAGCTTGTTACAAATGTTTCTCACGATCTCCGTACTCCGCTGACCGCGATCATCACTTACATTGACCTTTTAAAGAATGAGAAAGACGAAGAAAAGAGAAAAGAATATACAGAAGTACTTGAGAGAAAATCTCTTCGTCTGAAAGCCCTGATTGAGGATCTCTTTGAGATGAGTAAGGCAGCAAGTAAGACTATCCAGATGAATTACATGAAAGTGGATCTCGTAGGACTGATCCGTCAGGCGGAGCTTGAGAACGAGGAAAAGATTAGAGAAGCACATCTGGAATTCCGTTGGAAACTTCCGGAGGACAAAGTAGTTCTCTGGCTGGATAGTGAAAAAACATATCGAATTTTTGAGAACTTGATTGTTAATATTACAAAATACGCAATGCCGCATACGAGAGTTTATATAGAAATGAATGAGCGGCCGGATGACGTGCAGATTTTTATGAAAAATGTTTCCGCAGGGGAATTGAATTTCAATACAGAGGAGATCACGGACCGTTTTGTAAGAGGAGATTCTTCAAGAAATACCGAAGGATCTGGACTTGGCCTGGCAATTGCCAAGAGCTTTGCACAGCTACAGCATGGTAATTTAAATATTACAACAGAAGCAGACCTGTTCAAGGCGGAGATCATACTTCCTAAATTGGAGATGAGCGAGAAAAAAGAAGATTAGGGACTGGAAAATGTTGTAAAAGAATAGTATTCTTAGAATAGATGGAACTTTACAGAATATGTTAGGAAGAATGATTCAGGAGGAATAAACCATGAGATATGAAATCAAAGGTGATACCCTTCCGGTAGTGATCTGCTATCTGGAGAATGGAGAAAGAATGATTACAGAACGCGGTTCTATGAGTTGGATGTCTCCGAATATGAAAATGGAGACAACTTCCAACGGAGGAATCGGAAAAGCATTTGGAAGAATGTTTTCAGGCGAGGCACTGTTCCAGAACCGTTATACAGCAACGGGAGGTAATGGATGATCGCATTCGCATCCAGTTTTCCGGGACAGATTGTAGCACGCCAGATTGCACCGGGACAGGAGTTGATCGTACAGAAGTCAGGATTTCTCGCTTCAGAAGAAGGTGTTGATCTTTCTATTTTCTTCCAAAAGAAATTCGGAGCAGGATTCTTCGGCGGAGAAGGGTTTATCATGCAGAGACTTTCGGGAAATGGAATAGCATTTCTTGAATTTGATGGACATGTGGTAGAGTATGAACTGAGACCGGGACAACAGATTGTAGTGGATACCGGATATCTTGCAGCAATGGATGCAACTTGCAGCATGGAGATTCAGACAGTACCGGGATTTAAGAATATGGTATTCGGCGGTGAAGGTGTGTTCAATACAGTTGTCACCGGACCTGGACATGTATGGCTTCAGACAATGCCAATCTCCAGCGTGCAGGAGAACTTCTGAGATATATGCCGGCTGGAAAATAAAGGATGAAAAAAGGACAGGATACTTTCAAATGAAATGTTAGATAAAATGAAAGTGTCTTGTCCTTTTCACTGCGTAAACAGTAATGTTTTGCATATCAGATAGTGCTAATTATTTACTTTCTCAAGATTGCGCAGATGCAGATATACGGTATTCTTACTGATTCCCAGCGCTTCGGCAATCGTGATGACGGCATCCTTTAGATTAAAGATTCCCTGCTGGTAAAGTCGGAAAATGATTTCTTTATTCTTATTTGTGCTCGATATTGCTGAATCCATCAACACTTCTTGACGAACGGTTTGAATGGTCTGCTCAAGAAGATCAGAACTGCTCTGGGAAAATGTCTCATGAATCTGACCGGAGACTGTGAGACCGTCAGAATCAGATGGAATCGGAACAGCAAAGTTGCAGAAGAAATCTGCCATTGTTGTATTCATATAAAAGTTGATACAGAGCAGTCCGATAATTCTGTCCTTCTCTCCTTTGACAGGAATTGTAGTTGACTTCAGCGGTTCTCCTTTTACATTTGTGGAAAAATAAATAACACCATGGTCATTTTCTTCATTTCGACGGATCTGCTCGAGCATCTTCAACGCAAGGTCGGTAATCGGTGCACCTTCGGTACGTCCTGTGTGATATCCGTTGATGACCTTGATTGCAGAGTGTTCATAATCTTCCAGACTGTGAAGGACAATCTCGTATCCATTTCCAAGATAATTGGAAAGTCCATCGAGTGTCTGACAGTATGAGTGCAGAATCTTTTTGTCAAGTGAAGTTAATTTTAAATTTCCGGTTGGCATAATCATGCGTCCTTTCTGTCTGTGTGAAAGATATCCAGTTTTGTTCGGTCAAAACAGACAAATAGTATATTGATGGTTTTATTTTATCATGGATATGCTGGTTTGTGTGAAAAAAGAAGTCAATGAAAAATAGTTAAGTGAATGAAATTTTATTGACTAAACGATTTTAACGTTATATAATTTCATTAAGAACTTATAATTTCAATAAATCAGGAGGTAGAATTCAATGAAAACAATTTCAACACCAAAGGCACCAGCTGCAATCGGACCATATTCTCAGGCAAAGGTAGTTAACGGAATGTTATACGCTTCAGGCCAGATCCCGATCAACCCGGCTACAGGTGATGTAGATGCCACAACAATCGAAGGACAGACAGAGCAGGTTATCGCTAACATCGCTGCTGTTCTTGAAGAAGCTGGATCAAGCTTTGACAATGTCGTAAAGACAACATGCTTCCTTGCAGATATCGCTGATTTCGGAGCATTCAACGGAGTATACGAGAAATACTTTACAAGCAAACCAGCTCGTTCATGCGTAGCAGTTAAGGATCTTCCGAAGGCTGTTCTCGTTGAGATCGAGATCTTAGCTGTTGTAGAGTAATTCTTACAGTTAGTAGAGAAAATGAAAAAATGACACTGCGCTGTGAGGCGAGGTGTGAATAGAAAAGGAGTCCATGGAAATGCGATATGTCGCATACCATGGACTCCTTTTGTTACTGTTCACACAATGTGCGACCAGCAACCTCCTTTTTACTTATTCAAGGAATCTCCCCGGTCTACAACAACGCGATATCCGACAGACTCCATTCTTTGAGCCAGGCAGTTCTTGCACTGTGCCGATTCATCACCGGTGCAGATCTTGTTATCATAAAGCAGATAATCTTTGCGAACATCTGTTGGAGAAAGGTTTGGCATAACGACATTAGCTCCTGCGAGAATTCCCTGTTCCCTTCCGGTCGGAGAAATCGTACCGAGGGCGGTTGTTGCCGGGAGAAGTACTTTCGGTAGCATAAGACGGATCAGCCAAGCAGATAAAGTGTCAATTCCAACGTTCCGGCAGGTTCCTCAGCAAACTGTGTGTCGTGGTGAGGGATAAAAGGACCAATCCCAACCATATGCGGATTCAATTCTTTTAAGAAAAGCATATCATCTGCAAGATTCTCAGTTGTCTGGAAAGGTGCACCGACCATGAATCCGGTTCCAATCTGATAGCCAATCGATTTTAAATCCCACAGACAGTTTTGACGGTGACGCGCACTTAAGGAAGCAGGATGAAGCTTACGGTAATGTGCATCATTATAAGTTTCATGGCGAAGTAAATAGCGGTCAGCGCCGGCATCGAATAAAGTCTGGTATGCATCATGTTCCATTTCTCCAACAGAGAGTGTGATTGCACAGTCCGGCCAGTTTTTGTGGATGTCAGAGACAATATCAGCCAGACGCGGAACCGTGAACCAGCCATCTTCACCACCTTGAAGAACGAAGGTGCGAAAACCAAGTTCATATCCGGTTTTGCAACAGTTAAGAATCTCTTCTTTGGTAAGACGGTAGCGATGTGCATTCAGATTACTTTTGCGGATACCGCAGTAATAACAATCGTTACGACAATAGTTAGTGAATTCAATTAGTCCGCGGACATAAACATTATGTCCATAGTGAGTGATTCGTACTTCGCGTGCATTTTCAAATAAATAGTTGGCAAGTTCAGGGGGGGTTCTTCCGTCAATTAGCCGAATCCATTCATTTTTAGAGAGAGTCTGTGTATCTCGTAATTTATTTATCAATTCTTTCAGATCAGAAGTCTGTGATGTTTCATAATTACTCATTCGTTCTCGAAGCCCTCCTTCAGAAAAGTTATTCCCATTATAACACAGGAAGCAGGGACTGTTTACCGAAAAGAACTGTACAAGGTAAAAAAATATGTTAGAATAACGATAGTGTACAACATAAATTGCTTCAAGGGAGTGATCAGATATGGCAGAAGTTAGAAAGCACATTGTTTTTCACGGTCGTGTACAGGGTGTTGGATTCCGCTATACAGCGAAATATCTGGCGAATTCACTAAATCTGGTTGGCTGGGTTCAGAACGAATGGGATGGAACCGTTACAATGGAAGTTCAGGGACGCGAATGGCTGATCAATGAACTGCTAAAAGGGCTGAACAGAAATCAGTTTATTACAATCGACTGGATGGACACAGAAGAAATTCCGTTAGAGGATGAGAAAAAATTCTGGGTGAGAGACGGATACATGTAGATAAAAGGTTACTGGACACGGTTCTTAGAACAGTAATGGTAAAAGAAAAGGAGACTTAAGATCATGAAATTAGGATTTATTGGAACAGGAAATATGGCAGGAGCAATCATGGGCGGAATCATCAAAAAGGGAATTATTGCCCCCCCGGAAGAGATCATCGGTTCAGATATTATGGAAGCAGGACGTGAACGTGCGAAAAAAGAGCATGGAATTCATGTGACAGCAGATAATATAGAAGTAACACAGAAAGCAGAAGTATTAGTTCTCTCTGTAAAACCACAATTCTATGCACAGACAATTGCTGAGATCAAAGATGCAGTAAGAGAAGACCAGCTGATTATTACAATCGCACCGGGCAAGACTCTCGCATGGCTCGAAGAGCAGTTTGGAAAGAAAGTTAAGATTGTAAGAACAATGCCGAATACACCAGCATTAGTTGGAGAGGGAATGACAGCGGCATGCCCGAATGATGCAGTGACAGAAGAAGAAAAGAACTATGCACTGGAGCTTCTTAGTTCTTTTGGTAAAGTAGAAATCGTGCCGGAGCATTTGATCGATGCAGTTGTTGCAGTCAGCGGAAGTTCACCGGCATATATCTTTATGATGATCGAGGCAATGGCAGACGGAGCGGTAGCTGAGGGAATGCTAGATCACAGGCGTATCAGTTCGCAGCACAGGCAGTACTTGGAAGTGCAAAGATGGTACTCGAGACAGGAAAGCATCCGGGAGAACTGAAAGATATGGTATGTTCACCGGCAGGAACAACGATTGAGGCAGTACGTGTACTTGAGAAATTTGGACTTAGAAGCGCAGTGATCGAGGCAGAGAAAGTCTGCGCAGATATGTCCAGAAATATGTAAGAAGTGATTGAAACATATTACAGTTTAGCGTAAATGAAAAAATGAATTACAGCAATCAGAAAATGTAGAAACAGTTTGTTGGGAAAGGAAAAATATGGGAATTTATGATATTGGAATCATCGGTGGAGGAACTGCAGGGATGACTGCGGCTATCTATGGCCAGCGTGCAGGAAAGCAGACCGTACTCTTCGAGGGAACAACCTTCGGTGGTCAGATCACATCTTCTCCGAATGTAGAAAATTATCCGGGAATTGCAAGTGTGAGCGGCAGTGAATTCTCTATGAATCTGATGGATCAGGCAGTAAAGCTGGGAACACAGACCATAATGGAGCAGGTGACAGGTATCCGTGAAGAAGCGGATTATAAAGTGATTGTAACAACGGAAAAAGAATATGAATGCAAAAGCATTATTCTTGCCACTGGTGTGACACACCGCCATCTTGGAGTTCCGGGAGAGGAACGTCTGACAGGTGCAGGAGTTTCATACTGTGCGACTTGTGATGGAATGTTTTTCCGGGGAAGAGAAGTTGCAGTTGTCGGAGGTGGAAGTACAGCACTCCAGGATGCAGAATTTCTGTCAAATTACTGTAGCAAAGTTTATCTGATTCACAGAAGAGACGAATTCCGGGGAGAAGATCAGATTGTAAAACGTCTGCAAGAGAAAGAAAATGTAGAGTTTATCTTAAATACAACTGTTCAGGAAATCCGTGGAGAGCAGATGGTGGAAAGTCTGCGGGTTTTGAATAAAGTAACAGGAGAAGAATCAGAACTTGCTGTCTCCGGAATTTTCGTAGCTGTCGGACAGATTGCACAGAATGAAAAATTTGCTGATGTTGTTCAGTTAGATGAGGGTGGATTTATTGTTGCCGGAGAAGATTGCAAGACGTCAGAAGCGGGAATCTATGCAGCAGGAGACTGCCGGACAAAAGAAGTGCGTCAGCTTACAACAGCGGCAGCGGACGGTGCAGTAGCTGCACTTGCCGCATGTAAATATATAGCAGATGTTGCTGAAAAATAAGATTATGATGTTTTAAGTATGTAATTGCAATTCGTAATCTACAACCAGACAGAAAAGAAAAAACAAGTACCACAATTAGTAGTTACTGATTGTGGTACTTGTCTGAGTTAGAAACAAACATTCAATATTAATCTACGAACATCTTCATTCCCATCCATTGTTTCATATGTTCAATCATCTTTTCATCAGGTTCAATATAAACACAAGTCATTTTCTGATTGATCGGGATCATGATTGCGAAAACCTTTGCATTTGCATTTCCAGATGAAAAGTCGCAAGTTGTTTCCGGATGATAAGAATCCAGTCGATGAGATCCTTTTGGTGCAATAATCTCAGCATGCTGAATATCCAGGTTTATTTTGGATTTTCTTTTCTCTTTGCTGTAAATTGCATCAATATCCAGATCGTGATTCAGAAGGGAATATTCATACTCCACATTTAAGAGTGGAAATGCAAAATAATAAGCAAGTAAAGCCAGGATTGCTGCAAGAGCAAAAGCAAAGAATCCAAGAAATGGCATTCCTACGATTGCGACCGCAACGATCACTACAATAATAAGAATGCGGATGATAAAATCCATTGGTTTTGATTTTCTGGCTACAATATGTTCACATAATGCGTCATTCATAAGTTATAAGTCCTTTCTTATATAGTATTTAATATATATCAATTACACCGCAGTGCAATTTTTTTCTTTTTCAGCATGAAGATAGTTCATGACCATTGTTGCAATCTTAAATGTCATTGCATCTTCGAATTGCCTTAAGTCAAGTCCGGTACGCTTTTCAATCTGCTCCAGACGATAGATCAGCGTGTTGCGGTGCATATGGAGCTGGCGTGAAGTCTCAGCAATGTTCAGATTATTCTGAAGGAAACGGTTGATCGTCAGGAGTGTCTCATCGTCCAGCTTGTCCGGAATCTTGTCTAAGAAAACTTCCTGGAGAAAGCTTTCGCACAGAGAAACAGGAAGCTGATAAATCAGGCGGCCAATCCCCAGTTCATTGTATGGAAAGACAGTCTGCTCCGGATAGAAAAGTTTTCCAACTTTCAGTGCAAGACTTGCCTCACGAAAAGCCCCGGATAATTCCAAAAGAGAAGGAATCATCTGACTAAAAGAAACCTGAACATGTGCAAGAGCTTCCGCATTCAGCGTGTCAACAATCGCATGAGCCAGATGTCTTGCATGTTCATCAGCAGAATCTTTGGAATCCTTTGTCTCATGAAATGGATATAATACAGCCAGTCGCTCTTTTGAAACAGGAACAATATAAGCTTTTGTTTGAGAAGGAAACAGATTTTTAAGGATCTCTCCAATAATCTCATCAGGTTCCTTTATTTCAATCAAAAAGAGAATTCGATTTTCTTCCGGTGCAATGTGGAGCCGTGCGGCACGCTGCTGTACATCATAGGAAGGAACACCGCCGGTCATCAGTCCCATAAGAAAATCATTTTTATTATATTTTTCCCGGTAGGCAAGGCAGAGACAGCGAATCTGTTCCAGGGCCATCTGCTCCTGTTCAGAATCTTCGGCAGTCACTGCGAGTGTGATTCCGGTCAAACGTTTTAATTCATTGAGTCCTTTTTCAAGTTCGGATGTATTAGCCATAGTAATCTCCGTAAATAAAATAGTAATAGATGGAAGAAAGGCTGCACCTTCCGAGAAAAGTACAGCCCCCCTCCGTGTTTAGTTTAATTGTAAAGGATTAGTTTGTAATAGTCAACTCTGTGTCTTTGTCAAAGAGATGAATTTTTTCCATATCAAGTGCAAATACTGCATGATCTCCAGTTCTGAGTGTTGTACGTGGGTTAACACGTGCTGTCATCTGAGTTCCCTCAACATCGAAGTACAGGAATACTTCTGCTCCAAGCAGCTCGTAAACTTTGATTGTAGACTCAATTACGCTGTCAGGAGAGTTGCTGATGAACGCCTGTGAATCATGTACATCTTCCGGACGAATACCAAGAACAACTGTCTTTCCATCATATCCGCCATCGATCAGTGCCTGCTTCTTAGAAGCCGGTACCTTAAGAACATGTTTTCCAACTGTAAGAGTAACATCATTTCCTTTAATTGTACATTTTGCATCCATGAAGTTCATCTGAGGTGATCCGATGAATCCTGCTACGAACAGGTTGCATGGTGTATTGTAAAGTGCCTGTGGTGTATCTACCTGCTGAACAACTCCGTCTTTCATAACAACGATTCTTGTTCCAAGTGTCATAGCCTCTGTCTGGTCATGTGTTACGTAGATAATTGTAGCACCCAGATTCTCATGAAGCTTGGAAATCTCGATACGCATCTGAACTCTCAGTTTAGCATCCAGGTTGGAAAGTGGCTCATCCATAAGGAATACCTTAGGATTACGAACGATAGCACGTCCCATAGCAACACGCTGTCTCTGTCCACCGGAAAGGGCCTTCGGTTTACGGTCGAGCAGTTTCTCAAGATCAAGGATCTTAGCAGCCTCACGAACCTTCTTATCAATCTCATCTTTCGGAACTTTACGAAGTTTCAGTCCGAAAGCCATGTTATCATATACTGTCATATGTGGATACAGAGCGTAGTTCTGGAATACCATTGCGATATCACGATCCTTTGGCTCTACATCGTTCATTACTTTTCCGTCGATCTTAAATGTACCGCCGGAGATATCCTCCAGACCAGCGATCATACGAAGTGTTGTAGATTTACCACATCCTGATGGTCCTACGAAGATGATGAACTCCTTGTCAGCGATTTCAAGATTGAAATCTTTTACTGCGTGAAATCCGTTAGGATAAATTTTCTGAATTCCCTGAAGAGATAAACTTGCCATTATAAGTGCCTCCTTAAATGATTACTTTTTACTTGTTTGACTAAATTTGGTTTTGTTTTTTATTGGTAGTTGATTTTGGTTTGTTTAACTTATGTACTTAGTATAGCGTTAGGCACGAAAATCAACAATGTCACGAGTGACTAAAAAAAGGAGGGGGGGAAAGTGTACATTTCAACCATATGAGGTTATAATTACAGTTAATATGTACAAATCAGTAGGAAATGACAGTAGAAATGCAGCTTATAAAATAATAATGGACCGAATGATAAGAGATAAAACAAGATTTTTACAGAGAGGAAGAACAACAGAAATGAAACAGATTCTGGATTATTTTATGATAGACGGAGAAGTAGGCGGCAATCAGGACTGGTTCCGCAATGTGGTGATGCACATTGGCGGATGCGCTGCGGCAACAGCGTGTGACTTCTGTATCTATTTTGCAAAATATAAAGGAAAGAAGAACCTGTATCCTTTTGATGCAGAGAATCTGAGTAAAGAAGATTATATTCAGTTTTCCATGAAAATGAAACCATATCTTCGCCCAAGAATGAGTGGAGTGAACAAGTTGTGGATGTACACAGAAGGCTTTGGAAAGTATCTGGAAGATATAGGAGAAAAGGTGGAATTCAAAGAATTTTCCGGTGAACATACAGCAAGAGAAGCAGCAGTATTCATTAAGAAGAAAATCAATGAAGGAACGCCGGTTCCATATCTGATGTTGCGTCATAAAGACAAGAAATTTGCTGATTTTGTATGGCACTGGTTTTTATGTATCGGATATGAAGAGACAGCAGATGATCTTCTGATTAAAGTGGCGACTTATGGGGGAAGCAACAACATTTTCACTGAAGGAACTGTGGAATACCGGGTATAAGGAAAAAGGCGGATTGATAGGGATTACTGTTTACAGAAATCTTTGAACAGTAACGTATTTTTACCGAGAACGTTTGAAATAATAGATGTATCTTGATGTTCTTAGATAAATCCGCTACAATAGAGTCATTAAATCTATGGAAAAGAGGAATTAAACATGGCAAATCCAGTAGTTACATTTGAGATGGAAAATGGTGATATTATGAAAGCAGAGCTGTATCCGGAAGTAGCACCGAATACAGTGAATAACTTTGTGTCCCTTGTAAAGAAAGGATTCTATGACGGATTGATCTTCCACCGCGTAATCAGTGGATTCATGATCCAGGGAGGAGATCCGGAAGGAACAGGAATCGGTGGTCCTGGATATTCAATTAAAGGAGAGTTTGCACAGAATGGTGTGGCGAACAGCCTTGTACATGATGCAGGAGTTCTTTCTATGGCACGTGCAATGCATCCGGATTCAGCAGGAAGCCAGTTCTTCATTATGCATAAGAAAGCACCACACCTTGACGGAGCTTATGCTGCATTTGGTAAGATTACAGAAGGAATGGATGTAGTGAATAAGATTGCTGAGACAGCAACAGACTACAGCGACCGCCCGCTTGAGAAACAGGTAATGAAGAAAGTTACTGTTGAGACATTTGGAGAGGATTATCCGGAGCCGGAAACAGTATAGTTCATAAAAACTTTATACTTTTAACGAAATTATTAGCACTCTTTTGAAAGGAGTGCTAATTTTCTATTGACTTTTAAATTTTGCTGTACTAGAATGTCCATTAGGCAGGCAAATATACTATCGATATCAGCGAAAAAGCTGATTGACAGCCGATATTAAAAGAAACGTAACTGAGCAGTTACGGATAGATTATAAATAAAAAGGAGTGCAGTAAAATGGCAGTTAAAAAAGGTACTTTATCAATTGACAGCGAAAACATTTTTCCTATTATCAAGAAATGGGTTTATTCCGATCATGATATCTTTGTACGTGAACTCGTATCCAACGGATGTGATGCGATCACTAAGCTGAAAAAGCTGGATATGATGGGAGAATATGAACTTCCGGAAGGATACAAACCGAAGATCGAAGTAATTGTCAACCCGGAAGAGAAGACAATGAAGTTTATCGATAACGGACTTGGTATGACAGCAGAAGAAGTAGAGGAGTATATCACTCAGATCGCATTTTCAGGTGCGACACAGTTCCTTGAGAAATATAAAGACAAGACAACAGAAGATGATATGATTGGACACTTCGGTCTTGGATTCTACTCAGCATTCATGGTAGCTGACGAAGTTCAGATTGATACTCTTTCCTATAAAGAAGGTGCGAAACCGGTACACTGGGCAAGTGAAGGCGGTACAGAGTATGAGATGCAGGAAGGAAATAAGACAACAGTCGGAACAGAGATCACACTGTATCTGAATGAGGACAGCCTTGAGTTTGCAAATGAATACCGTGCAAGAGAAGTACTTGAGAGATATTGCTCTTTCATGCCGGTAGAGATCTTCCTCTCCAAGGCAAATGCAGAGCCGGAGTACGATACAATCGATGAGGCAGATGTTCTTGATACAGATACTGTAGTAGAGCATATTACAGAGGAACCAAAGGAAGGCGAAGAGGGCGAGCCGAAGCAGAAAGCGAAGATTGTAAGACGTCCGGTATCTATCAGTGATACACATCCGCTGTGGACAAAGAACCCAAGCGAGTGTACAAAGGATGACTATATTGATTTTTACCGCAAGGTGTTCATGGATTACAAAGAGCCACTGTTCTGGATTCACCTGAACATGGATTATCCATTTAACTTAAAGGGAATTCTGTACTTCCCGAAGATCAATACAGAGTATGATTCCATTGAAGGAAAGATTAAACTTTACAATAACCAGGTATTTATCGCAGATAATATTAAAGAAGTAATCCCAGAGTTCCTTATGGTACTTAAGGGAGTGATCGACTGTCCAGATCTGCCGTTGAACGTATCACGTAGTGCACTGCAGAACGACGGATTTGTAAACAAAGTTGCTGATTACATTTCCAAGAAGGTTGCTGACAAGCTGAATGGAATGTTCAAGACAGACCGTGAGAACTATGAGAAATATTGGGATGACATCAGTCCATTCATCAAGTTCGGCTGCCTGAAGGATGAGAAATTCGGTGAGAAGATGAAGAATTCTATGCTTTACAAGAATCTTGATCATAAATACATGACTCTCGAAGATATCATCAAAGAAGCCAAAGGCGAAGAAGCTGATGCAGCCAAGACAGAGGAAGCTAAGGCAGAAGAAACAAAAACAGACGCAGAAGAGTCTAAGGAGCAGATGCGAAGGAAGAAGAGAAGACAAGAATCTTCTATGTAACAGATGAAGTACAGCAGAGCCAGTACATCAACATGTTCAAGGCCCAGGGACAGGATGCGATCATTCTGACACATAACATTGATTCTGCATTTATCACATACCTTGAGCAGAAACATCAAGAAGTTCAGTTCTTGAGAATTGATGCAGATGTACATGATTCTCTGAAGGATGAAGTGGCAGAAGATGAGAAGGAAGAATTCCAGAAGACAACAGACAGCCTTGTTGAAATCTTCCGCAAAGAGCTTGGCAATGAGAAGCTTGATGTTAAAGTTGAAAAGCTCAAAGATGAGAATGTAGCATCTATGGCAGTTCTTTCTGAGGAAAACAGAAGAATGCAGGAGATGATGAAGATGTATGGTATGGGCGGCATGGATGCATCCATGTTCGGAAGCCAGGCAACACTGGTTCTTAACGCCAACCATCCGCTGGTTCAGTTCCTTGTAGCGAATAAGGACAGCAAGAACGCATCAATCATCTGCAAACAGCTGTATGATCTTGCAATGCTTGCTCATAAGCCGTTAAGTCCGGAAGAGATGACAGCATTTGTTAAGAGAAGCAATGATATCATGATGCTTCTGACAAAATAATAAAGTAAAATGATGAGAAACATGTTCCATGAGTTTCTCATCATTGGCAGTAATAAGTTCAGCCGCTTCACGATGATTTGACCGTGAGGCGGCTGTTATTATGTGCGCCTTGCGGCACACATTGCTAATGGATTTTTAAATTTACATCAACTCAAATGCAATCTCTTTTTTTAAAAAGAACTTCTTTACCATCTCATCCCATTCGCGTTCCAGGGTCTTATCCATCATAAAACTCTTGAAGGAAGTTCCTGTCACGCAGGTGAGATGAGTTCCATCGTAACGTATATTCAAATATAGTCCCTGCACGTCAGCAGGATTAAGTCCCAGTTCTTTCTGTTCAATCAGACGGGAAATATTCTTTGAATTTAGGCTGAAGACAAAATGAAAACCGAGCGGTGTTTTCTTTCCCTTAATTAAGGAAAAACAAAATTCACGCAGATTTTTCCAAAGAGAATATTCCGGAATCTCTTCTTCGGAATCAAAGAAATCTTTCTGTATATACCCGTCAATCCGAAAGGTATTAAACGTAATAATCTCTCCTTCAATAAAAGAGAAATTGTCAAAGGTCTCTTTTAACAGAAGGTGAGACATGAAGCTTTTTACATTTGTTAAAGTCAGTGAAATCATATAAATCAGATACCTCCGCAGCTGTTTAAGTTCTTAATCGTCTACCTATCATTGTACTAAAAGGAATGGCGAGATACAAGCGCAGATTTGTTGACTTTTATTGCTAAAAAATGTACTATTAAAACAGTATGGGATTCTATACACTATATAAAAAACAGAAAGAATATAGATATATGAAGAAAACAATAAAAAGAAAGCAAAAACTGGGAATCCGGATCGGGGGGGTCGGATGTGCGCTGGTCATTACAGTGATACTCCTGGCAGTGCAGGGTGTTAGCAATCTGACAAAGAAGCCAGTCGACACCAGTGAAGGAATTGCATATATAAAAGGCAAAGAATCTGCAGATGCGAAGACGATTGAGCAGAAGATTAATCAGTTGGAAAAGAAAGATGGAACAGGAGATTCATCCGATACAAGAAGCATGAAGGAACGCTTTTCCGGTGCTGTTGTGATGGGCGATTCCATTGCGGCGAGCTTTACAGAGTATGACGTACTGAATACATCAAGTGTTGTTGCGAAAATTGGAATTCATTTCAGCGAACTGGATGATCAGATCGAGCAGGCAAAACAACTGGATCCGCAGATTGTTTTTCTGGCATATGGGATGAATGATGTAACTAAGACAAACGGAGATGTAGACAAGTTTATCAAGGATTATTCAGATGTGATTAAGAAGATTCAGAAGCTATGCCGGATGCGCACATTTTTGTGAATGCTGTTTTTCCGGTGCAGGAAAGTGCGGTAGAGAAGGAGCCGGCACTTGCAAATATCGCAGATTACAATGAAAAACTAGAAGCGATGTGTGAAAAGAAGCAGATCGGATACATTGATAATTCAGATATTATAGAAGATGAGTATTATGAAGAGGATGGAATTCATTTTAAAGCGAATTTCTATCCAATCTGGGCAGAAAAGATGGCGGAGGTGGCAACGCTATGACAGAGAAAAGACAGCGAATGATCTCTGCGATGAAATATATACTTTTAGTAATTATCGTGGGATATCTTGTGATATTGATGCTATATGCAAGTGGAAGTAAGCGGACTTTTTCAGAAGTATCAAAGGCTGTGAGCAGTGTATTGGACAGTAAAGAACTTGTGCAGATGGATGACCAGATGCTTAAGAGAAATTATGGACTGAACAGTGCGGATTACAAGGGTGTTTTGTATTATTCTTCTCCGTCCAGTATTTCAGCAGCGGAAGTTCTGGTGATACAGGTGAAAAATGATGCACAGATAGAAAATGTGACAAATGCGATCGCACAGAGAAAAGCACAGAGAATAGAAGATTTTGATTCTTACCTGCCGGAACAGGTGAAGCTTTTAGAGGACTCACAGGAAAGCATTCGTGGAAGATATATCTTTTTTGCAGTATCTTCGAAAGCTTCTGAATATCGCAGCGCATTTGACAAGAGTCTGTAGAAGGGGGGGGAGCAGATGTTATTTAGTAGTATTACATTTTTGTTTTTATTTCTGCCGATCATGCTGGCAGTTTATTATATTGCACCGCCGCAATGGAAGAATCTCCTGCTGCTTGCAGGCAGTCTGATCTTCTATGCCTGGGGGGGTGAACCGGTTTATATCATTCTGATGATACTCAGTATTTTGTTAAACTATTTTTGCGGAATGGATATTGAGAATAAGAGTGAGAATGAGGCGAAAGCAAAGCGGTCACTGGTCTTTGCAATAACAGTAAATATTGTGCTGCTTGTGTTCTTTAAATATTTTGGATTTTTGGTAGAAAGTACGAATACGTTGTTCGGAATCAGTATTCCATACAGGGAACTGGCATTACCGATTGGAATTTCTTTTTACACATTTCAGGAAATTTCCTATATTGTAGATGTATATCGAGGCAAGGTAAAAGCACAGCAGAGTCTGGTGAAGTATGCGCTGTATGTATCCATGTTTCCGCAGCTGGTTGCCGGACCAATCGTCTGTTATGGAGATATTGAGAAGCAGCTTACCGCAAGGAAAATCTCCGGAAGAAAGTTGGGACAGGGCGCGATGCTCTTTATTATTGGACTTTCGAAGAAAGCAGTGCTTGCAAATACACTGGGAAAGATTTTTGAAGAAATCTCATCGACATCAGCAAGTAACCTGACAGTTCTGATGGCATGGCTTGGATGTATTACTTATGCATTCCAGATTTATTTTGATTTCAGCGGCTATTCAGATATGGCAATCGGACTTGGAAGAATGTTCGGTTTTGAGTTTAAGAAGAACTTTGATGTGCCGTATATTTCTAAAAGTATTACAGAATTCTGGCGCAGATGGCACATTTCTTTGAGCTCCTGGTTCCGTGAATACGTATATATTCCGCTTGGTGGAAATCATGTGACGATTTCAAGAAATATTGTAAACCTTTTGATTGTCTGGATGCTGACCGGAATGTGGCACGGAGCTGCATGGAATTTTATTGTATGGGGAATCTATTATGGAGTAGTTCTCGTACTGGAGAAATATGTCTGGGGGGGGCAATTGTGGATCGGTGGCCAAGTGTATTGCAGCATATTTATGCATTAGTACTGGTGCTGGTTGGCTGGGTGTTTTTCTTTAGTCCAAGCCTTGGAGCAGCACTTCGTTACCTCTTTGCAATGGTTGGCGGCGGAGCAGGAGTTGCCAGTAAAGAAGTATTCTTTGTGATCCTGACACACTGGTTGTTCTACTTGTTGGCAGTAATTGGATCAACAACACTTGGATCAAGAATGCTCCGTGCAATCCTGAATGTGTCTGAGAATCATACAGTACGGACTGTAATCACACTGGTTGTTTTCTTTGGAATGCTGGCAATATCAGTTGCTTATCTGATCGCAGATACGTACAATCCGTTTTTGTACTTTAGATTTTAGAGAGTTATAGAAAACAGTGAATGACAACAATTAAGGTGAAAAGATGAAGAAAGATAGACAGAGAAAAGTACAGGAGAAATTGGTTGGTATTATATTTATTCTGACCTTGTTTCTATTCCTTATTATAAATGTTATTGTGCCTGACAGAGAAAAATCAGTGCAGGAGAACCGTATGCTTGCAACGAAGCCAAAGTTTCGCCTGAGCAGTCTGATAAGCGGAGATTATGATGAAAAATTTGAAGCTTATATGGATGATCAGTTTGTTGGAAGAGACATGTGGAGAAAGCTGAAAGTTACGGTGGACCGGATTGGTGGAAGTCGTCTGGAAAACGGTGTCTATATCGGAACGAATGGGCAGCTTTTAGAACAGATTGAAGTTGCAGATGAGAATCATCTTGCCGCAAATATTAAGGCAATCAAATCATTTTCAGAGAGTCAGTCCAAGATTCCGGTTCGTATGATGCTTGTCCCGGATGCAGCAAATGTATTGAATCATTCCCTTCCGTCACTCGCGAAGCCGGAGGATCAGACACAAATGTTCAGTATGGTTCGTAAGGATCTTGGAGATAGCGTTGAGTGGATTGACGTGTCAACGGAATTGAATAAACATAAGACAGAGAAGATTTATTACAAAACAGATCATCACTGGACGACACTTGGTGCATTTTATGCATTTCAGGCGGCGGCACCATCCCTTGGGATTGAAGGAGATCTTTCTGGGAAATATGTTTCCTATGCAGTTTCAGACAGCTTTAACGGAATGTTGGCGTCAAAAAGCGGAGTGAACCTTGGAGAGAAGGAACAGATTGATATTTATGTGCCGACAGAAGAAGATACAGACTTGATCGTGGATTACGTGGATGAAGGAAAGCGTTCCACATCCTTATATGATTCTTCTAAATTAAAGGAGAAAGATCAGTATACGGTATTTCTTGGAGGAAATTCATCCTTGCTTGATATCCGTACAGTTTCTACAAGTACAAAGCGTCTTCTTCTTGTGAAAGATTCCTTTGCAAATTCATTTATCCCGTTCCTGACACCGTATTACAGAGAAATCGTAGTTGTGGATCCGAGATATTACAGCGGAACGATCAATGATCTTATGGATTCTTACAGAATCTCAGAGGTTCTGTTTTTATACAGTGGAAATACATTTTTCAAAGACAATAATATAAGTGGAGTGTTTGCAGTTGAGTAATCGAATCAAAGAAGAATTTTTACAGAAGAGTGAGCCGGTAAGGCTGAATAAATATTTGAGCGAGGCGGGCGTGTGTTCCAGAAGGGAGGCAGACCGCCTCATTGAGACTGGACGCGTGACAGTTGATGGACAGCGTGCACAGACCGGTATGCGTATCGTGCCGGGACAGGTCGTGAAAGTTGGAAATAAAGTTGTCTCAAAACAGGACGAGATGATCGTGCTGGCAGTAAATAAACCGCGTGGGATCGTCTGTACAGAAGAACGCAGAGAGAGGGACAGCATTGTCCGTTTCCTGAATTATCCGGTGCGTGTGACTTATATCGGACGACTCGATAAGGATTCTCATGGACTGTTGTTGATGACAAATAATGGTGATATCATCAACAAAATGATGCGTGCAGCCAACAAACATGAGAAAGAGTATAAAGTAACTGTTGATAAAGAAATTACGGAAGACTTCTTAAAAAAGATGGCAGCAGGAGTTCCGATCCTTGATACTGTGACCCGTCCTTGTACTGTGAAAAAGATTGGAAAGTATACATTTTCCATAATCCTGACACAGGGGGGTTGAACCGTCAGATCCGCAGAATGTGTGAGACTCTTGGATATGAAGTGAAGGATCTTTTACGCGTCCGCGTGATGAACATTACACTGGATGGATTGAAGGATGGACAGTACAGAAAACTAACAGATCAGGAATTGAACGAATTATATGATCAGCTGAAAGATTCTTCTGCATTGCCTGGTGGAAAATATCAGGAACAGTGGGCAGCAACACAAGATAATAGAACGAGACATGGGAAAGGGAAGAAGCGATGATGGATGAGCAGAAAGAAATGAATCACATGCGAGAACTGGTGGAACTTCTGAACAGAGCGAGACGTTCTTATGAGCAGGAAAATACAGAGATCATGAGCAACTACGAGTATGACAAGCTCTATGATGAACTGCAGGAGTTGGAAGAGAAGATTGGTACGAGAATGGCAAACAGTCCGACGGTAAATGTTGGATATGAAGTACTCAGTGAGCTCCCGAAAGAACGTCATGAGCGTCCGATGCTTTCTCTGGACAAAACGAAAGATGTAGAAAGACTGAAGGAATTCCTAGGCGGACAAAAAGCATTAATCTCCTGGAAACTGGATGGACTTACTGTTGTTCTGACCTATCAGAACGGAGAACTTGTGAAGGCAGTTACCAGAGGAAACGGAGTGATCGGTGAGGTCATTACAAACAATGCGAAAGTATTTAAAAATGTACCGCTTAAGATCCCATATCAGGGAGAACTTGTACTGCGAGGAGAGGCAGTTATTTCCTATAAAGATTTCGAGAAGATCAATGAAGAGATTGAGGATGTGGATGCGAAATATAAGAATCCACGAAATCTTTGCAGCGGTTCTGTCCGTCAGCTGAACAATGAGATCACTGCGAAGAGAAATGTAAGATTCTATGCATTTACACTCGTTCGTGCAGAAGGCGTGGACTTCCAGAATTCTAGAAAATATCAGATGCAGTGGCTTGAAAACCAGGGATTTGATGTTGTGGAGAACCATGAAGTGACAAGAGATACGATTGAAGAGGAAGTGGCATGGTTTGCCCGTGAGATTGAGCACAACGAAGTTCCGTCGGACGGTCTTGTGCTTGTGTATGATGATATTGCTTACGGACAGTCACTTGGAACAACAGCGAAGTTCCCAAGAGATTCTTTTGCCTTCAAATGGGCAGATGAGATCCGCAACACAAAGCTGCTTGAGATTGAGTGGAGTCCGTCACGAACAGGTCTGATCAATCCGGTGGCGGTTTTTGAGCCGGTAGAGCTTGAAGGAACGACAGTCAGCCGTGCAAGCGTCCATAATATCAGCATCATGGAAGAACTTGAACTTGGTGTTGGAGATGAGATCCAGGTATACAAGGCGAACATGATTATTCCGCAGATTGCGGAGAATCTGACAAGAAGTGGAGTGAAAGATATTCCCAAAGTCTGTCCGGTCTGTGGAGGTGAGACGAAAATCTCTATGGAAAATGGGACAAAGACGCTGTATTGTACCAATCCGAAGTGTCAGGCAAAGCATGTGAAGTCCTTTGCACTTTTTGTGAGCAGAGATGCGATGAATATTGAAGGCCTTTCAGAGGCGACACTGGAGAAATTCATTTTCCACGGTTATGTGAAAGACTTTACAGATCTCTTCCATCTTGATAACTACAGAGATGAGATCATGACAATGGATGGCTTTGGCGAAAAATCTTTCCTGAAACTGCAGAGCAGTATTGAAAAGGCAAGAAAGACAACACTCGCAAGACTGGTTTATGGTCTCGGAATCCCGGGAATCGGAAGTGCGAATGCTAAGGTAATCTGCCGGGCACTTGGAAATGATTCGCAACGCGTGCTTCAGGCAGAAGAGGCAGAACTGGTTGAGATCCAGGGTGTCGGAGCAGTCATGGCGAAAAGCTATGTAGATTATTTTAAAGAGGAAGAGCATCAGGAAATCTTTAAGCGACTTCTTAGCGAAGTGGAATTAGAAGAAGAGGAAGTAACAGAAGACAGCCAGAAATTCGCCGGAGTGAACTTTGTTATTACCGGAAGTGTTGAACATTTTGCAAATCGTGCAGAGGTAAAGGCTGAGATTGAAAAACGTGGCGGTAAGGTGACGGGAAGTGTCACATCAAAGACAAATTATTTGATCAACAATGACGTAAATTCCACATCTTCAAAAAATAAAAAGGCAAGAGATCTCGGAGTTCCGATCATTTCAGAAAATGATTTTCTGGAAATGCTGTAAAGAAACAGTGGAAATACACAGGTTATAGGAAAGGTGACTTAAAATAACTGGGAGATGATAGTGTGAAGAAAAATAAATTCTACCCGTTGGCCGGAACAGCGGTATTCCTTTTGGATCAATGGATAAAAGATTATGTAGAAAAGAACTTGAAGATGGGAGAGAAGAGGAAGCTGGCAGAGAAGTTGGAACTCCGGCGTGTCCATAATCCGGGAATCTGCCTGGGAGTTTTTGCAAATAAACCGGAAAAGGTGAAAAAGCTTACAGAAGCAGGAACAGGTATTGTGACAGTGACACAGATGCTGACACTTCTTGGAAACAATCATGTTTTGAAAAAAGCAGGAATCACACTTGCGGCAGCGGGTGCGTGGAGTAATCTGGCAGACCGTTATCATAAAGAGAAGGTGGTTGATTACATCGGGATTAAGACAGAAAAGAAAAAGCTGGAACAAGTAACTTATAATTTGGGAGACTTTGCAATCGGAGCAGGCGGAGTACTCTGGTTCTTGGTTCTATGTTTAAGAAAGAAGGAACAGAATTATGATTCAGGATATACAGCCACATCAGTTTGATAACCAGTACAGACCATGCCCTCCGGATGCGCAGAGCTATGCATTGTATTACGAAGGACAAAGTGCACTGCTGAAGAAAAGGAAAGATGGAATTGAATTTCCAAGATTTCGTGATTTGGAACGGCTTAATGAAGAAATTTATGAAGAAGCAGTTTATCTGTTTACGATTGACGAGGAACGCTTTTATCTGGTACAGAATATTAGTCGTGAACGGTTGTCAGAGTTTACAATGGAGAATAAAGAATCTTTCCGTTATGCAGAACCGCAGTATCTTGCATTTGCCGGAATTACCGGTTATCAGTTGAACAACTGGTATCGTAATCGCAAGTTCTGTGGACGCTGTGGACATAAGATGAGACATGATGAAAAAGAACGTATGATGCGTTGCGATCATTGTGGCAATATGGAATTTCCGAAAATCTGCCCGGCAGTTATCATAGGAGTAACTGATGGTGACAAGATTCTCATGTCAAAATACGCCGGAAGAGCATATAAAAAATATGCACTTCTTGCAGGATTTACCGAGATTGGAGAAACAATCGAGGAGACTGTTCAGCGTGAAGTAAAGGAAGAAGTCGGGCTGAAAGTTAAAAATATTCGTTACTATAAAAGTCAGCCATGGTCTTTCAGTGATACGCTCCTGATGGGATTCTATTGTGATTTGGATGGTGAGGAAGAAATCACACTCGACCGCGAGGAACTGGCCTTGGCAGAATGGTTCCGAAGGGATGAGATTCCGGTGGAGCCGAGCAGAGACAGTTTGACGAATGAAATGATCATTAAGTTTAAAAATGGTGAAGTGTAAAACTTTCTTATGAACAGTTACAAAATGTGAATAAATTCAGTAAGAAAACGGAAAGATGTGAATATCTCTGAGAAATTCATATCTTTCCGTTTTGATATACTTGTTTAATTGCGTGATATTGCAGTAATAACAGTTAAGCTTCGGGACATGTGATTTTAATCACCTGCTCGATCATATGATGCAACAGCTGTGCCTGGTTTGTGTCTGCTGCTTTGTAGTAAACTTCTTTCCCCCTCTCTGCGGCTTGTGATCAGTCCGTAAGATTTCAGCTGGCGGAGATGGTGAGAGACAGCCGGGCTACTCATGTCCATCATGGAAGAAATGTTGATCACACATTCTTCGCAGTGGCAGAGAAGCCAGAAAATGCGTACCCTGCTGTTATCTCCGAGGACCTTGAACAGGTCAGCAACAATCTGGAAGTCCTCCGTCTTTGCAATATTATCTATAAGAAGTTCTGTATTCAGATGTTCACCATGATTATGTGGTAAAATATGGTCAGTCATAAACAATCTCCTTTTATTCGGTATTGAAATTCAATAGCGCCTTTGGCAACTCTATAATCATAAAGGTATTGTAACATAAAAATACCAAAATGTATTGACTTTTTCATTTGGTTGGCTATAATGTAAATATAAAGATTAAACGAATGCTTAATCGTTTAATGAAAATGAATAGGAAATATGTTTGATGAAAGTCAAAAAACAAGATCAAAGGAGAAGAGAAAGATGAAGAAGACTTATAAGATTGAAGTGGATTGTGCAAACTGTGCAAATAAGATGGAAGATGCAGCAAAGAACACAGCAGGTGTTCAGAATGCAACAGTGAATTTCATGACACAGAAGATGATCGTTGAGTTTGAAGAGGGACAGGATGCAAAGAGCGTTATGAAAGACGTTCTGAAGAATTGTAAGAAGGTAGAGGACGATTGCGAGATCTACCTGTAAGAGGGTGAGAAGAATGACGAAGAAGCAGAAGAAGATGCTGACCAGGATCATCGCTGCGGCGGTGCTCCTGATTCTATTGAATTTCCTTCCGGTAACAGGAATTATCAGATTTGTATTATTTTTGATTCCATATCTGATCGTTGGTTACGATATTTTGAAGAAAGCATGGAAGGGAATCTTAAACCGTCAGGTATTTGATGAGAATTTCCTGATGGCAGTCGCCACGGTCGGTGCGATTGCGATTGCATTTTATGAGAAGTCCGGAGACTTTAATGAAGCGGTTGCTGTTATGCTGTTTTATCAGATCGGTGAACTTTTCCAGAGCTATGCAGTTGGAAAGAGCCGCAGAAATATCAGTGAATTGATGGATATCCGTCCGGATTATGCAAACATAGAGCAGGATGGAAGTCTTGAACAGGTGGATCCGGATGAAGTTGAAATCGGAACAGTGATCATTGTTCAGCCGGGAGAAAAAGTGCCAATCGACGGTGTGGTTGTAGAGGGAACCTCTACACTGAATACAAGTGCGTTGACCGGTGAAAGCGTTCCGAGAGAAGCGAAAGCCGGAGATGAGATCATCAGTGGCTGTATCAATCTGACAGGTGTGTTGAAGATCCGTACAACAAAAGAGTTCGGAGAATCAACGGTATCCAAGGTACTGGAACTGGTAGAAGAATCCACATCCAGAAAATCAAGATCAGAGAACTTTATTTCTAAATTTGCAAAATATTATACACCGGCGGTATGCTATGGCGCACTTGCACTTGCAGTGCTTCCACCACTTGTGAGAATGTTTGCAATGGGAGCTGCACCGCAGTGGAATGACTGGATCTACAGAGCACTGACATTTCTTGTAATCAGCTGTCCGTGCGCGCTGGTTATCAGCATCCCACTTAGCTTTTTCGCAGGAATCGGCGGGGGGGCAAGCCATGAGGGAATTTTGGTGAAAGGATCCAATTATCTCGAGGCACTGTCCAAGACAAAATATGTTGTTTTTGATAAGACAGGAACTTTGACTCAGGGAATTTTTGAAGTGGTCGGAGTACATCATAATCAGATGGAAGAAAAGCAGCTCTTAGAGTATGCGGCACTTGCAGAGAGTGCGTCATCTCATCCAATCAGCAAGAGTATTCAGAGGGCTTACGGAAAAGAACTGGATCGTTCCCGTGTCAGTGAGATAGAAGAAATCAGTGGAAACGGAATTACAGCGAAAGTAGACGGAAGAAGCGTTGCAGCAGGAAATGTTAAGCTGATGGATCGTCTTGGTATTCCATATAAATCATGTCATAAAGTAGGAACAATCATACATATGGCAATTGATGGCGAATATGCAGGACACATTGTGATTTCAGATGTTGAGAAACCGACTTCTAAAGAAGCAATCGCGAAACTGAAACAGGCAGGAATTCAGAAGACAATCATGTTGACGGGAGATGCGAAACAGGTGGCAGACCAGGTGGCAGCAGATCTTGGTATTGATGAGGTTCATAGCGAACTGCTTCCTGGAGATAAGGTGGAGCAGGTAGAAAGACTTCTGGCTGAGAAGCCGGCGAAGGCAAACCTGGCATTTGTCGGAGACGGCATTAACGATGCACCGGTTCTTGGAAGAGCGGATATCGGTATTGCGATGGGGGGGGCAATGGGATCCGATGCGGCAATTGAGGCAGCAGATGTTGTCCTGATGGATGATGATCCGTTGAAGATTGTTAAGGCAATCCGAATTTCTAAGAAATGTCTCGGAATCGTATATCAGAATATTGTATTTGCTCTCGCAGTAAAGGGCGCGTGCCTGATTCTCGGAGCACTTGGAATTGCAAATATGTGGCTCGCAATCTTTGCAGATGTGGGAGTTATGGTACTTGCAATACTCAATGCGATGCGTACACTTTTTGTGAAGAAGTTATAAAAAGAAAAGGATGAATGGTAAATGTGAGATACATTACCACTCATCCTTTTTCTAATGACTTAATCAGTAAAATCTTATACAGCTTTCAGGAACTGTACGCTGTAAGCTGGCATTGTCAGCTGTCCGTTTAAAGTTACAGTTTCTGCTTCGTCTGTATTTACAAGCAGTTCTGTGAAAGTGCCCTGCAGTTCACCATTTCCGGCAGTAAATTCTGAATCACCGGCATTGATCGCAACGAGAACACGTTCATTATCAGTGCGGCGTTCAAAGATCAGCTGATGATTTGTAATGACAACATTTCGGTAAGAACCATTGCAAAGAGCATCACTGTTTCTGCGAACTTCAATCAATTCTTTGATGAAATCAGTCAGTTCATTCGGCTTCGGCTCTTCGAAGCATGGACGAAGTGCATAGTCATTATCCGGTGCTTTCACACCTTCCTCGCCCCCATTCACTTCCATAATAGATACACGGAATACCCGGCATACCAAAGAGAAGACCGTAAGCAAGCGGAAGATGATTCTTGTTCGTCAGGATACTTGCGATACGTGTGACATCATGATTATCTACAAATGTCATCAAATGCTTTCCACGATAAATGCACCACTGCTCCGGTCCGAACTGGCGATTCAGAGAATGTGCGATCTCAAACAGATTCATGCAATTGAAGCTTGAAAAAATTCCTTTGTAGCATTCATAGTTTGTACAGCTGTGAAGCATCTCGTCGTTTACGATTAAGTTGTAGTCGCCGAAGAGAACCTCACCGATCAGTGCAAATCCCGGTTTCAGTTCCTCGCAGAAGCTGCGCAGACGGCGCATGAAATTATGATCCAGGCAATAAGCTACATCCAGACGCAGTCCGTCTATGCCGAACTCTTCAATCCACATCTTGACACAGTCAAGCAGATAGTCGACAACTGCAGGATTCTGCAGATTTAATTTAACAAGTTCAAAATGACCTTCCCATCCTTCATACCAGAAACCATCGTTATACGCACTGTTTCCGTCGAAGCTGATATGGAACCAGTCTTTATACGGAGAGTCCCATTTCTTCTCCTGCACATCCTTGAATGCCCAGAAGCCACGTCCAACATGATTGAATACTCCGTCCAGCATGATCTTTACATTGTTATCATGCAGCTTTTCACAGACTTCTTTAAAGTCTTCGTTCGTTCCAAGACGACAGTCGATCTTGCGGAAATCTCTTGTGTCATACCCATGGTTGTCTGATTCGAAAATCGGATTCAAGATGATTGAACCGATTCCAAGATCACCAAGATATTCTGCCCATTCACCAATTTTAAGAATCCGGTGTTCTGTTACTCCGTCATTATGTACCGGAGCACCGCAGAATCCGATCGGGTAGATTTGATAAAAAGTTTCATTGTAAGCCCACATAGTTGTTACCCACTTTCTTGATTCGGATTTTTATCGGATTTCGATAAAGAGTCAGAGATATAAAAATCTCTTAAAACCTATTTCTAATTATAACATAAGTTGAGCGTTTTGGTGAAAAAGTTTAAAGAGATAGAATTGCATTTACGAGAAATACAACGTATACTAAAATTATCGAAATAACAGGAAGATACTGGACGGATGATACAGAAATATGGAAGATTCAAAGGAGGATATCATGGGAGAAGAGATATACCAGAAAGCACTGGAGTATGCGAAGAAGAAGCATGAAGGACAGTTTCGGATAGGTGGAGCTCCTTTTATTGTACATCCGATTGCAGTTGCAGAGATTCTTCGACAGGATGGTAAGCAGGTTGAATATCGGGTTGCGGCAGTATTTCATGATCTTTTAGAGGATACAGATGCTTCAGAACAGGAGATTGTAGAAATCGGGGGAGAAGATGTCTTAAAAGCAGTGAAGCTGGTGACGAAGGAAAAAGAATATTGTATGGAGACCTATATTGCAGGGATTAAGACAAATTCTATGGCATATGCAGTGAAAGGGGCAGATCGTCTTCATAATCTGCAGAGTGCATTCTGTGCAAATGAGAAGTTTCGCAAGAAATACATCCGCGAGACGCTTGACTGGTATATGAAATTCAGACCGGAGATCCCGGAAGTTGTAGCAGAACTGATTGAAAGTTTGAATGATTGTGAAGAAAAGCAACAATTTCGTGAGGAAGTAAAAGTATTTTAAATAGATCAAAAAGATTAAGATTTTTTTAGAATACAAGGCTTATGTTGCGAAATGAAGGTTGAAATGGTATATTAAATTAGTATTCATGGGCTGTTAAGCGTAGAAATTGCGTTTGGCAGTGCCATTAGAAAGCGACAGATAGAAACATAGAGAATGATTTACAGGGAAGGAAACTAAAGAATATGAGTCAGCAGGACAAAAGATCTCGGCGCAGGAGACCTTCTGATGAAAGAAATGATGTGCGAAGAAAGAAAAGACATTCCAATAGAAAAAATACATCTGACAGACATCGCCGAAGGAGAAAGGTGAAAAAGAGAGAGAATAAACTCAGCAGAACAATTGGATTAGTTCTGGCAATTGTTCAGCTTATTGCGACAGGGATTTTTATGGCAGGCATATTTAAATTGAATATGCTTCCGACAAAGTATGTTGTTGCAGCAACTGTAGCATTGGTGCTGTTTTGGGGGGGAGTTATTCTGGCAAGCCAGTTCTTTTCCAAGAAAAATGCGATTACAGGAAAAATTATCAGCGTATTGATTACCGTATTGTTGATTTTTAGTTCGTATTATCTGTTCAAGGTAAGTGGAACGGTTTCCAAAATCTCTGGTGGAGAGTATAAACTAGATAAAGTAGTTGTATCTGTTATGGCAGATGATTCAGCAGAGGCAATCAAAGATGCAAAAAATTACACATTTGGTGTACAATATAAGATGAATGGAGATCAGATTAAACAGACTGTTCAGGCAATTAATGAAGAACTCGGAACGGAAATTAAGACAGAAGAGTATGATACATTGGCAGAACAGGCCGAGGCTCTTCATGATGGAAAAGTAGATGCGATTATTTATAATCAGGGATTTACAGGAGTTCTTGAAGAAGCATTTGAAGGGTATGAAGATAATACAAAAGTGATTTATTCCCATGACATTAAGACTGAGATAGAAGATACCTCATCTGATGTTGAAGTGAAAAATGATACATTCAGTGTATACATCAGTGGCATTGATGTTTATGGAGCAATTGAGACAAACAGCCGAAGTGATGTAAATATCATAGCAGAAGTAAATCCAACAACACACCAGATCCTGCTTGTGACCACACCGCGTGATTATTATGTCGAAATTCCTGAGGTTTCAGGTGGACAGAAAGATAAACTGACACATGCAGGAATCTATGGCGTGGATAAGTCTATGAAGACATTAGAGAAGTTATATGATACGAATCTTGATTTCTACGCGCGAGTAAACTTTACCTCCCTGATCACAATGGTAGATGCACTTGGTGGAGTAGATGTAGAATCCGAGTATGCCTTTACAACAAGTGAAGATTCAGGACTTGTGATGGATGTTGTACAGGGAACCAACCACTTTAACGGAAAACAGGCGTTAGCATTTTCGAGAGAGCGTCAGAATGTACCAGGAGGAGATAATCAGCGCGGTAAGGATCAGCAGGCGGTAATTACAGCAATGATCAAGAAGATGGTATCTCCGGCAATTTTGACAGGAGCAAATGGAATTCTTAATAGTGTAAGTGGAAATGTTGAAACAAATATGTCTGAAGCTCAGATTCAGGAATTGATCAAAACCCAGCTTTCTGAGAACCCGCAATGGACAATTACATCAATGGCAGCAGAGGGAACAGGAGACACTCAGTATTGTTATTCTTATTCCGGTAAGCCTTTATATGTAATGCAGCCAAATCAGGAGTCTGTAGACGCAATCAAAGAAGCTATGGATAAAGTGGAGAACGGAGAAACTCTGGAAGGCGGAACAACAACAGAGTAATAGACAACGAGAGAAACCCGCAGGCAGAAATTTGTCTGCGGGAATCGTGATGTTATAGAGAAAAGATGATTAAGGATAATGATATGAGTAAGACACGCCCATTATTTACAGTTGTAATGCCGGCATATGGAGTAGAAAAATATCTTGCCAAAGCGGTAGAGAGTATAGAATCCCAGACATTTCAGGAATGGGAATTAATTATCGTAGAGGATGGATCTCCGGATAAAACAGGAAGTCTGGCTGAGAAATTAAAAGAGAAGGATGCAAGAATCCGGGTGATACATCATGAACAGAATAAAGGGCTCAGTGAAGCAAGAAATACAGGGATTCAACATGCAGCCGGAAGATATATCTGGTTTATGGATCCGGATGATACAGTAGACATGGACCTTTTACAACAAGTGGCAGATTCTTTAGAAAAAAACAGAGCAAAACTTGTTGTTTTTGGACATCTTGAAGAATATTACAATGAAGATGGAAGCTTTGCTTATGCCCATGAGATCCGGCAGAAGAAAAATATTTTACGGATATTGAAGAAATCCATAATTATATGATCCGATTGGAACAGGAGACGATTTATGGTTATGCGTGGAATAAAGTGTATGATCTGGACTATATCAAAGAAAATAAATTTCGCTATGAAACGGTCAGATTGATTGAGGATATCGTATTTAATATTAATTATTGTAATGATATTGATTCAATGAATTTATTGAATATTGCACCGTATCATTATGCGAAAAGAATGACAGGAAGTCTGACAACTAAGTTTGTACCGGATTATTATCCGCTTCACAGAAGACGTATTGAAATGTTACTGAATCAGCAGAGGTATTGGAGAGTAGATACGCCTCAACACTGCGCTATTCTTGGAGGACTGTATGGAAGATATATTCTTTCAGCCTTAGAAAGAAATTGCGATCATCAGTCAGGAATGAACTCAAAAGACCGAAAGCAATTTTGCAGGGAAGTATTCCGGGATCCGTTGTTTCAGCAGCTGCTTCCAAAAGCAGAAGCGAAGGACAGTAAGGCACTTAAGATTACTTTAAAATGTTTGAACACACATTCCACATTTTTGTGTACAGCACTTGGAAGAATGGTGCATATTGTGCGAACAGGAATGCCTGTGATTTATTCAAAGACGAAGTCGGAGAGATAGATCATAGAAAAAAATATCAAGCGGGAGAAAAATAATGTATAAAGTAGCAGTTATTACAATGGGAATTCGTCTGGATGATGAAAAAGGATATACAAGATTTCGCTCTGTCTGTGAATTCCTCGCAGATGCTGGTTATCAGGTTGATCTGATTACAACGACCTTTCAGCATTGGGAAAAAGCACAGCGTGATCTGGAAAAAATTAAAAATGAAAAATACAAATTTGGGGTCAAGTTCATTTATGAGCCGGGATATAAGAAAAATATTGATCTACGTAGAATCTATAGTCATAGAATTGCAGCAAAGAACCTGATGAATCTTCTTGAGAAAGAGGGAGACTATGATCTTTTATATGCTGAGATTCCACCGAATGACGTAGCACTGGCGGCAGCAGAATATGCAAAGAAGAAAGGAATTCCGTTTGTTGCAGATGTGAATGATCTTTGGCCGGAAGCAATGAGGATGATAATAGATATTCCGGTGATAAGTGATATTATTTTTTATTCCCTGCTTCGAGATGCAGAGAAAGTTTACAGACTTGCAAGTGGAGTGATCGGTACATCGGATGAATACCGTGACCGCCCGTTTAAAAGACGGAACAGAGATATTCCGAGAGAAACAGTTTATGTGGGAAATGAACTGACGGTGTTCGATGCGGGAGCAGCACAGCGGACAGCTGAGATTGTAAAAGATAAAGAAGAATTCTGGGTATCGTACGCAGGAACGATCGGAACGAGTTATGATATCCGTACGATGGTTTTGGCAGGTGAAGAACTTGCAAAACGCGGTATGCCACAGATTAAGATAAAAATTCTTGGTGGTGGACCAATGAAAGAAGAATTGGAAGAACTTGCAAATTCAAGAAAGATATCAAATGTAGAATTTGTTGGATATGCACCTTATGATCTGATGGCAGCATATCTTAAGAAATCAGATATTCTGGTGAACTCTTTTGTTAAGAAGGCTCCGCAGAGCATTGTCACGAAGATCGGAGATTATCTGGCAGCAGGAAAACCAATGATCAATACCTGTATGAGTCCGGAATTCCGTGCGAAGGTGAAAAACGATGGCTTTGGTGTGAATATTATTCCGGAAGATGTAAATATTCTTGCGGATATGATTGAGAAGCTTTATAAAAATGAAGAAGCAAGAGTAAAAATGGGTGAAAAGGCACGCAAAATTGCGGAAGAGCAGTTTGACAGACCAAAGTCTTACCGAAAAATAGAAGAATTAATTCGAGGATTGATTGAGAAAAATCAGAACAGGAACTAGCGAGACAGATACTAATGAGATAGACACGAAGTGCAAAGGGGATCTAATGGATAAATTAAAACAGAACTATGAAGAAATATTAGAACTTGTATTTAAGATCAGTTATCTATGTCTAGCATTTGCGACATTTATTTCTATAATTTATATATCACCAATACAGCCAATCCTTGTGAAATTGACATTAGTGTTAGGATTATTTGTGATTTTGGTCCGTATTATAAACTGGAAGAAATATAGAAAAATGCCATGTCTGATCTTGATGATATTCTTTTGTTTGAGTTTTCTGCTTAGTACATTTATGAATAGACAGTATGGCATGACAGATAATCTGAAATGGATTCTCTGGACAGGAATTCAGTTTTTTGCATTATATGTATGTGATCTGGATCGTGACACGGAGAAGTACAGAAAAGAATTTAATATTCTTTCACACTTGATGATTATTGTAACGTCTGTATCTGCTGTAACAAGTCTTGTATGATGGTTCAATCTTATTCGGAATATCTTACAACACCGGAGGGGGGAATTCATTGTCACCGGGTATACCTGGGATAGATTATGGGGGCGTATATACAGACCCTAATTATGGAGCGGTTTTTAGTGTGATAGGTTTTATCCTGGCTGTTCTATTCATATTTCAGCAGAAAGGAATAAAGAAACTTTTTTATGTAATTGCGGCATTACTTAATTTGGGATATGTAACCTATTCAGATTCAAGAACCGGTGAGATCGCTTTTGTTTTGTGCGGAGGCTTTCTTTTATATTTTTGCCTGATTCATAGGAAAAGTGAAAACAAGAAGTATAGATATGTTAAAAATCTTTTGATCGTATTGTGTATTATGATTGTATCAGTTGGAGGAATGCAGGTATTAAAGGCAGAAAATACCAAGTATCAGACTGAAATGGCAAAGAAAACTGCACAGAAGACTACACAAGATCAAACTACAAAACCTCAGACTACAATTTCTACGAAAACGAAGAAAGGAAACAAGATTCAGACAGCAAGAAATGAGAATATTGAAAAAGATGCTACCAATGGAAGAATCTCGTTATGGAAAAGTGCAGTAGAAGTCTGGCAGACAAGTCCTATATACGGAGCTGGGTATTCCACATTTATTTCATATGCAAAAGAACATGTGCCGGAGACATATGCTGTAAATAATGAAGTGGGTGATTATACGAGTATGCACAATGCATTTTTTAATACTTTGGCATTTCAGGGAATCCTTGGATTTGTTCTTTTCCTTTTGATCACATTTAGAATTATACAATATGTTTTAGTTCCGGTCTTTAAGAAATCGGACAGTGATAGTTTGTATCTTATCGCAATTCTTGCCGTGGCAGGAACAGTACTTATAAGTATGTTGCTTTTATTAGACGGAATCTATACGAATTCCCCCCCAAGTGCTTTTGCTTTATGGGTGTTCAGTGGTTATCTGGTACAATATTCATATCAGGTTCGTAGAGAGGAAAAGGGATGAAAAAGCTTCTGGTAGGATTTATCATGGATGGAAAATCAGGAGGAATTGATAAATATCTTTTGAATTTCCTGACAAAAGTGTCAAATGAAGAGGTGAGGATTGATTTTCTCACAAATGAAATTGACGTAGAGTTACAGACAGAATTAAAAAAATTCCATTCAAATTTATATGCCATTGCCAATTTGAAACATCCGGTGTCTCAATATCGGCAAGTATGTAGAATTATGAAAGAGGGGCAGTATGATGCCGTTTATCTGAATATCTCAACAGCTATTGACTGTATTGCGGCAATTGCCGCAAAGCATTCGGAGGTGGAGAGAAGAATGATTCACAGTCATTCCAGTGGAAATGACTGTGAAAGTGCTTTAAAGAGAAATCTATTTAACGGGATTCATAAGTTCTGCCGCTTGTTTTTATATCGATACGGAACAGAATTTTATGGATGTTCTGTGAAAGCCGGCGAATGGTTATTTCCAAAAAAATAGTGAATTCATCAAAATTCTGTGTAATTCATAATGCTGTAGATAGAGAAAAATATAAGTACAGTGCGCAGAAAAGAGAAGAAATCCGAGGGAGTATGGGGATAACTGACCAATTTGTAATCGGTCATGTGGGAAACTTCTGCTATCAGAAGAATCATTATTTTCTTCTAGATGTATTTGAAGAAGTTCATAAAAAAGATTCCAACACAGTTCTGCTTCTTGCAGGAGACGGAGTCAGATTTGAAAAATTCAGGCAAATAGTTGCTGAAAAGAATCTGGAAGATGTTGTAAAACTTCTTGGAAGACGAAGTGATACGGACTATTTGTATCAGGGAATGGACGCATTTTTACTACCTTCTAATTTTGAAGGACTTCCAATCGCAGGAATCGAGGCACAGTCAGCAGGTTTACCGTGTTTTATGAGTGATGAGATAACAAAAGAATCTAAAATAACGGAAGCGTGTTATTTTATTCCTCTAAAATCAGGCGCAAAATACTGGCTGAGGAAATTTTGGACAACAGAATGGAAAGACAATCAGCAGAATTCCTTGATAATGCAGAACAGTATGATCTTGCAAATCAGGATCAGGAATTGAAGAGTTTGATTCGCTAAACTATAATTAGAAAAAGTGAACTGATCATTTTACTATATCATAATAGGAGCAAAATATGGAGCTTGTAAGTGTAATTGTACCCGTCTATAATGTGGAAAAATATCTTGCCAGATGTATTCAGAGTGTATGTGGGCAAAGCTATCAGGGATTAGAAATTATTCTTGTAGATGATGGTTCGAAAGACAAAAGTGGTGTGATCTGTGATGAATATGCAGAGCAGGATGGACGTATAAAAGTAATCCACAAGGAGAATGGCGGACTTGGAGATGCGAGAAACGCAGGCGTGGAAAAGGCAGAAGGAAAGTATCTCTTATTTGTTGACAGTGATGATAGAATCCATGAAAATCTTGTGCGTGATACAGTAGAGACAGCAGAAAAAAATCAGGCGGATATGGTTATCTTTGATTATATCGGAGAAGAGGAAAATGGAAATCTGACAGATCGGTTTACATTTCCTTTTTCAGAAAACCGGGTGATAGAGGTTGCAGAAGAAAAAGAATTGATCATGAGATCCTGTTCGGCTGTAAATAAGCTGATTCGCAGAGAGCTTTGGAAAGAAAGTGGCTTTCAATTTCCAAAGGGGAGATATTATGAAGACCTGGCAACGATTCCAAAAGTTATGACAAAGACGAAAAAGATCGTGTACTTGCCGGAAGTTTATTATTATTATCTTATGCGCGACGGATCAATTATGCACAGCAGAAATTTTGAAAAGAATTATGAAGATCGTACATGGGCGGTAGATCAACTTCTTGAATATTTTGAAAGAGAAAATCTTATAGAGACATATAGAAATGAACTGGAATATCTCGTATTTGAAAATACCTATTTCGTGCCATCAAAAGAAATCGTATTAAATGACAGAAAAAGCGAATATCTTAAGAAGTTCAGAGATTATGCATACAATAAATTTCCACAGATGAATAAGAATTATTATGTGCAGCAGATAGCAGGAAAAGATAAGATCCTCTTGAAACTATTACAGTATCGAATGTATGGAATGATGGTATTGATGTCTCAGTTGAGAAGAATGAAGGACAGACTGGCAGCAGTCAGCAGGAGGTAATGTGAGTGGAACTGGTAAGTGTAGTTGTACCGGTATATAAAGTAGAACAATATCTGGAACGTTGCGTGAAAAGCATCTGTGAACAGACGTATCAGGAACTGGAAATTATACTTGTAAATGATGGATCGCCGGATCGTTGCGGTGAAATGTGTGAAGAGCTGGCTCAAAAGGATAATAGAATTCAAGTGCTGCATAAACAGAATGGTGGATTAAGTGATGCACGAAATGCCGGCGTAAAACTGGCTACAGGGAAATATTTGCTATTTGTAGACAGTGATGATTACATAGCGAAAGATCTGGTTGAAAAAACAGTGACAGAAGCTGAAAAAATGGCATGCGATATGGTTCTTTTTGATTATTATTGCGTGGAAAACGGGATAGAGGAAGTTCGGACAACACAGATTCCTGGCGGAAAAGTGATTTCTTTAGAGAAGGAACACCAATTACTGCTTGCACCACCGGCGGCCTGGGCAAAATTGTTCAACAGAGAATTTTACGTGAAAGCAGATTGTCCATTCCCAAAAGGGTTATATTTTGAAGATCTGGCAACAACACCGATATTTTTCCTGAAAGCGGAAAGAATCAGTTATTTAAAAGAACCATTATATTATTATATTATTCGCGAAAATTCAATTATGACAGGGAAAAATCATGAGAAAAGCAGTCATGATAAAATGGAAGTAATAGATCATATATTGTCGGTATATCGTGAAAATGGAAAATACGAAACTTACCGCGAAGAATTAGAATATCTAGTTTTGGCAAATGCTTATTTTGAACCATCGAAAGAACTTGTACTTGAGGGAGACGATGGGACATATCTTCAGAAGTACAGAGACTATACAAAGTCAAGAATTGGGAATGTTAAGAATAATAAATACATAAATCAATGGAGTAGAAAAGATAAGCTTCATTTATGGATATTGAATTACAAACAGTATTGGCTGATGCGTCTTTTATCTAAAGCCAGAAGAATGGTATCAACAAAACTGTAAAAATCGGAAAGCAGGTAGAAAAGGTGGAAAAAATACTGACGGTCACAGTACCTTCCTATAATGTGGAAAAATTTTTAGAGAACACTCTGGACTCCTTTGTGGATGAGAGAGTGTTGGATGATATTGAAGTGCTTATTGTCGATGATGGTTCGAAAGATAAGACAGCAGAAATCGGAAGAAAGTATGAAGAAAAATATCCAGATACGTTTCGCGTGATCTCTAAGGAGAATGGAGGGCACGGTTCTACGATCAATAGAGGGATTGGTGAAGCAAAAGGAAAATACTTTAAGGTTGTAGACGGAGATGACTGGTAGATCAGGATGGATTTGCAGAACTGATTCAAAGATTGAAAACATGCGATGCAGACTATGTATTTACTAATTATTATGAAGTGAATGACGTAACAGGCGAATTAAATCCAGTTACCTTCCCGGGAATTAGAAAAGAAGAACAGATGCCGTTTGAGATGATTGCGAATGAGACGAGAATCTCTATGCATGCGCTTGTTTTAAAAACATCAATTCTAAAAGAAAATCAGATCCGTTTAGACGAACACAGTTTCTATGTGGATGTAGAGTACATTTTGTATCCAATCCCGTATGTGAAAAATGTGATTTATTTTGATATTTTTGTTTATATGTATCGTCTTGCACAGGTGAATCAGAGTGTGAGCATGCTGGGATATCAGAAACATATGCAGAATCATATTGACGTTATTTTTCATGTACTTGATTATATTAATGCCTACAAAGAAAAAGCAGACTATGATAAATTAAAAGAATTGTATATGGCACGCAGAATAGCGGAAATGGTGCATGGACAGGTAGATGTGTTTATAAGCTTTGGTTCTGGAGATAAAGTAATACAGAAAAAATTTAAAGAATTTGATGCAGAAGTAAAAGAAAAAAATGCATATGTTTACGAAAAATCCGGAGAATTTAGCGGAATGCTGCGTCTCTTGAGAAATCCGGATTTAGATTTTACTCGTTGATCGTCCGGTTGAGTAAGGTGCGAAATGGTTAAAGAAAGGTCGTAATATGAAGATTCACTCTGTTAAATTTAACTTTATCATGAATTTTATTATGTCAGCATCTTCAATTGTATTTCCACTGATTACATTTCCGTACATTTCAAGAGTCTTGATGGCAACCGGAAATGGTAAGGTGGCAACAGCGAGTGCTGTTATAACCTATTTCAATATGTTTGCATCTTTGGGAATTCCAACCTATGGAATTCGGGCATGCGCAAAAGTAAGAGATGATAAAGAAAAATTGTCAAAAACAGTGCAGGAATTATTGATCATCAATTCAATTACGATGTTTTTAACCTGTATCGTTTTCGTAGTTACAGTAGCGTCAGTGCCGGAGTTTGCAGCAGAAAAAGAATTGTATATTATTAACGGAATCGGAATGGTTCTAAACATGTTTGCTATCACATGGCTATATAACGCATTGGAGCAGTACGTGTATATTACGGTATGCAACATGGTTGTAAAACTATTATCACTGGTGTTGATGTTCCTTCTGGTACATAATCCGGAAGATTATATTGTCTATGGAGGAATTACTGTATTTGCGAGCTCTGCATCTTATGTGTTTAACTTTGTGTATGCAACAAAATTTGTTTCTTTTAAGAAAAGTGGGACATATGATTTTCGGATACATATAAAGCCGATTTTGCGTTTTTTTGCAATGGCAGCTGCAACCAGTGTTTATACGAATCTAGATGTTGTAATGCTTCGGTTCATGCAGGGGAATACAGAAGTTGGATACTATAATGCAGCAATTAAAGTAAAAACAATACTTGTTACGCTGATCACTTCTCTTGGAACAGTACTTTTGCCAAGGCTTTCTTATTATATTAAGAAAGAAAAAACAGAAGATTTTTACAGAATGATCGGGAAAGCAGTCAATTTTGTAGTTGTAGCAGGACTTCCATTGACCATTTATTTTATGCTGTATGCATCAGAATCGATTCAGTTTCTTGCAGGAGACGGGTATCAGGGCGCGGTACTTCCGATGATTATTCTGATGCCGACAGTACTTTTGATCGGTATGTCTAATATTACCGGGATTCAGATTCTTACGCCACAGAATCAGGAACAGAAGGTGTTAAATTCTATCGTGTGTGGTGCAGTTGCTGATTTCTTTCTGAATCTGGTTCTGATTCCGAAGATGGCATCATCCGGTGCAGCACTTGCTACTGTGATAGCTGAATTGGTGGTACTTCTGGTTCAATGTGTGTACTTGAAAGAGATATTAAAGGATATCATGCGGGATGTCAGTGGTATGAAAATTGGAGCAGCGATTGTAGTGGCAACCATCGGTGGGAGTTTAGTGAAGGGCTTGCTTGATTTAGAATCATCTGGTTGGAGCATGGAGATACAGTCATTTGTAATGCTCGCAATCAGCGCATGCGTGTTCTTTGGGATTTATGGAGTTGTACTCCTTATGACAAAAGAAAAACTGGTCTGGGAGATTGTAGGGAACTATATCGAAAAGAAATAGGAACAATAGAGATCAGGAAACTGATTAAATAGAAAAAAGAAGGTGAGAAGTATGGATAAGACGAAAAAAACAAGTTTGAAAAACTGTATCAGTAAGATCTGGAAATCGGAAATATTGTCTGCTATCACATTGAATCTTCTTTTTTAGCTTCAATTTTAGTATTTTGTGATGTCAAATATGAAGTGTCAGATGATTTTGTGATGTCTGCGATTTTGTCAGGAGCTTATGGGGGGAGTTTAAATCCACATTTGATTTTTATCAATGTCCTGTGGGGGATATCTGTTGACCCCCCCATTCTATCTTATTTTACCAGAAATCAGTTGGTATCTTATTTTTCAGTTATTACTCTGTTTTCTTAGTTTTACAATACTTTCATATATGTTATTGAAAAAATTGAACAGATCAATGGCGCTTATGGTAATAACTTTATTATTGACTGTGTTTGGAAGTGATGCGTATATTCTTGTGCAGTTCACCAAAACAGCAATGATAGCTGTCATGGGAGGAAGCCTTGTATTCCTGTGGGCGCTGTTTGAACAGAGATCGTTGCGGATAGAGATATCGGCGGCGATTTTGTGCGTAATTGGAACGTGGTTCAGGTTTAATATTATTTATCTCGCGGGCGGTTTCCTTTTATTTATTCTTATTGTAGAGATTGTCCGGGTGTGGAAAAATGAGACGGATCACAGACGTTTTTGGCTAAAGATGAGAAAAATTATCAGTGCGGGACTGCTGTTAATCTTAGTAGTAACAGGCTGCAAGTTATTTGATGATTATTCTTATAATAAGGATCCGGAATACAAATACTTCAAAGAATATAGCGAAGCAAGGGCTGCAATCGTAGATGCAAGTGATTACGGATATGAAGCGTACGCGGAAGAATTACAGAAAATCGGAATTTCAGAAAATGATTATAAGATGATGCGTAACTGGAATTTTGCAGATAATGAAGTCTTCTCTTTAGACATTATGCAGAAGGCCGCAGATATTATACAGGATTATAAAAAAATGTAGAGATATCTAAGGAGGTAATAATAGAAGAGATACAGAACCGTGGTTTACAGGGATATCCTGTTTTCCTTGCCTGTGTGGTGCTTACAATATTAAGTATTGTTTTTCAGAGAAAAAATTGTTGGACAGCAATTGTGATATGGGGGGGAATCGGATTTGCCTATATTTTATATTGCTTTTTGATTGAAAGAACCGTGTATCGAACGGAATATGCAGTATTTTTAGGTGGATTTTTAACTCTCTTTTACTTTTGGAAAAAATTAGAATGTGAAAATAAAAGAGAATTTATTGAATATAGGAGAGTCTGTGTTATAATAAATACAGTATGTCTATTTTTGCAATTGCCGCTTTATTTACCGGATCGATCCTATCAGGATGTAGATAGTTGGGGGGCGCAAGGAATATATAGAGAATACATTTTATGAGTCATGGAACTATAAAGCGAGTAAATATCGCAAAATAGTCAATAAAGGGGCGAAGTCGGAAGAACTGATCAACGAGATAGAAACACATAAGAAAAATTTGTATTTACTGGATTTTCAGACAATGATGCAAGTGTTCTATTATGACTGGAATCCGTGGAAAGCAATTCCGGCAGGAGAATTTGACAATGTTTTATATCTTGCAGGTGTAACAACAAATTTCCCGGATTGCAATCAGATATTGCAAACATATGATGCCGAACAGCCATTAAAAGCATTAATAAATGAGAAGGTATATCTTGTGGATTCGGAGTGGAAAACTTTAGACCAAAAAGTGCAGTATTTGCAGGAACGGTATTATCCTGAAGCAAAGGCAGAATTATACAAAGAGTTAGATGGCTATCAAATATGGAAGTTTTCAAAGGAATGAGGAAAAAAGAGAATGATTAATTTTAATGTACCACCAATCGTCGGAACAGAGATCGATTATATCAGACAAGCAATTGAAAATCATAAAATCTGTGGTGATGGAGCATTTACAAAACAATGTTCTAAATGGATTGAAGAAAATACAGGAACAGCCAAGACACTGTTGACGACATCCTGTACACATGCTACAGAGATGGCAGCAATCCTTCTGGATATTAAACCAGGGGGGGATGAGGTGATCATGCCGTCCTATACATTCGTATCAACAGCGGATGCGTTTGTATTAAGAGGTGCCAAGGCAGTATTTGTTGATATTCATCCGGAAACAATGAATATTGATGAGAGGCTGATTGAGAATGCGATTACGGAGAAGACAAAAGCAATCGTTCCGGTTCATTATGCTGGTGTAGCCTGTAAGATGGATGAGATTTGTGCAATTGCACAGAAATATGATCTGAAGGTTGTAGAGGATGCTGCACAGGGAGTTATGGCTTCCTATAAGGGAAAAGCACTTGGTACAATCGGTGATTACGGCTGCTTTAGCTTTCATGAAACAAAGAATTACAGCATGGGAGAAGGTGGAGCACTTCTGATTCGTGATCCGGAAGATATTGAACGCGCAGAGATCGTAAGAGAAAAAGGAACAAACAGAAGTAAATTTTTCCGTGGTCAGATTGATAAATATACATGGATGGATGCGGGTTCATCTTATCTTCCAAGTGAATTGAATGCAGCATATCTCTGGGCACAACTTGAGAAGGCACAGGAGATTTATGATGATCGAATGAAAACATGGAACAGATATTATGAAGCTTTAAAGGAACTGGAAGAAGCAGGAAAGATTGAAATGCCGGTTATTCCTGAGGATTGCGTACATAATGCTCATATGTTCTATATCAAAGCGAGAGATCTGGAGGAACGTCAGAAACTGATTGGATACTTGAAAGAGAATGGTATTATTTCCGTATTCCATTATATTCCACTGCATACAGCTCCGGCAGGTATGAAATACGGAGAATTCCGTGGGGGGGAAGATAAGTATACGACGACTGAAAGCGAAAGACTTCTGCGTTTGCCGATGTATTATGGACTCGAAGCAGAAAATGTAGATTACATTGCGGAGAAAGTAAAAGCATTTTATAGTGGAAAGTAAAAGAACCGGTATAGTAAAAACAGAGGATAAAAGAATGAAGAGAAAATGTGTGATCTTTGGTACGACAGATTTTGGGAAAATGCTTCGATATTATTTTGAAAAATATGCAGACGTACAGACTGTGGCATATACGGTAGATAAAGCATATCTTGAAAGTGATACCTATGATGGTCTGCCGGCAGTGGCTTATGAAGAAGTTGAAAAAGCATATCCACCAACAGAATATACGATGGTTATTGCGCTTGGTTATAAGAAAATGAATCAGATTCGACAGCAGAAGTTTGAAGATGCGAAAAGAAAAGGATATAGGATCGAAAATTTTGTTCATCCGAGTGTAGTAGACGAGAGTGTTGCAATGGGCGAGGGGGGGAATATTATTCTCGAACATGTTACATTGGCGTATGGAACAAAGATTGGAAATTCCAACATTATATGGAACGGAAGCCAGATTTCACATGAATCGCAGGTTGGAGATTATAATTTCTTTTCAGTGGATTCTGTTATCGCAGGAAAAACAGTTGTAAAGAATAATTGTTTTCTCGGAATTAACAGTACGGTACTTGGAAACAGGACGCTGGAATATGCAACACTGGTTGGGGGGGCAGGTGCATTTGTCAAAGAGAATACAGAGCCATATAGTGTCTATGTTCCGGCACGCAGTATCTGTCTGGAAAATAAAAAAAGTACAGAGATGGCTTATACGAGATAAAGAGAAAGGAGTACACAGGTCGGATTTTAATACTTTAGAAAATCTGATCTGTGAAATGATTGAATGGATATTTCATTTGTAATTCCATGCTATTGTTCAGAAAAGAATCTGGAAGGCGTGATCAGCGAGATTGAAGCTGCAATGAAAAAAAGAGAAGGATTTGAATATGAGATTATTCTGGTCAATGACAATTCAAAAGATAATACAAAGGGATTGATCAATCGGCTTTCAAAAGAAAATGGAAGAATCATCGGAATCAATTTTGCTAAGAATTTCGGACAGCCAAACGCATTGCTGGCAGGGTTTAACCAGGCATCCGGAAAGTATATTATGACTTCAGATGATGATGGACAGACACCGGTAGGAATGGTCTGGGATTTCTATGACAAGATGCAGGAAGGATATGATGTAGTCTGCGCAAAATATACAGAGACTACACAGAAATCGGCTGTTCGAAGATTTGGTACAAAAGTGAATGAATTTATGCTGTATCATATGATTGATAAGCCTAAAGAGATAGGATTATCATCTTTTTTATGGCAAAAAGATTTGTAGTGAAAGAGATGGTCAAATATCAGAATCCATATCCTTACATTGCAGGACTTCTACTCAGAACATCAGGAAAGATAGGAAATGTTCATCTGAAACAGAGAGAAAGAGCAACAGGAAAGAGCGGCTATAATTTTAAGAAATTATTAAAACTGTGGATCAATGGATTTACAGCATTTTCAATTAAACCTTTACGAGTCGGAAGTGCACTTGGATTTATCAGTTCTGTATGCGGAGTGTTGCTAGGAATTATCTCATTAATAAGAAAACTGATTATACCTACAATTCAAGTGGGATATACATCGCAGATGGCTGTTACACTGTTTTTAGGAGGTCTGATCCTGGGAGTGCTTGGAATTATCGGAGAGTATACAGGAAGAATTTATATGTGTATCAATAATCAGCCACAGTATGTAATAGAGAGTATTGTAAAAGACGGAGAAGACCTGTTGTAAAAAAGGTTGTAGATTTAAAGGAAGGTCGGAGCGAATGATGAAAAGAGTAATGGTAATTGCAGGGGGAACATGGCAGGTTCCACTGATTAAGAAAGTAAAAAGTTTGGGATATGAAGTAGTGAATTCAAATCTTTATGAAGATTCTATTGGATTTAAGTACGCGGATTTTACAGGTGTAATGGATGTAAGAGACAAAGAGAAGAATCTGGCACTTGCAAAGGAATATAAGATTGATGCAGTGTTGACAGATCAGAGTGATATTGCTGTTCCAACAGTAGCTTATGTTGCAGAACAGATGGGGTGTCCTGGAATTGGTCATGAAATGGCAGAACTTTTTACAAACAAATTTAAAATGAGAGAGTATTGCCGGGAAAATAAATTTAAGTATCCGGAGTACAGATTATGTACAAATGTAGAAGAAGCAATCGAGTTCTACAGAGAATTGGGAAAAAAGGTGATTATTAAGCCATTGGATTCCCAGTCCAGCCGTGGAATATTTACGATAGAATCCGAACAGGAATTGAGGGATCGATTCGCAGAGACGGAAGCATTTACAAATAGTGGCGATTATGTGCTTGTGGAAAGATATATTGAAGGCACAGAATTTACTGTGGATGGTATTGTGATTGATGGAACACACCATACACTGGCGATCTCTCAGAAAGAACATTATTCTTATAACAGAAATATAGCCTCAAAGTTGTTTTTTACGAACTACAATGAGACATTTGATTATAACCTGCTCAGAAAAACAAATGACGAGCTGATCAGCGGAACAGGAATTAAATATGCGATCACACATTCCGAATACAAGTTCGAAGATGGAGATTATTATCTGATTGAGATGGCGGCACGTGGAGGTGGAAGCAGAATTGCTTCTGATATTGTTCCATTTATGTCAGGGGTAGACAACTATCAGCTGCTGATCAATGCAGCACTTGGCAAGACTCCATCTGTGGAAGAACTGCATATATCAGATGCGGAGAAAATGAAAGAAAGAGCAGCAGTTCTGGAATTTCTGGATATCGAATCAGAAGGAAAGAAGATTACCAAAATTGAAGGTGTTGAGCAGATTAATGCAATTCCGGAAATTTTACAGCTTCAGCTTGAATTTAAAGAAGGCGATATTATAGAGAAGGCACAGGATGATCGTTCCAGAGTAGGATTTTTTATTGCACGTGCAGAATCAAAAGAGAGAATTGAAGAAATTGAAAAAGAAGTAAAGAATACATTGAAAGTATCTTTCGAATCATAGGAGAAAACATGGATATTAAGAACGAAATCATAAGAAAAATCAGAATGAATCGAATTTCTACAACAGAAGTAGCAGACTGTCTGGGGGGGAAAACAGGCGTATTTAAAGATTCTCATGCGGTGAACAGAGGGCATTTTGCGGTGGGAAATGTAAAATGGATCTACGCATTGGATGAATCAAACTGGAGCATACATGAACAGATCCGTGAAGTGCAGGCCGGAGATGTTGTAATGATCGAAGCTTTTAACTGTGGTGACCGTGCAATTATCGGAGAGCTTGTAACAAAGTTTGCAGTACTGTATCGAGAGGCAGTTGCGATTATATCAAATGCCAATATGAGAGATGCAAATGATATCATTAAGCAGAATTATCCGATGTGGTGTAAAGGATTTAGTCCGGTGGGCTGTTTTAATAAATACATTGAACAACCGTTAGACAGTGTAATTGAAAAAGAACACAGAGATAAATATGAAGGAAGTATTGCTGTATGCGATGATACCGGAGTCGTAATTATTCCGAAAGAACAACATACGGAAGAGTTCTTAAAGAAATTGGAAAATATTGAAAATCAGGAAGATATCTGGTTTGAGTATCTTGATAAATATAAATGGGATACATATGATATTGTGTGTTTAAAAAAATACTTAAATGATTAATAAAGTATAAGGATGAAAGAGGATGAATAAAGAACAGTTGTTAAGTAAAAAGGAGCAGTTGTTAAGTAAGAAGGAACAAATTGAAAAAATTGCGAAGATTGTGTTGATCGCAGGAATTTTTCTCTATCCATTTCTTTGCAGCTTTTTTGGCATTGACCTGGGTGATACTGGGATTCATATGTTTAACTATGAAAATATATATAGCAATCCGGATAAAGTTGGTTTTACCTGCTATCTGACAAATGTACTTGCATGGGGGATGGCTTCAGATATTTGGTGGATTAGGAATCTGGGGGATTAAATCTTCTGGAAGTAATTGTGGAAATGGTTATGGCATTCACTGTCTATAAGGTATTTCATAAATATTTGGGTGATTTACAGACATTATTCGGAATTCTTATTGCAATTATGGCATCAGATACATATTTGAATATTTTCAATTATCACCAGTTCAATGTATTTTTCCTGATTCTTATTCTTGGATTTGAATTTAAGGCTGTAGTTGAGAAGAAGTTTAAATATAGTTTTGTCGCAGGAATTTTCCTGACATTGGTTGTCTTTTCCAGAATGGGTAGTATAACAGCATTGGTTACATGCTTTATCTATGTTTTCTCTTATTTATATAACAATGAAGATGTGAAATATTTTATGAAGCATCTGGGAGTCTTTGCGGGAGGAGTAGCAGCAACGTTCGGAGTTCTGGCAGCATTTCTGGCAATTACAGGTCAGGTTGAATATTTTATCAATAATATTTTTCGATTATCTGGTATTGCATCTACGGCCGGAAGCGGTTACAGCATGGAAAATCTCTGGTCTACCTTTATATTTGGAAATCTTGATGCAATTGCTTCGGGAGTTATTTATCTTGCTGCTTCTATGATTCTTCTCTTAGGAATGAATATTTTGTTTTCATTAAAAGGAATTCATCCGAAGAAAATAATCCTGAATATTGCATTCAGCGCAGTAGTGATTGGAATTGCTGTTTATATGTTGGTTTATGCATATGATGTAAATACAGTACCAAACTGGCCGCAGATGACAACAGGTCCGTCCTTTTTTATAGGTATATTGTATGTAGTAACTTTTTGCTATGTATTTTTTAACATGTATAGTAAGAATGGAAATCCAGATCTGATTATTCTTGGAATCTGTGCCATTATGCTTCCACTTCTGACAATTGCAGGTTCTAATACAGGAACAAAACACGTGATTCTTGCATTTTGGATTATTGCTCCATTTGCAGTATCCGCTGTTTGCAGGTTTGTTTTCAGTAAAGCCGCACTTGAAGCAGTTAATGCAATGACAGAAAAATATGGATTGAAAATCCGACATGGTGCAGTTTTAGCCTGTACAGGGATTATTCTTGTCTGCATGGGAGTGAAATTTGCAGACATGCTTTATTGCACAATGAATTTTGACAGTGTGGATAGAAGTTCACTTCGATATTTTGTTAACAGTGATAAATTAAAATATATGAAGACAACAGAGAGAGAAGCAGATGCTGTCAATGGTGTTCTGGATTGCATAAATCATTTAGATGAGGAGAAAGAACGTCCATTAATGGTATTTGGCGGAGCTATTTTAATGTATTCATTGAATGAAATGGAATCTTATGTACAGCCATGGGTTACCAATCCGAATTATACGGAAGAGAAACTGAAAGAAGACCTGAAACTTGCAAAAGAGAACTGGAGGAAAAACCGGTTGTTATATTCTGCAGAACAAACAATTATTATGGGTTTGAGGAATATAATTACGATGTTTTGATTGAAAGTGAATTATATAATCAGTACAATGGAAAAAAAGACTGGTTTATGAAATTCCTGCACAGGAATGATTATCGCCTGGAATATGCAAATGATTACTATATTGTACTTGCTCCGGGAGATATGACAAAATCCGAAGATTATGATTATAACTGGTATATTGTAGGAGAATGAAGCAGTCAGGCAGCATGACAACGTCGGAGTAGACATGGAAAGGTTGAAGAAAGTATGAAGAATAAGGGAGTTAAACGTGTACTTGCAATGGCGGTTGTTACAGTTCTGGTTTTGGAAACATTACCTTCTGTTACTGTATTTGCAGAAGAAACAGAAAGTACATCAGTACAAGAAGATTTAACAGAGCCACAGAAGGCACAACGAGAAGACAGAAGCAACAGCTGGAGGTACAAAGATGGAACTCCAATTTTGTCTGATACAGCAGAATATCTGCGCAGTTCTTCGGATGCGTGGTATGAAGAAGACGGGAAATTCTATAATGACCAGGGAGAAGAAATTATAGGAGCTGTTGCCAAAGGAATTGATGTAAGTAAGTGGAATGGAGACATTGACTGGGCAAAAGTAAAGGCAACAGATGTAGATTATGCAATTATACGTTGTGGATATGGAGATGATGAGACAAGTCAGGATGATCCATATTGGAAGACAAATGCAGATGCATGTACAAAAGAAGGAATTCCTTTTGGTACTTATATTTATTCTTATGCAGACAGTGTGACAGCAGCAAAAAGCGAAGCAAATCATGTACTTCGTCTGATCAAAGGATATGATCTTTCTTATCCGATTTACTATGATCTGGAAGAAAATAGTGTGAGGGAAAAACTGAGCACAAAAGAGATCGCAGAAGTTGCACAGACATTCTGTAGTATCATAGAAGATGCAGGATATGATGTGGCAGTTTATGCGAATAAAGACTGGTTTACAAATTATCTGACAGATTCTTATTTTGATACCGTTGATCATTGGGTCGCACAGTACAATTCTACCTGTACTTACCAGGGAGAGTATTCAATGTGGCAATGTACAGATTCTGGTACGGTTGATGGAATTGATGGAAAAGTAGATCTGAACATGGATTTCGGTGCAGAAACTACAAATAAAAAACCGGAAGCAGTTCAGAATTTAAAAGCTTCTTCCAAGATAGGTGCGGTGAATCTGTCCTGGTCAGAAGTAAAGAGGGCAGATGGATATTTAGTTTATGGAATCCGTGGTAGCGGGAAGTATGGTTATATTGGGATGACGAGCAAGACTTCCTTCTCGGATACAAAAGCATTGACGAGTGATTATAATTTTTATTGGGTATTTGCTTATCGTAAAGATTCAGAAGGAAATATGCTCGCCGGAAGTGCGCCGGAAAAATATGTTTATGGAAAAGCTCAAAAATGTGAAGCAGTAACAGACCTGAAAGCATATTCTGTCAGTGGAGGGGTAAAGTTGACCTGGACAAAATCAGAAGGTGCGGAAGGTTATCTTGTCTATGGAATTCGAGGAGAAGGAAGTTACGGATATATTGGCATGACAACAACAGGAACAACGTTTACAGATAAAAATGCATTAAGAGATGAGTATAATTTTTACTGGGTATTCCCATATCATACAGACGGTAATGGAAATAAAGTAGCGGGCGGTACAGCACACTATGTATATGGAAGAGCAGGATTATGATAAAAAAGATTCTATTTGACAGTAAGGACAAAATGAAGTCGGCGTACTTGTGGAATACATGTGCAGCAATGCTGAATGCATTCCAGACAGTATTTATACTGATGCTTATATCCCGCATTGATCCGGTGATCGATGCGGGCGTATTTACAATTGCATTTGCGATAGGAAATCTTATGATGCGATAGGAAAATATGGAATACGCCAGTTTCAAGTGTCAGATGTCGAAGAAAAATATAGTTTTAAAGAATATACAGTTGCGAGAATCATAACGAGTATAATTATGATTGCTGCATCTTTTGTTTATGTCGGAGTGAATCTTGCATCAGGATTGTATAATTCTTCAAAATCTATAGTTATAATTCTAATCTGTCTGGCAAAAGTGATCGATGCGGTAGAAGATGTGATTCATGGAATGTTCCAGCAATATCTTCGCCTGGATGTGGCCGGAAAGATCCTGTCTATCAGAATGTGTACTTATATTTTTGTATATTTAGTATGTTATTATTTCAGCAAAAACCTTATCCTGACATCTGCAGTGGCTTTGCTTGTATCATTTATTCAGTTCGTGATATTGAATTATACGGCAATAAGAGGCTTTGAAATAAAAAAGAAAACATTTGAAATTAAAAATGTTAAAAATATATTTGTAGAATGTTTTCCGCTTTTTATAGCATCCTATTTGGTGATTTACATTGGAAATGCACCGAAATATGCGATTGATAAGGTGATGTCAAGTGAAGCGCAGGCATGTTTCACCTACATTTTCATGCCGGTCTTTGTTATAAGTCTTTTGAGTCAGTTTGTCTATCAGCCGGTAATCAGCAAAATGGCTCTTTTATGGCATGAGAAAAAGATCAGTCAGTTTAATAAGCTGATTTTACGACAGATTGCTTTGATCCTGTTGCTTTCTGTAGCTGCGATCATAGGGGGATACTTACTTGGAATTCCTGTCTTGTCATTAATTTACGGTGTGGATCTGACAGATTATAAGAAAGCACTTGTAATTTTGCTGATCGGAGGAGGAGCACTTGCGATTGTAAATTTCCTGCAGATGATCATTACTGTCGCAAGAAAACAAAAACTGCTGAATATAGGATATCTGTTAGCTTTTTTATTGTTTGTTTTTGGTGGAAAAACAATCACAGAAAAGCATGGAATGATCGGAATATCAGTTTTTTACACAGCAGTAGTCATGATCCTCGGAGCGGTATTTATTGTGTTGACGATAGGGATTATCAAAGGATATGCAAACAGTGATGGAAAAACGGTTGAAGAGAAAAAACAATAAATTCCAATTAATTATTTTAAATTAAAAAACGGTATGTTAAAATAAAATTAGAAAAAGATCAGATAAAAATAGTAAAAATACGAGGGAAACAGGGAATGAAAACATATTTAGTAACCGGTGGAGCCGGATTTATCGGAAGCAATTATATTCATTATATGTTTAAAAAGTATAAGGATATTAAAATTGTTAATCTGGATAAACTTACTTATGCAGGAAATCCGGAAAATCTGAAAGAATTTGAAAACAATGAAAACTATGTCTTTATTAAAGAAGACATCTGTAATGCAGAAGCTGTGAATAAGATTTTCCAGGAGTACGATATTGACAGAGTTGTACATTTTGCGGCAGAGAGCCACGTAGACAGAAGTATCAAGAATCCGGAGATTTTTGTGCAGACGAATGTAATTGGAACGACAGTTCTTTTGAATGCTGCAAGAAATGCATGGGAACAGGAAGACGGAACCTATAAAGAAGGGAAAAAGTTCCTCCATGTATCAACAGATGAGGTGTATGGATCTCTGGAGGAGGATGGGACATTCTTTTATGAGACAACACCGTATTCACCACACAGTCCATATTCAGCAAGTAAGGCATCTTCAGACATGTTGGTAAAGGCTTATATTGATACTTATAAGTTCCCGGCCAATATTACAAATTGCAGTAACAACTATGGACCATATCAGTTCCGGAGAAACTGATTCCACTGATCATCAATAATGCTTTGAACGGAAAGAAAATTCCGGTTTATGGAGATGGACTCAATATCAGAGACTGGTTGTATGTAGAAGATCATGCTAAGGGAATCGATATGGTACAGGAAAAGGGCAGACTGGGTGAGACTTATAATATTGGCGGACACAATGAGCGCAGAAATATCGAGATTGTGAAGACAATCTTGAAACTGCTCTATGATGTACTTCCGGAAACTGACCCACGCAGAGAACATATTAATGAAAATCTGATCGAATATGTCGAAGACAGAAAAGGGCATGACAGAAGATATGCAATCGCACCGGACAAAATCCGCAAAGAAGTTGGCTGGGAGCCGGAGACAGACTTTGAGACGGGAATCCGTAAAACGATAAAATGGTATCTCAAGAATCTGGACTGGATGGAGAACATTACAAGCGGAGAATATCAGAACTATTATAAAGAGATGTATCATCTGTAAATAGTAGATGAATGGAGCAGATCATATGAAGAAGAGAAAAGGAATTATTCTTGCCGGAGGATCAGGAACAAGATTGTATCCGATTACACAGGCAGTTTCAAAACAGATTTTGCCGGTTTATGATAAGCCAATGATTTATTACCCACTTTCCGTGCTTATGCTTGCAGGAATCAGGGATGTCCTGATTATTACGACAGAGAGAGATATTAGTGTGTTCAAAGAACTGCTTGGTGACGGTTCACAGCTCGGAATGAGATTCGAATATAAAGTTCAGAAGAAACCAAGAGGACTTGCAGAGGCATTTATCATTGGAGAGGATTTTATCGGTGAAGATGATGTGGCACTGGTCCTGGGAGATAATATTTTCTATGGACAAAGCTTCTCCCCCCCTGTTTTGCAGAGGGTGAACGAACGCGAGGGAGCCACAATCTTTGGATATTATGTAAAGAATCCAAAAGCCTATGGTGTGGTAGAATTTGACGAATACAATAATGTACTTTCTATAGAAGAAAAACCGAAAGTACCAAAGTCTAACTATGCAGTACCGGGATTATATTTCTATGATAATTCTGTTGTACAGTATGCAAAGGAAGTCGAGCCTTCCGAACGTGGAGAGCTTGAGATTACAAGTATCAACAACAGATATCTTCAAGAGGGAAAACTGAAAGTGGAACTTCTGGGTCGCGGCTTTGCATGGCTGGATACGGGAACTCCGGATGGACTTATAGATGCAGCTAATTTCGTAGCAACATTCCAGAACCGCCAGGGATTGCAGGTATCCTGTATAGAGGAGATTGCATATAAAAAAGGATTTATTGATAAAGAACAATTGAAGAAGTTAGGAAGTCGTTTACGTAAGACACCATATGGACAATACATACTATCTTTGTGTAAAGAACCTGGTGAGACGCGCAAACAGAAATAAATAAAGGCAGGTATTATGACACAAAGAAGTGAAAGCTGAATGAAAATGTGGCATAATATCTGCTTTTGGTATTTGGTGGGAAGAGTAATTTTACAGATTGCAAAATTTGTAAAAACATGGATGGTTAATTGACGCTCCGGATTTTAGGTGATATACTATATCTAATATGGACTTACTATTTGTTTTTGTTGAATTATTTACTTATAATTATTGCAGGCACGTTTGAATCAAGGAAGGAGGGTAGGTCCAAAGAAGAAAAAGGGGGGGTGATGACGGGCGAAAAATGGATAGGGCGCTCAGAGGAGAGTATGAAAATTGTTTGAGAAAGGAAATAAAGGAGAACTATGAAAAAGAAAAAGACACAACTTTTAGGTATCGTTCTTTCAGCTGCTATGCTTGCAACATCTGTTCCGGCTCCTGTTTATGCAGAACCGACAGATAATGTGGCAGAAGAAGAGAACAATGGTGCCGTAGTTGCTCAGGAACCAACAGAAGATGCAGAAAATTCTGATGCAGCAGATAAAGTAACTCCTGAAGATGAGCAGACACAGGAAGAAGCACCAACAGCTCAGGTTGAAGAAGGAGAGAAGAATATCACTGTAGAAGATGGATATACAGTTTCTATCCCATCAATTAATTTTCAAGGGGCTAATGCAGCAGTAGCAGAAGCCATTGCGAAAGACGTAGAAATTGATGAAAAAGATCCAGTAATCAAGAGCTTGCGTGGAGCATTGGAAGGTCTGGAACTTGAAGGCGGCGAAGCAGGAATTGAAGACGATATATCTACAATTGCACAGTATGCTGCAGAAGAAAAGAAGAATGCATTGTCAGAAGACCAGATTAATACAGTTGTTGGAATGTACCAGCAGTATCTGAATCAGTGGAAAGATAATGCGGAATACTTAGGAGTTCAGAATCCATTTTTCCTTGACTTTAATGATGAAAAAGATGGTCTTGGAATTATGGGAGAGATGCTTGCACTTGACGGAGCATCTGTGGATGATGTCAGAAATGGTAAATACAGTTATGATGATCTGACAGGTATGATCATGAACTTCATGTATGGAGATAAGCTGGGTATTCAGTATTATGGTAAAGATGTTACCAGTGCAAGAGATTCCGTGCTTGATGCTATCTCAAAATCAGGAGCAAAGACTACAGCACAGAAGCTTCTTGTTATTAACGACTGGCTTGCACATGAGAATACATTTGATATGTCTTATATCATGAACTCAGGCAAGAATGATGAAGATAAACCGATGATCGCAAAGAATCCTCAGAAACAGGAGCACGAGCAGGATGTTTATAATGTGGTTTATTCTGAATACGAGAAGCAGATTAAACAGAACTTCCATGATCAGATTTTTGCAGGAATCGAAAATAATCTTCTCCAGCAGTTTTATGAAAAAGCAATCCAGAACATCGTATATCAGCAGGCTTTAGGAAAAGATGAAAGCGCTGCTACAGATGAAGAGAAAAAAGCTGCACAGGAGCAGGCAGAAGGATTTGTTCAGCAGAACAAAGACGCTATTGATGCGGATCCAGATGGATTTGTAAGAGAGAAGTTTAACGCAGAAGTAGCAGATCAGTTAAAAACACAGGCAGATGCATTTATTAAAGATGCAGAAGAAAATGGAGTCGAGGTTCAGCCAGGGACAAAGATGACAGTAGAGCAGCTGACTCAGAACTCTATGGCGAACGATAAGATTGTGGATCTTGACGGAGATGGAACAAACGATACTACAGCAAATGATGCTGTTCCGATTTATGCTAAACAGGCTGCAGAAGGTCTTACAACAGGTATTCTTAATTACTGGGAAGGTACTCAGTTTGGAGCACTTGGGTTTGGGACATCTGTATGTCTTGGATATTCGAAGGCATATACATATCTTGTACAGTGCATGGATAAGAATATCTATCTGAAAGATGCAAATGCAGGATATACAAGTTCTAACTGGAAGACATCAAAAGACTTGTATTACGATGCAGATGGAAAGATTGATACAAATGCAGGTTATACAGTTGACCTTGTAAGAATCTCCTTCCAGTCAGAAGTTACAATGTTTGGTCATACAGAAGACAATTTCGCATCCGATCATTATTGGAATGCTGTTAAGGTAGATGGAAAATGGTATTATGTAGATCCATGCTATACAGACGTATATACAGAGGTTATGAGCCGTGATCGTGTAGAGACAGATGGAGATATGAGTCATGCATTCTTCATGTTCAGTCACAGCAGTTCAGAAAGTCTGTATAATGGAAATTACAGTGAGATCAGATCACTTTATAAGGATACAGCAAACGATCAGACGTATGAAAAGGCATGGATGGCACGTGCAGCAAGTAATGTATACTCTGATGGAACTTATATGTACTATCTGTATGATTCTACAGATCTGTTCTCAAGAGCATCCGGAAGTATGTCAACTCAGCAGAAATCAGCAGAATATAAGCTGGTTCGTCATAAGATTACTGATTCCGACGGAGGAGAGGGAGACAGTGATTATGAGACATTGATTGATTTTACAGCAAAAGACAATGAGGATGACACAGATACTTATGTAAAAGTTCGCAACAAAGATGGCGAATTAGTAAAGGATAAGGCACTTACAAAACTGTATGCACAGTTTAAAGATGAGCAGAGTGTTTACCCATCAATTGGACTTACAGCCGCTCTTTACAATGGAATACTTTACTTCAATGTATCAAATGACATCATGTCTTATGATCCAGCAACAGGAAAAGTAGCAACTGTGAAAGAATATAATACAGTATCAGCAGTTCGTGACGAAACAAAATTATTCGGCGGTATGGCATTCAGCACAGTAGCTAATGGAACTGATGGAGCACTTACTGTTGAGAATCATCCGATTGCAGGATTGACAATTAAAAGTGACGGAACAATGGTTGTATCCATTGCTACAAACTTTGCATTCATTTCCGGAAAAACAAGCATGACTGATCATAATAGTTACGGATATGAATTTGAAGAAACAGACTATAATCCGAATTACACAAATTATAAAAAGTATGCAAGTATCATGGGTGACCAGAAGAACGATAATGACGAGTTCATGTGGTCAGCAAACTTTGTGGACAAAGTTGATATGAAAAAACTTGCAGGCTCTTCTCATGATTATAAAGAAGTGACTGTACCAGCGTTCTGTGGACGTAATGAATTTACAGAAGAGCGTTGTTCTGACTGTGGACTGATTAAAGAAGGCACACGAAACGAAAAGAAAGATACAGCTCATGAGCATCATTACATCAAGTTTCATGAGGTATATTATACAAAATCAAACGATACAGCAAATGAAGCTGACAACTACGTATGCCCAGAATGTGGAGCTTGTATTACAGAACCTGTAAAATCAAAATTTGAGCAGGCAAATACAACTTATGAAAAGAGAAAAGCAATTTGGGATGCAGCACAGAAGAACGCAGCTGAAGGTCATGCTTATTCTGTAGAAGATGCAGAATGGAGTGAAGATAACGCAACAGTTACATTCCAGACTTTAAAATGTGAATCTTGTGCAAATAAAGTAGATAAACTTGATTGTTTACTTTCCTCTGATACAAATGAAACAAATAAAGCAAACATTGATTCTATTCAGAAGAAACTGGCGGATAAAGTTACAGTTGAGACAAAAGTTGTTGAAAGAACTGGTGTATGTACTGATGGTATAGTTACTCTTTACAAAGCAGAAGGTAAGACTGCAGATGGATATAAATATAAAATATCCAGAAGTGTAAAAGGTGAAGCAGGAAAGCACGCATACGATGATGTAAAATTCAACTGGGATGCAGCAGCAATCAAAGATGATGATGGAAACATCACAGGTTATAAGACAGATCAGAAAGAAGGCACTTCAGTAACAGTTGATGAAGTGAAGTGTTCCGTATGTGGAGAAGTTCAGAAAAATGTATCCGTATCTGTAGTAAAAGATACAGATGCATATAAAGCACCTACATGTGAAGAAGCAGGAAAAGATGTTTATGTAGCAACAGTAACATCAACAGATGATAATACTGTACTTGCAAAAGAGACAAAAGAAGTAGCAATTGCAAAACTTGGTCACAAATACGGCGATCCGGTATGGTCAGACTGGGAAGAAAAAGATGGTAAGTGGACAACAACAGCAACATTTACATGTGCAAATGATGCAACACATGTTCAGACACCGGAAGTTAAGATCGATAGTGAAACAGTCGAGAAAGCAACTTATACAAAAGAAGGAAAAGTTGTTTATACAGCGTCCGTAACATCACCAGATGGAAAGAAAGTTGTTAATCCGACAACTAAGGAAATCGTAGTTGAAAAAGAAAGACTTGCAGCAGTAGAAAACCTGAAAGCATCTTCTTCAGTAGGTAAGGTAAAACTTACATGGAGTGAAGTGAAGGACGCAGAAGGATACCTGATCTATGGAATCCGTGGAGGCGGTAACAAGTATGGCTATATCGGTATGACATCTAAGACATCGTTCGTTGATGTAAAAGCAATTACAAGTGATTACAACTATTACTGGGTATTTGCATATTGCAAAGATGAGAATGGCAAGATGTATCCAGGACTGACAGCACATTATGTATATGGTAAGGCACAGAAATGCGCAGCTGTTACAGACCTGAAAGCTTCATCTGTAAAGGGTGGAGTAAAACTTACATGGACGAAGTCAGCCGGAGCAGAAGGATATCTTGTATATGGAATCCATCCAGGCGAGAAATATGGTTACATTGGTATGACAACAAAAGGCACAACATTTACAGATAAGAAGGCATCCAGCACAGATTGGAACTTCTACTGGGTATTCCCATACCATACAGACTCTAACGGAAACAAGGTTGTTGGTGGAACACCGGAGTATGTATATGGAAAAGCAAAATAATTGAATGAGATCTGAATCATAAGTTATAAACAGGATTCAACTTGTGAAGATTATACGCAGAAAGCACAGTGATTTATTCACTGTGCTTTTTGCATAATATGTTTCTCTTTGATTGTGTAAGACACTGAGGGATGATATAATTAATTCAGTTAATAATATTCGTTATATTCCAAATGTAAGGGAGGGAAAGTGTATGAAGAAGAAGCGAGGCGGGCAGAAAAAAAGAAGGGGGGGGATGGGCCTGTTACTGATTTTATCTATGATAGTTCTGGCTCTTTCAGGCTGCTCTAAGAAAAAGGAGACAAAAACAGAAAAACCACCAACTAAGAAAATAGAAGTGGAAAAGCCGGAATCAGTAGAAGAAGTGCCGGAAGAACCGGAAGAAGAAAAGATTCCGGAAAATCAAAACCTGCTGACAGGTCTTGCAGATCTGACAGATGCTGCTATTGGTAAACGTCCGGTGGCGGTTATGGTGAATAATATTCCGGCAGCAATGCCACAGTACGGAGTAGAAAAAGCAGATATTATCTTTGAAATTCCGGTAGAGGGTGATCAGACACGTTTTATGGCTCTTTATGCGGATTATACAACTGTTCCGCAGATCTGCGCGATACGAAGCTGCAGATATTATTTCCCGGCACTGTCTCAGGGATTTGATGCGTTTTATGTAAATTGGGGGGGAATTGATGACAGTATCGCAGATTATCTGGAAGCTTTGAAACTGGATCAGTATGATGGAATTTACAATGCAGGAGGTCTGTTTGGACGAGATATGGAACGTCGGAATCAGGGGTATGCATTGGAACACACAGGATATTTTGATGGAACAAAGTTTGCAGAAGTAGTGCAAAATACCGGAAAGAGAACAGACCTTGCAGAGGATAAGAAAGGGACAGCATTTCAGTTTAATGGATTAAATGAACAAGTGAAACCATCAGAGGATGTGTGTAAGAAAGTGAGTATTGATTTTGGCGCACAGTCCGCTACACTTGTCTATGATGAAGCAAGCAATACTTATAAAAAAGAAATTGACGGAAATGCCCAGATAGACGGAAAAACAGGAAACCAGCTTGCTTTTACCAATGTGTTTGTGTTAGAGACCACTATCTCTGTCAAAGATGATTTGGGACATAAAGCAGTTGACTGGGATGGCTGGGAAGACTCCATGGGATATTATATTTCGAATGGTGCAAAACAGAAGATTCATTGGAGTAAAGAGGAAAATAATGAATTATCAAGATTAACATTTTATGATGAATCAGGAAATGAAATATCAATTAACCGCGGAAAGAGCTATATTGCATTTAACTATCCGAATCAGACAGCATATGAGTAAACAAATAATCCCCCCCTGCCAGTTGCAGATTGATTTGAAATAGCAACAGGTAGGGGATTACTTTATAGATGTTCATTTTTAGTTGACTTCAAGCATAATTTCTATTGCACGAATTGCATGCTGAAGCATGGAGACGACAGTGTTATGGCTATTTTTATCAACATTAGAATTCCAAACATCATCGAAGAACTCTTCAAAGATACGATGCAATAGAATCTTATTCGGAATGCAGATATTATATTCCGGAGTTAGTTTCTTTAAACGAAGATAGCACATGGAATCTGACATGAAAAGTGTCGGGTGTGCTATATGCTGATGATCAGAAAGAAGTCCTTCCGGAAGAACGCATACGTGCATAAAATCAAGTCTGTTTAACATTTGCTCCAGGTTCTTAAGGCAACGCAGTCTTTGCGATATAGTTAACGACATTCTTACACCAAAGAAATCAAGTTCTCCAGTAACTGTGAAATCTTTTAATACTGAAGCATAAATGATCAGATGGATTGGTGTGGTCTCCAAAATACGTTGTGTCAGGTGAGTTAGTTTTTTGATGTCTTGCTTTTGGAGGTCATTGTTATTCAGGCAGTATTCATCCAGAAGTTCCATGCATAAATCTTCTGGAAGAAAATGCTCTGTCAGATGTCCGATGAGACAATATTGATTCTGCGAAATTAGTGCCTGCTCATATTCAAATCGGTGAATCATTTCTGAAATTGTTGTTTTACGGATCAACAATGTTTCCTTATTGCAAAGAAGCCGAATCTTATGATATAGTTCATTGGTTAGATCACTGTCTTCAATTGTAGTGATTCCAAGACAGTGATTGCTGTCCACTAGCATTCCTGAGATTGCGTAAGTGTCTCTGATTGCAAAAATAAGTTTGCGCTGTGCCTGTGAACCACTATAAAGATTAAAATCAATATTTGCGAGATTGGTCATCACATTCATTAGAAACCCAGCAGTATAAGTAGGAGTTGAAGCGGCAGATTCTAGGTCTATAAGGAGTGAAAAATGTACACCTGGAAGAATAAGATTCCGGTCTCCGTGTGCACTGTTGAGTTCTGCAATCAAAAGCTGGTAATTAGGATCGACATTCAAAATATCAACAATTGCGTATACGTTTAGAGAATTAACTTTTCGAAGTGAAGGATGTTTCATTTTAAAAATGAATTGGTCTAATGTAAGCTCCGGATAATAAGAAATCTTTGGAGCTATTTCTGTACCGGTTGAGTTTTGTAATTCTTTTACATACATATATTCAGATTCGAGATTGTCATAAATAGCAGTTTCAAGATTTTTGATATCCTGTAGCTGATATTCCTGTAACAGTTGTGTAGTGCTTTCTTCCGAAAGAGCTTCAACAATACAGTGACTGATAGCCTGAAGTGTATTTTCATGATTTTTTTCAGTTGGCAACAGTTTTCCGCTGATCCATTTACTGATATAGGAGTCATCATACTGAACAGCTTTTGCGAGAATACTATTTTTTAGCTCAGCAGTAGCCATAAGGTGTTCTAGCAAAATGCTGAAACGGTTTTTATCTTTCATATTTTTGTTATATTACAGAGTATAGAATAACTTGTAATATGTCCCCCCCCTTCCTTTTAAAAATACTTTAAAGAAGTTGATAGTATGATATTAGTTTAGAACAGAGGAAATAAAATTGCAATAAAAGAACCATAATTTACCTACTGATTTTGTATTTATTTCCAAAACGAAGCGTGAAAAACAAAAGAAAAGAGGATAAAATTATGAATTTTACAGAGCAGAAATTGACAGGTAAAGCAAGTATTGATAAACCATGGCTGAACTTTTATCCGGAACAGTTCAGAAATATCGAGATACCAAGAATGACAATCGAAGCTTTTCTGAAAATGAAAAACCCGAATGAGGATAAGATCGCATTTGAGTATTATGGAAATAAGATTACATGGAAGCAGTTATGGGAAGAAGTAGATGTTGCAGCAAGAGCACTGAAAGCCCTCGGACTTAACGAAGGTGACAGAGTTCCGTCCTTTTTAGTATGTACGCCAGCTCATTTTATTTTGCTTCTTGCAGCAGAAAAAGTTGGTTTAACAATTATTTGCCGTGATGACGAACCGGAAGAACTTTGTTTTGCAATCCGTAAATGTAAAACAGATACAGCATTTGTAATGGATTATCTTTCAAAAGAAGATGAAGAGTTATTCCGTACAACAACTCCGATGACACGTATGATTAAAGTGTCACCATTTGAATATGCAGACAAGAGCCAGATGAAAGATTATGTATTAGAAGAAATCACTGCCCGCTATCAGGCAGTGACAGAGACAACAGAAGGTGATATGAGCTGGCAGGAGTTTATGGAGATGGGAAGAAACTTCAAAGGTGAATATCTTGTGTCTGTAGATCCTGAGAGAGCTGTGTTTGGAGCTTACACAAGTGGTTCAACAGGAATCTCTAAACTTGTAATTCACTCTTCAGCGAATATAGTAGCAACTGCATACCAGATGTCAATCTTTATTCCGCCGTCAGATGTGCAGGAAGTTTGGTGGACACCAATTCTTCCACCGGCATTGATCGCGGTAACAGTTTCAATGACAATTTTCCCACTTTCTACAGGATTAATGGTATCACTTGATCCATTCTGTCCGTTAGAGAATATTGACATTGAATTTATGGATCGCAAACCAAACTTCTGGGCACTGATTCCGCGTTATTGCGAACTGTTAATGGCCAGCGATAGAATTCCGGAAGATTACGATATGTCTCATCTGAGAACAATCGGTGCAGGTGCTGAGGCCATGAATGACCGTAAGTATGCAGAGGTAGAAGAGTTCTTCCATAAACACAACGTTCAGGCAAAATTAAGTGCAGGTTATGGACAGAGCGAGGGATGCTCAAACTTCACATTGCCGAACCCAATGTTCCCATTAGAGGATGGATGTGTGGGTATGCCGATGACAGCAACTGTACTTGGTGTATTTGACAAAGATCTGAATGAATTAAATTACGGAGAATCAGGAGAGCTTTGTATGACAGGTCCGTCTATGATGCTTCATTACTCAGGCTGGAGAGGTGAAGAACTGACGGAGCAGACTCTTATTGAACATTCAGATGGAACACATGGTTACATACAGGAGATGAAGCTTATATCACAGAGCAGGGAATTGTGCATATCCTTGGACGTGGTGAAATCAAAGCTTACGGAGACAAACCGCTTCATGTAATGAGAATGGAGACAAAAACAGTTAGAACTCCTGGTGTAAAAGATGGTTTCTTCTGTCTTGTTCCGGATCAGGAGCATGAAGGATATTATCGTCCATATCTGTTTGTGATTCTTGATGGAACAAAGACACTTGAGGAAGTAGCAGAACTGCTGAAAGATACACTGGAAGAACATGAGTATCCGGTAGAGATCAGAGAAATTACCGAAAGACCTTATTTCCACTTCAAAACAGATAGAAAAGGTCTTACAGCTCAGATTCTTGAAGAATTGGAGCAGGCAAAAGAAGAAAAATAAGAAAATCGAAGGTTTTGATTGTTCCAAGGAGCAATAACCATTGGTTGGGGGGGGAATGTGAAAAAAGTGCTGAGTCATAGGAAAAAATATATGACTTGGCACTTTTTAGGTACGAAATAGAGAGGATTTTGTAAAAGAATAAAAAAGTTTTGCTTTGCTGTTGAGAACTGAAAGAAAAATGCGATTTTATGTAAAAAACACTTGACACAGAACACAAATCAACATATAATAGCAAGGTATGACATAAGGAGAAACAGTATGCACCAAAGCCCCGGAGTATGCTGATTTCAAATAAATAAGCAATAGTAATTAATGATTATTTATAGGAGGAACATCCATGAAAACTTATATGGCAAACCCTGATAAGATTGAAAGAAAATGGTATGTGGTTGACGCTGAAGGCGCTACACTTGGACGTCTTGCATCTGAGATCGCAAAAGTACTTAGAGGAAAGAACAAACCGGAATATACACCGCACATCGATACAGGAGATTATGTAATCGTTGTTAACGCTGAGAAAGTTAAAGTAACAGGAAAGAAATTACAGCAGAAGATTTACTACAATCACTCTGACTACGTTGGAGGAATGAGAGAGACTACACTTGCTGAGCTTCTTGCTAAGAAGCCAGAGAAGGTTATCGAGCTTGCTGTTAAAGGAATGCTCCCGAAGGGACCTATGGGAAGAGATATGATCAAGAAACTTCATGTATACGCTGGACCAGAGCATGCAAATCAGGCTCAGAAGCCGGAAGTTCTTACATTTAGGTAGAAGGAGGAAATAACAGTGGCTAACGCAAAATATTACGGAACAGGAAGAAGAAAAAAATCTATCGCAAGAGTATATCTTGTACCTGGAACAGGAAAGATCACAATCAATAAAAGAGATATCGACGAGTATCTTGGACTTGAAACTCTGAAGGTTGTTGTTCGCCAGCCGCTCGTGGCTACAGAGACAGCTGACAAGTTCGACGTAATCGTTAATGTATGTGGTGGTGGATACACAGGACAGGCTGGAGCTATCCGTCACGGAATCGCTAGAGCACTCCTTGAGGCAGACGCAGATTACAGACCGGTTCTCAAGTCAGCAGGTTACCTGACTCGTGACCCACGTATGAAAGAGCGTAAGAAACCAGGTCTCAAAGCAGCTCGTAGAGCACCACAGTTCTCAAAGAGATAATTATCTCGCAAGAGAAATACAATTCAAAGAGATCCAAAACCCCCCAGAACTTCGGTTCTGGGGTTTTTCTTTACCTTTTGATTCAGTGAGACGTCTAGAAACGTGATGAAAATTGGTGGATATGTAGCAAGTATGCAGCAAAAATCACAGCAACTATGAGAATAGATTTACCGGTGAAGCATGGGTGGAAAGGCGCAGACCAGTTTATTATTGTCAAGGGTACCTGGGTTGAAAAATTGATGGCGGAATAATATGATGCTGTGATAGAATGAAGAAAATGATTGGATGTGTAAACTGGAAGTTTCACATGAGATGTGTTATTGGGAAATATTCGTGGAGGGGAACTGAAGGATGAAGAATGAAATTGTATTATTTACAGATGGTGATGTTAATATAGAAGTTCAAATCAATCCTGAGCAGGAGACAGTTTGGCTGACGCAAAAACAAATGGAAGTGTTGTTTGATGTTAAGCACGCTACAGTAAGCGAACATATTTCAAATATTCTTGCTTCAGGAGAACTGGATGAGACTTCTGTCGGTTTTTCCGACAGAAGTACAGGGGGGACGAAAACCCAAAATTTATAATTTGGATATGATTTTGTCTGTCGGATATCGAGTTAATTCTAAAAGAGGTATAGCTTTCAGAAAATGGGCAAATAATGTCCTTAAACAGTTTATTTTGCAAGGCTATGCAATCAATGAAAAGCGTCTTCAGGCGCTTAAGAAAACAGTTGATATTCAGTCAAGGATGCTTGCAGATGCACTTGATATAGAGGAGAAAGATGTGCTCAGACGAGGAATTAAGAGATCCCAAGATGCGTTTTTGATTTCCAAGGCAAGCCGTTACGATATTAAGGGAGGGATTTGCATGAAAAGAAATTACTGGGCGTTATTAGTTTTTGCGTTAATAATAGTATTGCAGTGGATCGGATTAGGATTTCACGGTCAAATAAGGTTTATTTTTTGATAATTATATTAGTTCTAATTGTTTTATTGGCAATATTATTACGGAAATAGTAAAAGTGAATAGCGAGGCGATTGTATGAAAAAGTTAATTGCATCAGTTTTGACATTAGTTTGTATTCTTACTTTGGCAAGGTGTGGAAAATCAGGTAGTGGTGACTACCCTGCAACTATAATGGTAAATGGTACTAACTACTATTCCACTGATCATGCTGTTCCTGTTGAAGTGGACGAGAGTGTTATTCAATATACTACTTCTTATGCAGAAAACGGCATACCTCAAAAAGATGGCGAAGCCAATTTCAACAGAGATTTAGGAACACCTTATGCAGTTATTGAGGATGACAGTGTAGTTGTCCTTATAGATAATGAGTGGATAGAGTTCAAAGCGAAGTAAGATAACTTCAAGTCTGATGAAGAGCGCGAAGCGTGAAAGAAAATACAGAAAGAGGCTAGATACTATCCTGAATTTCTATAAAAAATTGATTCAGTTAAGAAAAAACTGCCGGTTATTGCAAATGGAACCATTCAGTTTTTAGATGAAGAAAGCGAAGGCGTGATCGGCTATGTAAGAGAATTAGAAGGAACAAAACTTGTTGTGCTGTGCAATTTATGTGAGGAAGAAAATAAAGTTGTATGGCAGAGTGAGTGGGATTCATATGAATTGTTGCTTGGAAATTACTCTGATGGAAAAGTAGATGGAACGTTGAGACCATACGAGTGCAAGGTGATGCGTTCCATCTAGAGAGTATAAATTATGTAGAGAAAGAATCGATTGAGGTTAGGATAAGAAATTCAACTTCAACTGAAATTAAACTGTATGAAGCGATTCCTGCGTCTTCTTCCCCCCCTTGCAAAGAATAAATAACATGATCAAGAGAACAAGTGGAAAGATAAGACCTATCCCCCCCATTCCAACACGGATATTATTATCAGAATTCTGGGTAACATAACCTACAATACCAGGTCCAATGCTGCCTCCCAAATCGCCGGCCATGGCGAGCAATGCAAACATTGCGGTTCCACCGGCCGGCACTCTTTTGGATGTAATACTGATCGTTCCAGGCCACATGATTCCAACCGAAAAACCACATACAATACAACCGGTTAACCCGATTACCGGATTCGATGATAAGGTGGTTAAAAGATAACAGATCACACAAAGGATTCCGGAACCTGTCATAAACTTCATCAAATCCATTTTTTCACCATATTTTCCAAAAATCAGGCGACTTATTCCCATTGTAATTGCAAACATGCAAGGTCCAATCAAATCCCCAAAAGTTTTAGAAAGTCCCAGTGCAGCTTCGGCATAGGCTGATGCCCATTGTGCCATAGCCAATTCAGATGCTCCTGAACAAATCATCAGGCAGATTGCCAGCCAGACAACAGGAGTTCGGAATAACTGTCTGACGCCCATTCCATTTCCGTCACTTACTAAATGTTCTATCGGACAAGTTGCGAAATTATATATATTAATCGCCGGAATAAGTGCCCACATGACTGCCAGCCATTTCCAACTATTCATCCCGAACAGGAAGAAAAATAAGCTCGAAATCAGTATGGTGGCTGCCGCACCCCCCCAACAGTAAAAGGAGTGAAGCAGGCTCATAGTTGCTTCTTTATTTTTAAACGGGCATGCTTCGATGATAGGACTGCAGAGAACTTCGATCAATCCACTCCCCCCCACAGCATAGATAATTACACTTACAATAATTCCGGTAAAAGGATTCGGTAACAGATCAGGAAGAAATGCAAGTCCAACTAATCCGGCAGCAGCGCATATTTCAGAAGTTACGATACATACACGATAACCGATTCGATCTACAAACTTCGCACAAAATAAGTCGACTAAAAGCTGTGTGAAGAAAAAGAATGTAGATATTAAAGCAATGTTACCCAATGAAATATCATAATCATTGTGAAATTTTAAAAATAATAGTGGTGCGAAATTTGCGGATATCGCCTGAGTGACGAATCCCAGATAACATGCCACTTTTGTTTTTTGATAATCTGGCATAACAGAAAACTCCTTTGTTCTTTTTATACCGTATTATATATTAGATAACAAGAAAAAACATTGACTTATATTGCATAAATATTGTATTATATCGTAAATCCAATAAAAAGGTTGTTGTGAGGAAAGATATGGCACAAAATAAAATTGTAACAGATGAGAATTTAATGGAATCAGCAAAACATGGGACGGACAGTTATCCGTTTAAATGCTATTTTGAAAAGTTATCTCAATTTGATTTTCATTGCATTGACTGGCATTGGCATACAGAATGGGAATTTGTATATGTCGAATCCGGAAACATGACGGTATGTGTTGGTGAATCGATGTTTTCACTATCAGAGGGGGAATGGTATTTTTATAAATTCAAAGATTTTGCACAAATTTTATTCCAGTGATGAAACTGTCATCCCCCCCAATTTCCTTTGTATGCCGTCCTTTCTTGCGCCGGAAAATAGTTTGATCTATCAAAAATATATTCAACCGATTGTTTCATCATCGTTGTCATACTTGATTTTAAACGGGGAGAATTTATGGCAAGGAGAGGCATTAGAAATTATGAAGCAAATATTTTCCGCACAGGATAGAGAAGGTGATGGTGAGCTGTTTACATCAGTTCTTATGCAGAAATTATGGCTGATCATTTATGAAAATATTGACAAAACGTGTATGGAAGAGCAAGTGGACGATTCCGGTTCAGTTCAGGCACGCTTGCAGCTTATGATGCAGTTTTTGCACCAAAATTATGCAGAAGATATTTCTTTGGAGGAAATTGCCTGTTATGCTAATATTAGTAAAAGTACGGTGTTGAATCTTTTTAATAGATTTTTACATATCACTCCGATTAAGTATTTGATTGGTTACCGGCTGAAGAAGGCAGCATTGTTGATTAAAAATACAGAGAAAAAAATCAATACGATTTCTTACGAAACAGGGTTTCATAATGTAGATTATTTTTGTAGAGCATTTAAAAAGAGTTATAAAATGACTCCAACAGAATATAGGAAAAGTAAAAATTCAACAGTACAATAAAGTTAGGCCAGAAGAGGAAAATGACATTATGATAATTAGAAAATATACAGAAAAAGATATTTCCGAGATGGTTCACATCTGGAATGAAGTAGTAGAAGATGGTGAAGCATTTCCACAGGAAGAGTTCCTGGATGATAAGACAGGGGAAGAATTCTTTGCATCACAGACTTATTGTGGCGTTGCAGATAACGATGGGAAAATTGTAGGACTTTACATTTTGCATCCGAATAACATTGGCCGCTGTGACCACCTTGCAAATGCAAGTTATGCAGTGGATTCAACTTACAGAGGACAACATATCGGTGAGAAACTTGTAAGTGACTGCCTTGTACAGGCAAAGTTGCATGACTTTAAGATTTTACAGTTCAATGCAGTGGTAGAAAATAATGTTCACGCACGTCATTTGTACGAGAGATTAGGATTTGTGCAGATTGGAACTGTACCGAATGGATTCCGTATGAAAGATGGGACATATCAGAATATTTGTTTGTATTATAAGGAAGTGTAATAATAAACAAATATTGACAATATAAAGATACGAGGAAAATGAAATGAACATACAGATTTTTGGAACTAAGAAATGCAATAACACCAAGAAAGCAGAGCGGTTTTTCAAAGAACGTGGAATCAAATTCCAGTTCATTGATATGAAAGAAAAAGGTATGAGTAAGGGTGAATTCAATTCAGTTGCCCAGGTGAATGGTGGATTAGAAAATATGATCAACTGGGAAGGAAAAGACAAAGATCTTCTTGCTCTCATTAAGTATATTGCAGATGAAGATAAGCTGGAAAAGGTGCTCGAAAATCCGCAGGTAATAAAAACTCCGGTTGTCAGAAATGGAAAGCAATCCACACTTGGTTATCAGCCGGATATTTGGAAAACGTGGAAATAAGAAAAGTAAAGGATAAATTATCATGATTTATACAGTAAAGAGAATCGATGAAGATTTAGATTTTGGTTGCGAAGAACGAGCTGAAGGAAGTCCAGTCATGGCAGTGGTTACACTTATAGATTCATCTGGAGAAGAATTGAGAGTGAAAGTAGAGGATGACCTACTTTATAAAAACAATATCAATGAAGGAGACAAGGTTTGTTACGATAAAAATGATCCGGATTTTGTTATTAGTCAGATAGAAGCAAAGAATAGCGATTGTTCAGTGTTTCGGCTGAATTAAGATAAAAAATAAATTGTTTTTTTTGAGGAAGAACTTATCTACAGTTTCTTCCTCTTTTTTGAGCTTTTTGTAAACAAAATCTGTGCAGGAAGCATAGAAAATATCAAGCAGATTCAGATGTTTGTTAATAAGATAACAATACAAGTATTGAGGAAAACGAAGTTGTACTATCGACTAATCTAAAAATTACACATAACGCACAAAAACAATGACAAACATGTGAAAAATGTGTGAAGATAAAGGAAAAATGTATAAAAGAATACAAAAATGAACAATACAACTAGTAAAAATGTTAAAAAATGGTACAACTTTAAAAGAAAACTTTCTTGTATTTTATTGAAAGAAAAAGGGGCAGATAATATAATCAAACCATCAAGAAAAACTTAGATGGAGGAGAAAAATATGAGAAAAGTTTTCAAAAAAGCGTTAGCAGTCACAATGGCAGCTACAATGGTAGTCGGACTTGCTGCATGCGGAAGCAGCGAATCCTCAGACAAGGGTACTTCCAAATCAGATCAGATTAAAATCGGAGTTTCTATCTGGTCATCAACAGATGTACTTGGATCACAGTGTAAAAAGATGCTGGACGAAGCAGCAAAGGCATTGGACGTAAAATTACAGTATGTGGACCAGGGACATGTTTCAGAGAAAGTTACAGCTTCTGTAGAAACACTTGCAGCAGCAGGATGTCAGGGAATCATCATCTGTAACTCATCTGATACAGAGATGACATCTGCAATCAAAACATGTAACGATAACAAAGTTTATCTGTCACAGTTCTTCCGTGTAATCAGTGAAGAAAACAGCCCGGACATCTATCAGGCAGCAAAGGATTCAGAGTACTACATCGGAGCAGTACATGAAGATGAGCCAGCAAATGGTGAAGAGCTTGTGAATATTCTTCTTGAAAAAGGAGATCGTAACATCGGTCTGATCGGCTGGGAGCAGGGAGATGCTACATGGCTTGGAAGATGGGAAGGTTACAAAGCAGGCGTTGAAAAATGGAACAAAGAACATCCAGATGACAAAGCAAACCTTTCAGAACCACAGTATGCAGGTACTACATCAGAAGGTGGATCAAAAGCAGCAGAAGCCTTAATGGCAGCAGATCCGAACCTTGACGCACTGATTCCGGCAGGTGGCGGCGGAGACCCACTTCAGGGAGCAATCGCAGCAGTAGAACGTGCAGGAAAAACAGACAGCATTGATATTGTTTCAACAGACTTCCTTCCAGATCTTGGAGAAAGACTTGAAAACGGTTCAATGGCAGGTGAATCCGGTGGACACTTCTGTGATCCTCTGATTTCTTTCATGATGGTTTACAACGCAATCAAGGGTGACTATGCAGACTTTGGTGGAAAATTCGAAGATGTTCCATTCCCATATCTGTATGTATCATCACCGGAAGACTACAAAGCATATGAAGAATATTTTGTAGATCAGCTTCCATATACAGATGAAGAATTGGTTGAAATGTCAAAACTTAGTCTTGACGACTTAAAAGCAACAGCTGCTAAGGTATCTATTGAAGATGCAGCAGAACGTGCTGGAAAATAAGACAGATAATAATAACGACGATTAACTTGTAAAGGGTGATGTCGCAAAGGCGATGCCACCCTTTCTAAATCAGAAATGATAATTATAAAGAGGTAGATAATATGGGCACTACTAAAAAAATATCAGGGAAAGCGATGGGATATGTGATCTTAATAGGTCTGGTCATACTTTCCTGGGCGATCTTTAAAATTTTAACACCACATAACTTCGGTTCTTTTTCCAATATGCTCAATTACTTTCAGGCCAGCCTGATCGCTACCGTGGGTGCAGTTGGTTTTTACTTTGTAATGGTAATGGGAATGTTCGATTTCTCAATTGGTGCAAATATCATGCTTTCAGCAATCGTTGGATGCGTATTTGCAACCAGATTTAACCTGGGTTATTTTGGACTTATCGCAGGATGTATTATTACAGGTGCGATCGTAGGAACATTAAACGGATTATTCTATGTAAAGCTTCGTATTCCGTCGATGATCGTAACAACAGGTCTGGCTCTTATTTATGAGTCGGTTGCAAACTATATTGCAGGTGGTGTTGAGCAGACACTTCCATCAAATCTTCGTGCATTTGGTCAGATGCCTGGAGATATCATTCTTGCATTAGTGGCTTGCGCAGTAGCTTACATTTTTTTGAATTATACTAAAATCGGAACTTATACCTACGCAATCGGAAGTGACGAGTTCGTTGCAAAGAACATGGGTATTAATGTAAATAAATATAAAGTACTTGCATTTATTTTGAGTGGTGCTTTTCTGGGAGTTATGGCGATTTTAACAATCAGTTATGGTTCCTCTATGGTAGCTGTTACAGGAATGGCGTCCATGAGCCGAAACTTTATTCCGACTATGGGATGTTTCTTTGGTCTGGCATTTAAGAAATACGGAATGCCGCTTCCGGCAATCATTATCGGTGAGTTCGTAATCAACATCATTTTCTTTGGTTTCATTGCACTTGGAGCACCGACTGCAATCCAGGATGTTATCACAGGACTTGCACTGCTTATAATCATTACAGTGACAACAAAGGCTACTAAGGGCGAAATCGTCAAGTAATGAAGGAGGGAGACAGCAATGAGTGAAGTAAGATTACAGGTAAAAAATCTTTGTAAAAACTTCGGTATTACAAAAGCAGTTCAGAATGTATCCTTCAATGTGAATAAAGGAGAGGTTCATGCGCTGATCGGAGAAAATGGTTCCGGTAAGTCAACTCTGACAAATATGCTAACAGGTATTTACAGTATCGGAAGCGGAACATTTATTCTGGACGGAAAAGAGATTCATCCAAAGAACCAGGTAGAAGCAAACAACGAAGGAGTATCCATTATTGTGCAGGAACTTGGAACTCTGTCAGGACTTACTGTTGCAGAGAATATTTTCCTTGGACATGAAGATCAGTTCGTACATTTCGGAATTAAAAATACAAATGCAATGAACAAAAAAGCAACAGAGCTTTTGAAAAAATATGGCTTTGACAGAATCAAAGCAGCAGATATGATCGATAACTACAATTTCGAGGATCGTAAATTGGTTGAGATTGTAAAAGCTACTTATTTTGATCCAAAGGTTGTTGTGATCGATGAGACAACAACAGCGCTTTCACAGGAAGGACGTGAAGAGCTTTACAAACATATGGAAAGAATCAGAAAGAGTGGAAATACAGTTATTTTTATTTCCCATGACCTTCCGGAAATCCTGGATAAGTCTGATACAATTACAATTCTTCGAGATGGTGTTTACATTGATACAGTTAAGAGTAAAGATGTGACAGAAGAAGACTTGAAAAAGCTGATGGTAGGACGTGAAGTGACAGGTGATTATTATCGTTCTGATTATGGCGAAAAAGTATCTGATGAAGTCGTGTTATCAGTGAAAAATGTTACAGTTCCAGGATTGATTGAAAATGTATCCTTTGATCTTCATAAGGGAGAGATTCTTGGATTTGGAGGACTTTCCGAATCAGGTATGCATGAAATCGGAAAAGCTGTTTTTGGAGCATCTTATGATCGTGAAGGTGCGGTGACACTGGCAGACGGAACTCAGATCAACAGCATTCCTACTGCGATTAAAAACAGTATTGCATATACATCTAAGGATCGTGATAATGAATCGGTTGTCCTTAACCAGAGTATCGGAGATAACATTTGCCTTCCGTCACTGGATGAGCTGGCAGGAAAATCACATATTTTAAGAGATAAAAAACGAAAAGAGTTTGCAGATAAGTATGCAAAACAGATGTCTGTAAAAATGGTGGATGTAAACCAGTTTGTATCAAATCTTTCAGGCGGTAATAAGCAGAAGGTTGTTCTTGCAAGATGGATCGGTAAAGATTCTGATATCGTTGTTTTGGACAGTCCGACTCGTGGTATTGATATCAAGGTAAAACAGGATATCTACCAGCTGATGAATCAAATGAGAAAGAATGGAAAATCTATCATTATGATTTCAGAAGAGCTGATGGAGCTGATCGGTATGTGTGACCGCATTATAATCATGAAAGATGGAAAAGTCAGTGGTCAGCTTGATAGAAATAAGGATCTGAATGAAAACAGTCTTATTTCTATGATGGTATAAGGAGGCAACTATGGGAAGTCAAGTGAGTGTAAAAACAAATGATAAAGAGCAGCAGCTGAAAAAAGCATCAAAAATGTCTTTGATCCGTTCGCTCTTACCGATCGTTGGATTGGTTGTTATTTTCCTGTTATTTAACGTTTTGACAGATTTCAGAATGATGGGAAATCTGTCGCTGGTATTTTCACAAATATATGTAACAATGATTGCAGCAATGGGAGTTTTCTTCATTATGACAATGGGAGGCCTTGATTTCTCCCAGGGATCCATTCTCGGTATTTCTTCTATTGTTGTATGTATGCTTTCACAGAAGAGCATTCCGCTTGCAATTATCGGAGGTATTGTAAGCGGTGCTGCAATCGGAGCATTGAACGGTTACTTTTATGTATTTCGTAAGATCAAATCATTTATTGTAACAATCTGTACAATGTTCTTGTTCCGTGGATTTATCAAATACCTTACAACAAATGCGCCGGTTGCGGGTTCTGCAAAACTGATCAACTACGATAGTACAGAGCTTAAGATTGCTTGTACAGTAGTGATCCTTCTTATTGGATTTGTTGCATTTCGTTATACGAAATTTGGAACTTATCTGAAAGCAATCGGAGCAGGAGAGAAAGCAGCGATGTTTTCAGGTATCCGTACAGATAAGATGAAATTCCTTATCTATGTACTTGCAGGAGCAATTACGGGATTTGCTGCATTTATCAATGTAATCAAAGTTGGATCAGTTACTTCTTCAGGAGGTAATCAGCTCGAAACACAGATTCTTATCGCGTTGGTATTAGGCGGAATGCCTATTTCCGGTGGTGCAAAGGTTCGTTTTGAAAATATTATTGTTGGATCATTACTGTATGTTGTACTGAATAGTGGACTGACAATGATGGGATTCTCAACACAGATGATGCAGTTGATTCAGGGAATCGTATTCTTGATTTTCGTTGCAGTATTTGCGGATCGTGAATCTATTCAGGTAATCAAATAATATAGAATAAACTATACGTGATCGGGGAATGCTCTTGTCAGAAGCACTTCCCCCCCGGAAGTATAATATAAAGATCAGAATCTTTACCATAAAGCGCGGTTAGAGAGTCTGGTCTTTATTTTATGGGAAAGGCAGAAGTTATGAGTAACATGGATCAAGAATGTTTGAAATATCAAAAATTATATAATTGGGCTCATACACTTATCACCAGTGGTGTGATAAAAAATATGGATAAATTTCCGTCAGAACCAAGTCTTCAAAAGAAATTTGGGTATTCTAGACAGACTGTAAGAACTGCACTGCAGAAACTAGAGGAAGAGGGGGGGCTGGTAACTCGTGTAAGAGGAAGCGGAACCTATGTGTCTTATGACTGCAGTAAGGTAAATGAAGAACGACCGCAGGTCGGACTTCTTTTGAGTTATTATTCGGATTATCTTTTTCCAAGAGTATATGATGGGATTGAATCTTGTCTTACGGAAAAAGGATATGCTATAGAGGTGGCTGTGACAAAGAATCGATTGAATGATGAAGCTATCTATTTGGAAGGGATTCTGAAAGGGGGGGATGTCAGTGGTTTGATCATAGAAGGCTCAAGATCTGCATTTCCGAATCCCAATATCCGACTTTATAAAGAAATTAAAAGAAGGAATATTCCGACACTTTTTATTCATAATCATTATGAAAATATGGTGTTTGACAGTGTGGAAATGTCAGATAAGAAGTGTTCGTACGAATTGACAAAACTTTTAATTGAAAATGGACATCGCAGGATAGGCGGGATTTTTAAATATGATGATATGCAGGGGATTGAGAGATATAAAGGCTTTATTCAGTGTTTATCAGATTATGGAGTAAAATTTGATGATGATTATATTCGTTGGTATTCAACAAAAGATATGGAAGAAAAGCTGAGCAAAAAAGGTTTACTCCGAATGTATAGACGTACGAAAGACTGTACGGCAATGATTGTATATAATGATGAAGTTGCGAATTATTACATGGATTTCTTGGAGGAGAGGGGGGATTACATGTGCCAGAGGATGTTTCGCTGGTATCATTTGATGATGCGGAGCTTTTAGATGCAAACAACGGGGGGGCTCAGCTGGTTTCTGCAATTCATCCGAAATATCAGCTTGGACGTATTACAGCAAAGAATCTTCTTAGAATGATGGAAGATGAAAAGTGGCAGGAAAAGAATTATTCGTACCGATTTCCGGTGAAGATAAAAGAAGGTAATTCTATACAAAAAATAGGCAGATAGAAATTTGGTGACGAAAAGGAGGCAATCACGATGGATTTCTACAAGAGAGCACTTGAATTAAAAGACGAAACAGTAGCAGACAGAAGATACATTCATCAGAATGCAGAGACAGGACTTGAGCTTTCGAAGACGAAAGCTTATGTGATGGATAAGTTGAAAGAGTATGGTCTGGATCCGGTTGAATGCGGAGAGGGAGTTACGGCAACGCTTGGAAATGGCGGTAGGGTTCTTCTCCTGCGTGCAGATATGGATGGACTTCCGATGCCGGAGGAAAGTGGTGAAGCATTTGCTTGTCCAACAGGAAAAACAGCACATACTTGTGGACATGATTTTCATGCGGCAATGCTTTTGAGTGCGGCAAGAATCTTAAAAGAACAGGAGAGCAAGTTGAAAGGAACTGTGAAATTCATGTTCCAGCCGGCGGAAGAGACATTTCAGGGAAGTAAGAATATGATTGAGCATGGGATTCTTGAAAATCCGAAGGTAGATGCAGCACTTGCGTATCATGTATCTCCGGGAAAGATGCCGGTCGGACTTTTTATGTATAATGATAAAGGCACAATGATGTATTCTGTTGATGGATTTAAAATCACGGTCAAAGGGAAAGGTTCTCACGGAGCCTATCCTCATGCGGGTGTGGATCCGATTAATATCGGAGTACACATTCATCTTGCATTGCAGGAGTTGATTGCAAGAGAGACTGATCCGGCGCACGCATGCGTTCTGACAATTGGACAGTTTAAGGCCGGCGAGGCGGCAAATATTATCCCAGAGACAGCAGTTCTTCAGGAACAATTCGTACAAATAATACAAAAGAGCGCGAACTTCTTGTTCGTCGAATGAAAGAAGTGGCAGAGAAGACTGCAGCTGTGTATAATGGCAGTGTAGAAATCGAGATGATCTCTGAAGTCCCGCCGCTGATCTGCAATCCGGCATTGACGGACGAAATGATTGGATATATGAAAGAGATGGATATTCCGGGCCTTACTCCGGTTCCGGATGTGAGTGCAAGTGCATCGGAAGATTTTGCAGTGATCGCAGAGAAAGTTCCGAGTACATTTATGTATCTCTCAGCAGGTTATACGGATGAGCGGGGAACTTATCCGGCACACAATCCGAAGGTACAGTTTAATGAAGATGTCTGCCCGATCGGTGTGGCATGTCTGGCACAGTGTGCGGTGAAATGGCTGGAGAGTCATCAGGAATAAGAAGTAAAATACAAAATCAAGAGAAGAAACAAGAATACGATTGGAGAGCGATATGAGCATATTAAATGTAGAACACCTGACACATGGATTTGGAGACCGTGCAATCTTCAATGATGTGTCATTCCGACTTTTGAAAGGAGAGCACATTGGTCTTGTCGGGGCCAACGGAGAAGGAAAATCCACTTTTATGAGTATTGTTACAGGGAAAATGTTACCGGATGAAGGGAAGGTTGAGTGGTCAAAGAATGTGCATGCAGGTTATCTGGATCAGCATGCAGTTCTTGAGAAAGGAATGACGATCCGTCAGGCTTTGAAATCTGCATTTGATCCACTCCTTCAGAAGGAGCAGAGAATGAATGAAATCTGTGATATGCTTGGAACAGCAGATGAGGAAGAAATGAATGCGTTGATGGAAGAACTTGGTACGATCCAGGATGAACTGACACTGCATGATTTTTATACGATTGATGCGAAGGTAGAAGAGGTTGCGCGTGCACTTGGATACTTGATCTTGGATTGGACAGAGATGTGACAGACTTAAGTGGTGGACAGAGAACAAAAGTTCTTCTTGCAAAACTTCTTCTTGAGAAACCGGATATCCTGCTTCTTGACGAGCCGACAAACTATCTGGATGAGGAGCATATTGCATGGCTGAAGCGTTATCTTCTGGACTACGAGAATGCATTTATCCTTATTTCACATGATATTCCGTTCTTAAATGAAGTCGTGAATATTATTTATCATATGGAAAATCAGGAATTGAACCGTTATGTGGGCGATTATGATCATTTTCAGGAAGTTTATGCAGTGAAGAAAGCACAGTTGGAAGCGGCTTACCGTCGTCAGCAGCAGGAAATCAGCGAGCTGAAGGATTTCGTTGCAAGAAATAAAGCTCGTGTGTCTACAAGAAATATGGCGATGTCCCGTCAGAAAAAGCTGGATAAGATGGATGTGATCGAGCTTGCGGCAGAAAGACCAAAGCCGGAATTCCATTTCAAATATGGAAGAATTCCTGGTAAGATGCTTTTTGAGACGAAGGATCTTGTGACAGGATATGATGAACCATTATCTAAACCGTTGAATTTCTCTATGGAACGTGGACAGAAAATCGCACTTGTTGGAACAAATGGAATTGGAAAAACCACATTGCTAAAGAGTATTCTTGGATTGATTCCTTCTTTATCAGGAAGTGTTGAACTTGGTGATAACCTTGAACTTGGTTATTTTGAGCAGGAAGTAAAAGGAGAAAATCGTAATAGTTGTATTGAGGAACTGTGGCAGGAATTTCCTTCTTATACACAGTATCAGGTGCGTTCCGCGCTTGCAAAATGCGGACTTACAACGAAGCATATCGAAAGTCAGGTGCGTGTACTCAGCGGTGGAGAGCAGGCAAAGGTGCGTCTCTGTAAGTTGTTAAACAGAGATACGAATTTCCTTCTCCTTGACGAGCCGACGAATCATCTTGATGTGGATGCAAAGGACTCTCTCAAGCAGGCATTACAGGAGTACAAGGGAAGTATCCTTCTGATCTGCCACGAACCTGAATTTTATCAGGATGTGGTTGATGAAGTGTGGGATATGAGCCAGTGGACAACAAAAGTATTCTAAAAATTGCACAAATAGAGCTGCATGTGAATTATGCAATAATCACGAAAATGTTTGAAAATTTAAAAAATCTCTTAAAATAATACTGAAAAAATGTTATACTACACACGTAGAGTCTGTTATAAAAAGGGCAGTACATTGTGGACAACAACAGTGTAAATGAAAAGAACAGGAGGTTTTGAAAATGCTCAGCAGAGGAGACGCAGTTGTATATAAGTGCAGAGGAGTGTACAAGGTAGAAGAAGTAGGAAAACTGGATTTTTCATTTGTGGATGGCAAGAAAGATTATTATACATTACAATCCATAGACAATCAGAGAGATAAGGCGTATGTTCCGATTGATGATGAGAAGAACATCCGTCGTCCGGTGAGTGAGCAGAAGGCGAAGGAACTGTTGGATAATCTTACAGAGGTTGGTATACTGAATGTAAAGAATGAAAAGTACAGAGAACAGGAATACAAGGATTGTATCTCAAGCTTCTGTCCTGAAAACTGGGTCAAAGTGCTGAAGACATTGTATAGCCGAACAAAACGAAGAGGCAGCATGACAAGCATGGATAAGAAATATCAGCTGCTTCTGGAACATGCTCTTTCGAGTGAAATGAATTATGTTCTTGGAATTCCGGCAGGCGAGATGACAGAACTGATCAAAAAGAGTGAATAGTTACTAGAATTTAATAGAAAGAGGTCCGAAGCTACGGAAAATCAGGATTTTTCATTCAATAGCTGCCGGGCCTGGACTTGCGAAAAAAGCATGTGCATGATATACTTCTCCTGAATCTATTATTTTAGGAGAAGTTTTTCGTTTTTTTCTAGTAGATTGTCAAGAAAGCGAACGTACCGAAAGGAGAACAACAATGAAGATGCTGTCGATTGAGCAGGAACTTAAGAGTAACTCTTATCCAGGAAGAGGAATTATTATTGGTAAAAGCCCGGATGGAAAGAAGGCTGTCACTGCCTATTTTATTATGGGACGCAGTGAGAACAGTAGAAACCGTGTGTTTGTAGAGGACGGAGAGGGAATCCGTACACAGGCATTTGATCCATCGAAGCTTACAGACCCAAGTCTGATTATTTACGCACCGGTCAGAGTATTGGGGAATAAGACGATCGTAACAAACGGAGATCAGACAGATACGATTTATGAAGGAATGGATAAGCAGCTTACTTTTGAGCAGTCTCTTCGTTCTAGAGAATTCGAGCCGGATGGTCCGAACTACACACCACGTATTTCTGGTGTGATGCATATTGAGAATGGCAATTTCAATTATGCAATGTCAATCCTGAAGAGCAATAACGGAAACCCGGACAGTTGCAACAGATATACTTTTGCATACGAGAATCCGGCAGCCGGTGAAGCTCATTTTATTCACACTTATATGCATGATGGCAACCCGCTTCCAAGCTTTGAGGGAGAACCGAAGCTGGTAGAGGTGCTGGACAACATGGAAGAGTTTGCAGACCTTCTGTGGAACAGCCTGAATGAGGAAAATAAAGTGTCATTATTTGTCCGTTACATTGATATCGAGACAGGTAACTATGAGACAAAGATCGTGAATAAGAACAAATAAGGAGCGTAAAGACAGATGAAAGAATTAGAATTGAAATACGGATGTAACCCGAACCAGAAACCTTCAAGAATTTACATGAACGACGACAGAGAGCTTCCAATCAAGGTGCTCAGCGGACGTCCAGGATATATTAACTTTCTGGATGCGTTCAATGGATGGCAGTTGGTATCAGAACTGAAGAAAGCAACAGGACTTCCGGCCGCAACTTCATTCAAGCATGTATCACCAGCCGGAGCAGCTGTTGGTCTTCCACTGTCAGAGACACTGGCGAAGATTTACTGGGTAGATGATCTTGGAGAGCTCTCTCCACTTGCATGTGCTTATGCAAGAGCGCGTGGCGCAGACCGTATGTCTTCTTTCGGTGACTTTATTTCTCTGTCTGACGTCTGTGACGTTGATACAGCGCGCCTGATCAAGAGAGAGGTATCTGATGGAGTGATCGCACCGGGATATGAGCCGGAGGCACTTGAACTTCTGAAACAGAAGAAAAAAGGAAATTACAATATTATTCAGATCGATCCGGATTATGTGCCTGCACCGTTAGAGCACAAGGAAGTATTCGGAGTTACATTTGAGCAGGGAAGAAATGAACTGAATATCGATAAAGATTTCTTCTCAAACGTTGTGACAGATGTGAAAGAGATCCCGGATGCAGCGAAGATCGATCTTGCTATTTCCATGATTACACTGAAATATACACAGTCTAACTCTGTATGTTATGTAAAAGATGGACAGGCAATCGGAATCGGTGCCGGCCAGCAGTCAAGAATCCACTGTACACGTCTTGCCGGACAGAAGGCAGATAACTGGTGGTTACGTCAGAATCCGAAGGTACTTGGACTTCAGTTCAAGGATGGAATCGGACGTGCGGACAGAGATAATGCAATCGATCTTTACATCGGAGAGGAATATATGGATGTTCTCGCAGATGGTGTCTGGGAGAATACATTTAAGGTAAAACCGGAAGTATTTACGAGAGAAGAGAAGAGAGCATGGTTGGACCAGCTGACAGGTGTTGCGCTTGGTTCTGATGCATTCTTCCCATTCGGTGATAATATTGAGCGTGCACATAAGAGTGGTGTAACTTATATTGCACAGCCCGGTGGATCTGTGCGTGATGATAATGTAATTGCTACATGTAACAAATACGGCATGGCAATGGCATTTACAGGAATCCGTCTGTTCCATCATTAGAAACTTAAGATAAGATGATAAAAGAACCGGGACTTTTGGTGAAGAACCGGCGGTATAGAAAGGCTGAAATATTATGGTAATAGAGACAAGAAGCCCGGAAGAGACATTTGCAGTCGGTAAAAGTCTTGGTGAAAAAGCATTCCCAGGTCAGGTGTTAACCCTGACAGGGGATCTTGGAGTTGGGAAAACGGTCTTTACTCAGGGACTTGCAGAAGGACTTGGGATTGAAGAACCGGTGAATAGTCCGACATTTACCATCGTTCAGGTTTATGAAGAAGGGCGTCTGCCCTTCTATCATTTTGATGTCTACAGAATCGGTGACATTGAAGAGATGGACGAGGTGGGATTTGAAGAATACGTGATGGGGGGAAGGTGTCTCACTGATCGAGTGGGCGAATCTGATAGAAGAGATTCTTCCGGAACGTCGGACAAATATTCTGATCGAGAAGGATCTGACACAGGGATTTGATTATCGTCGGATCACAATCGAGGAACAATAACGATAAAAAATTAGAAGAATGGAACAAAGAGAAGGCTGTTGATACAGAGAACATTTTTACAGCAGCTGACAGAGGAAGGAAGCAAGACCATGAGAGTATTGGCGATAGACAGCTCAGGACTGACAGCAACGGTTGCAGTCGTTGAGGATGAACAGACAATTGCGGAGTATACCGTGAATTATAAGAAGACACATTCGCAGACACTTCTGCCGATGATTGATGAGGTAAAGAAGATGATCGATCTGGATCTGTCCAGCATTGATGCTATTGCTGTGTCAGGAGGTCCGGGCTCTTTTACCGGGCTTAGAATCGGATCTGCTACTGCGAAAGGACTGGGACTTGCTCTCGGAAAACCTCTGATCCATGTTCCGACAGTGGATGCACTGGCCTATAATGTTTATGGATGTGGCGACTTGATCTGCCCAATCATGGATGCCAGAAGAAAACAGGTTTATACAGGATTGTATTCATTTTCACATGAAGTGAAAGATGGAACACATCTGACAGAGGCAGTATTTCATGTGGAAGAACAGCAGATGGCGATTGCAGTAGAAGAGTTGATCAGTAAGCTGAATGCGTATAAACGTCCGGTTGTATTTTTGGGAGACGGAGTACCAGTGTATCGTCAGATGCTTGAAGAGGGACTTGAAGTCCCGTATTCATTTGCCCCCCCATCATACATGAACCGTCAGAGAGCGGCTGTAGTAGGAGCACTTGGTATTGCGTATTATTATGCAGGAAAATATGAGACAGCAGAGGCGCATAAGCCGGATTATCTGCGTGTGTCTCAGGCAGAGCGCGAACGTGCTCAGCGTGAAAAGGAAGCAAAGACAGAAGTGCGTGAGATGACGATTGAAGACGGTGCTGTAGTTGCTGAGATTGAGCACCAGTCATTTTCTGATGCCTGGAGCGAGAAGGCGATTCTAGAGACGCTGGAACAGAACAATAGTGTCTGCTTTGTTGCGGAAAAAGCAGGGAAAAGAGTAGGATATCTGCTTGGCTATACTGCGGTTGATGAAGTGGAGATTGCAAGAATCGCAGTGATTGATGAGATGAAACGTCAGGGGGTTGGTCATGCATTAATGCTAACTTTGAAGGCGTGGAGTAAAGAACATCAGATTGCAAAGGTTCTGCTGGATGTAAGAGAAAGTAATCAGGCAGCAGGAGCATTTTATGCGAGAGAAGGATTCGTAAACGATGGAGTCCGCAAAGCATTCTATCAGGATCCGAAGGAAGATGCAGTACTGATGAGTCTGGAAATAGATAAATAACCAGCAGTTTCCAGTGGAAATTGCGAAAACTGTTTTGTATAATTGAGGCGTAACAAAGGAAGAAAACAGGAATATTCCGTTTTTGTAAATTACAATGATGAGTAACAACATAATTGCTGCTCACAGGAGGAAAACGTATGCGCCAGTATCAGTTGAAAGAAACAAAAGAAATTACGAAAATTATTTGTAACCGGTGTGGAAAAGAAACAAAAGTTGTGAGTGGGATTCCGAAAAGAGAGATGCTTCATGTAGAGCATACCTGGGGGGGGTATTTTTCTGGAAAAGATGGAGAAAGCTGCAGTTTTGATCTGTGCGAGGAGTGTTTTGATGAAATTACAAAGGGGGGGTTCCTCATTCCAACCGAATGTAAAGATGAATGAAAGAGTCTGGTTTGCAGTTTCGGGCAAACCGTAATGGACCAGAAGATAGAGGAATATTATGTTAGATGTATGTTTGCTCGGAAGTGGTGGGATGATGCCGCTTCCTTATCGTTTCCTTACTTCCTTAATGACAAGGTTTAATGGAAGCAGTCTGATGATTGACTGCGGAGAAGGAACACAGGTAGCTGTAAAAGAGAAGGGCTGGAGTTTTAAACCAATCGATGTGATCTGTTTTACTCATTATCATGGGGATCATATCAGTGGACTTCCGGGTCTTCTACTTACAATGGGAAATGCAGACCGTAGGGAACCGTTGACACTGATCGGACCGAAAGGCCTTGAAAGGGTTGTCAGTTGCCTGCGCGTAATTGCGCCGGAACTGCCATTTCCAATCATTTATCAGGAGATTCAGGGAGCGGAGCAGACATTTGAGTTAAATGGATACCGGTTGAAAGCATTTCGTGTGAACCATAATGTACTTTGCTATGGTTATACGATTGAAATTGACCGCGCCGGTAAGTTTGATGTGGAGCGTGCCCGTGCAAATGAGATTCCGCAGAAATACTGGAGTCGCTTACAGAACGGAGAAACTGTAGAAAGTGAAATGGGAATTTTGACACCGGATATGGTGCTCGGTCCACAGAGAAAAGGAATTAAGCTGACTTATACAACAGATACAAGGCCGACAGATTCGATTCGTGAGAATGCGAAAGATTCAGATCTTTTCATCTGTGAAGGCATGTATGGAGAGAAAGAGAAAGCAGCGAAGGCAGTAGAGTATAAGCATATGACATTTTATGAAGCGGCGGAACTGGCGAAAGAAGCGAATGTTGGCGAGATGTGGCTGACACATTATAGCCCGTCACTTACAAAGCCGGAACATTATATGAATGATGTGAAAAAGATATTCCCTCGGGCGAAAGCTGGAAGGATGGAATGTCTGTTGATCTGATGTTTGAAGATTGAGAGGGATAGAAAATGAGTGAAAGCAAAGAGATTAATATACTGGCGATCGAAAGTTCCTGTGATGAGACAGCGGCAGCAGTAGTACGAAACGGGCGAGAAGTGCGCTCAAATATCATTTCTTCTCAGATTGATCTGCACAAATTATACGGTGGTGTTGTGCCGGAAATTGCATCAAGAAAGCATATTGAGAAGATTAATCAGGTGATTAAAGAGGCGCTTAGTGAAGCAGGGACAACATTAGATGAGATTGACGCAATCGGTGTAACTTATGGACCGGGGGGCTTGTAGGAGCCTGCTTGTTGGCGTGGCTGAAGCAAAAGCAATCGCATGGGCGAAAGATATTCCACTGGTTGGAGTGCATCATATTGAGGGACATATTTCTGCAAATTATATCGAACATCCGGATCTTGAGCACCGTTTGTGTGTCTTGTTGCATCCGGCGGACATACGCATCTTGTATGTGTGAAAGAATATGGAAAATATGAAATCCTCGGAAGAACCAGAGATGATGCAGCGGGTGAAGCTTATGATAAAGTGGCTCGTGCAATCGGGCTCGGTTATCCGGGCGGTCCAAAGATTGACCGTATTGCCAAAGAGGGGAATCCGGATGCAATCCAGTTCCCAAAGGCAAAGGTAAATGATGCAGAGTATGATTTTAGTTTCAGTGGACTGAAATCAGCGGTATTGAATTATATTAATGGCTGTAAGATGAAAGGTGAGACATTTGATCCTGCAGATCTTGCAGCATCTTTCCAGAAGGCAGTAGTAGAAGTTCTTGTGGGTAATTCAATGCGTGCAGTAGAAAAACTCGGCATGAAGAAATTTGCGATTGCGGGAGGAGTTGCGTCTAATTCAGCGCTTCGTGAAGCGATGGAAGAAGCTTGTGAGAAACGTGGAATGAAATTCTACCGTCCGTCACCGATTTACTGTACAGATAATGCGGCAATGATCGGAGCGGCGGCTTATTATGAATACCTTGCCGGAACTCGTTCGGGATGGGATTTGAATGCTGTACCGAACCTGAAGCTTGGAGAGAGATAGAAATATTTTGTGTATCGAGGCATGATTTTGTCATATGGTATAGGTACCGTGAGTATGAATGGAATAAGTGGGAAACGAAAAGTTATCCACACGATTCTTTAAATTGTAATTAGATATGAACAGGATTTTGTGATGAGTTGTGAATAACTTTGCAAAATCCTGTATTTAATGTGAATAACAGGAGAGAAAAATGGAGAAGAAATATTGTACAGCGGTTGTTCTTGCTGGCGGAAGTGGAAAAAGAATGGGGGACAAAAGTTCATAAACAGTACTTGATGCTGAAAGGTTATCCTGTACTTTATTATTCTCTGAAAGCATTTCAGGATTCCTCATGGATTGATGAAATCGTTCTTGTCAGCGGTACAGGTGAAGAAGAATATTGTCAAAAAGAAATCGTAGAAAAATATGGTTTTTCAAAAGTACGCAAAATTGTATCTGGAGGAGCAGAGCGATATAATTCTGTTTGGAATGGTCTTCAGCAAATAACAGAAGAAGATGGGTTCGTATATATTCATGACGGGGGGGCGAGACCTTTTGTGGATGATACTATGATTGAACGCGCCTATTCTTGCGTGGAAGAAACAAATGCATGTGTTGCCGGCATGCCTGTAAAGGATACAATCAAAGTTGTGGACGAAAAGAATTATGTGAAAGGCACACCGGAGCGAAAAACACTCTGGCTTGTTCAGACACCACAGGTTTTTAATATCCAGCTGATCAAAGAAGCTTATCAGAAATTAATCAACGAGAAAATCGAAAATGCGACAGATGATGCGATGGTAGTCGAGCAGATGATGGGACATACTGTTAAATTATATCCCGGAGCATATGAAAATATAAAAATCACAACACCGGAAGATCTTCTTGTGGCGGAAGCGTTTCTGTAGGAATATACAAGGGAATTCAAGAAAAGAGGGGGGGGATTTTCCGATGTTGTAAAGTGTGGAAAAAGCCCCCCCAAAAATCAAGGAAAACAAAGAAAGTTAAAAAAATGTGAAAAAAATGAAAAAAAGGTGTTGACATTTAGGTCCACCTTATGATAAGATTATCAGCGTCGCAAGTGAAACGACAACAACTTAATAAGAATTGCTAATCGGCAATGATTAGGTATTATGGAGAGGTATCGAAGTGGTCATAACGAGGCGGTCTTGAAAACCGTTTGTCCGAAAGGGCGCGTGGGTTCGAATCCCACCCTCTCCGTTTTTTATGGAGAAGTACCCAAGCTGGCCGAAGGGGGGGCTCCCCTGGAAAGGGAGTAGGTCGTTAGTAGCGGCGCGAGGGTTCAAATCCCTCCTTCTCCGTTTGTTTTATGAAAACTCATAAAACTTTTTAAAAAAGTTCTTGACAAACAAAAACAGCTATGTTAATATAAACAA
>BBDW01000011.1 GCA_001312505.1 Mediterraneibacter faecis JCM 15917
GATATATAGACAGGAATGAGAAGCAGTGCGAAAGCGCTGTTTTTTTGTTAAACAATTTGAGTTTATAATGAAAAATGAAAAGAAATAACGTAATATAGAGGTAGTAGAATAAGAAAAAAGGAGTGTGTCAAAATGGCAAGAATCGATCACGCAGCAATCCGCACGAAATCATATGAAGAAGCACAACATTTTTTTGAAGATGTATTTGAGATGCATATGTGGAGAGAAATCGGTGAAAAACCGGGAAGAAAATGCTGGTACAAAGAAGGTATCCAGCTTTGCGAAGTAGAGGAGCTGGATGCAGCATCAGAAAATGGATATGATCATATTTCCATTGCAGTAGATTCAGAGGCAGAGATTATGGAGAAAATCAAAGCGTATCCGGTAAAAGCAATCAATGACCATTGGTTTTCGCTTCCAAACGGAACAAAGATTGAGCTAAAACCGCTGGCAGAGTGGAAAGTAGATGCATAAAACCTCACAAGGAGATTATGAAGTATGAGATTAAGAAATATTATGATTGTTGTAGAAGATATCGAGAAATCGAAGAAATTTTATTATGATTTATTTGGACTTGATGTAATACTTGATAATGAAGGAAATGTCATTCTGACAGAGGGACTTGTTCTTCAGGAGAAAACAATTTGGAAGAACTTTCTGGAAAGAGATATCATTTCAGAGAGCAATTCCTGTGAGTTATATTTTGAGGAGAAGAATATCGAAGCCTTTGTCGAAAAACTGGACAAACTTTATCCAGATATAAAATTTGTGAATCGTTTGATGACGCATAGCTGGGGGGGACAGAAGATTGTTCGTTTTTATGATTTGGATGGAAATCTGATAGAGGTTGGAACACCAATGTAAAAAACCTGCTTAATAGTACTAGTAAAAAGAAAGAAATCGACAGGATGAAAATGATAAGCTCATTTAGAAAACATCCTGTCGGTTTCTTTTGTTTACGCGAGCAACGAGCCAAAGTCCGTACTTGCACGAGACCTTGGAGAATGCTGCGATAACTATCTGATCATCCCTAGAAATGCTTCATGAATCTGTGTGTCCTGATCTAATTCCGGATGAAATGCAAATGCCATCTGATTCTTATATTTCACTCCGACAATACGATCCTCTACAATACTGAGGATCTCAGGTGTATTTCCGGACGTGTCTGTATGAACAGATTCTACATAAGGTGCTCGGATGAAAGTCATAGGAATTTCACCGATTCCGGAAGCTTCTGCATTCGTATGGAAGCTTCCAAGCTGGCGACCATAGGCGTTTCGCTTGACTGTCATAGGAATGGTTTCAAAATAGGTTTCGTCTTGTTCAGCAATGTCAGAAGCCAGGAGAATCATTCCGGCACAAGTGGCCAGAACAGGCATTCCGGATTGAATCTTTTCTTTTAAAGGTTCGAACATGTTAAGATCGTGTAAGAGTTTTCCCTGAACGGTGCTTTCACCGCCGGGAAGGATAATCCCATCAAAATCTTTTTGCAGATCAGAAGCCTGTCGGAGTTCAATGGTATGAACTCCAAGCTTTTGAAGCATTTGTTCGTGTTCTATGAATGCTCCTTGAAGGGCAAGTACTGCGATTGTCATCTTATTTTCCTCTTTCTGCCATGAGAAGTTCAATTTCCTGTTCGTTGATGCCGACCATAGCTTCACCAAGGTCAGATGAAAGTTCAGCGATCAGTTTTGCATCTGTATAGTTTGTAACGGCCTGTACGATAGCAGCAGCACGTTTCGCCGGATTTCCGGATTTGAAGATACCGGAACCGACAAAGACTCCCTCTGCGCCTAACTGCATCATAAGAGCAGCATCAGCAGGAGTTGCAACACCGCCGGCAGCAAAGTTTACAACAGGAAGTTTTCCGTTTTCATGTACGTAAAGGACAAGATCATAAGGAACCTGCAACTGTTTGGCTGCCTCGAAAAGTTCATCTTCACGCATACTTACAAGTTTGGAAATTTCACTGTTCATTTTGCGCATATGGCGAACTGCCTGAACAATATCACCGGTTCCCGGTTCACCTTTTGTACGGATCATAGAAGCTCCTTCATTGATACGTCTGAGTGCTTCGCCAAGATCTTTTGCACCGCAGACAAATGGAACACCAAACTCTCTTTTGTTAATATGGTAGACATCATCTGCAGGTGAAAGGACTTCGCTTTCATCAATATAGTCGATTTCAATTGCCTGAAGTACCTGAGCTTCTGCAAAATGTCCGATTCTGCATTTGGCCATAACAGGGATTGAAACAGCTTCCTGGATTCCTTTGATCATCTTCGGGTCACTCATACGGGAAACTCCACCAGCAGCGCGGATGTCAGCCGGAATTCTTTCCAGCGCCATAACAGCACATGCACCGGCAGCTTCTGCAATCTTTGCCTGTTCCGGAGTTGTAACATCCATAATCACTCCACCTTTTAACATCTGTGCCAGATTTTTATTCAATTCATAACGTTCATTATTTGTACTCATTTTTAAATCTCCTTTTCTTTACTAATTCGATAGGTAATAGTATAATGACAAAGTGACTATATAAAAATACTCAGTTTTGATATATTCAAAAAGGTCAGAATGGAGAAAAAAGTAAATATGTTGACGTATAATTTTGAAAATATAGGGTCAGATACGCTTTATCAATATTTGTATAAATGTATCAAAAATGACATTATTCAAGGGAAAATTAAGAGTGGAGAAAAACTTCCATCAAAGCGTGCACTTGCAAAAAATCTGGCTATAAGTGTAATTACAGTAGAAAATGCTTATGGGCAGCTTGCAGCAGAGGGATATATTTATTCTGTTCCAAAGAGTGGATTTTATGTAGCAGACCTGCGGGATGACAGAATGAAAAGCGAGAGCGGTTTATCAGAAAATAGGATTTACAGCAATAAGTTAAACCTTACCGGTGGAAAGAATGCTTATATCGCAGATTTTACGAGTAATCAGACGGAACAGAGTGCATTTCCATTTTCTATTTGGACAAAGACGATGCGGGCAGTAATGAATGACTATCAGACTGAATTGATGCTTAATCCACCGTGTGGCGGAGTAATGGAATTAAGACAAAGCATTGCGGATTATCTGAAAGCATTCCGAAATATGACGGTGCGGCCGGAACAGATCATTATTGGTGCTGGAACAGAATATTTGTCCAGTCTTTTGATTCAGCTTTTGGGAAAAGAATTGAAATATTCAGTTGAAAATCCGGGATATCATAAAATCGCAAAAATTTATCGCAGTATGGGAGCTTGTTATGAGTATATAGAAATAGAAGAGGACGGACCGAAGGTAGAAGAACTGGAAGAAAAAGAAATCAATGTGATACATTGTTCTCCGTCACATCATTATCCAACGGGAATCGTAATGCCAATCAGTAAACGCTATGAACTGCTAGGCTGGGTGACAAAAACGAAAGATAGATATATTATAGAAGATGAATATGACAGTGAACTTAGATTGAACGGTAAGCCAATTCCATCGCTTCAGAGCATTGATGTATCGGGAAAAGTGATTTATATGAATACATTTTCCAAGACTTTGTGTTCAACAGTGCGAATCAGTTATATGGTGCTGCCGGATGAATTGGCAGAACGATTTTACAGAGAACTTTCTTTTTATTCCTGTACAGTATCAAATTTTGAACAATATACGTTAGCGCAGTTTATGAATTCAGGGGGGGCATTTGAGAAACATATTAACCGGCTGCGTAATTATTATCAGCAGAAGAGAGACCGGATCCTGGAAGCATTTTTACAGGGAGTATTGAAAACTAAAATCAAGATTCTGGAAGAAGATGCAGGAGTACATTTTTTAATGAAAGTAGATACAAACCTGAGTGAAGAAGAATTTCTGGATAAAATGAAGAGCAAAGGAATTAAGCTGGCTGCATTGTCATCCTATTATCATTCAAGTGAGAAGAAGAAAAAGTATGAAAATATTTATGTTATGAATTATTCATTTGTTGATTGTGAAAAAATGGAATATGTTGCAAAGATGATAACACAAGTGGAATGACATGGAGAAAAGTATGGAGGGAGAAAGATAAAATGACTTTGCGAAAGAAGTTAATGCTCTCTTTTTTGATACTGGTGCTTTTGATGGGATCAATGATTGGATATTTTTCTTATCAAAATGCAAAAAATCTTGTATTGGAAAACAAAGAACAAGAGATGGCTGATACAATTAACAGAATTGATATCTCTATTAATAGTCAGGTTCAGCAGATCAATCGTCTGGCTGAAAATGTAAAATCCAGTCAAATCGTGAGGGCATATTTGAAAAAAGAGATACATACGCAGGAAGAAACAGAAGAATTAAATGATTGGATGGAAGGGCTTTTAAATCTTATATCAAGCTGCTCAGATTTGATACTGATGAATGAAGATGGAACCGTGTATTACAGCTATTCAGGCTGTCAGGCAGTGAATGATAAAAGGCGGATGGAAGTATATGAGAATGCAGCAAGTAACCTTGTTGGAGATGGTACCTGGACGGAAAAAGGAAGTTCGCTTTGTCAGAAAAATGCAGAAGAAGTAGTAACATTTATAAGTTCTATCAATAAGGTAATTCTTGCGATAGAATTGAATCCGGAGACGTTTGGACTTTTGATGTTGAATAATTATAGTACCTTTCAAAATCAGTACACTTATCTGGTGGATTGCGCCGGAAATGTTCTGTGCTCGAATAAGACAAATATTTATGATTGGGGGGGAGATGTCGTAACAAAAGGGATGGAAAAAGGAGTTAGAAGATATGAATTCAACTGGGATAATAAGGATTATTTTGCCTGTAGGCAGTATAATGGACTGACCGGATGGGAGACTTATTCAGTGGTTTCGACAGATGATTTCTTTCCACAGGCAAAGAGACTTCGAGAAGCAATTATGGGCCTTGTTTTGCTAGCAATGCTGGCGGCAGGAGTTGGAATTTTTATTTTGTCCTATACATTTACAAGGCCAATCGGGAGATTGAAAAATGCTATGAAACAGGTCGAAGCAGGAGATTTTGAAATACAGGTAGAATCAAAAGCACATGATGAAATAGGAATGCTGATTCAGTCTTTTAATTATATGGTCAGTAGATTACGCCAATTGATTATGGAAGTATACCAACAAAAACTGGCACAGAAGAATGCAGAACTTACAGCACTTCAGGCTCAGATCAATCCACATTTCCTTTACAATACATTAGATTCTATCAATTGGATGTTAATTGAAAAGGGAGAATGGGAGATAAGTGATGTTGTAGTATCTTTAGGAGATATTTTGAAATATTCACTTCATGGAGAAGAGATGCTTGTACTTTTTGAGGAAGAATTAAAATATATTGAAAGTTATCTTTGTATTCAGAAGAACCGATTAGAAGATCGTCTGACAGTTCAGATAGAAATAGATGAAGAAGCAAAGCTGTGTTTTGTTCCGAAGCTGATTCTTCAGCCGATTGTGGAGAATGCGATTCTGCATGGAATTGAGAAGAAGAAGGAGATGGGCAGAATCCAGATTCAAGCGATCGTCAGAGAAGGAACTCTTGAGATACGTGTAACAGATGATGGAATCGGTATGCAGCCAGATCTTTTGATGAGGTTTAGGGAGAGTATTATGTCAGATGAAATCAGTGGAAAGCATATTGGAATGCGAAATGTACATCGTAGAATCCAGCTGCATTTTGGAGAGGCATATGGATTAAAAATTGACAGTGAATGGCAGAAAGGGACAACCGTTACTATTCTTCTCCCGGTAGAAGAAGTGGATCAGGCAAAGGAGGTTACAGAAGATGAAAATCGTAATTGTAGATGATGAACCGAAGATCAGGAATGGTCTATCAAAATTATTGTCATCCAGACCTGGATTTGAGATTATAGGTGTATTTGAAAATGCCATGGAAGCGCTGGAACAGTTGTCTGTTTCTTATGCGGATGTGATTATTACTGATATTAAGATGCCGGAGATTAATGGTCTGGATCTGATCAATCGAATCCGTGAAAAGGATGAGAATACAAAAATTATTATATTAAGTGGTTATAGTGATTTTTCTTTTGCACAGAGAGCAATAGAGCTTGGTGTGACCAGATATCTGACAAAGCCTACAAATGCCAGAGAATTGATTGGAATTCTGGAAGAAATTGAGAAAAATATTCAGAAACCTCGTAGTGAAGAAAAACAAGAAATGAAAGTGACAAATCTTTTTGTTCAGAAAGCGATGGACTACATTTCTATGAATTATTCACAAAAGCTGACCTTGACAAAGATTTCAGAACAACTTTGTATCACGCCCAACTATTTGAGTGAGTTGTTTAAAAAACATACAGGTCAGAATGTATCTGAATATATTATAGATTACCGGTTGGAGAAAGCTTGTCAATTTCTTAAGAATCCGCAGCTTAGAATAGGAGAAGTTTCAGAAAAAGTGGGAATTAACGATGTTCGTTATTTCAGCAGTATGTTTAAGAAAAAATATAATCTTACGCCGACAGAATACAGAAACAAACAATAAAAGATAAAAACCGTAAATATTAAACAAAAGTAGAAAGTTATCACATTGAAAATGCAACAAAATGTACTAAAATTGAAGTATAAGATATCAATGCGCAAATGATATATCGAAACAAAAATAAAAAATAATGGAGGTACATTATGGGGGGGGCTTTTCAAAGACAGATAGGCGATATGGTAGAATTGACACCGGAAGGTGAAAAGGAAATCCATAAATACAAAAATAATTATGCAGATGCGACAAAACCATTGAGTTCAAAAGAGCGTAACTGGTCAGCATGGGACATGGGAAATCTGTGGATTGGTATGATTGTATCTATCGCAGTATATCAGGTGGCAAGTGGACTGATCGTATCTGGTATGTCATGGGCACAAGCATTGTTAACGATTGTATTAGGACATACACTTGTTATGATTTTTGCAGTTGTTCTTGGACATTTCGGTACAAAGTATGGACTTGGTTATCCGATGCTCAGTAAAATGGTGTTTGGATCAAAAGGAACTGTAGTCCCGTCAATTGTCCGTGGAGTACTTGGGTGTTTCTGGTTCGGTGTTCAGGCATGGATTGGCGGTCAGGCACTTAATGCAATTATCGGAGCAATCATTCCAGCATGGCATGGACTTGGATTTAAAGGTTTATTTATTTCATTCTTATTATTCTGGGCAATGAACGTATATATTGCAGGATCAGGATCCAGTGCGTTACAGAAACTGGAAAAGTTTGCAGCACCGGTATTGATTGTGTTGAGCTTTATCGTAATCATCTGGGGGGGAATTAGAAGTGCAGATTGGAGTGTGTCGAAACTTCTTTCTGACCCATCTCTTCAGGGAGATCCGTCCAAGAATTTCTGGACACTGTTTTTCCCGGCATTGTCTTCAATGATTGCATTTGACGGTGGTATTGCACTGTCTATGGCAGATTTCACAAAGAACTGTAAAACACAGAAGGCACAGGCAGTAGGACAGCTTGTCGGGGGGGCACCTGTAATGACAGCATTCATTTCCTTTGTAGGAATTTGCGGAACAGCAGGAGCAGCAATTGTATTTAAAGAAGCAATCTGGGAGCCGGCAGTTCTTGTAAGTAAATTTGACAATCCGTTTATTGTAATTATTTTCTCGTTGTTCATTATTATGGCAGTACTGACAACAAATGTTGCAGCAAATCTGGTTCCACCGACAAATGTTATCGCAACTTTATTTGCAAAGAAAGTAAGCTACAAAAAGGCTGCTTTGATTGCAGCAGTACTTGCTTTATTTGCTCAACCGTGGAATGCACTGGCAAGTGCGTACGATTTGATTTATAATGTATGTGGAATGCTTGGAGCGCTGCTGGGACCTATCTCAGGATTATATCTGGTATCCTATCTGTTTGAGCATAAGACAGAGGTTGATATGGTTGATATGTACAAGGAAGACGGCGGAAAATATTATTATTCAAAAGGCTTTAATGTACCGATCATCATTATTTTTGTGGCAGCAATGATCATTATCTTTGCCGGAAAATATATTGCACCACTGAAATTTATCTTTGACAATGCATATGTAGTAGGAAGTATCGGTGCAGGTCTTGCATACTTTATCTATATTAAAGCAGCAAAAAGAGGTTAGAAACAGCACTCATCAGGCAAAAAAATCACCGCAGCTATGGAAAGCATAGACTGCGGTAGAAGCATAACTGAAACTAAGAGAGGAGTGGAAGTATCATGAAAACACTTGTAAAAAATGGAATGATCGTATCACCGGAGGACACTTATGAAGCAGATGTCCTGATTGAGGATGGTGTGATCGAATGTATCGGAAAGAACTTGGAAGCAAAATTTGGGGATGCAGATAAGGTGATCGATGCGAAAGGAAAATATGTTCTTCCGGGAGGTGTTGATGTTCATACGCATATGGATATTGATGTCGGAATCGCGAGAGCAGTAGATGATTTTTATACAGGTACTGTTGCAGCCGCATGCGGCGGAACTACAACAATCGTAGACCATATGGGATTCGGACCGGCAGGATGCCCGCTACATCATCAACTGGATGTATATCATGGACTGGCAGACGATAAAGCTGTTATCGATTATGGATTCCATGGAGTAGTCCAGCATGTAGACGAGTCTATTTTAAATGAGCTTGAGACAATGATGGATGACGGAGTCCAGAGCACAAAGGTTTATATGACTTATGGCTATAAGATTGATGATGATGGTATTTTAGAAGTTCTTAAGAAGATGAAAGAACTGCATGGAATCACAGCATTCCATTGCGAGAATCATTATGTGGTAGAGCATCTGAAGAAAGAATATGGTGATGCCGGAAAGACAGCGCCGATCTATCATGCAAAGAGCAGACCGAATCTTGCAGAAGCAGAGGCTGTAAGAAGAGTCCTTTATCTTGCGAAGCTTGCAGGTGATGCACCGGTGTATATTGTACATCTTTCTTGTAAGGAAAGTCTTGAAGCAGTTGAAGAAGCAAGAAGAAACGGACAAAAAAACATTTTTGTAGAGACATGTACACAGTATCTGACACTTACAGAAGACAGATATAAAGATCCGGATGGATTGAAATATATTATGTCTCCACCGCTTCGTACACAGCAGGATCTTGATGCGCTGTGGAAAGGATTAGAGGCAGGAGAGATTCAGATCGTTGCGACAGATCATTGTCCATTCAATTATGCAAAAGAGAAACAGGACGGCAAGGATGATTTCAGAAAATGTCCGAATGGAGCTCCGGGAGTTGAAGAAAGAATGATTCTTCTTTTCTCAGAAGGTGTAATGAAAAACAAAATCAGCATCAACAAGCTGGTAGAAGTTGCCTGCACAAATCCGGCAAAGGTATACGGAATGTATCCTAAGAAGGGAATTATTGAACCGGGAGCAGATGGAGACCTTGTGATTATTGATGCTGATGCAAAACAGACACTGACTCACGAGATGATGCACGGAGCTGTTGATTATACTTCTTATGAAGGAACAGATCTGCACGGAAAGATTGATCTCGTAATGCAGAGAGGAAATATCATCGCTGAAAATAATGAATTTAAAGGTAATCGAGGAGATGGAAAGTATCTCTACAGAAAACCTTTTTTAGGAGATTTATAATCGAAAGCCAGAGAATCTGAAATATACAGAACTCAAAAATAAAGGATAATAAGGCATGGAAGATACCAGGAAAAAAAAGAAAATAAAAGCTGAGACAGGCATTATTGTTGCAGTATTACTTATCATTGTTGCAGTAATCGAAGGAACTACTTACCGAAAAATTATTCCGGCCAATCATCCGAAAGTTGTTGTAATTCTTCCGGGAGATACAAATGATCAAAGTTGGAATACGGGAAATTATGAAGGAATTCTTGCAAATCAGAACAAAGATAAGAAAATTGATCTGGAGTATCAGAGTAATGTCGAAGAGAAAGACTTTGAGGCAGTGATTCGTAGATATGCAGAAGATAATTATAATCTGATCATACTTGCAGGATCACAGTTCGAGGAGGTTGTTTCTTCTGTGTCAGGAGATTATCCGAAAGTTGATTTTTGTATTTTAAATGGCCGATCGGCATCAGGTAAAAATACATTTTCTGTTTATCCAAAAGAAGAGGAAGCAAGCCATCTGGCGGGAATCATTGGTGGAAATCTGACGAAGACAGGAATACTTGGCATCATTGCCGGTTATCCGAATGAGGCAATGGAGACCTTGCTGGATCAGTATGAAAAGGATGTTCGTCAGCTGGCTGCGGATAGAAAGCTTCCGAATGCAACAGTACTCAGGGCCTATGCGAATAGTTGGGAAGATGAGGAACTTGGAAAAGAGATTGCAAACCAAATGATCGGAAAAGGTGCAGATGTTTTATTTATTTACGCAAATAAAGTTGGAAATGGCTGCATTGAGGCTGCAAAGGAAAATGGAGTAAAGGTGATTGGATTTTCGGAGAATCAAAATGATCTTGCTCCGGGAACGGTTGCAGCATCGATTAAGTTTGATTTCGGAAAAATATATTCCTGGATTTTGGATCATTATATGGATGGAAAACTCAATGGTAATGAAGTTTATGGAGTAGGTATCGAAGAAGAAATTTTTATTCCGATTTTTACAGATGAAGTATCGAAGGAAGTACAGCAGACGGTAGAAAATAATATGAAATAATAAGAGAACCCCTAAAACAGAACCGTTCACGGTAATGTTTTAGGGGGGGGCTATTTGTAGTTATATATATTAGACCATTACATTAGATCAGATGTGTACTTTCAAGCTTCTCCATAAATGCATCGTTCATCTTTATGATCGGTTTTCTGAGCAGAAGACCAAGCAGCAGTGACGGTGCAAGGTAGATTGCCAGTTTTCCAATTTCTGCTGCATAAGTTGTTCCGTAGAACCCTGCAATACATTCACGCATCGCATTCATGCTGTGTGTGAACGGCAGAAGTGGATAAACAACCTGGAAAAACTTCGGTGCACACTGGATCGGGAATGTTCCACCACTTCCTGCAACCTGCATTACCATCAGGACAACGGCAATTGCTTTACCGATATCTCCAAAGGAGACAGTCAGTGCATAGATCAGATTCACATAGACAAAGCTTGTAAACATACCGGTTAGTATAAACATTACCGGATGCTTACACTGAATACCAAGGAAGAAAAGATCTCCAAGACAGATGAGTGCACTTTGCATGAAACCGATAATGATCAGAAGTAGGATACGTCCGATATAGAGCTGATATTCTTTCGGATGGAATAGTTTCTTCTTTGTAGAATCAGCTATAGTGACTTTTAGCATGGCAGCCATAACAACAGCACCTACCCAGATCGCAAGAGTAGAGTAGAATGGAGTCATTGCAGACCCGTAATTTTCAATTGGATAAATCTTTTTCTCATCCAGTTTGACCGGAGAGGAGAGGAAAGAGGCGATTGTCTCCGGATCTTCTGATAACAGGTTTGTCACAGCGGAAAGATCCTTTGAATCCTCGGAGGAAAGTGTTGCAGCCAGTGAAGTTAATTTTCCGGAGGCCTCATTCAACAGTTCAGCGGAATTCGAAAGAGTCTTCTGAAGTCCTGTCAGTCCGTCGGAAGTAGAACCTGTGACACCAGCAATGTTCTGAATGCTCTTATCAAGATCTCCAAGCATGGAAGAAATGGAGCCTGTTGTGGAATCCAGATTGGCAGAAAGGCTGTCCAAATTTCCTTTTACATTATTCTCATATGTTGTCTTAACTTCTGTGACAGATGATGTTGCCTGAGCGATCAGGGTGTCAAGTTCGCTTTTTAATTCAGCAGCATTTGCAGTAGCTGTAGGAAGTGCTTCGGCAGCAGCATTTATTTTATCGCGGATTGCCGTCTGACGATCAATTGCCAGCTGTATCTTCTGGTTAATGCTGGCAACAGCATCATTTAAAATCGTGAGCTCAGGGTGTTCATTTGCAATCGCTGTCAGAGCATCAGACAGCTTCGTATATTCATCAATTACAGTTTGTACACGACTGCTGACAGAAGTCAGGGCATTTGACGCAGCCTGGGCATCGCTATTATAGGAGTCTAATGCTTTGTCAACAGCATCAGAAACAGCGGTGTAAAAGCTGGCGTTTTGTGTCAGAGCATCAGAAATTGTCTTTGATGTACCGGATACTAAAGATGTCAGGGAACTTAAATCTGAATTTTCCAGGGAGCTGACGCTGGACTTTGTACCAGAACCACTTTCCTGAAGGAATTCCGTTGTTGTGTTTAACATTGTGATGGCTGAATCAGTCATATCGGATAAAGACTGAACGGTTCCGGCAACAGAACCAAGATCGGTTCCCATCTGATTTAAGTTATCGATCAAATGATCAACCATAGAGTCATCCCCCCCGGCTTCCTGTGCAGCAGAACTTACAATCTGAAAAGCATCCAGTGCAGTCTGTGCGACGGTTTCAATAAACGTTTCGTTAATTTGCTTTTGGACAGCAGTTGCTCCTTTTCCTGTAATGATCGGAGCAATTGCATTTTCTTTTTCATTTTGATAATAAGTCAGATCCGGATGTTCTGTAGTTGAGGAGAAAACACTCATCATTTTCTGGCTGAAATCTTTCGGAATGACGATCGCTGCATAATATTTTCCGGATTTTACACCTTTCTGTGCGGATTTAGAATCAGTGAAAACCCAGTTAAATTGCTTATTTTTATGCAGAGAAGAAAGAATCTGATCCCCCATGTTGATCTTTACAGCGATAAGTTCTCCGGTGTATCCTTCATCATCACTTGCAACGGCAAGTTTCAGTTCGCCTGTGTTACCGTATGGATCCCAGCTCGCTGAGATGTTAAACCATGCATAGAGAGTCGGAATTACAGTGATTCCCATGATAACGATCATAGCGATAACATTTTTGTGAATCTTCATCACATCATTTTTAAAGATTAAGAAAATATTCTTCAAATTATTCCGCCTCCTTTCCACGGAAGTTTTCAAGCATCTCTTCATAGGACATACCGGCCATTTCTTTTTGTTCCTCCAGTTTTGTATGGATATATTCTATAACAATCAGCCATACAGAGATTGCGATAATAGAGATAATCCACAAAGTCAGGAACACGATCTTTGATTCGAGACTGAACATCAGAATCAGGAAGATCAGAGGGATGATCGCAATGGCAAGGAAGCCGATACGAACCATCTTCCGGTAATTGTTTTCAAATTTCTGTGCCCGTTCAGCTGTTACGAGGCGAAGGTCTTCGATGGAAAGAGATGCCTGTAAGAGCATGGAAAGCTGTGTACTTCTGCTGAGTTCTGCTTCGTGTGGTTCGCACATCATAAATTCTGTCTCTGCCAGTTTCTTGTCGAACAGATGGTTCAGTCCGGAAAGAGCCGGGCGTAGTCCAAGTCCGATAAGCAGAGAGATCGGTACATAGCACAGAAGCAGGATCAGAAGATCGTTGCGGAAGTTGGAACCGTAGAAACCGGCAATTGCTTCACGCATAGCATTCACACCATAGGTAAATGGAAGAAGTGGATGCAGTTTCTGGAAAAATGCCGGTGTCATCTCAATCGGGTAGGTTCCGGAAGAACCAGGAATCTGCAGGATTACGAGAATAACACAGAGCGCTTTACCAATATGCTTAAATGTAAGTGACAGCGCATAAATAATATTTACATAAACAAAGGAACAAACCATTCCTGTCAGGATAAATTGTGACGGATGATTACATTGAACTCCCGGAAGGAGTGTATCACCAAGGCAGACAATGAATCCCTGAATAAGACCAACAACCATATACAAGAGCCAGCGGCCAAAATATAATGTTGTCGGTCCATAGCCATGCATGGAGCTGTCTTTATCTACTTCCATCTTGAAGATTGCGATCAGTACGATACCACCGACCCAGATTGCAAGGTTGGAGTAGAAAGGTGTCATCGAAGAACCGTAATTATCGACAGCATAGTATGTCTCTGTATTGATCTCTACAGGAGAAGACATGAAGGAAGCAATTGAATCTGCATCAATGCCTTCTAAAGAGAGCAGTTTCTGATAAGTAGCCGAACTTGTGATGGCATTGAGATCTGTCTGAAGTGTGTTTAATTTATTCTCAACAGCTCCTAATGCATCTTTTGTTCTGTTCAGTAATTCAGTTGTATTTGATAATCCTGTAGTCAGCTGATCAAGCATGCTGTTCATCTGATCAGAAGTGGCAGGAACACCGTTAAGCATTCCGGTTACCTGACCGGTCAGAGAGGAAAAGGTATCCAACGTCTGGTTGAGCAGTGGTAGGATATTCTGATCCAGAGAAGAGCGGAATGTATGTAGATTATCAATATTTTCTTTTGTAAGAGCAGCAAGCTGTTCCTGGGTTGCTGTGGTTGTATCCAATGCATCCTGTATTCCGTCATTTCCTGTCTGCAGGCTGCTGATCAATTCATTATTCCGCTGGTTCTGTGCCTGAAGTGTGGAAATCTTTGCAGTGATCTGATCACCAATTGTTCCAGGAAGCTGGCCTGCGAGATCTTGCATGTCTGCAAGAATGTCTGCATTTAATTCGTTGACCTGATTGGCATAACCAAGAGCGGTACTGACAGAAGTATTTATCCTGCCGGCAGCAGTCGCAAGATCAGTTATTCCGGCAGATGCGGAGCTGTTAGCTTTTCCAAGCAGCAGTTCTCCGTCGGAAAGTGCCTGAGAGAGTGAAGAAGAAAATTCTCCTGCGGAGGATCTTGTTGTCTGCATGATCTTGTCTGCATCAGACAGTGCATCTGCACCGGAAGAGGCAGCAGTTCCGAGTGAATCGGCTGCATTTTTCGCATTCTGTATCAGCGCATTTGTATCAGCTGAACCAGCTTGAAACTGATCCAGGAGCTGAGCATATTCCTGAATATTGTTCTCAGCTTTGGCAAGCAGACTGTTGATATCCTCAGTTGTGGAATCAACAAAGTCAGAAATATTGAATACAGATTCTTTCAAAAGTTCTGCAATTGTTTCAGATGCAACAGAGGAAAAAGTATTGTTTATTTGTGTCTGGATCGTGCTTGCACCTGACTGGTGATCTTTGGCGCAATTGCATTGAGTTTTTCATTGATATAGTATTCAAGTTCCGGAGTTTCAATCTTTCCGGACAGGACACTTAGCAGGGATTCGCTAAAATCTTGCGGAATAATGATTGCTGCATAATATTCGCCGGATTTAACTCCTTCAATAGCAGCATCTTTGGAAACAAACGTCCATCCTAACTGGTCGTTTTCCTTTAACTGGTCAATAATCTGGCTGCCGGCATTGATCGTCAGATCATCGTGTGTGGCATCGGTGTCCAGATTTGCTACTGCTACCTTGATGCCGGAAGTATTGGCATAAGGATCGATATTTGCTGCAATATTGAACCATGCGTAGAGTGAGGGGGGGAGAATAGATACTCCGATCAAAACAAGTATTGCTGCCGGATTACGGAGCAGGCGTTTCATATCGCGGCGAAAAATCCGAAATGCGTTTCTCATGGATAAAACTCCTTTTCTTAAAAATATTTCTAGTAATAGATACAATGTTGATTTTCATGTCAAAAAGTATTATATTAATGTAGAAACTAATTTACAACCATTAATCAACACTGGATATGTCTAATAATAGACGAAAGATTGAAAAATGTCTAGCAGGTGAACAAAATCATTCATTTAAGCCATAGAAACGTTACTGTTCACTCCCGTGTCAATCACTCCGCTGATTGACACGAGGATGCGTGTTTTGACTTGAATGCATCTCGCCCCCCCATCGCCAAAGGCGATTTAAAATGGCGAGATGCGTTGCTGGTCGCACATCGTGTGAACAGTAACATAGAAACAGAGTAGAGAGTTATTGGTCAGTAGTACTGTAAGTTATAAAGGGGGGGGAAGAGAAGATGCAGAAGAAGACAGATCGCAGAGTCAGAAAGACAAAAAGTCAGCTTAAAACAGGCCTCGCTCAATTGATGAGGGAGAAGAGTATCAGAGAGATTACGGTAAAAGAATTGGTAGATGCGGTGGATATCAATCGTTCTACCTTTTATCTGCATTATTCTGATATACCGGGGGGGCTGCTTGCAGAAGTTGAAAATGAAATGATGGAAGAGATGCAGCGCGCAATCCGTGAACATCCAATTGATCCGGGAAAAGATAGCGTTTACTATTTTATTCAGGATTTATTTCATGTGCTTGATGAAAATCGTCAGATTGCAAGTGCGCTTGTAGGACCACATGGGGGGGATATTGGTTTTGTACATAAGTTAGAGCAGCTTTTAGAGGAAAAGAGTCGGGAGTCACTTGCAGCTCTTGTACCGGAGAAATCAGGTGAAATGAAATATTTTTATTCTTATTGCCTGAACGGTTGTCTCGGTTTTGTGAAAACATGGTTGGAAACAGGCGAAAAGGAAACACCGGAATATGCAGCAGAGATGGCTTATCGAATGGTTGTAAGTTCAGTTACAGCATTTTATGACACTAAAGAAGGAAGAGAGGACAACTAAGAAATGAAACGAGAGAAATTTGGCTCACGTCTGGGATTTATCCTGATCTCAGCGGGATGTGCCATTGGCTTGGGAAATGTTTGGCGTTTTCCGTATATTACAGGAAAGTATGGAGGAGCAGCATTTGTTCTGATCTATCTGCTGTTTCTTGTTCTGTTGGGATTGCCAATCATGGTAATGGAATTCGCAGTGGGTCGTGGAAGTCAGGCAAGTATTGCACTATCCTTTGACCGTCTTGAACCACTGGGAACAAAGTGGCACTGGTATAAATGGTTTGGAATCGGTGGAAACTATCTTTTAATGATGTTCTACACAACAATCGGCGGATGGCTTCTTCTATATACAGGAAAGATGGCAATCGGAGAGTTTAAAGGACTTGATGCGGATGGTGTGACCGGAGTATTTACATCACTTCTTGGACAGCCTGTTACAATGACAATCTGTATGATCCTTGTTGTTGTGCTGTGCTTTGGAATCGTCTGTATGGGACTTCAGAAAGGTGTAGAGCAGATCACAAAGAAAATGATGATCCTCCTTTTCGTGTTGATGATCATTCTTGCAGTGCGTTCCGTGACATTGCCGGGAGCAGAGAAAGGACTGGAGTTCTATCTTCTTCCTGATTTTAAGAAAGCAGCAGAAGCAGGATTGAAAGAAGTTATTTTCGCAGCGATGGGACAGGCATTCTTTACATTAAGTCTTGGAATCGGTGCGATTGCGATCTTTGGAAGTTATATCGGAAAAGAAAGAACTCTGACAGGAGAAGCAGTCTGCGTAACAGTTCTGGATACATTAGTTGCATTGATCGCTGGATTTATTATTTTTCCGGCCTGCTTTGCATTTAATGTCCAGCCGGACAGTGGTCCGAGTCTGATCTTTATCACACTTCCGAACATTTTCAATGCAATGAGTGCAGGGAGAATCTGGGGGAACAATTTTCTTCCTTTGTATGTTTTTCGCAGCATGCTCTACGATCATTGCCGTGTTTGAAAATCTGATCGCATTTGTGATGGATTTAACGAATTGTTCAAGAACAAAGGCGGTTGTGGGAAATCTGATCGCGATTATTGTACTTTCCCTTCCATGTATTTTTGGATTCAACATATGGAGCGGTTTCATGCCTCTGGGAGCAGGAAGCAGTATTCAGGACCTTGAGGACTTTATTGTAAGTAATAACCTGCTTCCGATCGGAAGCCTGATCTACCTTCTGTTCTGTACAAGCCGCTATGGTTGGGGGGGCTGGGATAAGTTCCAGAAAGAAGCGAATGCAGGAAGTGGAATCAAGTTCCCAGGTTGGGCAAGATTCTATGTATCCTATATTCTGCCATTGATCGTATTATTTATCTTTGTGCAGGGATATTGGAGCAAATTTGTTGGATAAAGTAATAACAATATTGTGAAATAAAAAACGCTGAAATAACCAGAAATTCATTGCCATTCTATTAGTGATAAGTTATAATTTAACTAATGGTTTTGCAAGAGATTTACAACTGTTCCAAACGGAAAGAATACGTTTCAATCTGAATGCAGCAGAGAGATGTCTCATAGCAATAAAGACATGGATTTTGAATAGAATATAAACTCTGACGGCAAGGAAGTAAGAGATACCGAGCGGGAATAGTTGTAAAGAAGCGTTTAGACAAAAAAATATTTTGTGATTTTAACAGACTCTTTTTCCGTTGGGGGGGAAGAAGGGTCTTTCTCTTTACCAGGGAAATAAAATGGGAGGATCAGCAATATGTTAAAGGTAGCAATTTACGGAAAAGGTGGGATTGGAAAGTCCACGATTACATCGAATCTGGCAGCAGCATTTGCCGCTATGGGGGGAAGCGCGTAATCCAGATCGGATGTGATCCGAAAGCAGATTCAACGATCAATCTGTTAGGCGGCGAGCCACTTCGTCCGGTAATGAATTATATGAGAGAAGAGGATGAGGAGCCGGAAGAATTAGATCAGATCGCAAAGGAAGGATTCGGTGGTGTGCTCTGTATCGAGACAGGCGGACCGACACCGGGACTAGGATGTGCAGGACGCGGATCATAGCGACATTTCAGTTATTAGAAGACTTGCGGTTGTTTGAGACATACAAACCGGATGTTGTTCTGTATGATGTGCTTGGGGGGGATGTTGTCTGTGGCGGATTCGCAGCACCGATCCGGGAAGGATATGCAGAGAAGGTTGTTATCGTTACATCCGGAGAAAAGATGGCATTGTATGCGGCTAACAATATTTCCAGCGCAGTGCGTAATTTTGAAGATCGCAGTTATGCAAGAATTTTTGGATTGATCCTGAATCATAGAAATGTGGAAAATGAGACTGAGAAGGTACAGGCATTTGCAGAAGAAAAAAAGATTCCTATTGTTGGTGAGATTCCAAGAAGTGATGAGATTATACGCTGGGAAGATCAGGGGGAAGACTGTGATCGAAGGCGACGCAGATTCTGAGATCAGTAAGAGATTCTTTGAACTGGCAGAAAAGCTGTTAGAGGATGAAACAGAACGTGTGAGATAAAATATAAGTCGAGGGAAAATATATGAAGAAAGCATATTTTTGTACAGCGGAAGAACTGGAACAAAGAGGAAAGGATAATCTTCCGAAACAGTTTCAGTCAGGGGAACATTTAATCTATAGTTCGCCGGCTACGCTTGCCTTTAACTCTCCAGGGGCAGAAGGGTTCGGAGTGAAAAGAGCAGGACTTGCAGTGCCGGGATCGATCATGCTGATCGTGGCACCGGGGGGGTGCTGTGGAAGAAATACGTCCATGATCAGTTCAATGAAAGAATATAATAACCGTTTCTTTTACCTTTGCATGGATGAGACTGATATTGTAACAGGGCGTCATCTAAAGAAAATCCCGAAAGCAGTTGCATCAATCTGTGAAAGTCTTGAGAAGAAACCATCCGTTGTGATGATCTGTATTACCTGTGTGGATGCCCTTCTTGGAACAGATATGGAACGTGTCTGTAGAAAAGCGGAAGAAAAAGCCGGACTTCCGGTGCGTCCATGTTATATGTATGCATTGACACGAGAGGGACGAAAGCCACCAATGGTTCATGTGAGACAGTCTCTGTATTCACTTCTTGAACCAGGACATAAAAAAGGAAATGTAGTAAATCTGCTCGGATATTTTTCACCACTCGTAGATGACTGTGAATTATATACACTGCTTCAAGAGGCAGGTGTGAAAACGATTCATGAGATTTCGAGATGTGAAGATTTTGAAGAATATAAGAAAATGTCTGAGGCAAATTTTAATCTTGTTCTTCACCCGGAGGCACGATTTGCAGCAGAGGATTTTCATGACAGATTAAAGATTCCATTTATCGAACTGCGCAGACTTTATCAGATTGATAAAATTGGAAGCCAGTATCAGGCATTTGGCGCAGCACTTGGAATAGAATTTCATGCAGAGGAACAGAAAAAACAGGCACAGAAAGCAATTGAAAGTTTTCGTAAAGTCTGTCCGGACCCGGTATTTGCTGTTGGGGGAATGTGCAAATGCGGATCCGTTTGAATTATCATTAGCATTGGTGAAATATGGATTTAAAGTAGCAGAAATCTACGGAACGATTACTGGGGAGAACTTTATTTATATCAGACAGTTGAAAAAGTTAAGTCCACAGACAAAGATTTTTTCCAATATGGAACCGACGATGCTCTACTATGATCCAACGGAAAGTGGCGTGACACTGACAATCGGAAAGGATGCCTGTTATTATCATCCGAACACAAAAGGAATCCATTGGAATGAGGAGAGACAGCCTTTCGGATATGCAGGCGTGAGAAGACTGTTTGAGGCGCTTGAACTGGCTGTGACAGAACTGGCAGAAGGTAATGTTTTGCAGAAACAGGTGGAAGTGATCGGTTCTAAATCACAAGAAGCAATTGCAGAACAGAGTCAAGAATCACTGTTCAAAGAGGAAGTGGACAAAAAAGAAGACGTTTATGTACGTGGCCTTTGGAAAGGACTGACTCCATTTGCACCGGATCAGTCAGGTGCAGCGTCCGTTTTCTATGAACTGGGAGGAATTCTTGTTATTTGTGATGCGGGAGGCTGTACAGGAAATGTATGCGGATTCGATGAACCGCGCTGGTTCGGGGGAACGTAGTGCGATTTTCAGTGCGGGCTTGCGTGACATGGATGCAATCCTTGGAAGAGATGACAGGCTTGTTGCGAAACTTACGGATGCAGCAGAGAAGATTGATGCAAATTTTGCAGCGGTGATCGGCACTCCGGTTCCGGCTGTGATCGCAACGGATTATAGAGCATTGCAGAGAATGTGCGAGAAGAAGACAAATCTTCCGATTCTGACTGTAGATACGAACGGAATGGAACTGTATGATGTGGGAGAAGAGAAGGCATGGCTGACTTTATTCAAGACATTTGCAGGAAAAGATGTAGCATCACAGAAGGAAGCTTCAGAAGAAGACGATTCTTCTAAAAAGATGAAAATCGGAGTTCTCGGTCTGACGCCACATGATGTCAGTGACCTGAATATAGAAGAGAAGTTCCGGAAATCAGAAAATGAGAATACGCATTATATTTGCTATGGAATGAGAGCAGGTATTGATAAAGTAAAGACAGCAGGATCTGCAGATAAGAATCTGGTTGTAGCACCGGCGGCATTCGAGACAGCAAAATATCTGGAAAAAGAATTTGGCACACCGTATGAAGTGGGATATCCATTCGTAGATGAATTGATACCTGAACTTGGTTATGAAAGGAAAAAGATACTGATCATTCATCAGCAGGTGATTGCAAATGCCATCAGACAGGAAATTCGTACAAGAAGTGATGAACAGAATACAGAAGTTACGGTGGCAAGCTGGTTTATGATGAAATCCGAGCTCTCAGAAGAAGGAGATCTTTCACTGAAAGAAGAGATGGATTATTGTAAGCTTGTTCAAAATGGGAACTATGACATTGTCTTTGCAGATGAAAATATGAGAGGCCTGGTACCGGGATTCAAAGGAATATTTGTTAATATACGGCATTTTGCAGTCTCAGGAAAACTGCAGGAGTCATAACGGGAGGAAAAAGTCTATGGAGAAGGAGATAACGAAGAAAATCCGTGTCTATGGAATTGTACAGGGCGTAGGATTCCGTCCGACCGTCAGCCGACATGCAGATTCCTGTAAGATCAGAGGAAGTGTCAGTAATCGTGGACCTTATGTTGAAATTTTCGCACAGGGAAGCGAGACGGCAGTGAATCTGTTTATTGAGAAAGTTCGTACCTGTCCGCCAAAACGTGCCGCGATTCTTAAAGTTTCAGAAGAAATACTGGATACAAAGGAAAAATATCCGGACTTTTCTATCATAGAAAGCGAGAAGACAAAAGGAGAGATCTTTATTTCTCCGGATATTGCAATCTGTGAGGAATGTAAGGAAGAATTGTATGATTCCAAGGATCGCAGATACTTACATCCGTTTATTAATTGTACGTGTTGCGGTCCGCGGCTTACGATTCTGGATGCTCTTCCATATGACAGAGAGCGTACGAGTATGAAAGAATTTCCGATGTGTCCGGAATGTGAGGCAGAATATTACAATCCGGAAAGCAGAAGATACGATGCGCAGCCGGTTTGTTGTAATGCGTGCGGACCGGAAGTTTATTTGATCAAAACTTCTGATAGAACGATAGACATGAAAGGTTCTGATGCAATTACGGAAGCAAGAAGAGTGATTTCCGAAGGCGGAATCGTAGCAGTGAAGGGAATCGGAGGATTTCATCTTTGCTGCGATGCATCAAATGAGGCAGCAGTGGAACTGTTAAGAAAGAGAAAACGCCGCCCGGCGAAACCGTTTGCAGTGATGGCAAGAAATCTTGAGGTAGTGCAAAGTGTCTGTGAGTTGAGTAAGGAGCAGGAAGAAATTCTCACTGGACATCAGAAGCCGATTCTTCTTTTGGTGAGGAAAGAGATAGAAACGAAGCAGCTGTGTTCATCTGTCGCACCGGGCAATCCAAAAGTAGGAGTGATGCTTCCATATGCGCCGGTGCAGTTACTTCTATTTCAATATCCGGATGGAATCAAGATGCCGGACTTTCTCGTAATGACCAGTGGAAATGTATCCGGTGCGCCAATCTGCAGATCGGATGAGGAAGCACACGAAGAGCTTTCGGAATTTTGTGACTGCATCTTGTCTCACAATCGAAAAATTCGTGTGAGAGCAGATGATTCCGTGATGGATTTCTATAAAAACAGACCATATATGATTCGCAGATCAAGGGGGGGATATGCGCCACTTCCGATCCAGACGTCAGGAAAATGGAAAGGACAGGTATTAGCTGTCGGCGGAGAATTGAAAAATACATTCTGTATCGGTGTGGATAGTAGATTTTATCCTTCGGCTTATGTGGGGGGGGACTTAGAAGATTTAAGAACGGTAAATGCATTGAAAGAGACAATACAGCGGATGGAACATTGTTAGAAGTGGAACCAAGCGTTGTCGTTTGCGATATGCATCCCAAATATAATTCGACGGTGGTTGCGGAAGAACTGGGACTTCCTGTTTTGAAAGCGCAGCATCATTATGCACACATCTTATCTTGTATGGCAGAGAATGACTGGATGGAACAGGTGATCGGAGTATCTTTTGACGGAACCGGCTATGGAACGGACGGAACCATATGGGGGGGTGGAGAAATACTTCTGGCAGATCTTGACGGATTCCGGAGAATCGGAAGTATTGAACCATTTTTACAGGCTGGAGGCGACCTATCAGCAAAAGAAGGATGGCGTATCGCAGTTTCTTTAATCTGGCAAATATCTGAATCAAAAGATGAGGCGATGCAGATCATTCAGAAACTTGGTCTTTGCAAGGAAAAAGAAGCGAAAGTTCAGCTTGCGATGCTTGAGAGAAAGATCAATGCAGTAGAGTCAACCAGTGCAGGAAGATTATTTGATGGAATCAGTGCGATACTTGGAATTCGAAAGAAATCTTCTTTTGAAGGAGAAGCTTCCATGGCATTGGAATTCGCAGCAGAAGCTTATGAAAAAAGATCTGGTGAGAAGAAAATAAATGTCTTAGACGGGCAGAAGTGTTTAATTGAATCAGCAGACGACGGAAGAGAACTTCTTCTGACAAGTCGACTGGTGAGGGCAACAGTCGAAGTGGTTAGCAATATTGGCGAAAATGCAGTGGCAGAAGATACATTTGATCAGGACTTAATAGAAAAGGCAGCTTATGAATTTCATAAAGGACTTGCAGAGCAGATTGTCACAGCGTGTGTCCATGCTGCAGAGAAAACCGGATGCCGGACAGCAGCGCTTAGTGGCGGTGTATTTCAGAATGGATTACTGCTTCGTCTGACGGAAGATGGATTAATTGCAAATGGTTTTCATGTGCTGACACATCAGATGATTCCGCCGAATGACGGAGGAATTGCGCTTGGTCAGGCATTTTATGGAATGAATCATGAAAGAAAGGAATAGAAAATATGTGTGTAGGATTATCAGCTAAAGTGGTTCGCATCAGTGACGGAACTGCAGTGGTAGATGCAGGTGGTGCGAAAAGGGAAGTGTCTTCAGAGTTATTAGAAGATCTGGAGCCAGGCGATTACGTGATGGTGCACGCCGGAGTCGCAATTGCAAAGATCACAGAAGAAGATGACGAAGAGACCGATCAGCTTATGGAAGAACTGCTATAGAGCAGTGAACAATGGGGGGTGAAAAGAATAAATGATGATGCAGGATATAACAAAAAATCAAACATCTGAAAGAAATGAGAAACAAAGAAAAACAGCGAGGGAAATCATCGAGCAGTATGATGGCCCCCCCGGTTCGCATTATGGAAGTGTGCGGAACACATACACATGAGATCTTTCGCCTTGGAATCCGCAAATTACTTCCAAAGCAGGTGGAACTGATCTCAGGACCGGGATGTCCGGTCTGTGTGACACCGGTTGGGTTTATTGATGAGGCAGTGTGGCTTGCACTTCAAGCAGGTGTGACAATCTGTACTTTTGGCGATCTTGTCCGTGTACCGGGAACAAAGATGAGTCTTGCGGGAGCGAGAGAAAAGGGCGCAAAGATCCAGATTGTTTATTCACCGGCAGATGCAGAAAAATATGCGAGGTTACATCCGGAGGAACAAGTCGTATTCCTGTCCGTTGGTTTTGAGACAACAACACCTTCTTCTTGCTTATCAGTAAAGAAAGCGAAAGAAGAACAACTAGAGAATTATTCTATCCTGACGGCAAATAAGACGATGCCGGGAGCTTATGAAGCATTAAAAGGAAGTGCAGATGTGTTTCTTTATCCGGGACATGTAAATGCAATTACCGGAACGGCATTGTGTGAATCTCTGACAAAGAAGGGAGTCAGTGGAGTTGTAGCAGGATTTACTGCGAAAGAACTGCTGACAGCATTGGCTGTTTCATTGAAACGCTACCAGGAAGGAAAACCATTTTTTGTAAACTGCTATCCAAGAGTAGTAACAGCAGAAGGAAGCAAAGAGGCACAGCGTCTTGTAGATGAACTGATGGAATCCTGCGACAGTGAATGGCGTGGTCTTGGAGTGATTCCAGATTCCGGAATGAAGCTTCGTAAAGAGTGGGAAATGTTTGATGCAAGAGTGAAATATCAGATTCCGGAAATGGAAGGAAGAGCAAATCCGGCTTGTCGTTGCGGAGATGTTTTACAGGGAAAATGTAAGCCATCAGATTGCAAAGTATTTGGAAAAGTCTGTACACCGCAGCATCCGGTAGGAGCATGCATGGTTTCAAATGAAGGTGCGTGTTCCGCTTATTTCATGTACGGAGTATAGAAGAAAATAGAAATGGTTACTGTGAACAGTGACGGAAAAAGAGGAAATAATATGAGCGAAAAAATAGAAAGCCAGACAGTTACAATGGCACACGGAGCAGGCGGAAAACAGACTTCAGAACTGATCGACAAAGTATTTGCAGCACATTTTGCAAATCCGGATCTGACAGCAGATGATGCAGCCGTATTAAATCCGCCGGTTGGGAAAATGGCAGTGTCAACAGATGGATTTATCGTATCTCCGGCATTTTTCCCGGGAGGAAATATTGGAAAACTGTCTATCTGCGGAACAGTAAATGACCTGGCCTGTATGGGGGCAAAACCATTATATCTGACTTGTGCATTTGTGATTGAAGAAGGATTCCCAATGGAGAAACTGGAGCAGATTGCGGAAGCAATGGCTAAAACAGCGAAAGAAGCAGGTGTTCGCATCGTATCAGGAGACACCAAGGTCGCCGGAAAAGGACAGGTAGACGGAGTCTTTATCACAACAACCGGAATGGGACAAATTGAAGATGGCGTACAGGTTGGCGGAGAGCTTGCGAAGCAGGAGATGCAGTTATCGTAACCGGAGATATCGGCCGACATGGATGCACGATCCTTCTTGCGAGAGAAGATTTCGGAATCGAGGCAGATGTGAAGAGCGATTGCGCCCCACTTTGGAAGACGGTGGAGGCTGTTATGGACACGACACATGAACTTCATGTGATCCGTGATGCGACAAGAGGCGGTGTCGGAACTGTATTATACGAGATTGCAGGACAGAGCCAGGTTGGAGTACAGATTGATGCAGCAAAAATCCCGGTAGCTACCGAGGTGCAGGGAGTCTGTGGAATGCTTGGACTTGAACCACTTTATCTTGCCTGTGAAGGAACAATGGTGATCATGCTCCGGCGGAACAGGCAGAAAAGATCGTAGAGACACTTCACCAGTGTCCATACTCTCAAAATGCAGCAATCATCGGAACAATCACAGAAGAAAACCCAGGCAAGGTAATACGCATGACAGAAATCGGAACCCAGTCCCTCCTCCCACAGCCAGGTGGAGAGTTGTTGCCTAGAATATGCTAAACCAGTTCCGAAATGCGGAGAAAGTTGTCTCTTCATGCGCTGCAAGCTAGCTTGCATAAGCAAGAAGAGACAACTTTCTCCATATGGCGAACGCCATACAGCGAAATGAAGCGTGAGCGGAATTGAGCTGTAGCATGAGGAACGGAAGAGAGCGATATAACAAAATGCGGAGAAAGGAATCGAAATGGATACAAGAGTAGCAGTAATCTCCATAATTGTGGAAAATCCGGAAGCGATCGTTACACTGAATGATCTTCTTCATGAAGCCGGAAATTATATTATCGGGCGTATGGGGATTCCATATAGGGAAAAAGGAATTAATATCATCAGTATTGCAATTGATGCACCGCAGGATATGATCAGCAGTCTTTCCGGAAAGATTGGAAGATTAAAAGGTGTGTCAGCGAAGACTGCCTATTCAAACATCATTACAAAAGCGGAGGCACAGAATGATTAAAATTGCAGTATATGGAAAAGGTGGAATCGGAAAATCAACAACAGTCTCCAATGTGGCAGCAGCACTGGCTGAGCAGGGATTAAAGGTTCTTCAGATTGGATGTGACCCAAAGGCAGATTCAACGATTCTGCTCCGACATGGGGGGGAAGAGGTTCCGACCGTACTTCAGATGTATCAGGAAAAGAAACAGAACCTGAAACTGGAAGATATTGTGAAAATTGGATACAAAGGAATTGTCTGTGTAGAAGCAGGAGGCCCGACACCGGGACTTGGGTGCGCAGGACGCGGAATCATAACTGCACTGGAAAAACTAGAAGAGACAGGTGCATATGAGAAATACCAGCCGGATGTAGTGCTTTATGATGTGCTCGGAGACGTTGTCTGTGGTGGATTTTCTATGCCGATGCGAAATGGGTATGCAGACAAGATCTTTATTGTTACATCTGGAGAAAATATGGCGATTCACGCAGGTGCGAATATTGCTATGGCGGTAGAAAACTTTAAGAATCGCGGATATGCCACACTGGGAGGGCTGATCCTGAATCGAAGAAATGTCCTGCGTGAGGAGGAGAAAGTAGAAGAACTGGCGGAAGATTTTCATACAAGTATCGTAGGAACTTTGACAAGAAGTGATCTTGTTCAGCAGGCAGAAGAACAGAAAAAGACCGTTCTTGAAGCATTTCCGGAAAGTGAAATGGCAGAAGAATATCGTATACTTGCCAAAGCAATCCTGATGAAAGTGAGAGAAAAACAAGAGGTGTCAAATGCTTAGAAAAGTTGGAGAATCAGCCTGGCCGATCAGTGAGAAAGATGCGGTTGTCAGCATAAAAGACGCATCCTATCCAATTCCGTTCCCACAAGGCTGGAATTTAATTCACCGGCACATGGCTGTTGGAATATCGTTCATACTGGAATGCTGATTCCGGAAGCACATCAGATTTATGTCTGTGCGGACAACTGTATGCGGGGCGTTGTGCTTACTGCAGCAGAGATGCATGCAGAAGACAGATTTTCCTTTGTGATCGTGGAAGAACAGAATCTGCTGAATGGAGACCTGGAAGATCTGACAATCGAAGGGACGGCAGATCTTATAAGAAAATTAAAGAAAATGCCGAAGGCGATTCTTTTGTTTACAGTCTGTATTCATCATTTTATCGGATGTGATCTGGAAAGAATTTACAGAGAATTGGAAGAACAATTCCCGGAAATCACATTTCTGAGATGCTATATGGATCCAATCATGCAGAAGCACGGACCGACACCGGATCAGAAACTCAGAAAAGCAATGTATGAGTCATTGGATTCAGAACCTGATAAAATGGATACAAAACAGATTTCTATTTTGGGAAGTGACTTTGCCTTAGATCAAAGTAGTGATCTGAAAGAATTGTTACCAAAAGCAGGTTATACAGTTAGGGAATTGCAGAGCTGCAGAACATGGGAAGAGTATAAAGAATTGGGAAATGCAGGAACATTTCTCTGTTGTTATCCATCTGGAAAATATGGGATAGAACTTTTGGCAAAACGACTGGACAGAACATTTCTTTATCTCCCACTGAGTTTTGATTATGAAGAAATCAAGAAGGAAGAAGAGATTTTGTGGAATACTTTAAAACCTGAAGACAATCAGGAACTGTTACCATGGATAGAAAAGAAAATTTCACTCTGTGAGGCGGCATTAGAACACACGAGGCAAGTGATCGGAAACACACCGATTGCAATCGACTATACATTCCATCCGCGTCCGCTTGGATTGGCGAAACTGTTACTGACACATGGGTTCAACGTAGAGACGGTGTATCTGGACAGTATAAGTCCAGAAGAAAAAGAAGCTTTTGCGTGGCTGAAAGAGAAGAAACCGGAGTTGGAACTTCGTTCAACAGTCCATGCGAAAATGCGTCTGCTACATGAGGAGCATGCAACGGATAAGATTCTGGCAATCGGCCAGAAGGCAGCATGGTTTACAGGAAGCCGATATTTTGTAAATCTTGTTCAGGGAGCAGGGTTACAGGGGGGGTTTGACGGAATCCGCAGGACTGCCGAACTAATGGAAGAAGCATTTTCAGAAGAAAAAGATCCAAAAACGCTTATTGTAAAAAAAGGATGGGGGGGGTGTACAAGCTGTATATGAGACAGGCATATCGAATTATACCGATTTATACCTCAGATGTATCCGGAGTCTGTTCTGCACTATATGAATTAGGTGGGATGGTTGTTATACATGATCCTTCCGGTTGTAATTCCACTTATAACACGCATGATGAAATCAGGTGGTACAATCAGGACAGTCTGATCTTTATTTCCGGATTAACAGAGATTGATGCAGTGATGGGGGGGAATGATGAAAAATTCTTATCTGATATCAAAGAAGCGGCAGGTGAATTACATCCGAAATTTATTGCTCTTGTAAGTTCACCGATTCCATTTATGAATGGAACAGATTTTCCGGCTTTGGCGAAAGTGCTTGAGACAGAGACGGGGATTCCGGCCTTCGCAGTGCCAACGAATGGAATGCATGATTATGTGTATGGTGCAGGAAAGGCACTGGAGGAAATTGCGAGAAGATTTGTTCCGGAGCAAATGGAAGACAGAAATGGTTCAGAACGTACAGTAAATCTGCTTGGAGCAACACCTCTCGATTTTGGTCCGATTTCAAAAGTAGAAGAACTAAAAAAGAATCTTGAGCAGTATGAGTGGAAGGTGATTTCCACATGGGCGATGGAAGATTCTTTGGAAGATCTGGCACAGGCAGGAAAAGCGGAGATGAATCTTGTGATATCCTCTGTCGGGCTTAGGGCAGCGAAGATGCTGAAAGAAAAATATGGAACGCCTTATGTGATTGGAACACCTTATAAAGAATATGCGGAGAGAATCAGTGAAGCTTTGGAAAAACGCATCCAGATTCCCGCTATAGAAGATCGGAGAAGAGAGAATTTACAAGGAACTGGTAACTCTGAAAAAATAATTACGTTGATCGGAGAACCGGTTACAATTGGATCTCTTGCTGCAATTATCGAAAGAAGATACCATTATAAAACAAGGATACTCTGTCCCTTAGAGAATGCAGAAGGATTGCTGGGAGAGCATGATCTGAAGATATGCGGTGAAGAAGAGATGGAAAACGCCTGAAAAACGCTCAAATCGTAGTAGCAGATCCATTGTATCGCCCAATCTGCCCGGTTGAGTGCGAGTTTTATGAGAGAGCGCACATAGCATTTTCAGGGAGAATGTTTCTAAAAAATAAATAAGTAGGGATGACAGATTGATACTGTCACCCCGTCTTTTTCAGATACCACTTTTCTATCAGACCGATTATCGCATACAACAGCACTGCAATGATACATAGAATGCAGATACTCATCAGAAGCCAGTCAAGTTTAAATACCTGGCTGGAATAGATGATCAGGTATCCAAGTCCGCTTCTTGCGGCTAGAAATTCACCGATGATAACTCCGACAAGACAAAGTCCAATATTGACTTTCATATTACTGATGATTGCCGGAATGGAACCAGGAAGAACCACCTTGGTCAGCGCATGCCTGCGTTTTCCATGTAGTGTGTAGATCAGACGAATTTTTTCCTGGTCGATCGTAGAAAAACTGGTGTAGAGGTTCAGGATACTTCCGAAAATTGCAACGGACATTCCGGCAACAACAATGGTTGTGGTATTGGCACCCAGCCAGACAATAAGTAAGGGCGCCAGGGCAGATTTTGGCAGGCTATTCAGGACAACCATGTAAGGGTCAAGAATTTCGGAGAGTCCATGGAAACACCAGAGGAGGATTGCAATCAGAATGCTGGTAAGTGTGACCAGAAGAAAGCTGACAAGCGTCTCATACAAGGTGATTCCAATATGGTGAAAGACAGAACCATCCTCTGTCATTTTCAGAAAACAGGTTACGATACGGGAAGGGCTGCTGAAGATAAAGGAATCAACAACTCCGGTATCGGCACAGATTTCCCATTGTAACAGGAATAAGAAAAGAATCAGAATCCGCAGAAAAACGACCATCCGTCGGCGTCTGCGGATTTTTTTGAGAAAACGAAGATGCTCAGTTGTCATGGTTTAGCTCCTTCCAGATTTGATTAAAGTAGTGTTTGAATTCAGGTGCATTCCGCCGATTTAAAGGTGTGTCTTGTTCTAATTTAAAGAAAATCGGAATTTCGCAACGGACATTGGCAGGACGGTTGGTGAGGACAATGACCCGGTCGGAAAGGCTGATTGCTTCCGATAGATCATGAGTGACAAGAAGTGCAGTCTTTCCACTCTGTCGGATAATCTGGCCGATGTCGTCGCTGACGGTGAGCCTGGTCTGATAATCCAGAGCGGAAAAGGGCTCATCAAGCAGTAAGAGTTGCGGATCAGGCAGCAGAGTCCGAATCAGGGCGGCACGCTGGCGCATTCCTCCGGAAAGCTGGGAGGGACGTGCAGAAGCAAATTGTTTTAAACCATATTGTTCGAGAAGCTCATACGCACGTTTTTTGGTTGCAGTATTCAGTGTGCCGCAGATTTCCGGACCGAGGGTGACATTCCGGTAAATACTGCGCCAGTCCAGTAAATGATCGTGTTGGAGCATATAGCCAATCAGGGGGGGAGAATTTTCCTTGAGAGGGATACCATTTAACAGGATTTCTCCTGCATCTGGCTTCATCAATCCACAGATCAGGGAGAGAAGTGTAGATTTGCCACATCCGGAAGGACCGACAACTGCTGTGAAGGTTCCAGGTTGCACGGAAAAGGAAAGATCAGATAAAGCCCTTGTTTCTGCGTCCAATGTGTGATAAGAATAATATATGTTATGAAGTTCCAGAAGAGAATTCATTGAAGACTCCATTTCAGTAGTAGTTAATGTTATGATATGTAAAAATAATCCTGAGAGTGAATCAATGAACATGTCAGGCGTTTTAGAAAAAAGGAATGATTGATCTGGAACAAAGATACAGGAGAATGATGAAAATGAACTTACAGAAAATAAACTATCAGAAAGAACTGGAGAAGCTTCTGACAAGACTGGAAAAGGAAGAAAAAGTACCAACTCTTTTATTACATAGTTGCTGCGCACCGTGCAGTAGTTATGTATTAGAGTATTTATCACAGTATTTTAAAATCACTGTCTTCTATTATAATCCAAATATTTATCCGGAAAGTGAATACACAAAGCGTATCCTGGAACAACAGAAATTGATTGAAGAGATGCATTTCCGGTATCCGGTATCATTTTTAGCCGGTAAATATGACCGCGACCGGTTCTATGAGATGGCAAAAGGGCTGGAAGAAGTGAGAGAGGGCGGTTCCAGATGCATGGGATGCTATGAACTTCGTCTGAAGGAATCCGCAGAAATTGCAGTAGCCGGAGGATTCGACTATTTTACAACAACACTTAGTATAAGTCCGATGAAGAATGCACAGAAGTTGAATGAAATCGGACAACGTGTCGGTGAAGAATATGGTGTACAGTATCTGCTTTCTGATTTCAAGAAGAAGAATGGATATAAGAGATCCATCGAATTGTCTGGAATCTATGGTCTTTACCGTCAGGATTATTGTGGATGTGAGTTCTCCTATAAAGCACGTCAGGCAGAAAAATGTGTGTGAAATGACGGAAGAAGTGATTAAAATAGCAGAAAATAAGAAAAAATCTACAGAATTCGTCGAAATCAGGTATATTTTGCAAGTTTGTAGTAGACATTTGACACTTTAGTGTGATAAACTAATGGGCAAATACGATATAATAGAAAAGGGGGGGAAAGACAGATGGCACAGTTATGGGGCGGTCGTTTTACAAAAGAGACAGATCAGCTGGTTTATAATTTTAACGCATCCATCTCTTTCGACAAGAGATTCTATGAGCAGGATATCCGAGGAAGTATTGCACATGTGACAATGCTTGCAAAGCAGGGAATTCTGACTGAGGATGAGAAGAAGCAGATCATTGACGGACTGAACGGAATCCGTGAGGATGTGGAAAACGGAACACTTGAGATTACAGATAAATATGAAGATATTCACAGCTTTGTTGAGGCAAACCTGATCGACCGGATCGGGGATGCAGGAAAGAAGCTGCATACAGGAAGAAGCAGAAACGACCAGGTTGCACTGGATATGAGACTTTATACAAGAGATGAGATTATTGAGCTTGACGTACTCTTGAAAGAGATTCTGGAAGTTCTTCTGAAACTGATGAAAGAGAATGTCGAAACTTACATGCCGGGATTTACACATCTTCAGAAAGCACAGCCGATCACTCTTGCACATCATATGGGAGCTTATTTCGAGATGTTCAAGCGTGACAGATCCAGAATGAAAGACATTTATAAGAGAATGAATTACTGTCCGTTGGGAGCCGGAGCGCTTGCCGGAACAACTTATCCGCTTGACAGAGAGTACACAGCAGAGCTTCTGGATTTTGCAGGACCGACACTGAACAGTATGGATTCTGTATCTGACAGAGATTATCTGATCGAGCTTTTGTCAGCAATGTCAACTGTGATGATGCATCTGAGCAGATTCTCGGAGGAAGTAATCATCTGGAATTCCAACGAATATCAGTTTGTGGATATTGATGACGCTTACAGTACAGGAAGCAGTATCATGCCACAGAAAAAGAACCCGGATATTGCAGAGCTTGTCCGTGGTAAGACAGGAAGAGTTTACGGAGCATTGACCTCTCTTCTGACAACGATGAAGGGAATTCCGCTTGCTTATAACAAAGACATGCAGGAAGACAAAGAACTCGTATTTGACGCAATTGATACAACAAAAGGATGTCTGGCGCTCTTTACAGGAATGCTTAAGACAATGAAGTTTAACGATGCACGCATGGAAGAGAGTGCGAAGCATGGATTTACCAATGCGACAGATGCAGCAGATTATCTGGTGAATCATGGAGTTCCGTTCCGCGATGCACATGGAATCGTTGGACAACTCGTACTGTACTGCATTGAGCATAAGAAAGCACTGGATGATATGACAATGGAAGAATTCAAAGCCATCTCACCGGTGTTTGAAGAAGATATTTATGATGCGATCAGCATGAAAACCTGTGTAGAGATGAGAAATACGATCGGTGCACCGGGAAAAGCGGCAATGGAGAAAGTGATCGCAATCGAAGAAGCTTATCTTGTGACAGAGTAATGAATCATTACAGCGAGCAAAAATAACTGAATGTTTTCTTTCATTATATAATGGGAATTGAAAAAGAACGTTGGATAGAAAATAGAAAATAAGAAGAAAAGGGAGAAGAAAACAATGGAGCAGAAATTAAAAGTAGGTATCCTTGGAGCAACAGGTATGGTAGGACAGAGATTTATTTCTCTGCTTGAGAATCATCCATGGTTTGAAGTTGTAACAGTAGCAGCAAGCCCGCGTTCCGCAGGTAAGACATATGAAGAAGCAGTAGGTGACCGTTGGAAAATGGATACACCGATGCCGGAAGCAGTTAAGAAGCTGGTAGTCCTGAATGTAAATGATGTAGAGCATGTAGCATCTACAGTTGATTTTGTATTCAGTGCAGTGGATATGTCTAAAGACGAGATCAAAGCAATTGAAGAAGCATATGCGAAGACAGAGACACCGGTTGTATCTAACAACAGTGCACACCGCTGGACACCGGATGTACCGATGGTAGTACCGGAGATCAATGCAGATCATTTTGAAGTGATCAAAGATCAGAAGAAACGTCTTGGAACAACACGCGGATTCATTGCAGTAAAACCAAACTGCTCAATCCAGAGCTATGCACCTTGCCTTGCAGCATGGAAAGAGTTCGGACCAAAAGAACTGGTTGTTACAACATACCAGGCAATCTCCGGAGCAGGTAAGACATTCAAAGACTGGCCGGAAATGGTTGGAAATATTATCCCATTCATTGGTGGAGAAGAAGAGAAGAGCGAGCAGGAGCCGCTTCGTGTACTTGGTAAAGTAGAGAACGGACAGATCGTGAAAGCAGAGCTTCCGAAGATCACATGCCAGTGCGTGCGTGTACCGGTTCTGAACGGACATACAGCAGCAGTATTCATCAACTTCGAGAAGAAGCCTACAAAAGAGCAGCTGATCGAGAAGCTTGTAGCATTCAAGGGATTCCCACAGGAAGCAGAACTTCCGAGTGCTCCGAAGCAGTTTATCCAGTACCTTGAAGAGGACAACCGTCCACAGGTAACAGAGGATGTGAACTACGAGCGTGGAATGGGCGTATCTATCGGACGTCTGAGAGAAGATACAATGTTCGATTACAAGTTTATCGGACTGTCCCATAACACAGTAAGAGGTGCAGCAGGTGGAGCAGTTCTCTGTGCAGAGGCATTGACAGCAAAAGGATATATTGCAGCAAAATAAGAAAATAGAAAAAGGCAGTGGCAGTACAAAAATAGTCACTGCCTTTTATACGTATACAAATCGGGAAGGCAGCTGCCAGTCCGATGAAAGAAAATGGGGATAAAAATAAAAATGGTATGAGCAGGAGGATTTTATGGAGAAGGAGAAAAAAGGAAGAGCGATTGCACTACTTCCAATAGGAGTGTTTTTGATCATTTTTCTCGGTGCGGGAATTGTGTTCAAAGATTTTTATGCGATGCCGGCGATCGTTGCGTTTTTGATTGCATTGTTTGTTGCATTTTTGCAGAATAAAGAATTGAGTTTTAACAAGAAGATTGAAGTGATTGCCAAAGGTGTTGGTGAGGAAAACATCATTACGATGAGCCTGATCTTTCTCTGCGCCGGAGGTTTTTCAGGTGCAGTTACTGCAGCAGGTGGGGTAGACAGTACAGTCAATTTAGGATTGTCATTGATCCCGGCACATTTTGCAGTTGCAGGTCTGTTTCTGATCGGATGTTTTATTTCGGTCTCTATGGGGGGGACTTCCATGGGAACGATTGCAGCACTTGCACCGATCGCAGTTGGAATCAGTGAAAAGACAGGATTTGCACTTAGTATCTGCATCGGAGCAGTTGTGTGTGGAGCTATGTTTGGAGATAACCTTTCTATGATCTCTGATACAACAATTGCAGCAGTTAAGACACAGGGATGTGAAATGAAAGACAAGTTTAAGGCAAACTTTTTCATCGTTCTTCCGGCAGCGATTATTACAGTATTAATCTTCTGGTTTGTAACAAGAAATATGAATTTCCATTTGGAGGAAAACTTAAGTTACAGCCTTTGGGAAGTTCTTCCGTATATGGTTGTTCTTCTTGGAGCACTTATCGGAATCAATGTATTTGTTGTTTTGATCAGCGGAATTGTGATCTCCCTGATCGTAGGTGTAAGCATGGGACATATTGCACTTTCTGAAATGTTCCAGGTTGTTGGAAATGGTGTGACATCAATGTATGACATCACAGTTATTTCTATCATCGTAGCATGTATCGTATCACTTGTGAAAGAGCATGGTGGAATCCAGTTCATTCTGAATCTGATCAAGAGCAAGATCAATGGAAGAAGAGGAGCAGAATTCGGAATCGCACTTCTTGCCCTTTTTGTTGATGCATGTACAGCAAATAATACGGTTGCCATTGTTATGACAGGACCGATCGCAAAAGAAATCAGTGAAGAGTTTGATGTAGATCCGAGAAGATCAGCCTCACTTCTGGATATGTTTACATCTGTAGGCCAGGGTATCATTCCATACGGAGCACAGCTTCTGTCAGCAGCAACACTGACTGGATTGACACCGCTTCAGATTATTCCGAATCTGTATTATCCGCTTCTTATGGGAGTATGCGGAGTTTTGGCAATCATCTTCCGGCCACAGAGTAAAAAACTACAGTAAAGTAAAGTGGTAACTTAAAAAAGCAAAAATAATATATTTTCTTGTGGTATAAGAAAAGTTGTGTTATACTTGCAGACAAGAGTGATTTTCACTGGAAACTAAAAGTAAGAAATCAAGATAAAAGAGGGATGTAAGGATGAATCTATTATACAAAAGCACCAGAAATTCAGACAAGACTGTTACAGCTTCACAGGCCATCTTAAAGGGACTGGCTGATGATGGAGGACTGTTTGTTCCTGTATCCGTTCCGAAGCTGGATGTAACAATGGATGAACTTAAAGACATGTCATATCAGGAGACAGCTTATGCAGTTATGAAACAGTTCTTTACAGATTTTACAGAAGAAGAACTGAAACACTGCATCAACAGTGCTTATGATTCAAAGTTTGATACAGAAGTGATCGCACCACTTGTGAAGGTGGGAGATACTTATCATCTGGAACTGTTCCACGGAGCAACGATCGCATTTAAAGATATGGCACTTTCTATCCTGCCGCATCTGATGATCACTTCCGCAAGAAAGAACCAGGTGAAAAATGATATCGTGATCCTGACAGCAACTTCCGGAGATACAGGTAAGGCTGCACTTGCAGGTTTTGCAGATGTTCCGGGAACAAAGATCATCGTGTTCTATCCAAAGGGAGGCGTAAGCCACGTTCAGGAATTACAGATGGTGACACAGAAGGGAGAGAATACTTCTGTTGTAGCAATCCATGGTAACTTTGATAACGCACAGAGCGGTGTGAAGGCAATCTTTGAAGACAAAGAGCTGGCAGCAGAATTAGATGCGAAGGGATATCAGTTCTCATCAGCAAACTCCATCAATATCGGACGTCTTGTACCGCAGGTTGTTTATTATGTATATGCTTATGCAAAGCTGCTTGAGAATGAAGAGATCCAGGCAGGCGAGGAGATCAATGTTACAGTTCCGACAGGAAACTTTGGAAATATCCTTGCTGCATATTATGCAAAACAGATGGGCGTGCCGATCGCAAAACTGATCTGTGCTTCCAATGATAACAAGGTTCTCTTTGATTTCTTCCAGACAGGTGTCTATGACAGAAACAGAGAATTTATCTTGACATCTTCACCGTCCATGGACATTCTGATCTCAAGCAACCTGGAGCGTCTGATCTACACAATCGCAGGACAGGATGCACAGAAGGATGTAGAGCTCATGACACAGCTGAAAGAAAAAGGTGTGTATGAGATCACAGCTGAGATGAAGGAAGGTCTGAAAGACTTTGTCGGAGGATTTGCGACAGAAGAAGAAGTGAAAGAGACGATCCATGACACATATCAGAAGACAGGATATGTGATGGATACTCATACAGCAGTTGCAGCACATGTGTGTGCACAGTATCGTAAAGATACAAAGGACGAGAAGAAATGTCTGGTTGCTTCCACAGCAAGTCCGTACAAGTTCGTACGCAACGTTATGACAGCAATTGATCCGAAGTATGATGAGATGGAAGACTTTGCACTGATTGATGAGCTTGAAAAAGTATCTGGCTTCCCGATTCCAAATGCGATCAAAGAAATCCGTGATGCAGAGGTTCGTCATACAACAGAGTGTGATGCAGATCAGATGAAAGAGACAGTAAAAAATATTCTTGGGGGGGTGTAAAAAATGGATAACAGCATGTGGGGGATTTATAGGTATTTTTGTTCTATGTTGTGGAATTTACGCATTGTATTCCTTTGTTATAATGAAAGTAAAGGGCGAGATCAATGCATCAATCTCCTGGGAAAAGATTATACTTATAAAAAATGTAAGGATAAAGAGGCTTATATAGCAAAAACAGCTCCGGCACTTTTTGCCTTTGGACTGGTATCTGTGATCTATGGAGTGATCGATGTGATTCACTGTTATGTTCATACAATGACAATAGTAGATACAGTTGCAATGATTATTTTCCTTATTGTATTGATCTGGTTCGGTGTTTATACAAGAAATCTCAGAAACAGATATTATTAAAAATGTCAGTTCCGTTTCTTTTGGCTGACAGAAACTATGAGAAACACGCTCCGCGAGTTTCTCAAGTTATCGCGGCAGTCGCCAAGGTCTCGTGCAAGCACGGACTTTGGCTCGTTGCTCGCGTAAATGCAAAAATCCACATATTTACAGTTGTAAAAATGATGTGGATAGAGTATAATAGCAATAGGTTAAGAAAGAAGAAAAACCTGAAATGTGCGAGAACCCTGATATTTTGAACCTACATTATTTAAAAAGGGATTCCGATAAGACTGAGTAATATGCCAGGCCTCCGTTTTTGCAGTGGACGGCAGAAAAGCAGGATGAGGTTGCCCACCTAGCCGTGGCTAGGACTCAAAATACAGGGAACGGCATTTTGGGGGATTAGACAAAAGATAAAGTTAAGGGACAGCTGAAGAGATTCGGCTGTCTTTCTTTTTTGCTTGAATATTGAGAATAGTTATGGTATTATCCATGAAGTAACAATTTCGTGACGGCTGAGAAGAAACATAAGCCGTTCTGAGTATTTAACTTGGGGGGGAGTTAAAGAAAATGGAGAAATTTAATAAGATAAAAGAGCGCGGATTGCGAATTGCAGCTACCGTGAGTTCGCATCACACGGGAGCTTTCGCAGCACAGGCGGCATATTTCTTTGTGCTTTCATTGATTCCTATCTTTATGTTGCTTTTAACAATGGTACAATTTACACCAGTGACGAAAGCGGATGTGATGGAGGCTGTACTTCCGGTATTTCCATCCACAGTCAGCCCGATGATTGAAAGTATTGTGAATCAGGTATATATGACATCTAGTTCAATCATCCCTGTGACAATTTTAGTTGCATTGTGGTCAGCTGGAAAGGGTGTACTTTCAGTAACCTATGGATTGAACTGCATTTATGAAAATACAGAGACAAGAAATTATTTTTATCTGCGTGCAAGAGCATGCCTTTATACATTTTTGTTCCTTGTGGCAATCATGCTTTCACTGGTACTTTCCGTATTCGGTAACAGTATCAGTGTGATCGTTTATGAACATGCACCATTTTTAAGCAAGGTGATTCACAAGGTTGTTCAGCTGCGTATTTATTTTACGCTTCCGTTGTTGACATTTTTCTGGGATTTGGTATATAAGTTCCTTCCGAACCGTGGAGCAGCAGGGAAGACTACACTTCGGAAACAGTTGCCGGGAGCGTTCTTTACTGCCTGCGGGTGGATGGCACTTTCCTTTATCTTTTCCATCTATTTGGATATTTTTAAAGGATTTACTAATATGTATGGTAGTTTTACAACAATCATTCTTGTTATGTTGTGGTTATATACGTGTATGTATATTATTCTGCTTGGGGGGAGAAATCAATGCAATTTTAGAAGGGGGTTAAAAGCAGAAAATAAGAAAAACACAAAAAGTACACAAATAATTGACAGAAGAATACTTAAGGCGTATACTACAAGCGTATGAATATGCCGCAATGTAAAGATTGGGTAGATAATAGACAGAATTGATGTTATTAGCGGTATAGCCTCTCAGATACAAGATGGAAGTCAGAAGTCTTTTGATGTAATGAGTGTCTCTATATATTATATCGAAAGATTTTTGAAATAGTAAAAATTGTTTTTTATAATTAAAATGGTTTTTGCGATAATTTATAAGAAGGGGGGGTTAGAAGTCATACAAAAGAGACTTATACTCATAATTAAGAAAGGAAGGAAAGATTTGTTATGAAAAAGAGTATGAGAAAACTCCTTATTTCAAGCCTTACATTAGCGATGTTACTGGTTAATTCGCTGAATGTTTTTGCTGCTGAAACAAGTGAGGATCAGACGACAAATGTTGACGTACCGCTTGGAGTGACATCTGAACATACAATGGATGTAGAGTCTATTCCGGCAGAAACAGCAGAGGCCGTTTTGAATGTGACATTTGCAACAGTAAAAGGTGAGTATGTTGGAAGCACAACAGTAAAAGAGTCAGCTGCAGAAGGCGAGGGTCTATTAAAGACATTTGAACTTGGAACAGATTTCCAGCTGCCAGAAGGATATCAGCTCGTATCATGTGTACCACAGATGACAAAGATTAAAGTAGCTTATGGCACACTGCGTGTACGCATTATGATCGTAGAAAAGATTCCGACTGTAGATCCAGAACCAACTCCAGATCCAGAGCCAACTCCAGATCCGGAGCCAACTCCAGATCCAGAGCCAACTCCAGATCCAGAGCCGACTCCGACTCCAGATCCAGAACCAGCTCCAGATCCAGAGCCGACTCCAACTCCAGATCCAACTACACCTGTAAATCCTACTCCGGTAAAACCAGCTGTAGAAAAGGATAATAACAAAACAAATGACAACACAAACAAGAAAGTAGATACAGCAGATAAGAAAACAACAAAGACAGAAGCTCCTAAGACAGGAGATACAGCTAATATCGCAATGAATGTTTTTGTAATGGCTATTTGTGGTGCTGCAATTGTTACTGTTATTTTCAGAAAGAGATTTACACGTAGATAATAAGAATTGTCTTGATTTAAATTAAGATAATACATAATTGCCAGAAGCGTCTAAACAGATGCTTTTGGCAATTTTCTTTTTATCAAACAAAAATTGTACACTATAATAGGAGCTCATTTAGACTTGACAAAAAGAAATGCTGTGTTAAAATAGACTGGTAAATTCACTTAGAATATAAAAAGTTTATTAGATTTGAAAAGCGAAGATCGTGCACAGTAGAGACCTGTTTTCTTGCAGAGAGAGAGAATCATCGGCTGAAAGTTCTCTTAAGTTCAGATAGCGATTGAAATTCACACGTGAGCTGCATTTTTGAAAGGAAGCATCTAAGGGACAGTCAGGAGAACGGATATGTCCGGATGTGAAAAGTAGAGAATGTCGTATGTTGTACGTTACACAACTTAGAGTGCCTGTAGATCAGACTGCAGGAATCAGGGTGGTACCGCGAGTGATTCAGACCTCGTCCCTTTTGGGATGAGGTCTTTCTTTATGAAAATATTCATCCTGATAAGTGAGTTAAGAAAGGAGAAAACGATGAAAGAAAGACTGGAACAGATTAAAGCGGAAGCAGTCGCAAGAATTCAGGAGGCTGACGTTCCGGAGAAACTCAATGACGTGCGTGTAAAGTTTCTTGGTAAAAAAGGTGAACTGACAGCCGTATTAAAAGGAATGAAAGATGTTGCACCGGAGGAACGTCCGAAGGTTGGACAGCTTGTGAATGATACAAGAGCAGCAATTGAGGAACTCTTAGAGGAATCTAAGACAAGAATGGAGAAAGCGATTCGTGAAGAGAAGCTGAAAGCAGAAGTAATCGATGTTACACTTCCATCTAAGAAGAACAGTGTAGGACATAGACATCCGAACACAATCGCACTGGAAGAAGTAGAGCGTATCTTCGTAGGCATGGGATATGAAGTTGTAGAAGGACCGGAAGTTGAGTATGATCTGTACAACTTTGAGAAGCTGAACATTCCGGCAGATCATCCGGCAAAGGATGAGCAGGATACTTTCTATATTAATAAAGATATCGTACTTCGTACACAGACATCTCCGGTACAGGCCCGTGTGATGGAGCAGGGAAAACTTCCGATTCGTATGATCGCACCGGGACGTGTATTCCGTTCTGACGAAGTAGATGCAACACATTCACCATCCTTCCATCAGATCGAGGGTCTTGTGATCGACAAGAACATTTCCTTCGCTGACCTGAAAGGAACACTTGAAGTATTCGCAAAAGAGCTGTTTGGACCGGACACAAAGACAAAATTCCGTCCACATCATTTCCCATTTACAGAGCCAAGTGCTGAGGTTGATGTAAGCTGCTTTAAGTGTGGCGGCAAGGGATGTCGTTTCTGTAAAGGATCAGGCTGGATCGAGATTCTTGGATGTGGTATGGTTCATCCACATGTTCTCGAGATGTGCGGAATTGATCCGGAAGAGTACAACGGATTTGCATTCGGTGTAGGACTGGAGCGTATCGCTCTTCTGAAATACGAAATCGACGATATGCGTTTATTATACGAGAACGACATCAGATTCCTGAAACAGTTCTAACGAGCGCGATAAAATCTTCAAGCGGCGCGAATGCGGCGCGACAACGGCGCAGAGCCGTTGGATTTTAGAGCCGCCCCTTTGATGAAATTAAACTAAAAAAGGAGATATAAAATGGATACTTCATTATCATGGATCAAAGCGTATGTCCCGGATCTTGACGTGACAGCGCAGGAATATACAGATGCAATGACTCTGACAGGAACAAAGGTTGAAGGATTCGAGGAGCTGGATGCAGACCTTGACAAGATCGTTGTGGGTCAGATTGAGAAAATTGAGAAACACCCGGATGCGGACAAGCTGGTAGTTTGCCAGGTGAATATCGGAGCTGAGGTTATTCAGATCGTAACAGGTGCAAAAAATGTGTTCGAGGGAGCGAAGGTTCCTGTTGTATTAGACGGTGGACGCGTTGCAGGCGGACATGAGCCGGGACAGAGAGTTGCCGGTGGAATTAAGATTAAGAAAGGAAAACTCCGTGGAGTTCCAAGTTACGGAATGATGTGTTCTATCGAAGAACTTGGTTCTACAAAGGAGATGTATCCGGAACAGCCGGAGAATGGTATTTACATTTTCCCGGAAGATACAGAGGTTGGAGCAGATGCAGTAGAGCTTCTTGGTCTTCATGATGTTGTTTTCGAGTATGAGATCACATCAAACCGTGTAGACTGCTACAGTGTAGTAGGTATCGCACGTGAAGCAGCTGCTACATTTAATAAAGAGTTTAAACCACCGGTTGTGACAGAGACAGGAAATGATGAGGATGTCAATGATTATGTAAAGGTGACTGTAGAGAATACAGATCTGTGTTCCAGATACTGCGCAAGAGCGGTTAAGAATATTAAGATCGGACCATCACCAAAGTGGTTACAGCGCAGACTGTCATCTGTTGGAATCCGTCCGATCAACAACCTGGTTGATATTACAAACTATGTAATGGAAGAGTACGGACAGCCAATGCATGCTTATGATCTTGATACACTTGCAGGACATCAGATCGTAGTTAAGAATGCACAGGATGGAGAGAAGTTCGTTACACTGGATGGACAGGAAAGAACAATGGACAAAGATGTTCTGATGATCTGTGACGGAGAAAAAGCTGTTGGAATCGCCGGAATCATGGGAGGAGAGAATTCCATGATCACAGATAACGTGAAGACAATGCTTTTTGAGGCAGCTTGTTTTGACGGTGTGAACATCCGTAAGTCCAGTAAGCGTGTCGGACTTCGTACAGATGCTTCCGGTAAGTTTGAGAAGGGACTTGATCCGAACAATGCGATGGCAGCACTGAACCGTGCCTGCCAGCTTGTAGAAGAGCTTGGAGCTGGTGAAGTTGTCGGAGGAGCAATTGACGTATACAGCAAGAAGAAAGAGCCTGTACGTGTTCCATTTGATGCAGAGAAGATCAACCGTATGCTCGGAACAAATATTTCTGAGGAAGATATGCTTGGATATTTCAAGAAAATCGATCTTGATTACGATGCAGAGACAAAAGAAGTGATCGCACCGACATTCCGTCACGATCTGTTCAGATTAGCTGACCTTGCAGAGGAAGTTGCAAGATTTTTCGGATATGACAATATCCCGACAACACTTCCGTCTGGAGAGGCTACAACAGGTAAGCTTCCGTTCAAGCTTCGTATTGAGCAGGTGGCAAGTGATATTGCTGAGTTCTGTGGATTCAGCCAGGGAATGTCTTACTCCTTCGAGAGCCCGAAGGTATTTGACAAGCTTCTTCTTCCAGAAGATTCCAAGCTTCGCAATGCGATTTCCATTATGAATCCACTTGGAGAAGATTACAGTATCATGCGTACAACATCCTTAAACGGTATGCTGACTTCTCTTGCAACAAACTATAACAGAAGAAACAAGAATGTTCGTCTGTATGAGATGGGTAATATTTACATTCCGCAGGAGCTTCCACTGACAGAGCTTCCGGATGAGAGAATGCAGTTTACACTTGGAATGTATGGAGATGGAGATTTCTTCAACATGAAAGGCGTAGTGGAAGAGTTCTTTGAGAAAATCGGTATGAAGGGCAGAGAGAAATACGATCCGAATGCAGGAAAGTCATTCCTTCACCCGGGACGCCAGGCAAACATCATTTATGATGGAAAAGTAGTTGGATATCTCGGAGAGGTTCATCCGGAAGTTGCTGATATCTATGGAATCGGTGAGCGCGCATATGTTGCAGTTTTGGATATGCCTGAAATCATCCCATATGCTACATTTGACAGAAAATACACAGGAATTGCAAAATATCCTGCAGTAACAAGAGATATCAGTATGGTTGTTCCGAAAGAGATTCTTGTTGGACAGATTGAAGATGTGATCGAGAAAAAGGGCGGCGCTCATTTAGAGAGCTTTAACCTGTTTGACATCTATGAAGGTGCTCAGATCAAAGCAGGATTCAAGTCAGTTGCTTATTCTATCGTATTCCGTGCAAAGGATAAGACACTGGAAGAAGCTGAAATTACAGCAGCAATGGATCGCATTCTTTCCGGTCTGGAAGAACTTGGTATTGAGTTGAGAAAGTAAGAAGAGAGGGTAAGAGCATTGAAAACAAGTGATTTTTATTATGATCTTCCGGAGGAACTGATCGCACAGGATCCTTTGGAGGACCGCTCTTCCTCCCGCCTTATGATACTTGATAAAGAGACAGGGAAGACAGAGCATCATGTATTTCGTGAGATTATCGATGAACTGAATCCAGGAGATTGTCTGGTTATCAATGATACGAAAGTAATTCCGGCCAGACTGATCGGAGCAAAGGAAGACACCGGAGCAAAGATAGAAGTGCTTCTTTTAAAACGAGGAGCAGATGATGTCTGGGAGACATTGGTAAAGCCTGGAAAAAAGGCAAGACCGGGAGCAAGAATCAGCTTTGGAGACGGCCTACTTGTCGGAGAAGTTATGGATGTAGTGGAGGAAGGAAATCGTCTGATCCATTTTGAATACGAAGGAATCTTCGAGGAGATTCTGGACCAGTTAGGACAGATGCCGCTTCCACCGTATATTACACATCAGCTTCAGGATAAGGACAGATATAATACTGTCTATGCGGTACACTCAGGTTCTGCGGCAGCACCGACGGCCGGACTTCATTTCACACCGGAGCTTTTGGAAGAGATTCGCGCGAAAGGTGTGGAGATCGCACCGGTTACACTTCATGTCGGACTTGGAACGTTCGTCCGGTGAAGGTAGATGATGTGGAGCATCACCATATGCATTCAGAATTTTATATGATTACTGAAGAGTCTGCACAGAAAATCAACCATGCAAAAGAAGTAGGACATCGTGTCATCTGTGTCGGAACAACAAGCTGCAGAACAATCGAATCCGCTGCCGATGAGAATGGAAGATTAAAAGAATGCAGTGGTTGGACAGAAATCTTTATCTATCCGGGATATCAGTTCAAGATTCTGGATGCGTTGATCACGAACTTCCATCTGCCGGAATCTACACTGATCATGCTTGTTTCTGCATTAGCCGGAAAAGAGCATGTGATGGCAGCGTATGAGGAGGCAGTAAAAGAAAGATATCGTTTCTTCAGTTTTGGGGGATGCGATGTTCATACGATAGAAAGGGACAACCTATGTCAGAAAATGATTTTATCATTGTAGATGAAGAAGAGACAAACAAGGAAGACAACAGACAGGACACTGGCAGGAAGAAGAAAAAAAAGAAGTGACAACTTCTGACCATTCTGAAAAAGATGATGACGGATATGAGAGAATATGTTTTATTTGTCATCGCCCGGAGAGTGTGACTGGGAAGATGGTTGAGCTTCCGAATAATATCGCAGTATGCCCGGATTGTATGCAGAGAAGCTTTGATATGATGAACAATAGTTCTATGGATCTAAGCAGCATGATGAACATTCCGGGGGGTACACTTTATGAATCTTTCTGATCTTGAAAATATGCAGCCAAAGGCACAGAAGATCAAAAAGAAGAAGAAAGAGCCGAAAGAATTCAAACAGCTGGATATTAAGAAAATTCCGGCACCACATAAGATCAAAGCACGTCTGGACGAATATATCGTTGGACAGGAGTATGCAAAGAAAGCAATCTCTGTTGCAGTTTATAATCATTACAAACGTGTAGCAACAGGAACAATGGATGAGATTGAGATAGAGAAATCAAATATGCTCATGATTGGGCCTACAGGATGTGGTAAAACATATCTGGTTAAGACACTGGCGAAGCTTTTAGATGTGCCGTTGGCGATTACAGATGCAACATCTCTTACAGAGGCAGGATATATCGGTGATGACATCGAAAGTGTTGTTTCCAAGCTTCTTGCAGCAGCAGACAATGATGTCGAGCGTGCGGAACAGGGAATCATTTTTATCGATGAGATCGATAAGATTGCCAAGAAAAAAACTTCCAGTCAGAGAGATGTGAGTGGTGAATCTGTGCAGCAGGGAATGCTCAAACTCTTAGAGGGAAGTGAAGTTGAAGTTCCGGTAGGCGCGAACAGCAAGAATGCGATGGTTCCACTGACAACAGTGAATACAAAAAATATTCTGTTTATCTGTGGAGGTGCATTCCCGGATCTTGAAGACATTATCAAAGAGCGTCTGCAGAAGAAAACGTCGATGGGATTCAATGCAGAACTAAAAGATACAGTCGAGCATGATGAAGAGCTGCTTTCTAAGGTGACAATTGAGGATTTAAGAAAATTCGGTATGATCCCGGAGTTCTTAGGACGTCTTCCGATTGTATTTACATTAAAGGGTCTCGACAAAGAGATGCTTGTCAAGATCTTAAAAGAGCCGAAAAATGCAATTTTAAAACAGTATCAGAAGCTGCTGGCATTAGACGAAGTGAAGCTTGAGTTTGATGACAGCGCATTAGAAGCAATTGCAGAAAAGGCAATGGAAAAAGATACCGGAGCCAGAGCACTGCGTGCAATCATTGAGGAATTTATGCTGGATATTATGTATGAGATTCCGAAAGATGATAATATTGGAGAAGTAACAATTACAAGAGCTTATATAGAAGGTACCGGCGGACCGGTTATTCAGTTGAGAGGCCAGGCAGTACCGAGATAGATGGATAAAGTGAGATTTTAGAAAGAGAAGTTTTGTTCAAAAATCTGAAAACTGATTGGGGAATTAGTTTAAAAAAATCACAAAAAGGAAGAGAGAAAAATGGACACATACAGATACTTACTGGATTTAGCAATTATTCTTATATCTACAAAATTACTTGGACTATTAACAAGACGAGTACAGATGCCGCAGGTTGTTGGCGCACTTCTGGCGGGATTGATCCTCGGACCGGCAGGATTTGGAATTCTGGCAGAGACTTCATTTATCCATGAAGTCGCAGAGATCGGAGTTATCGTTCTGATGTTTACCGCAGGTATGGAGACGGACATCAAGGAACTGAAAGCAAGCGGAAAAGCTTCTTTTGTTATTGCGCTTTGCGGTGTTATTGTTCCGCTGATCGGCGGTTATGCAGTGGCGTGGTTCTTTAACCGGCCGAGTATGGCAGGAAGTAACCTGTCATCCCCCCCTGTCGTTCTTCAGAATGTCTTTATTGGAGTTGTACTCACAGCAACGTCTGTAAGTATTACAGTAGAGACATTGAAAGAATTAGGAGCATTGAAGAGCCGTTCAGGAAATGCAATCCTTGGTGCTGCGATCATTGATGACGTTCTCGGTATTATCGCACTGACAATCGTTACAAGTCTTGCAGATGATTCTGTAAAGATTGGAATGGTTCTGATTAAAATCGTGGGATTCTTCGTATTTTCAGGTGTTGTAGGATTTGTTTTCTATAAGATGTATAAGAAATGGGTTGACGGAGCTGAGAAGGAACTGCATCGTCATACGATTATTGCATTTGTATTCTGCCTGCTTATGGCATTTATCGCAGAAGAAGTTTTCGGTGTTGCAGATATTACAGGTGCATATATCGCAGGATTAATTATTTCCAACGTACAGAGATCCACTTATCTGGAGTCTAAGTTTGATACGTTGTCTTACCTGCTTCTGTCACCGGTATTTTTCGCAAGTATCGGTCTGAAGGTAAACCTTCCACAGATGTCAGTATCCATCATTATGTTCGCAGTTGTTCTTACAGTTGTGGCAGTTCTTACTAAGATAGTCGGCTGTGGACTTGGTGCAAAGATTTGTGGTTACAAGAATTATCAGGCGAAACGAATCGGAGTGGGAATGATCTCCCGTGGTGAGGTTGCCTTGATCGTAGCAAGTAAAGGTTCCGCACTCGGACTTATGAGTTCTTCCATCTTAGGACCAGTTATCGTAGTGGTTGTTATTACAACAGTCATCACACCGATTCTTCTGAAAGTAGTGTTCGCTCCTGGAACAGGACCGTCAACACAGGTAGAAGATGCTAAGAAGGTTACAAGCTACTATGAGAATCGAGAAGATAACAGATAGAACAAAAGAGAAAAGAATCGATAAAAGATATTGTAGAAACTTTGAGGTCATGGGACAGTTAAAGCTGTCTCATGACCTCAAATGTGTTATAGAGGTTTAATTGTCCGTATCCCCATTCACGGTTAGGGTATTCCATACTGTCTGGTCGGATGGCTCCAAGAACAAGAAGGCTTTTGATCTGGAATACATCGATGCCGGGCATTTTGCGTTCATAGAGCTGCCATTCTAACATAAGTGCGACTGCCCCGGCGGTGATAGCGGCTGCGGCGCAGGAGCCGCTGCGCACGGCAAAACGGTCTCCTGGAAGAGCTCCTTTGATATTAATCCCGGGAGCAGTGATGGAAGGATTTTCAAAGCTTGTTCTTGTATAGCCGCGTCCGGATGCCTGGGCGACTGCACCATTGCTGCCGTCGTAATAAGAGACCGTCAGAGGACTAGGGGCATTGGCCGGGTTTGTAAGAGTCGTGTAAGGATCTGATTCAAGGAAATAGACTTCTCCGTCTAAAAATTCTGTGACAGGAAGCCAGATATGGAAATCACCATTAATCAGGCGGGTCGGTTCTACGATGATTTTCCAAATGCCTTCTGCCGGAGTACGGAAACGGAAGAAGATGAGTTCAGAGCTTGCTTTTTCGACCAGAAGCCGATAGTCAACAGAGACGCGAGTCTTTTCAAAGAGAAAATCAATGTCGGCGCTTGTGCCTACATGAAATGGAATTTTGGATGTATTTTCCCCCCGGACGGTGAAATAATTGAAATTGAGAAGAGATTGGGAATCAGTACCCAAAGTTCTAAAGTGAATCCGGATACATTTTCACCAACTCGGATTTCTACAGTTTTACGGTCATTTTCTGACTGGATCGTATTGAAATAATGATGACGTTTGTCTGCTTCATTTCCCGTGCCAACCACAGCAATCCGGTCGGGCATCAGACTGTAGCTGCCAAGTAATGCGGGAAGCGGAAGCGTGCCGACATGACCGCCAAGATTAGAGCCTATAGTGATACACATGACAAGTGGAAGCCCCAGTTCATCTGCCAGATCATTCAGATATTTTAATCCAAGGATCAGATCTGTTTCCTGATAGCAGACGGCTGTTTCCGGGATGCAGTAATAATCCCGCAGATATTGCTTCGCTTGTTTTAATTTGACAACAGCGAGAGTAGATTCCGGAGCGGCTCCCAGAAACTGTTCGTCAGCGTCAGCATTTCCGGCAGCGAGACTGGCAATATAAGTTCCATGTCCGTCGATATCGACAGAAGGGACCTGTGACAGTGGGGGGGAATCAGAAGAAAGTGCCAGATCAATCTCTTCCTTACGGTATTCACTTCCGTAGAAGAAGTCTCTGGGTGGAGTTCCGCTTTGGATAGTCTGATCCCAAATTGCCGCAATTCGCGTGGTACCGTCCAGATTGCGGAAAACTTTGTTTTGATAGTCAATCCCGCTGTCAAGAAATCCAATCAGAACTCCTTTTCCTTTTAATTGAAGTGCCGGATAGTTCTGCACGGGAAGGATGCCGGTCTGGTTCAATGTCTCCATAGCGACAGGAGCAAAACAATTCGGAATGGAATTGTAAGAAAAACGCGCCAGAGAGATTGGCTCTACAAGTTCTTTGGAAAAGTAAATGCACTGATATCCAAGTCCGGCATCCTGGGTGCATGGATCTTTTTTCAGAAGTTCATTGAACAGTGGAGTGCGCAGCGGATTACTGATGAAGTCGCGTGTATCTTCGGAGAGTATCTGTTCCCTGCAAGTTTCAAGATCATTCATAAGATGACTCCTGAGTTGAGTTGTAGAAAGGATATGCAAGAAGGATTCTATTTATGAAATTAGTCTAAAAATAATAGAAAATGACTTCAAAAACTGGAAGAATACGATATAATAAGACCAAGAGAAATTGTAGATCACCTTTTTGGTGGTTGAGATGATACAGCAATGATAAGAAGGGAGATTTCAGTATGAAAGATTTTTTTGAAGATTTAGGAAAACGTCTGAGCGAGACAGCAGAGGCAGTGACAGCAAAGGCAGGAGATGCGATTGAGATACAGAAATTAAAAGCGCAGATCAGAGAACTTGCAAGAGGAAATGCAGAAGATCTGATGGAACTTGGTCAGAGTATTTATGACAGATTTGAGAATGGAGAAGAACTCGATGAGGCTTCCAAGGGACTGTGCGAGGCAATTGCAAGCCGCAAGGAAAGCATAGAAGAGTATGAGAATAAGATTGAAGGGCTCAAAGGCGCGTGTGAGTGTACACGGTGTGGCAAGATGGTTGCGAAAGATATGGCTTTCTGCCCATACTGCGGATCACCTGTAACAGAGGAAGAAGATATTTTTGAAGCGGATGATCTGGCTCAGGAAGTAAGAGAAGAGGCAGAGGAAGCAGAAGAGAGCGTTACAGAGGCTGCGGAAGCAGCAGTTGAGGCGGTTACTGAGGCCGCAGAAGAAGCAGTGGATGCAGTAGAAGAGTCTGTGAAAGAAGAGACAGAAGAATAGTTTCAAGGAATTAAGGGAGAATGGAACGTGAAGGTTGTTATATTAAGTTTTACACAGGCAGGAACAAGACTTGGTGAGAGAATTGGAAGTCAGTTCCGGAACGAAGGGATTACGTGTCAGAACTATGCACCTGCCGGATATGCATTCGCTGACGTTCTTCCGTTTCCGGAGAATCCAAAAGAGCTGATCAGGGAAGGATGGGGGGGAGAGACATCCTTCCTTTTTATTGGTGCAGTTGGAATTGCAGTGAGATATATTGCACCTTATGTAAAGGATAAATTCACTGATTCAGCGGTCGTAGTCATGGATGAAAAATCAGGATATGTGATTCCACTGCTGTCAGGACATCTCGGGGGGGTGCGGTGGAACTTTCCAATCAGCTTGCAGTATGGACCGGTGCAGTTCCGGTACAGACAACAGCGACTGATGTTCAGGGGGGGAAATTTGCAGTAGATGTTTTTGCAAAGAAGAATCACCTGTATCTTACAGAGCGCGAAGCAGCGAAGCAGATATCAGCCGCAGTGCTGGATGGAAAGCAGGTCGGTCTGTGGATCGGTGAAGGACTGGTATTTGAACAGGAAGATTTTCAGAAAATCTGTTTAAAAGAACTTATACTATGTGGTTCACAGGAAGAATTGTACTCCTTTGCAGAGGAACATCCTGTGATCGTGATCACAAAGACCGCAGAAGAAGGGAGACAGTTCGTGGAATCCCTGGCGGGTTCTCTGTGGGGAGATGTCAGGAATAACGTATGTGGATGTGAGCGTAAGCCATGCATTCTCCTTTTGTATCCAATCAATATCACGGCAGGAGTAGGCTGTAGAAAACAGATTTCAAAAGAACTTTTTGAAAAGGGTCTAAACGATGTTCTGGAAGGGTATGGACTTGAACCTACGCAGTTAAAACAGCTTGCATCGATTGATCTTAAGAAAGAAGAACCTGCGATTTTGGCCTATGCGCAGAAATATAAAGTACCGTTTGCAACTTATCCGGCAGAACAGTTAGAGAAGATTACAGAGGTATCAGCCACATCACGGTTTGTGAAACAGGTGACAGGTGTTGACAATGTGTGTGAGAGAGCCGCACGGACAGCAGATGCTGACGGAGAACTGCTGTGTCCCAAGTGCATAAGAGAGCAGATGACGGTGGCATTGACAGAGACAGAAGTAACACTTCAATTTTAAAACGAAAGAAAGTTCCAGAATCTTTCCGACATTCTGGAACTTTTTTTCTACTAAAGTATCTGTTCTTTTGACTGGAGTGCATCATATCCTGTCTCACGGGTGCGGATCTTCATGGCACTCCGGATTTCATAGCTGAAGATCTTACCATCACCGACTTCACCGGTATAGGCAGCTTTCTGGATTGCTTCGATTGTTTTTTTCTCCCATTCTTCGGAAGAGACAACAATTTCAAATTTGATTTTCGGCTGCATGAAAATCTCAATCTCAGAACCACGGACAATCTCCTTATAACCGCGCTGTGCACCACATCCCATGACCTGGGAGACAGTGATACCATTGACTTCTATTTCATTTAAGGCAGCCTTGACATCCTCAAATTTCTCTTCCCGAACGATAGCTTCTACTTTAATCATCATTTTAAAAATCCTCCTGTATTAATGAATATATAAATTTTGGACAGATTATATTAGTCGAATCCGTTGAAGGACGGATATGCATTTTCACCATGTTGGGAGATATCCAGTCCAAGAGCTTCTTCCTTCTGATCTACGCGCAGTGGAGTGAAGATACGGATAATTCCAATGCAGATCAGAGTACCGACAACTGCAACAGCCGCAGTGATGATAATGCTTAATACCTGTGCAACGAAGAGATGAACATTACCGAAGACCAGTCCGTCCCATCTTGCGACAGAGTTAATAGAAGTTTTGCAAAAGTCCGGTGGCGATTCCACCCCCCCACACACCGCCGATTCCATGGCAGCCAAATGCGTCCAGTGCATCATCTATTTTCAGTTTATGCTTAATGAAGTTCATTGTAAAGTAGCAGATCGGGCTGACCAGTGCACCGATGATATAGGAAGACCAGATCGGAACAAAGCCAGCACCAGGTGTAATAGCAACCAGTCCGACAACCAGTCCGGTAGAAGCACCGACCAGAGTAGGCTTCCCGTCTTTGATCACATCGATCAGCATCCAGGATACGAGAGCAGCTGCGGAAGAAATTGCACTTGTCATAAATGCATGAGCTGCAAGTCCATCTGCCGCCAGGGCACTTCCTGCATTGAATCCAAACCACCCGAACCAGAGCAGGGAAGCTCCAAGTACAACAAAAGGAATATTATGGATACGGTAAGATGTTTTTTCGTATCCTTTTCTTCTGCCAAGATATGTTGCGAGAACCAGGGCGCTGACACCGGAACTGATGTGTACTACATTTCCGCCTGCAAAGTCAACGGAGCCGATTGCTGCAAGGAATCCGCCCTCTCCCCAGACCATATGAGCCATCGGATAGTAAACAAGGAAAGACCACAGTGCAATAAATGCAAATAATGCCTTAAATCTCATCCTTCCGACCACAGCACCGGTGATCAGTGCCGGAGTAATCATGGCAAACATCATCTGGAATGCAGCAAATACAAGATGCGGAATGGTATCCGCATACGGACCGGCTTCCCAGCCGACATCATTTAAAAAAGCCCAGCGGAAATCTCCGATAATTCCGGCGTGATTGCTGCCAAAAGAAAGAGAATAGCCAAACATGGTCCAAAGAAGAACAGATAGTCCCATGATCGCAACGCAGGCCATCATTGTGTTACATACATTTTTTCTCCGCACAAGACCGCCATAGAAGAAGGCAAGTCCCGGTGTCATAAAGAAGACAAGCGCAGTGCAGATCATCATAAAAGCAGTGTTTCCGGTGTTCATTTTCTAAATCCTCCCAATTCATCTGATAATGCAAAAAAGACGCCTGATAGAAAGGCAATCTCTTACCTTTCTGTCAGACGTCTTTGTCTTGCATATTAAGATATCACGGCTTTTGGAAAAATGCAAGAGAAAATTTTGTGGTTGCCGGTCGCACACAGTATGAACAGTAAGTAACTTATGCGGAACAAGTTGAAGAAAACAAGTTTTTGCTTTATAATCAGTGACAGAGTAAAAAGAAAGGGTTCGATGGATGATTATGAAAGAGCATACGCATTTCCGTGAGGACGGAACAGAATATACCCACGTGCATCATAACGGAGATGGGGGGGTGGCAGAGTCACATGTACATCATCACGATCATGGCGGCACAGGACATGTTCACCGTCATGTACACAGTGCAGAAGAAAAGAAGAAGGTAATGAATCGTTTATCCAGAGCAATCGGACATCTTGAGGCAGTGAAGCGAATGGTGGAGCGCGATGAAGATTGCAGTGAAGTATTGATCCAGCTTGCGGCAGTTCGTTCTGCAATCAATAATACAGGAAAAGTGATTTTGAAGAATCATCTGGATCATTGTATTGTGGAAGCTATTGAGCAGAATGATATGGAGACAATCCGTGCTCTTGACGAGGCAATCGATAAGTTTATTAAATAAATGTAAATGTGGGTGATTTGATGAAGAAAAATATTCTTATTTTTGCCGGTACGACAGAGGGACGACAGCTGGCAGAATACGCCGTTAAAAAAGGAATTCCCTGTATCGTAAGTGCTGCGACAGAATATGGGGAAGAACTATTGGAAAATGATCTGCAGTTGCAAAAAGAGAAGAATAAGAAGGCAGAACTTCGTGTAATCCACGGACGTATGGATCAGCAGGAGATGGAAGCATTCTTTGAAAAAGAGCAGGTAGGGCTTGTCATAGATGCGACGCATCCGTTTGCAGTTATAGTGACGGAAAATATACAGCGGGCATGTAAAAACAGCGGAATAGAGTATTTACGATGTTTAAGAGATTTTTTGACAGAAGCAAAGGCAGTCAGGTCAGAAAAGTTTGCTTGTGAAAGAACAAATGCGATTACTAAGAGTGACAGTTCTGTAGTCTGTGTGAATAGCGTGGAAGAGGCCGTGGACTATCTCGAGCAGACGCAGGGAAATATACTGATAACAACAGGCAGTAAAGAACTGGATAAATATACTCGTTTGACAAATTATAAAGAGCGGTGCTATGCAAGAGTACTTTCCGTACTCCCTTCAGTGATGCAGAGTATAGATCTCGGATTTTCAGGGAAGCATTTGATTGCAATGCAAGGCCCGTTTTCCAGGGAAATGAATCTTGCACTTCTTCATCAGACAGAGGCAAAATATTTCGTAACAAAAGAATCCGGAAAGAATGGAGGATTTGCAGAAAAGCTTGAAGCAGCAGAGCAGGCAGGTGCAGTTCTTCTCGTAATTGGAAGGCCGATAGAAGAAGGCTTGTCGGTAGAGGAAGCAGAACAGGAGATGAGAAAATGGAACAGGGATTGATACACATTTATTGTGGAGACGGAAAAGGAAAGACATCAGCGGCAATTGGACTTGCAGTCCGTGCTGCAGGAAGTGGACTTAAGGTTTTATTTACCCGGTTTTTAAAAAATGAATCTTCCGGAGAACTGGCGATTCTCGATGATATTTCTCAGATTAAAGTACTTCATCTTGAAAAGTCTTATGGCTTTTTTAAAAATCTTTCCGAAGAGAAAAAGCAGGAAGTAAGGGAAACTTATCTGCGGTTATGGAGAGCGATTGAATTAGAGATTCTTACAGGAAGATATGATGTGCTTGTAATCGATGAGTTTATGGCAGCGTATAAGTATGATTTGATTCCGAAGGAGGAAGCAATCGAGTTCCTGGAGAAGAAACCAAAAGAACTGGAGATTGTTCTGACTGGACGAAATCCGGATGAAAAGCTTGTAGAACTGGCAGATTATGTGTCAGAAATCAAGAAAGTGAAGCATCCGTTTGATCAGGGAATCTACGCGAGAAAAGGGATTGAATATTGATGAAGGAAATCGGAAGAACAAGATCGGGACTTCAGATGGGATATACGACAGGAAGCTGTGCGGCAGCGGCGGCAAAAGCGGCAGCAGAGATGTTATTGTCGGGAGAAGAGATTCGCCAGGTGAGACTGCTGACGCCGAAGGGGATTGAACTGTATCTTGAGTTGGAAGAGATCATGCGTAAGAAGTCAGAAGTTTCATGTGCAGTGCGAAAATACAGTGGAGACGATCCGGATGTGACGAATGGAATACTTGTTTATGCAACAGTTCAAAAGGTAGAGAAGAAGAGTAAAATAAATTCGGAGAATAGTGTGGATCTTTCCGAGAAAATCAATCTGGATGGTGGTGTTGGAATCGGTCGGGTAACGAAGCCTGGACTGGAACAGAAAATCGGTCAGGCAGCAATCAACAAAGTACCGCGGAGAATGATCTGTGAAGCAGTGGAAGAAGTTTGCAGGAAGTATGAGTATACAGGAAATCTGCAAGTGCGCCTATCCGTGCCGGAAGGGGGGGCAGAGGTTGCGAAGAAGACATTTAATCCAAGACTGGGGGGGATTGAGGGAGGAATCTCAATCTTAGGAACAACAGGTATCGTGGAACCAATGAGTGAGAAGGCACTGACGGATACGATTTATCTGGAAATGAAGATGCTCAAAGAAAATGGAACAGATTGGTGTTATGTTGTTCCGGGAAATTATGGGATGGACTTCTTACGGAAAAAGCTGCATGTGGACACCGCACTTTCAGTAAAATGCAGTAATTATGTCGGCGAGACAATTGAGGATGCAAAGCTTCTTGGAATGAAAGGAATCTTGTTGATCGGACATATAGGAAAGTTTATTAAGCTGGCCGCAGGAGTGATGAATACGCATTCCAGACAGGCAGATTGTCGAATGGAAGTACTTGGTGTGCATGCAGCAATGAATGATGCAGATGCAGCAGTTGTGCGGGGAAATCATGGATTGTATCAATACAACCGAAGCAATGGAAATACTGCGCAGGGAGAAGTTGATTGAGCCGGTGATGGAAAGTGTGATGAAACGTATTGAATTCTTCTTAAAGAACAGAGCAGGGGGGGAAGAAATGGAAATCGGTGTGATTTTATTTTCAACAGAGGATGGCATTCTTGGAAAGTCAGAAAATGCGGATGAGTTGTTAAAGAAGATACAGGAGAATAGATGAAACAAGCAGGAAAATTTTATGGAATCGGAGTGGGACCGGGAGATCCTGAATTAATGACATTAAAAGCAGTTCGAACAATCAGGGACTGTGATGTAATAGTACTTCCGGTTTCAAATAGAGAATTGACAGAGCCGCTACTGCTAGAACAAAATGAGATGGAAAATAGAGCAGCAGGATATTTAGAAAGCTGTACAGCTTATCAGATTGCAGTGCAGACAGTTTCAGAGCTTAAGGAAAAGCAGATTCTTTTTCTCCCAATGCCAATGATCAAAGATAAGGAAAAGCTGAGAAAGATTCATGCACGGGGGGGAGCAGAAGTGATAGAGCAGTTTCTTGAGAAAGGATGGAATCTGGCATTCCTGACGCTGGGAGATCCAACGGTTTATTCTACATGTATGTATATAGAGCAGATGATCGAACAGGATGGTTATCAGGTTGAGACAGTTTCAGGAATCCCATCTTTTTGTGCAGCAGCTGCAAGACTGAATCAGCCACTTGGAGAACAGGAAGAGCAGATTCATATTTTACCGGGCTCTTATGAGGCAGGAGAAGGTCTGCAGTTATCGGGAACAAAGATTTTGATGAAGACCGGAAAAAAGATGGGACAGATAAAAGAGTTTTTACAGGGGAGCAGTCAGGATATCTGTCTTGTAGAAAACTGTGGAATGGACGACGAACGTATTGTCCGATCAGTGGAAGAGATTTCAGAAGATGCGGGATACTATTCCCTTCTAATTGTAAAAGACAGGAAAAGATAGAAAAGGCAGGAAGAATTATGATTACATTTGTAGGAGCAGGTCCGGGAGCAGAAGATCTGATCACAGTACGCGGACAAAGACTTTTGAAGGAGGCAGATATTGTAATCTATGCAGGTTCACTTGTGAACCCGGGATTACTTAAACTGTGTAAAGAAAGTTGTGAAATATACAACAGTGCAAAGATGACATTGGAAGAAGTACTGGAAGTAATGGTAAAGGGACACGGAGACGGAAAAGAGATCATTCGTCTGCATACAGGAGATCCTTGCCTTTATGGTGCGATCCGTGAGCAGATGGACGAGCTGAAGAAGCTTGAGATACCATATGAAGATTGTCCGGGTGTCAGTTCATTTTGCGGAGCTGCGGCAGCACTGGAAGCAGAGTATACATTGCCGGGGGATCTCTCAGTCTGTCGTGATCACGAGAATGGCGGGAAGGACACCAGTGCCGGAGAAAGAGTCAGTCAGAAGCTTTGCGGCACATCAGGCGACGATGGTTTTATTCTTGAGCACAGGACTGTTAAAGGAACTTTCAGCAGAATTGATCGAAGGCGGATACAGCGAAGATACACCGGCAGCGATTGTTTATAAAGCGACCTGGCCGGAACAGAAAGTACTTCGCTGCACAGTAGGAACGCTGGAACAGACTGCACGCGAGGCGGATGTCACCAAGACAGCGCTGATCGTAGTCGGAGAAGTGCTTGACGGGACTTATGAGAGATCAAAGCTTTATGATCCGACATTTACGACAGAATTCAGACAAGCATCCTGTTCTAAGAAGGAATTAGGACAAACCGGAGAGAATCAAAGCACAGAGATGAGACAGGAAGCAGAGGGACAGAGCAAATGAGTACAGTATATGTAGTAGGACTCGGACCGGGAGCAGAAGAGCAGATGACAGTGCGTGCACAGAAAGTATTGGAGCATTGCCCTGTTTTGATTGGTTACAATGTTTATATTGATCTTGTGAAAGAGCAGTTTCCTGATAAGATATTTTTGAGCACTCCGATGCGGAAAGAACCGGAACGCTGCAGAATGGCTTTTGAAGAAGCAGAAAAAGGTCAGGACGTTGCAATGATCTGTAGTGGAGATGCCGGAGTGTATGGAATGGCAGGATTGATCTTCGAGATAGGAAAAGAATACCCTTCCATCCAGATTGAAGTGGTTCCGGGAATTACAGCGGCATCCGGCGGGGCAGCAGTGCTTGGCGCACCTTTGATGCATGATTTTGCTGTAATCAGCTTAAGCGATCTTCTGACACCGTGGGAAACGATTGAGAAACGTCTGCATGCGGCAGGAATGGCTGATTTTGTCATCTGCCTTTACAATCCGTCAAGTAAGAAGCGCGCAGATTATCTGCAGAAAGCCTGTGATATACTGCTTCAGTACAGAGATGTGGGAAATATCTGCGGTTATGTGAAGAATATCGGACGTGAAGGAGAAACATATCAGATTCTGTCATTGAAAGAACTTAGAGATACAAAGGTGGATATGTTTACAACCGTGTTTATCGGAAATTCAAGGACGATGGAACTGAATGGGCGGATGGTGACACCGAGGGGGTATAAACTGTTATAAGAAAAAAGAAACGGGCAGGCCACAACAAGAAGTGTGGTAAAAACCCGTTTCTAGATTTTATTATAGCAGATAGAAACCAAAAGAATCAAGGGAAAAATAGTTATATAGTGGGAGATGAAATGGAATCACGACAAATTATCCTTGCGGGAATAGGAATGGGATCTAAAGAATTAATTACGGCAGAAGTTAGAAAATTGATAGAAGAGGCTGATTGCCTGATTGGAGCAGAACGAATGCTTGCTTGTGCAATCAAGCTTAGAAATTCTGAGGAAAAGTGTACAAGAGAATGCACCAAGTATCAAGAATATAGAACGGAAAAGATCATATCTTATCTTCAGAAACACAAAGAGTATAAGCAAATTGTAATTCTTCTTTCCGGAGATACAGGATTTTATAGTGGAGCGAAGAATTTGCGGAATCAGTTGCTGGAAAAATTGAGCCTTGTTGAGGAAAAGAAAATAAAAATCCTCCCCCCCGGAATTTCCTCACTTTCTTATCTTGCATCAAAAGTCGGTGTTTCATGGGAAGATGCAAAAATCCTGAGTCTTCATGGAAAAGACATGAATTTTGTACAGACGATTCACAGACATTCGAAGACCTTTCTGCTTCTCGGAGGAAAAGACACGGGGGGGCGTCATTTCTATGAGACATTACTAGAGTATGGCTTAGGGGACGTGCAGGTTCATGTGGGATGTCAGATGTCTTATGAGGAAGAAAAGATACTTTCGGGCAAATTGTACGAGATGAAGGCAGAAGATTTTGAAGGGCTTTGCGCAGTTCTTGTAGAAAATCCATCTTATTGTAAGGCGGCCGGTATGCATCTGAAAGATGAAGAATTTCTCCGAGGAAAGGTGCCAATGACGAAGTCGGAAGTGCGTTCTGTCAGTATAGCAGAGCTTGAATTAACCGAGGATGCAATTGTGTATGATATCGGCGCCGGAACAGGTTCCGTTTCTATTGAAATTGCACGTGCAGGTGAGCAGATCCGTGTGTATGCGATTGAGAAGAATCCGGAAGGGGGGGTGAAACTGATCGATCAGAATCGGAAGAAATTTAGGACAGACGGAGTGCGAATCATAGAAGGGCTTGCGCCACATGCAATGGAAGATTTAGAAGCACCAACACATGCATTTATCGGCGGGAGTTCCGGAAACTTAAGAGAGATTGTTCAATTGCTTCAGAAGAAAAATCCGGATGTGCGAATCGTGATCAATGCGATTTCACTTGAGACAGTCAGTGAAGTGATGGGGGGGCTTGTGGAAGAGGGAATCCTTCCAGATGCGGAGATTCTACAAGTGAGTGCAGCAAGATCAAAGGTTCTTGGAAGATATCATATGATGATGGGACAGAATCCGGTTTATATTATTTCCGCAGGTGGAAGAAAGCCTAGACAGGTATAAGATGAGAGAAAAGGAAACAAACAGACAGGAGAATCATGAGAAAAATGAAAGAGAATGCTTGCAATAATAAAAATCAGAAAAAAATCCAGGATTTTTGTTGTCTGCTGTTTCCAGTAACAGCGGAAAGACAGCTGCAGCCTGTGGTCTGATGTCTACGTTTAAGCAAAAGGGAAAGCGTGTATGTGCGTGTAAATGCGGCCCGGATTATATAGATCCTATGTTTCATAGAGAAGTTCTTGGCGTTGATTCTAAGAATCTGGATCTGTTCTTCTCGGAAGAAGACATTTTGAAAGAGGGATACCTAAAGCATACGAAAGATGCGGATATTACTATAACCGAAGGCGTTATGGGGGGGTTCTATGACGGAATGTCACTTGATTCTGTAAAAGGAAGTTCTTATGATGTCGCACAGACGCTAGGATTGCCAGTGATCCTTGTGATTAATGCGAGAGGTGCAGCAATGACACTTGTAGCTACGGTGAAAGGAATCGTTGAATTTCGTCCGGATAGCAATATTCGTGGAATTCTCTTAAACAGAGTATCCGCAATGCTATATCCAAGATTAAAAGAAATGTTGGAGAATGAACTGGCGAGAATCGAGCATGACGAGATTAAAATTGTCGGTTACATGCCGGAAAATGAAGCTTTTCATCTGGAAAGCCGTCATCTGGGACTTGTAACACCGCAGGAAATGGAAAATCTGCAGGAGAAGGTAAGACAGGCGGGAGAAATTCTGGCAAAAACAGTGGATCTTGAATTGTTGGAAAAGATTGCCGGTGAAGCAGCAGTATGGAAAACAGAAGTTATTGAAGAATCGGAGAAGGTTGGAAATTTAAAAAATAAGAACGATCCAGTTCGAATCGCAGTGGCGCGTGATGAAGCTTTCTGTTTTTATTACAAAGATAATCTTGAACTATTAGAAAGCCTTGGCTGTGAAGTGATAGAATTCAGTCCGCTTCATGATAAAAAAATTCCTGAAAATGTGAAAGGAATTCTTCTCGGTGGCGGTTATCCTGAACTGTATGGAAAAGAATTGGCAGAAAATCAGAGCATGCTTGAATCAATAAGAAGAGCATTGGATGATAAGATTCCATGTCTGGCAGAGTGTGGTGGTTTCATGTATCTTCATGAAGAGATGGAAGACACCGCTGGAAATGTCTGGAAACTAGTTGGGCGAATCAAAGGGAGAACCTTTCCGACAGGTAAACTGGTTCGATTTGGATATGTGAATTTACAGAGAAGTCCTGATGAGAATCCAATCTCTGAGTTTAAAGAACAGATGAGCTTAGCGAACAGCTGGATTCTTCCGGGGGGGGAGAACATCCGTGCACACGAGTTTCATTACTGGGATAGCACAGACAGTGGGAATGACTGTCTTGCTGTCAAGCCGGATGGAAAGAGAAGATGGGAATGCATGCATCTGGAAGAGAATCTTGTAGCCGGATATCCGCATTTATATTACCCATCTTGTAAAGAATTTGCGGAGCATTTTGTAGAAAAATGCAGAAGCGGTTACAGAGAATAGAACAAAGAGAAACAGCAACAGATGTCGTTATAATAACATCTGCTGCTGTTTTTTAGGCTCTATGAAATATCCAGATCAATCGGTTCGTCCAAATGTTCGGAAACATATTTTCCATTTTTCTTCCGCTGCCTGACGCACTCAGTCAGAAGATATTCAATCTGACCGTTTACGGAACGAAAATCATCTTCTGCCCAGGCTGCGATTGCGTCATACAGTTTAGCGGAAAGACGGAGAGGAACCTGCTTCTTTTTATTATCTTTTTCAGCCATTTCTAGTACAGACTTCCGGAATTAATGATCGGCTGTGTGTCATGGTTTCCACACAGAACAACAAGTAGATTGGATACCATAGCAGCCTTACGTTCTTCATCCAGCTCTACGACTTCTTTCTCGCTTAATTGATCCAAAGCCATTTCAACCATGCCAACTGCTCCGTCTACAATCATCTTTCTTGCATCAATGATAGCAGAAGCCTGCTGACGCTGGAGCATGACAGCAGCGATTTCCGGTGCATAAGCAAGATATGTGATTCTTGCTTCGATGATCTCAAGCCCTGCGTCTGTCACTTTCGTCTGGATCTCTTCGCGGATTCGCGCTGCAACAATCTCACTGGAGCCACGGAGACTTCCCTCATCAGCCTTTCCATCACCGGTTGTATCGACATCAGGAGCAGTGTCATATGGATAGATGCGGACAATATTACGAAGAGCACCATCACACTGAAGTGAGAGATATTCTTTGTAATTATCAACATTAAAGACAGCTTTCGCAGTATCTACAACACGCCATGTTACGGCAATACCAATCTCAATCGGATTTCCGAGACAGTCATTGATCTTCTGACGGGAGTTGTTCAGTGTCATAACCTTGAGAGAAATCTTTTTGCTTGAAGACTCTTCAGTGGTTCCTGTTGTAGAAACACCCAGGAGACTGGAAAGATTTGCTCCCTTCTTGGAATTGTTATCAACATCTCCACTCTGACTCAACTTTGTCTTGGAAGCAGGGTTTACACTGGTACAGAATGGATTGACAAAATAGAATCCGGCTTCTTTCAGTGTACCGATATAATTTCCAAAAAGTGTAAGAACCAGAGCTTCCTGTGGTTTCAGCACCTTCAATCCAAGAAATGGAACCCATCCGATGCACAGCCAGATAATGCTGACAACCAGTCCAGCGATAACCGGTGGAGCTGAGAATTCATGTTCCAGTGCGATTGCGGACAGAACGCATCCTGCTATTGCAATCAGATAGAGCAGACAAAATAGTAAAAGCATTCCCATTCCATTTTTCTTATTTGATAATATTTTTTCATTCATAGTGATTCCTCCTCTGGAAATAAAATGAAATTTATTTGATATCATTATGATATCACTTTTGAAAAAGAAGTCAATAATTTTTGGATAAAACCAAGAAATTTAACAAAATCAATGCAACCGCAAATCAAGTCTACAAAAAGAAAAAGCTGTGAAAGATAAGCAATTTCATCTTTCACAGCTTCTATTCATATATTTATTCTATCAATCCCAGAATTTTGGAATACAAGAACAATCTTACAGCTGAGGACCTGCAGCAACAAGTGCTTTACCAGCTTCATTTCCTTCGTATTTAGCGAAGTTCTTGATGAATCTCTGAGCAAGGTCTTTTGCCTTAACATCCCATTCAGCAGCGTCAGCGTATGTGTCACGAGGATCAAGGATTCCTGTGTCAACACCCTCAAGCTCTGTAGGTACCTCGAAGTTGAAGTATGGGATTGTCTTTGTAGGAGCTTTGTTGATTGCTCCGTTAAGGATAGCGTCGATGATTCCACGAGTATCTTTAATGGAGATACGTTTTCCTGTTCCGTTCCATCCTGTGTTAACAAGGTAAGCCTTAGCTCCGCTAACTTCCATCTTCTTAACAAGTTCCTCTGCATATTTTGTAGGATGCAGCTCAAGGAATGCCTGTCCGAAGCAAGCTGAGAATGTTGGTGTAGGCTCTGTAATTCCACGCTCTGTACCAGCAAGTTTTGCTGTAAATCCAGACAGGAAGTAGTACTGTGTCTGATTCTCTGTCAGGATAGATACCGGAGGAAGTACTCCGAAAGCATCTGCAGACAGGAAGATTACATTCTTAGCTGCCGGTGCAGAAGATACTGGACGAACGATGTTCTTAATGTGGTTGATCGGGTAAGATACACGAGTGTTCTCTGTTACGCTCTTGTCGGCAAAGTCGATCTTTCCGTTCTCGTCAAGTGTAACGTTCTCAAGAAGAGCGTCACGAACGATTGCGTTGTAGATGTCTGGCTCAGACTCTTTGTCAAGGTTGATAACCTTAGCGTAGCATCCACCCTCGAAGTTGAATACTCCGTTGTCATCCCAACCGTGCTCGTCATCACCGATGAGGAGTCTCTTAGGATCTGTGGAAAGTGTTGTCTTACCTGTTCCTGAAAGACCGAAGAAGATTGCTGTGTTCTCTCCGTTGAGGTCTGTGTTAGCTGAGCAGTGCATGGAAGCAATTCCCTTAAGTGGAAGGAAGTAGTTCATCATAGAGAACATACCTTTCTTCATCTCTCCGCCGTACCATGTGTTAACGATAACCTGCTCTTTGCTTGTGATGTTGAAAAGTACAGCTGTCTCAGAGTTAAGTCCGAGCTCTTTGTAGTTCTCAACTTTAGCTTTGGAAGCATTGTAAACAACGAAATCTGGCTCGAAGTTCTCAAGTTCTTCCTCTGTTGGCTGAATGAACATATTTGTTACGAAATGTGCCTGCCAAGCTACTTCAACGATAAAACGGATTGCCATACGAGTATCTTTGTTAGCACCGCAGAATGCATCTACAACGAAAAGTCTCTTGTTAGAGAGCTCTTTGATTGCGATATCTTTAACAGCTGCCCAAGCTTCTTCTGTAGCTGGGTGGTTGTCGTTCTTGTATTCATCAGATGTCCACCAAACTGTATCTTTGGAGTTCTCATCCATAACGATGAATTTATCTTTAGGAGAACGTCCTGTGTAAACACCTGTCATAACATTGACAGCACCGAGTTCACTTTCCTGTCCTTTTTCAAAACCTTCAAGTTCCGGTTTTGTCTCTTCTTCGAATAATAATTCGTAGGAAGGATTGTATACGACTTCTGTTGTTCCAGTAATGCCATACTTACTTAAATCAATTTTTGCCATCTTACATATACCTCTTTCTTTCTAATGATAGAATAAAATGCTGCTCATGCAAGCTTTTCATATCCTTTTTTAATTATACATATTATGTGAAGAAAATCAATAAAAATCCCGTAAATTTTTTAACAAAGAACTGGGAAAAATGAAAGATTTCATATTAAAAATGCAAGAAGAAAAAAGAAAAATGTCAAATAATGAAAAATTACAAGGAAAATATGACAGATTCCGTTGCTTTTTTATATATCAGAATGAAAAAAATTATGATAAAATAGGAGAATAATGCCAGAAAATGCGAAAAAACTGGCTTGTGAAGTTAGAAAGACAAACTATAGATCAGAAGAAAATAATAAGAAAAGCAGACATAACAATGGTAGATGATGAAAGAAAAACGACAAAAAATGAAAAGATGTCGATGAAAGAAAATGAAAGATTATTGATTGAAAAATTCAAAACGATAAAACCGGTGGAGAAATCCTATGAAGAACAGGCAAAAAGACGATGGAAAACAGTTGCAAAACCACTGTTCAGCTTAGGAAAACTGGAAGATGCCGTGATCCGAATGGCAGGAATCCGAAGAGAAGCAGATTTTGAGATTAAAAAGAAAGGCTTGCTGATCTTTTGTGCGGATAATGGAGTTGTTTCAGAGGGAGTGACCCAGACCGGACAGGAAGTGACCGCAATCGTTGCGGATAATTTTACAAAATGTGCGACGAGCGTATGTATTATGGCAGAGACCGCCGGAGCGGATTTATTTCCAATTGATATTGGAATGGTGACAGATGTTCCGTCGGTGACAGATCCGAAAGACAAAGTGATGTACGGAACAAAGAATATGGCGATGGAACCTGCAATGTCAAGAGAACAGGCTGCACAAGCCGTTCTTATTGGCATACGAAAGGTCAAAGAGTTGGCAGAACAAGGGTATGATCTGATTGCAACCGGTGAGATGGGGGGGATTGGAAATACAACGACCAGCAGTGCTGTTGTGTCCGTTCTGCTTGATGAAAGTGTGGAAAATGTGACAGGGAGAGGCGCAGGCCTTAGTTCAGAAGGGCTGAATAGAAAGATTCGTGCAATTAAGAGAGCAATTGAAAAGCATCAGCCGGACAAGGAAGATGTTTTAGATGTTTTGTCCAAAGTCGGAGGGCTTGATATTGCCGGAATGACAGGTGCATTTCTCGGAGGTGCGATCTATCATATTCCGGTTCTGATTGATGGGTTCATCTCTTCTGCAGCAGCATTGTGCGCAGTGCGTATGGTTCCTGAGACGGCGGATTATATCCTGGCATCACATTGCTCCGGAGAGCCGGCGGGGGCGAATGGTCTTAGAAGAGCTGAAACTTCCATATCTGATTGATGCGAAGATGTCTCTTGGAGAAGGCAGTGGTGCAGTTGCAGCAATTCCACTTCTTGAGATGGGTGTGAATGTTTATCGGAAGATGAGTACCTTTGAAGAGATTAAAGTAGAGCAGTATGAAGAACTTAAGTGAAGATGAGGAGTAAGAAAAATGTGGTTATTGAACGCAATGATCATTGCAATCGCTATGTATTCTAAGATTCCGATGCCGCGGGTAGACTGGAATGAAAAAAATATGAGATATGCGATGTGCTTTTTCCCATTGGTCGGAGTTATAATTGGAGTATTGGAAATAGTTGCCGGGAATCTGATCACAATATGGAAGGGAGAAGGAACTTTCTTTTATGCAGTTGTATTGACTTTGCTTCCGGTTTTTATAACAGGAGGAATTCATCTGGATGGATTCGCAGATACAATGGACGCAAAAAGTTCTTATGGAGACCGGGAGAAGAAGCTGGAGATTCTGAAAGACCCTCATACGGGAGCATTTGCGATCATCAGTCTTTGCTGTTATTTCCTTCTGTGTGTGGGGGGGATTTTTAGTGAAATGCGAACAGAACGTTTATTTGCGGCAGCACTCGTGTTTGTGTTCTCGCGTTCGCTGAGTGGAATTTCTGTTGTGACGTTTCAGGCAGCGAAGAACAGTGGACTGCTTCGGACATTTCAAGACGGTGCACAGAAGAGAAATGTAAGGATTGTATTGATCTTCTGGCTATTTGCAACAGTAGTCGGATTCTATCTGACAGCAGGTTTATGCGGAGTGGCAGCAGCAGTTGTCGGACTTGCTGTTTTCTTTTATTATGATCAGTTTAGCAGAAAACAGTTTGGAGGTATTACAGGTGATCTTGCCGGATACTTCCTGCAGTTGTGTGAGCTGTTTATGCTGGCAGTGCTTGCATTATTCTAGAAATGTTATTGCATATCAATGTTTTATGATAGATGCTTTATTATAGAAATGAAAATGAAATAAAATAGATTTTTTTGGAGTGATTTATGGAGCTTATTTTGATCCGGCATTTGAAGACACCGGGCAATGAAAAGAGACAATATATCGGAAGTACAGATGAAGAACTGTCAGAACAGGAAGTACTGAACTTTAAACAGAAATATAAAATAGATAGCTATCCACAGGTACAGCAAGTGATTGTCAGTCCAATGAAGAGATGTATTCAAACGGCAGAGTTGATTTATCCAGAGGTGCAGATACAACAGGAATCGTTGCTGAAAGAATGTGATTTTGGTATTTTTGAAGGAAAGACATATGAAGAGCTGAAAGACAGAGCAGAATATCAGGCATGGCTGGATTCCGGTGGAACGATTGCATTTCCGGAAGGGGGGGAGGAGCAGAAGGAATTCCGTTTACGTTGTGTGAGAGGCATGCTCTGTCAGGTTGATAGATTATGTGAAGAAAATGTAGAAAGTGCAGCCTTTGTCGTTCATGGAGGAACGATTATGGCGGTGCTGGAACAACTGGCGGAAGACCAAAAAGATTTTTATCACTGGCAGGTGGAAAATGGCAGAGGATATAGAATGCTTGTTGACGAAGAAGAGTGGAAGTCCGGCGTTCACAGATTTTATGAAATTCAAAAACTGGGAGGCGCGATAGAATGAATGGGAAGATGACAATCTTGGCATGCATTACAGGATTTCTGTTAGATTGCATTTTCGGAGATCCGGTCTGGATGTACCATCCGATACGCGTGATCGGAAACCTGATCAGTGTGTTGGAAAAAGGATTGCGGAAGTTGTTGTGCAGTCGGATTCCTGCATCAGAACAAAAGAAGAAAAATAAAAGAGAAGTTCTGGCAGGAGGGATTTTATGGATTCTGACAGTTTTGTTATCCTTTCTTGTACCAGCGGTACTCTTATTTGCTGCAGGAAAGGTTCATCCGGCAGTACGGTTTCTTTTGGAAACTTCTGGTGTTACCAGATATTTGCGGCGCGGTGTCTTGTAGGAGAAAGTAGGAAGGTTTATCAGAAATTAAAAGAAGACGACTTGCCTGGTGCAAGAAGAGCTGTATCCATGATTGTCGGAAGAGACACAGAGAACCTTACAGCAGAAGGTGTGACGAAAGCTGCGGTAGAGACAGTGGCGGAGAATACTTCCGACGGCGTGACGGCTCCGCTTTTATTTCTTCTGATCGGCGGCGCACCGCTTGGATTCTTATACAAAGCAGTGAATACGATGGATTCTATGCTTGGATACAAAAATGAAAAATATCTGTATTTCGGAAGAATACCAGCAAAGATGGATGATGTGTTTAATTACATTCCGGCGAGGTTGACAGCGTGGTTTATGATTGTTGCAGCATTTTTGACAGGAATGGATGGAAAGAATGCATGGAAGATTTACTTACGGGATAAGAGAAAACATGCAAGTCCGAATTCCGCCCAGTCAGAGGCGGTATGCGCCGGAGCGCTTGATGTACAGTTAGCCGGGGGGATGCGGTTTATTTCGGGAAAGTCTATAAAAAGGATTATATCGGCGATGCAATCCGTAAGATTGAACCGGAGGATATTCTTCGTGCCGGGAAATTAATGTATATGACAACGATACTGATGATGGTTGTCTTTGGAGGTTTATTGTTATGGATTTTTTGATTCGATTTGCAAAAATGGAAGATGCAGAAGAACTTCTGGCGCTCTATACACCGTATGTAACGGATACAGTGATTACATTTGAATATGAAGTTCCGTCACTGGAAGAATTCAAAGATCGAATGCGTCAGACGATGAAAAAGTACCCGTATCTGGTCGCAGAACAGAATGGCGAGATTCTTGGATATAGCTGTGCAGGGGGGGCATTCAAAGGTCGTGCAGCATATGACTGGGCAGTGGAAACAACAATTTATATAAGAAAAGACCGGCAGAAAACCGGAGTTGGTAAAAAGCTGTATGAGGCACTGGAGAAAGTACTGCACGCTCAGAACATTTGCAATCTATATGCATGCATTGGATATCCAGAGGTTGAAGATGAATATCTGACAAAGAACAGCGCACAGTTCCATGCACATCTTGGATACCGTATGGTGGGAGAATTCTATCATTGCGGATACAAATTTGACCGCTGGTATAATATGGTCTGGATGGAAAAGCTTTTGGATCCGGAGATTAAACATCCAAAGCCAATCAAATGGATGGAAGAGAATCGCGAGGAGCTGGAGGCAGTACTTTAAGGTTAAAAACGAAACACATAGAGAAGTAGGAGTAAGATTCATGGAATATGTACACGGAGGAGACATTTATACATATGGAGATGTGCTGGATTTTTCAGTTAATGTAAATCCTTACGGTCCGTCAGAAGAAGTTCTTGAAGCGGCAAAAAGATCGATGGATGAAGTGAGTCTTTATCCGGACAGTCAATGCAGACGGCTCAGAAAGAGACTGGCAGAGAAAAAAAGTCTGCCGGAAGAATATTTCCTTTTCGGAAATGGAGCAGCGGAGCTATTCTTTTCTATTGTTCTTGCAGAAAAACCAAAGAAAGCATTGCTTCCAATTCCGGCTTTCGCAGAATATGAACAGGCACTTCGGACGGTAGACTGCGAAATCATTTATCATGAGTTGAAAAGAGAGAATAACTTTGCATTGACAGAAAGCTTTTTGGAAGAACTGACAGAGGATATTGATCTTGTATTTTTATGCTCCCCCCCATCGAATCCGTCAGGCCAGGTGATCGAACCGGAGTTGATGAAACAGATCCTTACGCGATGTGAAGAAAAGAAGATTCGTCTTGTTTTAGACGAGTGTTTTATCGAATTTCTGGAAGAAACGCAGAAATATACCATGGTGAAAAAGGTGACGGATCATCCGAGCCTTTTTCTCGTACAGGCATTTACAAAGATGTATGGAATCCCGGGATTAAGACTTGGATATGCGATGACATCAGATGCAAAGTTGCGAGAGAGCATGCAGCAGATCCGTCAGCCGTGGAGTGTGTCGGTTCCGGCGCAGGCAGCAGGGATAGAAGCACTGACAGAGAGAGAAGAACAGAGAGTTCAGAAAATACGAAACAAAATCGTGGAAGAAAAAATGCGCATGGAAAAGAAAATGCGTGAGTTTGGGATTAGATTTATTCCAACAAAGGCAAATTTCTTCTTATTATATAGTGAAAGCTCATTGTTTGAACGATTGTTAGAGCAGGGGGTTTTGATTCGAAATTGTGAGAACTATAGAGGGTTGAAGAAAGGCTGGTATCGGATTGCAGTGCGGACAAAAGAGGAAAATGATGTTCTTTTACGGGCACTTGAAACAATCCTGTCAAAGCAGTGAAGGAGGCGAAAAATATGGCGAAATCAATTATGATACAGGGAACGATGTCGAATGTCGGAAAGAGCGCACTGGCAGCAGGTCTTTGCCGTGTCCTGAAACAGGATGGATACAAAGTTGCACCTTTCAAATCCCAAAATATGGCACTCAATTCTTTTATCACAAAAGAAGGACTGGAGATGGGAAGAGCCAGGTGATGCAAGCAGAAGCTGCAGGGATTGAACCGGAAGCAATAATGAATCCAATTTTACTTAAGCCGACGAATGATACAGGCTCTCAGGTGATTATTAATGGTAAACCAATCGGAGTGATGGCTGCAAGAGAGTATTACCGTCATAAGAAGGAATATATTCCGGCAATTATGGATGCATATCATGAGTTAGAAAAAAGTATGATATCATTGTAATTGAAGGGGGGGCCGGAAGTCCCGCAGAAATTAACCTGAAAAAAGATGATATTGTAAATATGGGAATGGCAAAGCTTGCAGACGCACCGGTTCTTCTTGTCGGAGACATTGATCGTGGTGGAGTATTTGCCCAGATCGCCGGAACTGTAATGCTTCTTGAAGAGGATGAAAAAGCGCGGATCAAAGGAACGATCATTAATAAATTCCGTGGAGATGTATCCATTTTGGAGCCGGGACTTCGAATGTTGGAAGATAAGACGGATATCCCTGTAACGGGAGTAGTTCCGTATTTTTATTTAGATCTGGATGAGGAAGACAGTCTGACGGAACGATTTCAGAAAAAAGAAAAACCGGGACTGATTGATCTGGCAGTGATCCGATTCCCAAGGATCTCTAATTTTACTGACTTAGCACCTTTAGAAGCATTGGAAGAGGTGAGCGTGCGTTATGTTTCATCTCCGGCTGAGTTTGGAAATCCGGATGCGGTGATCCTTCCGGGAACAAAGAATACGATCAGCGATCTTCTGTGGATGCGTCAGAATGGATTAGAAGCAAGAATTCTGAAACACAGCGCACAGAACAAACCGGTCTTTGGAATCTGCGGCGGGTATCAGATGCTTGGAATGGAAATCTCAGATCCAACAGGAGAAGAGTATGGAGGAACTGTACAGGGAATGGGACTTTTGGATACAAAGACCGTGTTCCGCCCGGAAAAACACAGAACCAGAGTACATGGAACATTTGGCGAGATGAAAGGAATCCTGAAAGAGATGGAGGGACTTCCTTTCGAAGGATACGAGATCCATATGGGAGAGACGATTCTTGATGAGCACGCATCCGCTTATAACATTAGAAAATGATTCTGATACGCTACAACAAGGACATCCGGATGGTTCACAGAAGGAAAATGTCTATGGCTGTTATGTGCATGGAATCTTTGATTCACCGGAAATGTCAGGTGGGTTTCTCTCCGCTTTATTGAAAGAGAAAGGCTATGATCCGGAGACGGTACAGGCAGTAGACTGGAAGTCTTATAAGGAAGAACAGTATGATAAGCTTGCAGATATCGTTCGTGCTAGTCTGGATATGAAAGAAATTTATAGAATTATTGGATTGTAGAGTTTGTAATGAGAGAGGGGGGGAAAGTATGGTTACAGATTTAACGAAAGAACATCCGAATAAGACATTATGGCGGTTCCTTCTGCCAATGTTGTTCAGCGTGATGTTCCAGCAGATTTACAATATCGCAGATAGTATGATTGCAGGAAGATTTGCAGGAGAAAATGCGTTGGCAGCAGTCGGCGCATCTTATCCGATCACAATTATTTTCATGGCATTTGCCGTGGGAATGAATCTGGGGGGCATCCGTAGTCGTATCAAGACTGTTCGGAGCGGAAGACCGGGGGGGCGGTGTGAAGCGTGCGGTTACAACAGCATTTCTTAGTTCTATGGTGCTGGGAATCATACTGACATTATTCGGGTATTTCTTTAATCATCAGATGATGAGATGGATCCGCACACCACAGAATATTATGGCAGATGGAGTTTTATATTTGAAAATTTACATTTTCGGAATTATCTTCCTGATGCTTTATAATGTGTGTACCGGAGTATTTACAGCACTCGGGGGATTCTAAGACACCGTTATATTTTCTGCTAGGATCCTCAGCTGGAAATATTATTCTTGATTACATCTTCGTAGCAAAATTCCAGTGGGGGTGTGAGCGGTGTTGCCTGGGCAACATTTATCGCGCAAGGTGTGTCAGCTGTGCTTGCATTAGTAACACTTCTCGGAAGATTGCAGAAATTTGCCGGGAAAGAAAAGCAGCCGTGGTTTGATAAGAAATTATTTGCACAGATCATGGCGATTGCAATTCCAAGCATTCTTCAGCAGAGCGTATTGAGTGTAGGAAATCTTTTCGTGCAGGGAATTGTAAATCAATTCGGTTCAGCAGTTGTTGCGGGATATTCGGGAGCGATCAAGCTGAATACATTTGCCATTAATATCTTTATGACACTTGGTTCCTGTCTATCCAGTTATACGGCACAGAATATCGGCGCGGGAAAGAAAGAACGAATTCCATTGGGATTCCGTACCGGAGTGAAATTGTCAGAGCTTACGGCATTACCGTTTGTTATTCTGTATTTCATTTTCAGTCGTCAGATGATGGGGCTATTCTTAGGTGCGGAGAGTGTAGAGGCTATCAGCGCAGGAATGGCATTTTTGAAAATAGTATCGCCGTGGTATTTTATGATTGTAATTAAGCTGATGACAGATGGAATTATCCGAGGCTCCGGAGCGATGGTTTATTTTGTGGTTGCAACAGTTCCGGATCTTATTTTGAGAATCGGATTTGCATTGATTTTGACAAAAAGTTTTGGAAGTACCGGGATCTGGATGGCATGGCCATTTGGTTGGATCGTAGCGACCACATTAACATTGATCTTTTATAGAAAGTTGGGATATAAGAATGATAAAAGCAGTGATTTTTGATATGGATGGGGGGGTTTTGATCAATACAGAACCGCTTCATTATCAATGTTGGGTAGAAATTTTTAAAGAACGATATGGAATTGATTTGGATTATGAGGTATATAAGCCATGCATCGGATCTACAAGACTCCATTTCATGAATCTGATCAAAGAAAATTATGGAATCACATTTGAAAATCTTGAAGTTATGAATCAGATTATGAAAGAAAAGAAGGATGAAATTATTGCAAGAGACGGATTTCCTGAGATGCCGGGAGTTGGGCAGATGCTTTGCTGTCTGAAAGATGCGGGGGGGTATCGCCTGGCCGTGGCCTCTTCTTCTCCAAAACCTGTAATCACAGAGACGCTGGAAACGCTGGATCTGATGAAATATTTCGATGTCGTGACAAGTGGAGATGAAGTGAAGAATCCAAAGCCGGCACCGGATACATTTCTCTTTGCAGCGAAACAGCTGGGCGTACCGGTAGAGGAGTGTATTGTAATCGAAGATTCAACGAATGGAGGAAAGGCTGCTAAGGCGGCTAAGATGCCATGTATCTGGATGCATAATCCGGATTCCGGAGACCAGGAGATACCGGATGCAGTGCTCGAGATTACGGCCTGGACAAAGGAGAATATAGAAAAAATCATGAAGCTTTTACATTTTGGTCAAGAAAAAGTGTAAAAATAAATGAGCGATATAAAATTTTTTTGAGTAGAATACTTAAAAATAGTAGACCTGGAAGTATTATTAGGATGTGATTGAATGAAAAAACTGAAATTTATATTTGGCAAGCTTAGTGTTCTCTATTACATTTTGTTTTTGCTCGTGACCTGTGTACTTTGCAAGTACGGAAGCATCAGACAGCTGAAGTTTGCATTTTTGGCTTTAGGTATCCTTCTGGTACTCAGTCTTTGTATCTGGATCGGCTGCCTGATCGCGGAAAAGGAAAACCCTTTTAAAATGAAAGGTGCATTTAGGAAAACAGTGTTTGGTACAGAGCTTCTGATTTTGCTTGCAGTTACAGTTGGATGTATTTCTTATATCGTATATACAGCGATTCCTTATAATGGCGCATTGTCCTGGAAGGTAGACAGCCTGTTTAAGACAAAGAAAATAGAGTATGAACATAACAACTTCTTTCGTGATGGCGCAGAAGGACTGATAAAAGATATCAATAAGAAACTGAAACTTCCGGAGGAGTTGTATATTACAGACAGTTTCGAGGTGTCTTTTGATAAAGACGGAACGATAACCCGCGTGTCGGCCTATCTCTACGGACAGAATGAAAAGGGAAAAGATAAGACCTATCTGATTGATTATGATATCGATAAAAGTGATAAGATTGTTGTGCAGATCGCAGGTTACGCAAATGCAGATTATGATGACGATAAGAAATTAGATCCGATGTTTACCATTCTGGAAAAATCAGATTGTAAGATGCAGGTGACACAATGGAATCTGAATTATGCATTTGCAGATAATCTACCGGAATATGAGATTCTGTATTATGGAAAACGCTCCTTCGATTCTTCGGAAGGTCTCGTTTATCTTCCGGGAGATGTGGATGGTGACGGAGAAGTCAGCGGCATGACCGATTTCACAGCTCTGGATCGCGGTGGGGGAAGCACTTGGATATGAAGTGTCTCTGTATCTTCCGCAGGATGAATCTGTAACCCCCCCGGTGCGTTACATGATGGAACCGGAATATATCAGTCTTGATACGATTAGCCAGAATGAGCAGGCGGAGAAAGATTCGCAGGCAAAAGAACAGGGAAAAGAGAATAATACCTGGACGGTTGATACGGACGGAAGCGGTGTTGTCCGATTCTTCTTAAACGAACAGAAAGGCTGGAAACTTTCAGTTGTTGATGCGGCTCTTGGAACACGTTATTACAAACTGGAAACTACGTCAGATGGTGGATATAACTGGACAACAGTAAATGAAGATCCATTCGACGGAAATGGCGGAGTAGGAGAAGGGATACAATTCTTCAACGAACAGTTGGATTCATCGGTCTAAGTGGGGGGGCATCACAGACACATTCATCTATTTATGTTACAAAAGACGGTGGAAAGATGCTGAAGGAGATAGAGCTTCCAATGGATACTGTGACGGAATATCCGCCGCATATGCAGGAATATGGCCTCACGCTTGAAGATTATCAGTATCTGGAAATGCCACAGCAGGATGGAGAGAATTACACGATCCATGTGATGAGCCAAAGTGGCGAGATGGAAGGTCTTGTGTTCACATCAGAAGATCAGGGTGAGAACTGGAGTTTTACCGGAGTGTTTGATGAAAATGACTTATCATAAAAAACCAATAACTTTGTAGTATATCAAATGGCTCCGCGTGTACATCTAAAAACTATTCACCAAGCTATGTATTAAAAGCAATGGAAATTCCAGAGGAAGAAATTGAGTGCTCTGTTCGAATCAGTTGGGGGGGATCAGATACTTCAGAAAATGAGTTGAAGGAAAATTTGGTTAAGTTGATAGACACAGCTAAGCAGATAAAAGGTTAATGTCAGGGAGGCAATATGAACCCTGAAATGAATATGAGAATTATATATAAAATATGTCCGGAAAACGAGGATCAAGGAAAACTAGATCAAGCAAGAGCCTTGTGGAGAGCAACGGTGGATATACAGATAATTTATGGGTGCCGCATTACGGCACCCATAGGTAAATAAAGGGAAATAGATTTAACCCATCATAGCTTCTTTTGCTTTTGCAATATCAGCAGCATCTTTCATTGGGAAGAGTAAGTTGGCGATAATCGCTACGATACAGATTCCAGTTACTGCATCACTGAATACGAACTTCAATACGGATGGAAGCTGTGCCACTGCATCTGGATGGAGAGTTTAATGATTCAAATATTTGTTGACTTCTTGACGACAGTTGTATATAGCCTTTTCTTCGTCAATTCCTGTTAGATGACCTTCTTTTACTACGATTTTTCCATTGACAATCGTATAATCAACAGTGCCCTTGAAGCCGACTGTGCCGAGCATGGATTTTACATCCAGGTCGGCCCCTACAAGCTCAAGACGATTTCTCCGAATCATGAATAAGTCTCCAGCTTTGCCGATTGAGAGAGAACCGATATCGTTTCTGCCGAGGATTTTAGCGCTGCCGTTTGTGGCAATCTTCAGAAGATCATATCCACTCGGAGCAAGCTTGCTTGAGTTCAGTCTGTGCAACAGGAACGCTACACGAAGTTCCTCTAACAGGTTAGAACCGTCATTGCTTGCACTTCCGTCTACTGCAAGACCAACCGGTACACCTAGTTTTAACATATCCGGTATCCGACAGATACCGGAAGAAAGTTTCATGTTGGAAATTGGGCAGTGAGCTACGCCGGTTCCGGTCTGTGCCAGAAGATTCAGTTCCTCATCATTAAAATGAATTCCATGTGCATACCAGACATCATTTCCAACCCAGTTCATGTCTTCCATATAGGCAAGCGGTCGTTTGCCGTATTTCTCAAGAACATAATTCTCTTCATCAATTGTTTCGCATAAATGTGTGTGGAGGCGTACGCCCAAATCTCTCGCAAGGATTGCTGACTGACGATACAGTTCTTCGCTTGCACTGAACGGAGAGCATGGAGCTAGAGCAACCATTTCCATGGAATTTGGAGCAGGATTGTGGTATTTCTCTACGGATTTCTGAGAATCTTTCAAGATCTTATCCACGTTCTGTACCACACTGTCAGGCGGAAGCCCACCGTCTTTCTTGCTCAGATCCATGCTTCCGCGGGAAGCGTACATACGAACCCCCCCGAGCTCTCTTGCAGCAGAAAACTGTGCGTCCAGAAGCGCATCGGAATTACCGCCCGGAAATACATAGTGATGGTCAAAACAAGTTGTACATCCGGATTTTAATAGTTCACCCATTCCTGTTAAGGAGCTGTGGTAAATCGTATCCTGATTCAGATTTTTCCAAATCTCGTACAATGTTGTAAGCCAGTCGAACAATTCCATGTTCTGAACTTGCGGAAGATTTCGGCTGAACGTCTGGTAAAGATGGTGGTGAGTATTGATTAGTCCTGGATAAACGAGACATCCCGTTCCGTCAATGACTTCGTCTGCGGTCTGCGGTTCTATTCCGATGTATGTAATGATGCCGTCTTGCATCAAAAGATTGGCATGTTCTAAAACAGCGTCCTGGCTGTCACAGGTAACAATTGCATCCGCATTTTTAATTAATAAGCTGCTCATATTACAACCTCCTGTATTTGTTTTATTCTTTGTTAATAACAAAGATATAACTGTTGAAATAATGACAGAAATCTCGCGAAATGTATAAGAAGTTCAATTCTAACCGCCGGCGAAAATATGGGAATTGATAAATGGATGACAGGATATTTATGACAAATAAAAAACTGCCGTGACAACTGACTGCAAATTTTGGTTTCCCAAAAACTTGTAGTCAACTGTTACGGCAGTTGGTAGACACGCTCATCCTATCATGAACTTATACAAGTCAATTTCTATGATGTAATATATAATGGATTTAGTGGTGTGTCAAGGGAAAATTAATAAAAACGTCAAAAAAGATAAATAAGAGATGGGAAATTGGTTAAAGTGTACAATGAAGATTGTGATTAGTTGATAAAACATCAATATCAACCCAAGTACGGTCTCTTTTGATTATAGAATAAATAGTCTGCATCTCTATTAGAATTGAAATATCAAAAGGAAAGTGTTAGAAACTATTAATAGTACAAAGTTCATTTAAGAAGTTGAAAGGAGAATTTCTATGGAAAAGAAAGGTTACAGTAGCAGAAGCTGGTTTGGATCTGTAAATCATTATGATTCACATGGGAAAAAGGTAGGGCATAGCAGCCCGGGAATGTTTGGAAGTTGGAGTCATTATGATGATTAAGAGCAGTACGGAATATAGAGTGGTGCATTATGACAAATATGTTCAAAGCTTTCATGGCATTTCAAATGTTTAAAAAGAAGAAGGATGAAGAGGAAAAAGAGGAACGAGAAACCCAGTTAGATAATGAAAGAGTAGCTATGCAGAATCATTTAGAGGTAACATTAGCTTCAAAAATCCGTAGGCTTCAAAATTTATATAACAGAATTTCGGTGGAAAGTGGATACAGAGAGCAAGTTATGGATAATACATATATGGTAAATGATTTGTGGAATTACAGCATTGGAGAGTTTATACTTTGCGAAGGTTTTCCGGATCATATGCAGGAGAGAGAACGAAAGACACGATTCAATTCACAAAAGACTATTGTGATTTTATCCGCGAATTCAGTGCGTATCTATTGTATCAATTTCCTGATTTAGATGTTTTATCAGTTGAAAAGAAGTTGATTAATGATATGTTGGAGCAAAGCAATATATTTTTAGGAAAAGATGATCCTTATGAGGATTATCAAATGCCACAGTTTGTAAATCCGTTGCTATGAACGGACATGTATAAACAAAATAAGAGAGCAAAAGGACAGGTTTGGATAATAGGATCTGTCCTTTTATAGAATAAACAGGGATTTTTATTGCACAGTTCCAGATTTAGACTATACCTATCAAATAAAATAAATGAACAGATTTTGAGGAATGGAGGAACTGGCAATGAAGGGATTTAATACAAGTGATGGATACATGGGATTGGTAGAAGGCAGATATATTTTATTTGCCAGTGAATCTGATTACTATGAGTACATGAATGATTAGTCCGAAGGGAGAAAACGAAATGTTTTTACCAGGATTAGTAGTGGCGGGAATTGTTTACTTGGTATATTGCATGATCTATAAGTAATTATATTGTTCGGCGTATGAGTGCTGGTCGTTTATATGACAAGATCGGAAAGAGCGCTTATGCAAAAGTTGAGTTGGTAACACCAGTAGGAACAATATGTAAGGTTTGTAAAAAGAGCCTCAAAAATGAAAAGAAGGAGATGGAGATAACGAAAAATGTGTTCATCCAGAACATGGTGTGATTGATTATTTTATAGAGAATCTGACAGGTATAAAGAACAGCCAGGTTAAAAATGCTCCTAAGCTGGAAGAAGCTCTGGGACGAGTTGAGATTGAACCGGAAGGTAACTTCCATGACGGATTGGATGATGCTGTTAATATAGGATATCTAATAGAAAAATTGGAATTGAATCCAGAGTATCAATTGGTAAGTTACGAAATGCCGGATAAACCGTCAGAGCGCTTGAGCAGTACGCTTGGAGAACTATTTGCTGGGTTGGATTTGCGATTTACATAATAAGATGCACTATATGTCGTTGCTTATGATATACTAATTCTACAGCTATTCAATAGTTTGGTAAAAAAGCAGAATATATCAAGATCAAAGGCGAAATGAAGGAACTTGATGTTGGCAGGGTCTTTAGGAAAATAGTAAAACAATATATAGTGAGATGCTGCGTTATAGATTCAGAGCTATATCAAGTGTATTTAAATGAACTTAAAAGGTTGGCGAAAGAAGACGATGTAATCATAGACGTGATTGCACGCAGACGGTTTGGGAAAGAACCCGTTGAAGAAGTCGCTGTACCAGGGGTGATTAAAGTTTATCAAGACAGATTTTATATGGAAAATCAGTGGAATATATGTGTTAAGGCTACCGTAATTGTGGAGTAACAGGGGAGTGGATTAGATGAAATTATTAGGAAATATACTTTGGTTTCTTTGTGGCGGGATAATCGGAGGTCTTGCATGGATCATTGCAGGATGTATATGGTGTGTCACAATTGTTGGAATTCCTATAGGTTTGCAATGTTTCAAATTTGCATCCTTAGCATTTTGGCCTTTTGGAAAAGAGGTTGTATATGGGAATGGAACCTTCTCATTTCTTGTGAATTTAATTTGGATTGTTTTCTTTGGATGGGGAATGGCTCTTGGAAATATTGTCTTAGGATGTATGTGGTGTATCACGATTGTAGGAATCCCGTTTGGAAAACAATTCTTTAAAATGGCACGTTTGTCTTTTATGCCTTTTGGTGCAAATGTGCTTTAGAACAACCTTTTTATATAAAAACAGTCAGGTGAAAATGGCTCCGAAGTCGAATGCAGCACTGATTCATATGATTGACTGGCTGGGAGAGTGCGAATATGAAATCTACGCCTGGAGCTGAAATCGAGCCAGAGGGTAACTTTCATAATGGATTGGATGATTCTGTAAATGCAGTTTGTCTAGATACAGGACGGGAATATTATGTTGAAAAATCTTGAAAATAAGGTGGGAAAACGAAATGATTGATTTACAATATGCGAAGAAAGCTTTTGAAAACTATTTGAATGATTATGACCAAAAAAATGAAAAGATAAAGTTGAAGATTGTGCATACTTATGGAGTGATGGAATGCAGTAAAAAAATTACAGAAGATATGAAACTGTCCGCAGAAGATTGTGAGCTCGCTCAGATTATTGGATTGTTACATGATATTGGAAGATTTGAACAATTGAAATGTTACAACAGTTTTGAACCGGGAACGATGGATCATGCAGCATTCGGTGTGAGAATTTTATTTGAGGAGAGACTGATTCGGCGTTTTGTCGAAGAAAATAAGTGGGATGAAATTATAAAAACAGCAATAGGACATCATAGTGATTACTGCTTAAAAGGAATTACGAATGAGCGAGAATTGATGCATGCTCAAATCATACGTGATGCAGATAAACTTGACAATTGCAGAGTGAAGCTCGAAACAGCAATTGATATTCTCATGGGAGTTACTGCAGAACAGGTAGGAATGTCAGAAATTACGCCAGAAGTTATGCGGCAATTCAAAAATCATAAATCAGTTCTATTAGAGACAAGAAAGACAAAGATGGATTATTGGATATCTTATCTTGCATATTTTTATGATATAAATTTTAAAGCGACATATGAAAGTATAAGAGATAACCATTATGTGGATAAAATTATAGGAAGGATTCCGTATACAAATCCAGATACTGGAAAACAGATGGAACAAATAAGAAACGAAATGAATCTATATATTCAAAACGCTATAAATGAGAATGGAAATTACAGATAAATATAATTGAGATTTTGAAGGCGGTTTACAATTTTAAGCATAGAACAGAAGATGAATGATATATGTAAGGTGGTAGGAAATGGGTTATTACATAACAGGAGATTGTCATGCACATTTTGATAAGTTAATCTGGTTGGCGAGATTTAATAAAAAACTTGGAAAAGAGGATGTGATCATTTTATTGGGGGGGGATGTCGGATTAAACTATTTTGGAGCTGACAAAGATCGGGAAAACAAAAAAAACTTGCGGATTTTCCAAATTATTTCCTGTGTATTCATGGAAATCATGAGGAAAGACCTTATCATATACAAACTTACAGAACACAAATCAGGCGTGGAGGAGAGGTATATTATGAGCCGGAATATCCGAATATATTATTTGCAAAAGACGGAGAAATTTATGATTTTGATGGGAAAAAGGCGATTGCAATAGGTGGGGGGGCATATAGCCAGGATAAAGAATACCGACTTATAACAGGTCTTCCATGGTTTCCGGACGAACAACTAGATGACAAAGTAAAAAGTCAAGTAGAAAATAAATCTGCCGACAGAGGAATGGATGGATGAAATTGTGAAAATTGAGAGGGAGGAAGGATAGGTGCATTTTTATATTACAGGTGATACACATCGGAGCTTTGATCGTATTGAAGATTTTTGCTATGAATATGAAACTACAACAGAGTGGTATGCAGGACATTATCATGTGGAATGTGAAGAAGGTGGAGTCCGGATTATGTTTGAAGAGTATGATGAGATTATGTAGGGCGAAATAATGGAAATTATGTATATTTGATAGGAATAATATAGCCTATGGAGAACTTAGTATTATGGGGATTTATACAGATGAGAAACTAGTGATAGAGGCTTATGATAAACTTATAAACGAAGATGGAAGGTGTATGGCTCTGGAATATCCGGAAGAACCTGAAATATATAAAATTCCATTAAATATATTTCTTGGAGAAGAAGTGCCATGGGCTGAGATGATTGATGGAAAATTGTGCTTTTATGTAGAGGATAATATAGAGAATCTTACGATCGATCAGATTAGATCACAGGTGAAAAGTACAAGCCTTTAAGGAAGAATTATGATATGGAGAGCGATGCGTAATGAATTATTATATCAGTGATTTACATTTGTTTCATGAAAATTCGATTAAGTTTGATGAAAGACCATTTGACAGTCTGGATGAAATGCATGAGACGATCAAGAAACGATGGAATAGTAAAATAACAAATGGAGACAGGGTATTTATTCTTGGAGACATAAGTTATAGAGGTAAAAATGAAGATTTGATTGCTTATATTTCTACATTGAAGGGACAAAAAATACTTGTGAAAGGAAATCATGATGATGTGTCGGATTATAGATATCATCAGCTTTTTGCAGAAGTTTGTGATTATAAAGAAGTTCATGATTCAGCTAATGGAAAGAATTATAATCTCGTTTTAAGCCATTATCCAATTTTTAGTTGGAAAAGGATGGGAAAAGGATTCATTTTATTATATGGTCATACGCATGACAGTAATGAGGATACTTATTATCAAAGCTGTTTGATGAAAATGGTGGAAAGCGATTGTCAGCATGTGTATAAAACAGAAGTTAAAGCAATAAATGTAGGATGCATGAAACCCTGGATGAATTATGAACCGCGAACATTGACAGAATTATTGTCCTATCCACAATGAATTAGATGCTAGAAGGGAGACAGTTTTATGGCTACATATGTTATTTCGGATATTCATGGACAGTACAACATGTTTATAGAATTACTCGATAAGAGTGATCTAAAAGATACGGATACTTTATACATTTTGGGAGATGTGCTTGATAGGGGGTCCGCATCCTATTAAGACAATAAGAAAGCTTATGGAAATGCCAAATGCAATATGCCTGGTCGGTAACCATGAATTTATGGCGATGAAATGTCTGGAATTTTTGATGAAAGAAATTACAGATAAGTCCATAGAAGAGTTAGACGATGAAATGCTGGATAATCTGGAGACATGGCAATATAACGGAAGTAGATCAACGGTTGATGAGTTCACTCAGATGGATTTCGAGTCTAAAAAGGATGTGATTGATTTTATAAAGGAATTCCTGATATATGAAGAGGTGTCAGTCAATGACAAAAACTATCTTCTAGTTCATGGAGGTTTGGGGAATTATTCTCCAGAAAAGGATATAGACGATTATTCACTTCATGAATTGATATGGTCGAGAGCAGATTATAATATACAGTATTTTTCAGATAAATATGTTATAACAGGACATACGCCGACACAAGCAATTAGAAATAATCCAAATCCAGGATATATTTATCGGCAAAACAATCATATAGCAATTGATTGTGGTGCTACCTATCCGGGCGGAAGACTTGCTGCTATATGTCTGGACACAGGCGAAGAATATTATTCTGAACCTAATAAAATGGGAAGTGATGCTATTGGCTTATGATGAAAAAGATGTGGCTGCTAAAACGCATTATGAAAATAAGTATTTTTCTATTGATGTTCCAGAAGACTGGATTGGGTACTGGGACGTAATTGAGGAAGAGAATTCATTATATGTTGACCAGATATTGTATAGGCTGAGTTATAAACCACCAGTAGAAAATTATGGAGGTGGTACCGAGATATACATATTGGATATAAGTGATACAAGTGTTCCGCTGTCTGTTTATAGAGCAAGTATTCCAGATTATGCAGAAGAGAGTAGGGGGGGGTGTATCATTCACTGAAAGAGATTCTCCACTGAAAATCCCCTCAATCAAGAAAATAATATATCATCAGTGCATTATACAGCTCCTGACTCTGAAACCTGTTCGCAAAACTCTTTCCTGTAAGCTGTTCTACTCTCTGTAATCTGTATTTCACAGTGTTCTTATGTGAAAACAGTTTATCAGCTGTTCTCTGCAGATTACAGTCACACTCGAAATAGGCCCACATTGTCTCCATCAACTGTGTATGAGCTTTCTTCTCATACTGTATGATAGGATCAAGCACTTCATCCGCAAATCGCTGCATTGGCGCAGTGTTCTCATACGACATCAGCATACGGTAAAATCCCATCTCATCATAGAAAATGATTTCATTTTTCCTGTTAATATGCTCCAATACAGAGTTCATTTTAGATGTCTCATGAAAGCTCTTTTGCAATTTGGATATGCTTTCACATTTTTCACCTATGTTGAGAGTGTATTCAATTCCGTTCAGGTCATTTTGCAAAAACTCACCAAACTGTTCAAAAATTTCTATTATCTTCCTGCGATCATCTGTACAGTCTTTCATAAAACCTATGATCCTGTCGCCATAGCAGGAAATGATTGCAGGATAATCACATTCAGCAAAATATTCTTTTAGAGTCTGTGCATAGTTTCTTATCTTGTCATTTGTAATTCCCTGATTTAATTCATTGCATGTCTCTTCCGAACTTTTTTTACATAGATGTAACACGAAAACCTGTTCTAACATCTTTGGATCATTTCCCATTTGCCTGCATTTCTGCTCGATACTGGATGTATTGATACAGTTTCCAAAAATAATCTCTGCAAGCAGACTGTCCTCTATATCTTTTCTGTCATCCAGATATGATATGGCGTGTCCCAGTTCCTCAAAAAAGTCTAAAAGTGGCACATTCCAAGGCATGGTGAAAAGCGGAAAATCATTATTTTCTGCTAAATCTATTACCTTTTGGTTAATCTGTGTTACATAATTCTCGCCCATCAATAAAAGAGCACACGACATATTAAGTTCAATTGCCTTTTTTATTGTTTGATACAGATCAAAATTTTTTCGCTGTGTTACCGGAGCACTTACTATTAAAAGTTCGTTTCCACGTACCCATTTCTCAAAATTAATATTCTCTGCCTTATAAGACCAGCGTATGCCCTTTTCCATGCCACCTGATCCGGCTATTACATTTGCCTGTGACATTGTCGTAAGTGATAGAAGATCCTTGCACTGAAACATTGTTTTCCCACCTTTTATTTCAGCAGGTCAATAGCTCCTGTTACCTTTGCAGGAATTTTTTTGAACAAAAATTCACCGTGTCTGACAGAAGCAGTGATTCCTGCTCTCTCACATATTGCTTCAAATTCTGATTTTGCATCAAGCACGATAAAGTTTGCAGGCTTATTTTCCTCGATTCCGTAGTGATCTGTAATATTCATGGTCACAGCTCCGTTCGTTGTCACAAGATCAAGAACATTCGTAATCTCTTCGGGTGACATCATCTGTGCCAGATGGATTCCGTGATCGAGAATCATCATCATATTTCCGTTTCCAAGCGGATACCATGGATCAGACATGGAATCCTGTGCAAAACATACATTGATCCCGTTGTCATAAAGCTCCTTTACTCTTGTGATTCCTCGTCTCTTCGGATAGGTATCCTGACGTCCTTCAAGATATACATTCTCAGTAGGACAGGAGATGAAATTGATGCCTGATTTTTTGAAAAGCTTCATCATTCGGAATGCATAACTATTATCTGCTGAACCAAAGGAACATGTGTGGCTGGCTGTAGTTCTTGTGCCTATACCTTCCATAAGTGCCAATGCATTCAACAACTCCAAAAAGCGGCTCTGCGTATCGTCTGTCTCATCACAATGTACATCGATAAGCTTATTATATTTGACAGCCAGTTCGATTGTCTTGTGGATTGATTTTTCACCGAACTCTCGGGCCAGTTCAAAATGAGGTATCGCGCCAACACAGTCAGCCCCCATCTTAAGTCCTTCCTCTACCAGTTTGTCACCGCCCTTGTATGCGTACATTCCTTCCTGAGGAAATGCAACAATCTGCAGATCAAGAATATCTTTTACTTCATCTCTTACTTCAAGTGCAGCTTTAAGACCCGTAAATGTCGGATCTGTCACATCAATATGTGTTCGGATAGCCTGAACACCATGCAGCATTTCTTTTCTTATTCCACTGTAAATACGTTCCTTCATCTGTGCAACAGTCATATTTCCTTTTGATTCACTCCAACGCTGGATTCCTTCAAAAAGAGTTCCCGATCCGTTTTCCTCACCGAGGCTTGCTGTAAATACATAATCAAGATGCAAATGTGGATCTACATATGGTGGAACCACCAGTTGTCCATTTAAATCTACTTCTTCACATCCCACAGTTTTTTCCTGTGGTATATCTGCTGCGATTTTTTTGAAAATTCCATCTTCAACTAATATAGAAACAAGTTCTTTTTGACCTTTTAGCCTTACATTCTTAAATAATTTTGAACCCTTCATACCGTATTCCTCTTTTCTTATTAACAGTAATGATTTGAAATAATGTCATTACCGTTAGGTTGCTATTTGTTCTTTACGCACAAATCATAGCATCCGGTCAGAATACAGTCAATAAAATGCAAAATCAACGCTTTTATTTTATTCTTGCGTACAAAAAAAGTCAATTCACTTTGTGCGTTACACACAAAATACCGGTATCTCGCTGTCTTTTTATTGTTTTGCATATGAAAATATTAAGGAATTCTTAGTTTTCATCTGCAACAGTTTTTCTATTTGAAGACTCTAGTGTATATAACCTATAATAAAGATAATGTGAAACTATTCATAGACTTCATGAACCAATACAGGTGATTCATAAAAATGGTTATAAGAATCTTCAAATGAAAAAGATGATTCGAGAGGAGGGAACGAATGAAGGATAAAGAAAATTCAAGGGAAATACAATTCAAAGAGGAATTGGTTCGCAAGGCGAAGAATGGAGATACGAAAGCATTTTCCCTGTTATATGCCGGCGTTTGCAAGGAAATGTATAAATTCGCATTATATATGATGAAGCATACAGAAGATGCAGAAGACGCGGTAAGTGAGACCGTTATATCTGCATTTGAAAATATTGCGAAGCTCAAGAATGAGAGTAGTTTTAAAAGCTGGATCTTTACAATTTTAGGAAATCAATGCAGAAAAATGTTGGGAAAGCGTGGAAATCATGTGTCAGAGGAAGAGACACCAGAGGCTGGACACGAACCGGACTATGAGCAACATTTTGATGTGAAGGAGGCATTCGCAAGGCTTGAGGAAGAAGAGCGTATGATCCTTTCGTATTCTGTATTCGCTGGATATGGAAGTGAGGAAATTGCGCAGATGCTTGAGATGAATGCAGCAACGGTTCGATCAAAGAAAAGCAGGGCACTTGGGAAGATGCGTAAGATGTTGGAAGCAGGATGATCTATAAGAGCTGGAGTTGAAAAAAATAGAAGAAGGAGGCGGAAAAGATGGAAGAAAATAGAGAAAAGAACAATAAGAAGATTGAGAATGAAAAGCGTTTAGAACAAGATTTGAGACAGATGGCAGATGATGTGATCCTTCCGGACTCACTGGAGCCGGAGGCAATTCAGAAAATGCTTCAGGCAAGACAGGAAGAAAAGCAGCAGGGATCAAAAACGAAAAAGAACAAAAAGAACTGGAAACGTATCGTTCCGATCGCAGCGGCGGCATGTGTCTGTGTGATAGTTGGAGCGACAGTTGGAATCAAGCAGATCAACAAAGGAAACAACAAAACATTAGATGCAGCGACTATCGCATCAGCAGCAGATCAGAAAGAGACAACCCAGACACTTATAACAGCGAAAGATTATAAAGAAATTGAAAAATGTATCAAAGAATATAATAAGCAGATGGCACGGGATAACAACAGTATGGCTATCGGACTGTATGAAAGTGCGTCTTCGGCAGATGCAGCAACAGCAGAAAGCAGTAATGTTAGTGACACGGGGGGGGTTATTCGGATACGAATGTCCGTGAGAACGGCGTGGGGGGGGAAGCCGATATTGTCAAAACCGATGGAAAAAACATTTATACACTGTGTCGGAGTGTTGTGACAATCACAGCTATTGACAATGGGTCCATGGAAAAGCTGGCCTCGATCGAACTGGATGCAGAACGCTATGTAGAAGACATTTATGTACAGGATGATAAATTAGTTCTGTTCGGTACGTTAGGAAGACAAGTCGGAAATTCAGAGGATTCAGAAGCTTATGATGGATATTATGAGAACAATACGTATGTCCAGGTATATGACATCAGTGACCCGTCAAATCCGAAAGAGATCGGTAACATGGAACAGAGCGGAGGATATAATACATCCAGGATTGTTGATGGATATGTCTATGTGCTTAGTCAGTTCCATCCTTACGAAGACAATGTTACAGCAAGAGATCTGTGGTATATTCCGGAAGTGCAGGGAAAATCTATTGAAGCAGAAAATATTTATATGCCACAGGAAGCAGAAGGAAATGAATATACGATCATTACAGCATTTTCATTAGATGATCCGTCAGAAAAAACAGACAGTAAGGCAGTCTTTGGTTATTCAGATGTGTGCTATGTAAGCGAAAATAATATTTATATTACAAGTAATTATTATGAAGATTCAGATGTGAGCAGAACGCTGATCCGCAAGATTTCTTATACAGACGGAAAGCTTGCTGGTGTTGCGCAGACGAAGATCAAGGGAATGCTGAACGATTCTTTCAGCATTGACGAGTATGAAGGAAACCTTAGATTAGTTACAACAATTGATGAAATTTATTCGAATGATGATATTATGCCGTTGAATGAGACCGCAGATGAGACGGCTGATAAGAATGGAACAACGGATAAATCAGATGCAAGTAAGGTGACTGAGAAGGCTGTGGCAGAAAATGTAAAGGATGCGGTACCTGGTACAAATTCACTTTATGTGCTGAATGACAAACTGGAGATCATTGGCTCCATTCACAATCTGGCAAAAGATGAAACAATCTATTCCGCAAGATTTATGGGAGATACAGGATATTTCGTTACTTATCGGCAGGTGGATCCATTGTTCTCGGTAGACCTTTCAGACCCGGAGAATCCGAAGATTCTTGGAGAGCTTAAGATTCCTGGATTTTCCGAATATCTGCATCCATATGGAGACGGAAAACTGCTTGGCATCGGATGGATGTAAGTGAAGATGGATTTACAACAGAAGGTGTGAAACTTTCGATGTTTAATGTTACAGATCCATCCAATGTAACAGAGGAAAATAAGTATACGATTGAAGAAAGCTATGGCACAGATGTAGGATACAATTATAAAGGTGTATTTGTAGATGTTCAGAAGAATCTGTTCGGGTTTGTTACCTATCATGATGGAGTGACTTATCAGTTGTATACGTATGACGAGGCAGAAGGATTCAAAGAAGTCATGAGCAGACAGCTGAGCGGATATGAAGGCAGTAGAGGACTGTATATTGGTGACGTATTCTATCTTGTAAGCGGAAATATGATAGAATCATATTCTATGAATGGATTTGAGAAGATGGATGATATTGTTCTGTAGATAACTTGTAACTGTTCAGAGCCAACCTCCAAAATACTACGCATTTCGGAGGTTGGCGTATCCGCCAAATAAAATTTCAAAAACAATCTAAAAAATGCAAGCATTTTATACTTTTTTTGAAATTTTGCTTGGCTCTGAACAGTTACAATATTTTGGATTGACAGTTTGTAAGACGAAAATTATACTAATAGGAGATGGAATTTGTTTGAAATTGTAGTTTTGTAATAAGAGAAAAGGGGTTAGAAATTATGAGTTCCAGAAATAAAGGAATTTGCTTTATTATATTGTCGGCATTTTCATTTGCGTTAATGGGTGCCTGTGTCAGGCTTGCGGGGGGGGATGTGCCGTCCATACAGAAAAGCTTTTTCCGAAATCTGGTTGCATTCTTTGTTGCACTTATAATGATCGTGCGAAGTGGTGACGGATTTGAAATCAAGAAGGGAACTTAGGTTATATGGTTTTGCGTGCAACATTTGGTACGTTGGGAATCCTTTGTAATTTTTATGCGGTAGATCATCTGGTACTTTCTGATGCATCTATGCTGAACAAAATGTCTCCGTTTTTTGTTATTTTATTTTCGTTTCTTCTGTTGAAAGAGAAATTGAAACCGGCGCAGGCAATTGCAATATTTGTTGCATTTATCGGAAGTTTGTTTATCATTAAGCCAACCTTTGCAAATATGGAACTCTTTCCGTCAGTAATCGGTCTGTGCGGAGGAATCGGTGCCGGCATTGCGTATACAATGGTAAGAATTCTTGGTCAGAGAGGTCAGAAAGGAAGCTCTGTTGTTCTGTTTTTCTCAGGGTTTTCCTGCCTCGTGACACTTCCGTATCTGTTATTTAATTTCCATCCAATGACAGGAGCGCAGATTCTGGCACTGTTTGGTGCCGGACTTGCGGCAGCAGGAGGACAATTTGGAATTACTGCAGCATATTATCATGCACCCGCGAAAGAGATATCAATCTATGATTATTCTCAGATTATTTTCTCTACGATTCTCGGATACTTTCTTTTTGGACAGGTTCCGGACAAGTACAGTGTGCTTGGATATGTGATCATTCTCACAATGGCGGCATGGATGTTCTTCTATAATAAAAGACCGGAAGAAAAAGAATAGAAACTGTTTGAAGCCAAATATATTTCAGATGAAAAGGATTATAAAATCATGGATTTTGCAAGACTTGAGAAAAATATTATAGATGTAATAAAGGAAGAACAGGCGAAGCTGGGCTACCGTAAGGAGAAGATTCGTCTGTATTATCCGCTGAGTTCTCTGAATCATTTCTTTCAGTTAGATGTGGATGAGACAGGAATGCAGGAAAAATTGAGCCGGTTTTCTGAGTATGAAGAAGGGAAGCTTGGAAGTGTTGAAGTGACAAATAAGGGGGGGGAGCGGTTCTGTTTTCATATTCCGGAGGAAGGTGCAGAATATGTACACAATAATATGAAAGAGAATGAATTCATCAAAGATCTGATCGGGTTGATCTCTCATCATGGCTGCAAGATGGAAGATATCTTTGAACTGTTTCGTCAGCATTCGGATCAGATTACGATCGAAGAGATGCACAGCGATGAATTTGATTATATGATCTGCTTTGAAAATGATCCGGAGGATACTTACCGGTATTGCTTTAAAGATGAAGGATGCCATATCATTTACCATAGATCCTGCCGGAAGATTATGAAGAATTTGGATTTGGAAAATAACTGTCAGGTCAGACAAAAAGGAGAAAAAAGTGAAGCTTACAATACTTGGAACAGGAAATGCAACCGTTACGGAGTGCTATAACACATGCTTTGTGATCAGTGATAACGACCGTCATTTTATGGTAGACGGTGGTGGCGGAAATACGATTCTTCATCAGTTGAAAGCAGCGGGAATTAACTGGATGAATATGAGAGATATTTTTGTGACACATAAGCATATCGATCATCTTCTTGGAATTATCTGGATGATGCGTATGATTCTTCAGAATATGAATAGAGGAAAATACGAAGGAGAAGCTACAATTTACGGACACGAAGAAGTAATCCGTATTCTGAAAGAGATGGCAGGTGAAGTTCTTTCGGCGAAGGAGATGAAATATATAGATGATCGTCTTCACATGGTCGTAGTAGAAGATGGAGAAGAACGTGAGATTATTGGAAAGAAAGTAACATTTTTCGATATTCATTCTACAAAGGCAAAACAGTTTGGATTTTGTATGCAGTTAGATGAGGATGAGAAACTGACCTGTTGCGGAGATGAGCCGTACAATGAACTGGAGCAGAAATATGCTGAGAACAGTACATGGCTCTTGCATGAGGCATTCTGTCTCTTCGGACAGGCGGATGAATTCAAGCCATATGAGAAGCATCACTCCACAGTAAAAGATGCATGTGAGATGGCATCAGACCTGAATGTGGAGAATCTGATTCTGTATCATACAGAAGATAAGAATATTGAACACAGACAGGAGTTGTATCTGGAAGAAGGCAAAGTTTATTATGATGGAAATCTGTTTGTGCCGGATGATCTGGATGTGATAGAACTATAAGAAATTTAATCCCACAGCAAGTTTGTTATATGCTATACTTTGTTTATAATCAGGTTGAATTGATAAATTCAGGGAGAGGTGAAGGAGAATGCTTGAGTTAGTAACAGGAGGCAGCGGAAGCGGAAAATCAGCTTATGCGGAAAGCCGGATCTGTGAATGGAACAGGCAGGATCCGAAGCCTCTCTTTTATATTGCAACCATGTATCCTTATGGGGAAGAGACAGAAAAGAAGATTGAGAGACATCGGATGCTTCGTAAAGGGAAAGGATTTGAGACATTAGAGTGGTATACAGGACTTAAGCTACATTTGGAAGAGGGATCATTACAAGGCTCAGATGTGCTTCTCGAATGTATGTCGAATCTCGTGGCAAATGAAATGTATATGGAATCCGGTGCAGGATGTCATGCAGATCAAGCCATTCTGGAAGGAATCCGAAAATTGAATCAACAGTGTTCGAATCTGGTGATTGTGACAAATGAAGTGTTTTCTGAATCGGTTCCGGATTCGCCGGAGATGAAAGAATACAAAAGGATTCTTGGCAGGATTAACTGTGAAATTGCAGCGATGGCAGATCAGGTGACAGAAGTCATTTATGGAATTGCACAGCAGAAAAAGGAAACGGATACGATGGTCAATAGAACAGAAAAACCGGGCGTGGACAGTAACAAATCAGGAGAGTTTGTGATGTGTCAGAAAGAAAATAGAGCTCATATAATTATAGGTGGTGCATTTCAGGGAAAAACACAGTATGCAACGAAAATTTATCCGGGACTTGGGCTGACAGACGGATTCAATTGTCCGCTGGATGAGATTGAAAATTGTGTGGCAATCAATAAATTCAATTCTTTTACAAGACGCTGGCTTTCAGAAGGAAGAACAAAGGAAGCGTTACTGACGATACTTGAGAACAATAGAAGCCTTCAATTATTAATTAGTGACGAGATAGGATACGGTCTTGTACCTATCGATGATTTTGAAAGAGAATACAGGGAATTTCACGGGCGTGTCATGACGGAACTTGCAGAACAGGCAGATTGTGTAGAACGTGTTGTGTGTGGGATTCCGCAGAGAATAAAGTGAAAGGAAATTAGAGATGCTTTCAGAGATAGAACAGGTACTTCCTTCTGAAATAGAGAAGAGAAGTTTTGAGATTATAACAGAAGAATTAAAAGAGATGGGAAAGATTCTCTGTCCGGAGACAGAACTGATCGTGAAACGCTGTATTCACACAAGCGCTGATTTTGAGTATGCGGACAGTCTTGTTTTTACAGAAGGTGTTGTGGAGAAAGCAAAGGATGCTATCCGCAGAGGTGTGCCGATTATTACAGATACACAGATGGGAAAAGCAGGAATTAATAAGAAACGTCTGGCAGAGTATGACAGTGAAGTGCTTTGTTTTATGTCGGATGAAGATGTGGCAGAGATGGCGAAAAAGAATGGCACAACAAGAGCGGTGGCAAGTATGGATAAGGCAGCTGCACTGGGAAGAGAGGCTATCTTTGCAGTTGGAAATGCACCGACAGCTTTAGTACGGCTTTATGAGTTGATCAAAGAAGGAAAGATTAATCCGGAATTAATCATTGCAGTTCCGGTAGGGTTTGTAAATGTCGTGCAGTCAAAGGAACTGATCTTAAGTCTGGAAGATACACCGTCGATCGTGGCACGGGGGGGAAGAAAAGGTGGAAGCAATATTGCCGCATGTATTTGCAATGCTTTATTATATCAGATGTAAAACAGATGCAAAAAAACTTTGTTAGAACTTGTTAGAAAGATAGAATAGTGGTATTATAAGACTGTTTGATTAGAAAAAAGAATAGAGAGGGAACAAAACGTGACCTATAAAGAAGCAAGGGTATATTTGGACGAGATGTCGAAATACGGAAGTGTACTTGGCTTAGATACGATTCGAGGTCTGTTGCGTGAGCTTGGGAATCCACAGGATGACTTAAAGTTTATACACATTGCAGGAACGAATGGCAAGGGATCTGTGCTTGCATACACTTCAACAATATTAAGTGAGGCAGGATACAGAACCGGGCGCTATGTCTCACCGACAGTAATCTCTTATCTGGAGCGGATTCAGATTGACGGAACATGGATTCCGGAAGATGAATTTGCAGAATTGACAGAGAATGTAAAAGAAGCTATTGCCCGGATGGAGGCGGCCGGAGAGGAATCTCCGACAGTCTTTGAAGCAGAAACGGCAATAGCTTTTCTGTATTTTAAGAAGAAAAAATGTGATCTGGTCGTACTGGAGTCCGGTCTGGGAGGAATTCTGGATGCGACGAACATCATCGGAGCACCGGTGTGTGCAGCATTTGCAACGATCAGTGTGGATCATCTTGGTGTGATCGGAGATTCGTTGGAAGAGATTGCGCAGAACAAGGCTGGAATCATTAAGCCTGGATGTGCAGTAGTATCTGCGAAGCAGAAAGAAAATGTCCGGGAGATTCTGAAAAAAACTGCAGAAGAAAAAGGATGTCCTTTCACAGAAGCGCAGCCTGAACAGATGATGATTTTTGAAGATTCCTACCACGGAATTACATTTTCTTATAAAGAATATGAAAAGATGCATAGTCCGCTTGCAGGCCAGTGCCAGAGAGAGAATCTTGCAACAGCGCTCGAAGTTATCCGCTGTCTGAACAGATTGGGGTATCGAATTACAGAAGCGCAGGTGCGAGAGGGGGGGCTTTCAAAGACGAGATGGACAGGACGATTTACCTGCCTGTCAGAGTCCCCGTTATTTTTCGTAGACGGAGCGCATAATGAAGACGCAGCATTAAAGCTGAAAGTGACGGTAGAACGTTATTTTTCGGATTATAAGAAAATCTTTATCATGGGAGTCTTTAAAGATAAAGAATATGAGAAAATCACATCTATTCTTTGCCCGTTGGCAGAAAGTATATATACTGTTAGTCTTCCAAATAAGGAGAGGACGCTTCCGGCAGAAAAGCTGGCAGAAGTAGTGAAGAAACATTGTCAGAAAGTGAAAGCTGAACAGACCATCCGAACAGCTGTTGAGGATGCAAGTAAAGAGGCAATGACCCAAGGCAAGGATATTGCGCAGAAAACTGTGATTCTTGCATGCGGATCCCTGTCTTATCTTGGGGGGGAGGTTCAGCGGATCGTGTTGAATAACCGGCAGTGAGATATAGGAGAGAAATATAAAATGATAGATCATGAAAAAGTAGAACAGGCAGTCCGTCTTTTGTTGGAAGGAATCGGTGAAGATGTGAACCGCGAAGGTCTTATAGATACACCTGACAGGATCGCCAGAATGTATGAAGAGATATATGGTGGAATGGAAGAAGATGCGGGAGTTCATCTTATGAAGACATTTACGGTAGAAAGCAGTGAGATGGTGATAGAGAAAGATATTACATTCTATTCAACCTGTGAGCATCATTTACTGCCTTTTTATGGAAAAGCCCATATTGCCTATATTCCGGATGGTAAGGTGGTAGGACTGAGTAAGCTGGCGCGTACGGTAGAAGTATTTGCAAGAAGACTTCAGCTCCAGGAGCAGCTGACAGGACAGATTGCAGACGCATTGATGGAGTATATGCAGCCGAAGGGAGCTCTCGTTATGGTGGAAGCAGAGCATATGTGTATGACAATGCGCGGAATCAAGAAACCGGGAAGTCAGACAGTTACATTGGCACGGAGAGGTGTGTTTGAGACAGACCCGACATTAGAAGAAAGATTCTTCCGTATGCTTGGAAGATAAAGAATACGTAAAGGAAAAGAAGTGAACAGACTTGAAACAGGAAAATATGTATCGGTTAAATGAAGTGGTCCATCACTGGATCTATCAGGATTATTATGGAAGAATCAAGCGGTTAGAGAAGGAGCGTATCTTTTGCTGTCATCAGATGACACATCTTCTGGATGTAGCAAGGATCGCATATATTAAAAATCTGGAAGAGAACCTTGGGTTTGAGAAAGATGTGATCTATACGGCAGCAGTACTTCATGACATTGGAAAATCATTTCAATATAAATGGACAATTCCGCATGAAGTAGCTGGAGAAAAGATTGCAAAAGAGATTTTAACAACATTACCTGAAGATGCACAGTTTACAGAAGAGGAACAGCAGCAGATTCTTTTGGCTATCCGTGGTCATCGCAGAAAACATGAGGGAATGGAACCGATTGAGGAATTGTTTTATGATAGTGATAAACGCTCGCGTATGTGCCATTCCTGTCCGGCACAGAAACAGTGTAACTGGACGGAAGAAGAGAAGAATATGGAGATAGAGATATGAGAATTGGCGGAAAAGAATTTGACCTGAAAAAAATACCTATATCATGGGAATTCTGAATGTAACACCGGATTCCTTTTCTGACGGAGGAAGATACGACGGACTGGATCGTGCGATCGAACATGCGAAGCAGATGATTCAGGAAGGCGTGGACATCATTGATGTCGGTGGAGAATCAACTCGTCCGGGACATGTACAGATTACAGAAGAGGAAGAAATTGCTCGTGTTGTTCCGGTTATCAAGAAACTGAAAGAAGAGTTTGATATTCCGGTATCGATCGATACTTATAAAAGTGCAGTTGCAGCAGCGGCAATCGAGGCGGGCGCAGATCTTGTAAATGATATCTGGGGATTGAAATATGATCCGGAGATGGCAGGATTGATCGCAAGAACAGGAGTAGCCTGCTGTCTGATGCACAATCGTGACAATACAGAATATCAGGAGTTCCTTACAGATTTTATGGAGGATATGAGAGAATGTGTGGAGCTTGCAAAGAATGCAGGAATTGCGGATGATAAGATCATTCTTGATCCAGGCGTTGGATTTGGCAAGACATACGAGATGAATCTTGAAATTATTGATAAACTTGAAATTATGAAAGAACTTGGATATCCGGTACTTCTTGGAACTTCAAGAAAATCAGTGATTGGTCTGACACTGGATCTTCCGGTAGAAGAACGTGAAGAGGGAACGATGGTTACAACAGTTTACGGAGTGCAGAAGGGTTGTGCATTTGTCCGTGTTCATGATGTGGAGAAAAATAAGAGAGCAATCCGTATGACAAGAGCATTAATGAGAGAACATGAGGTATAGAGGACAGATGCAGAAGAAGTTCGATGAAATCAGAATTGAAGATCTGGAAGTGTTTGCAAATCATGGGGGGGTGTTTCCGGAGGAAAATACGTTAGGACAGAAGTTTGTTGTCTCAGCAGTGCTTTTTACAGATACCAGGATGGCGGGAAAAACAGATGATCTGACAGCGTCCATCCACTACGGAGAAGTTAGTGCATTTATTACTGAATTTTTACAGAAAAATACCTATCAGTTATTAGAACGTGCAGCGGAAGAACTGGCTGAAGCGTTGCTTCTTGAGTGGGACAGAATAGAAAAAATATCTATAGAGATCAAGAAACCATGGGCGCCTGTAAGACTTCCGTTGAAAACAGTCAGCGTGAAGATAGAGCGTGGATGGCACACAGCATACATTGCGTTAGGATCTAACATTGGGGGGGACAGTAAGATGTATCTGGATAATGCAGTAAAGGCATTGAATGAACTTCCGACAAGTAAAGTTGAGGTCGTATCTGAATATCTTGTGACACCTCCCTACGGAGTGACGGATCAGCCGGATTTCCTGAACGGCTGTCTGAAACTTCGCACGCTACTTTATCCATATGAGCTTTTAGCTGAATTGAACAGAATTGAGAAAGAAGCAGGAAGAGAGCGAATCATTCACTGGGGTCCGAGAACATTAGATCTGGATATTATTTTTTATGACGATCTTGTTCTTGAAGAGGCGGATTTGTGTATTCCGCATGTAGAGATGCACAAGAGAAAATTCGTGCTGGAGCCGTTGGGAGAGATCGCTCCGTATAAGCGTCATCCGATCAATGGAAAAAGAGTTTGTGAGATGCTTGCTGAATTGAATGAAAAAGAGAATTAATCGAATTATTAAAAAGGCTTATTACCAGTTATGATAAAAGGTGATAAGCCTTTTTGATGTAAAGTGTGAAGAAATATGTTACAATATCCGAGGTTATGAAAAGGAACCAGAGGGAAAGGAGAGGGCGAAATGTTAGAAAAAATGTTTAAGCTTTCAGAAAACAAAACAGATGTAAAAACAGAAATTCTTGCCGGAATTACGACATTCATGACTATGGCGTATATCCTGGCGGTGAATCCGAGTATCCTGTCAGCAGCAGGAATGGATTCAGGTGCAGTATTTACTGCAACAGCATTAGCTGCATTTATAGGAACACTTCTCATGGCTGCACTTGCGAATTATCCATTTGCACTGGCACCGGGAATGGGACTGAATGCATACTTTGCCTATACAGTTGTTATCGGTATGGGATACAGTTGGGAATATGCATTGACTGCAGTATTTGCAGAAGGTATTATCTTTATCCTTCTGTCTGTAACAAATGTACGTGAGGCAATCTTTAATGCAATTCCGAAGAATCTGAAATCTGCAGTTAGTGTAGGAATCGGATTATTTATCGCATTTGTAGGTCTCCAGAATGCACATATCGTTATGGGTGGTGCTACATTAGTTGAATTGTTCTCTTTAGATGGATATAATCAGCTGAATGGTGTGAGTGCAACAATGAACGATATCGGAATCACAGTTATTCTTGCGCTTGTTGGAATTTTGATCACTGGAATTCTTGTAATCAAGAATGTGAAAGGAAATATTCTTTGGGGTATTTTGATCACATGGGCAATCGGTATTGTTTGTCAGTTCGCAGGAATTTATGTTCCGAATGCAGAAGTTGGATGCTTCAGCCTGCTTCCGGATTTCAGTCACGGATTATCTATTCCAAGTATTACACCGATTTTCTGTAAACTTCAGTTTAAGGGAATCTTTACTTTGGACTTTGTTGTAATCCTTTGTGCGTTCTTATTTGTCGATCTGTTTGATACGATCGGAACACTTGTAGGAGTTTCTTCAAAGGCAGGAATGCTTGACGAAGAAGGAAAACTTCCAAAGATCAAAGGAGCGCTTCTTGCAGATGCACTTGCAACAACAGCGGGAGCTGTTCTTGGAACATCAACAACTACAACATTCGTAGAGAGTGCTTCAGGAGTATCTGAGGGAGGAAGAACAGGTCTTACAGCAGTGACAACAGCAATCTTGTTTGGTCTTGCATTGTTCCTGTCACCAATTTTCCTTGCAATTCCGGCATTTGCTACAGCACCGGCACTGATCATTGTAGGACTTTACATGCTGACGAATATTACAAACATTGATTTCAATGATTTGTCAGAAGCAATTCCTTGCTATGTATGTATCATTGCAATGCCATTCTTCTATAGTATTTCAGAAGGAATCTCAATGGGAATCATCACATATGTGGTTCTGAATCTGTTAACAGGAAAAGCAAAAGAGAAGAAACTAAGTCTTCTGATGTATATTTTAGCAATTCTGTTTGTTTTGAAATATGCATTCCTGTAAATGGGATTGAATGACGTCAGAAAGATATCAAAATAAAAATAGAAAAAATCAAGAGCTGGACAGAAGTATATTGAAAACTTCTGTTCAGCTCTTTGTGGTTGAAAAATGTCTGAGCAACTCTTTTAGAGCAGTTGCTCAAAGGTGTCATAAAATGTTGGGTAAGACACATCTACGCATTTACTGTCAAGAATCTTTGTAGTACCTTCTGCAACAAGTGCAGCAATACTGAATGCCATTGCAATTCTGTGGTCTAACAAAGTATGAATAGAAGCACCATGAAGAGGTCTTCCGCCATTGATGATCATTCCGTCTTCAGTAGGTGTTACATCACAGCCCATTGCTTTCAGATTATCTGTTACAGTCTCAATACGATCTGTTTCCTTGACTTTCAGTTCAGCAGCATCTTTGATTACGGTTGTTCCTTCTGCTACAGCTGCCATGACCGCAATAACCGGAATCTCATCGATCAAAGTTGGGATGATGTCCCCCCCTTCGATTGTAGTTCCATGCAGTCTACTTGTGCGGACAAGAACATCTGCAATTCTTTCCCCCCACCTTCTGTACGTTCGTTAAGGAGGGTGATATCACCACCCATATCTTCACATACTCTCAAGATTCCTGCACGTGTCGTTGATTCCTACATTTTCTACAAGAATTTCAGAATCAGGGACGATCAGTCCGGCAGCAATGAAATAAGCAGCGGAAGAGATGTCTCCCGGAACTGTGATTTTCTGTCCGTAAAGTTCTTCACAAGGACGGATGATAGCGGTTGCTTTGGAAGAACCAATCTCAAAAGTAGAGCGGATATTTGCACCGAATTCTTTCAGCATTAATTCTGTATGGTTTCTGGAAAGACTCGGTTCTGTGACAGAGGTCTCTCCATCTGCGTAAAGACCGGCGAGCAGCAGACAAGATTTTACCTGCGCACTGGCAACCGGCGAATCATAATGGATTCCATGAAGCTGCGCAGGGGTAATATAAAGCGGGGGGGCACATCCATTGCGGAGAATACTGGAAATATGTGCGCCCATCTGTGTCAATGGTTCAATGATTCTTTTCATTGGGCGGGAGTTCAGTGATTCATCTCCGGACAATTTAGAGTCAAACGGCTGTCCGGCGAGAATACCGGAAATCAGTCTCGTTGTTGTTCCGCTGTTTTCCACATCAAGGATCTTCTCCGGAGCACTCAGTCCATGCAATCCCTTTCCGTGTACGATAACGGAAGAATAATCGCTCTCAACTTCAATCTCAATACCAAGCTCTCTGAAACAACGGATAGTCGCGAGACAGTCGGCACCAGAGAGAAAGTTGTGGATCTGCGTCGTTCCGTTTGCAATTGAGCCGAACATAATGCAGCGGTGGGAGATGGATTTGTCTCCCGGTATTGTAACTTTTCCTTTTAATCCTGTAATATTACATAATTCCATAATCTTATTCCTCATTTCTGCTATCAGACTTCATAAATGACATAGCGGTATTTCTGCAAAAGTACAGAAGCTCTGTTTGCAGAATCTTCATCATAAAATTCAATACGAAGAACTCCTTCCTCGAATTCACGGTTGTGGATGATTCCGATATTCTTGATACTGATATTATTACTTGCAAGAATTGTGGCAATCGTAGCAATTCCACCTGTTTCATCGATGATATCACAATAAAGTGCAAACTGCTTTTTGATCGGTCCTGCAGATCCGTTCGGCATGGAGTTCCTGTAATCTTTGGAATTCTCAAACAGAGCGTACAGGGCAGGTTCATTTCCTTCATCCACAAGATTCTTTGCATGTGAAAGAGCTTCAATATATTCACCTAAGATCTGGGAGATGTTCTCACTGTTTTTCAGACAGATCTGCTGCCACATGACCGGGGAGGAAGAAGCAATTCTCGTAATATCTTTAAATCCCCCCCCTGCGGCCAACGCTTTCATCATCCCTTCCTTCGAATCCGTATCATGTACAAAATTCACAAGTGTGGATGCAATAATATGCGGCAGGTGGCTGATCGTTCCGGTAATATGATCGTGCTCGTGGTAATCCAGAATAACAGGAAGAGCTTTTAGAGATGAAACAAAGTCTTTGTAAGCATCCACTTTTTCTTCCGCTACTTTAGCAGAAGGAGTCAGGATATAGTATGCATTTTCAATCAAATGAGCTTTGGAATTCATAAATCCGCTCTTCTCAGAACCAGCCATCGGATGTCCGCCAATGAAATTTGCTTCCATATCCAGACGAATTACCTCTTCGTGGATGGAAGTCTTCACGCTTCCGACATCTGTGAGAATACAGTTTTCATCCAGGAGATCTTTCAGCTGGGAAAGATAGGCAGCATTGTAAGTGACCGGTGCACAGAGGAAAATGTAGTTACATCCCCCCCTGAAATTGTCATCAATGGATGAACAGGAAGTATGAATCGTGCCTTCCTGGATTGCCAGTGCAAGGGATTCTTTATTTTTATCGAATGCGATGATGTCGTAATCCGGATAATACTGGCGGATTGCCTTTGCAATAGAGCCGCCGATAAGTCCAAGTCCGATAAATCCAATTTTTTAGCATTCATAGTTGTAAAATCCTTTCTGTTGTTGTGCAAAACATATCTTACTGTTCAGAAATCTTAAATCAGTAAGAAACATATATTCGTATTTTAACACTTTGCTCTGTAAAAGTAAATTATTATTCACAAATGCCTCTGCTTCTAATCTTTGACCAGATAACTTTGTGGATAAAAGTTAAAATTGTATAAAATGTAAAAAATAGTTGTAATTAATCAGAATATTTAGTACAATATACCCATGGTATGTATATCGACGACAAAAAACGATGTGCATAATAGCTACATAACAAGGAGGCAGCAGTATGAAGGTTTACAGAACAGATGAAATCAGAAATGTGGTATTACTTGGTCATGGTGGAAGCGGAAAGACAAGTCTTGCAGAGGCGATGCTCTACGTATCAGGTGCAACGAATCGTATGGGAAAGATTTCCGAATCCAATACGGTGAGCGATTTTGATAAAGAGGAGCAGAAACGTGGATTTTCAATCAGCACAAGTCTGGTACCGATCGAGTGGGAGAAAGCGAAGATCAATATTCTTGACACACCGGGATATTTTGATTTTGTCGGAGAAGTAGAAGAGGCAGTCAGTGCAGCAGATGCAGCGGTTATCGTAGTATCTGGTAAGGCAGGAGTACAGGTTGGAACGGAAAAAGCATGGGAGCTTTGTGACAAATATAATCTGCCGAGAATGATCTATGTGACAGAGATGGATGTGGATGATGCAAGTTTCCGTCAGGTAGTAGCAGATCTGACAGAGAGATATGGAAAGAAAATCGCACCACATTTCCAGCCGATCCGTGAGAACGAGAAACTTGTAGGATACATTAATATTATTAAGAATGCCGGAAGAAGATATACAGGCATTGGACAGAGAGAAGAGTGCGAGATTCCGGATTACTGTATGCCGAACCTTGAGATTTTGAGAGATTCTCTTATGGAAGCTGTAGCAGAGACAAGTGAAGAGTTTATGGAGCGCTATTTTAATGGTGAGGAATTCTCTGTAGAAGAGATCCGTGCAGCCATGAGAACAGAAGTAATGGATGGAGATATCGTACCGGTTGCGATGGGATCCAATGTCCAGGCACAGGGAGTAGCCAACCTGCTTTCAGATATTGTTCGTTTCTTCCCGAGTCCGGATAAGAGAACCTGTGCAGGAATCAACCGCAGAACAAACGAGATCTTTGAAGCGAATTATGATTTCGCAAAAGCAAAATCAGCGTATGTATTTAAGACAATGGTGGATCCATTTATTGGAAAATACTCTTTTGTAAAGGTATGCTCCGGAGTACTTAAAGGAGATGATGTACTTTATAATGCAGACACAGACGCAGAAGAGAAACCAGGTAAACTTTATACCATGTGCGGAAGTAAGCCGAGCGAAGTGACAGAGCTTTTTGCAGGCGATATCGGAGCAATAGGTAAACTGACAAATACAAGAACAGGAGATACTCTTTCTGTAAAGGGAACACCGGTATCTTATGCAAAGACAGATTATTCTGTACCATATACATATATGAAGTATCGCGTAAAGAATAAAGGCGATGAAGATAAGGTATCACAGGCTCTTGCAAGAATGACAGCAGAAGATGTTACATTGAAAGCTGTGAATGACAGTGAGAACAGACAGTCTCTTCTTTATGGAATGGGTGAGCAGCACCTTGAGATCGTAGCAAGTAAACTGGCGGCAAGATATAAAGTAGAGATCACACTGGAGACACCAAAAGTTGCATTCCGTGAGACGATCCGTAAGAATTCTGACGTTGATTCCAAGTATAAGAAACAGAGCGGCGGACATGGACAGTACGGACATGTTAAGATGAAATTCGAACCATCAGGAGATCTCGAAACTCCATTTGTATTCGAAGAATGTGTTGTTGGAGGAGCAGTTCCGAAGAACTATTTCCCGGCAGTAGAGAAAGGTCTGCAGGAATCTGTAGTGAAAGGACCTCTTGCCGGATATCCGGTAGTTGGTGTGAAAGCTACTTTATACGACGGATCCTATCATCCGGTAGACTCTTCGGAGATGGCATTTAAGACAGCTACGATCCAGGCATTCAAGAAAGGATTTCTGGAAGCATCTCCGGTACTTCTTGAACCAATCGCATCCCTGAAAGTTACAGTTCCGGATGATTACACAGGAGATATCATGGGAGACCTGAACAAACGCAGAGGACGTGTGCTTGGCATGACACCGGTAGCCGGAGGAAAGCAGGTTATTGAAGCAGATATTCCAATGACAGGACTGTTTGGCTATTGCACAACACTTCGCTCCATGACAGGTGGAAGAGGATCTTACGAATATACATTTGCAAGATATGAGCAGGCTCCATCTGATGTACAGGAGAAAGAAATTGCTGCAAGAGCAGAAGAAGCATAATTAAAGATTCAGGCAATATAAAGAGTGTGTTATCCGGCTGATAAAAAGGAGTGGATAGCACGCTCTTATTGCTTGTTTTAGAAAAAACGGTAACATTGTATTTTACAAAAAAATCACAAGTTTGCGAATATGGTTGTACTTTCAAAACAAAGGTGCTATAATTCATCTACCTGTCTGCATTAGACAGGTATGTTGTTGTTTATGAAATCCTGTGAACAGTGACATAAAGTGACTGTGTAGAGCAGTTATAAGATTATTATAATAATATGAGGGATAAGAAAATGAGGATTATTATTATCGGTGACGGAAAGGTTGGTTACAAGCTTGCCAAGCAACTTTCCGCCGAGAAATATGACATTATAATGATTGACAGTAATGAAAATAAGTTGAGATTTGCTATGGATCGTCTGGATATTGCCTGCGTGACGGGAGATGGCGCAGACGCAGAAGTACTTAAACAGGCAGATGTGGCGCATGCCGATCTGGTGATTGCCTGTACATCAGCAGATGAATGCAATATGTTAAGCTGTCTGATCGCCAGAAAATTAGGTGCAAAACATACGATTGCCCGTGTGCGTAATCCGATTTATTATCGTCAGATCGGACTTCTGAAAGAAGATCTGCATCTTAGCATGGCTGTAAACCCGGAACTTATCGTGCAGATGAGATTAGCAGACTTCTGCTCTTCCCGGATGCGAGTCAGGTGGAGACTTTTGTGAAGGGACGTGTAGAATTAATTGAATTACCGGTTGCGGAGGGAAGCAGCCTGGCAGGGTTAAGCCTTGCGGAAATGTATAACCGGTTCCAGATCCGTCTGCTTGTCTGTGCAGTGGAACACGGAGAAGAAGTTTGCATTCCAGATGGAGAATACAGGATGCGTGCAGGAGACCGTCTGCATATTGCAGCATCTCATAAAGATTTAGAGGCATTTTTTAAAGCAAATGGAAAGCGTAAGGACAAAATCAAAAAAGTCATTATTTGTGGAGCCGGAAGAGTTGGTTACTATCTTGCACTTCAGCTTAGCACACTTGGTATGCAGATAAAGATCATAGAACAGAATCGCCAGAGATGTGAAGAACTCTGCGAATTACTTCCAAAAGCAACGATCATTAATGGAGATGCAACAGATCACGATCTTCTTGTAGAAGAAGGGATTGATGAAGCGGATGCATTTGTTGCCCTGACAGGGATGGATGAAGAGAACATTATACTTTCTCTTTTTGCAAAGAGTCAGAATGTGGACAAAATTGTTACGAAAGTCAATGAAGACAGACGTGCACGTATGGTAGAAGACTTTGGAATTGATAGTATTGTTTCTGTTAAAACAGCAACAGCAGACGCAATCATGAGTTATGTCAGAGCGCGTAAAAACTCTCAGGGAAGTGCGAATGTTGAGACAATGTATCAATTGGTTGATGACAAAGTTGAAGCACTGGAATTTATTGTTAAGGCTGAGACAAATTATACAGGAATTCCATTGAAGAATCTCTCATTGAAACCGAATAATCTGATTGCATGTATTGCAAGAAAACGCCAGATCATTCTTCCGAGCGGAGATGATTGTATTCAGGTAGGAGATAATGTAATCATTATCACGATGGAAAAACAGATTGAAGATATTAAAGATATTTTAATGTAGGTGCAGCGCGATGAATAAGAAGATGATAGTATATATTTTGGGGAAAATGATGGGAGTCGAAGGATTACTTCTGCTGATCCCAGCGTTGGTTTCCCTGATATATCATGAAAAAAGCGTAATTTCTTTTCTGATTGTAGCAGCAATCCTGCTCGTAATTTATATGGTGTTCGGAAGGAAGCTTCCGGCTTCAAAGCAGATTTACGGAAAAGAAGGTTTTGTTATTGTTGGGCTTGCATGGATTTTATGGTCCGCATTCGGAGCGCTTCCGTTTGTGATTTCGGGAAGTATTCCATATTATATTGATGCACTTTTTGAGACAATTTCCGGTTTCACTACAACCGGGTCTACAATTCTGGTAGATATCGAGGCTCTGCCAATGGGAATTTCCTTCTGGCGAAGCTTTACACACTGGATCGGTGGTATGGGAGTACTTGTATTTGTTATGATGCTCACATCTCTGGATGATGAGAATGCAATGCCGCTCATGCGTGCGGAAGTACCGGGACCGGAGGCGGATAAGCTTGTACCAAAGGCAAGACATACGGCACGGATTTTGTATGGAATGTACTTTGTACTGACAGCAGCAGAAGTGGTTTTCCTGCTCTTTGGCGGAATGAACCTGTATGATGCACTTTTACATGCATTCAGTACTGCCGGAACGGGAGGATTTTCTAATAGAGCTGCAAGCGTCAGCTTCTACGACAGTGCATATATTGATGGTGTGATCACAGTATTTATGATTTTGTTTGGAATTAACTTTAACTTGTACTTTTTCATATTGCTCAAAGACTGGAAATCCATTCTGAAAAATGAAGAGCTGTGGGCATATCTTGGAATAGTAGGTGTGTCAATCGCTATAATCACAGGAAATATCCTCAAGATTTATGGAACGGTTGCACATGCATTCCGTTATGCATCTTTCCAGGTCGGTTCGATCATTACGACAACCGGATTTGCAACCGCAGATTATGACCAGTGGCCGGAACTCTCGAAATCAATATTATTGGCACTTATGTTTGTGGGAGCCTGTGCAGGATCCACCGGAGGAGGTATTAAAGTAAGCCGTTTATTGATCATCGTGAAATCAATCCGCAGAGAAGTACGTAAGATGTTACATCCAAATGCAGTTACGATCATTAAAGTCAATGGTAAAAAAATCGGACAGGATACATTGAAGAATGTAAATCTCTATCTGACGTGTTACATTATGATTCTGATCGTATCAATTTTACTCGTTTCTATTGATAATTTTGATTTTGCGACAACATTTAGTGGCGTACTTACTACGATGAGCAATGTAGGACCAGGTATTTCAAAGGTTGGTCCGGTGATGAATTTTCACCCATTCTCAGCATTATCCAAGCTGGTATTCTGCTTTGATATGCTAATCGGAAGATTAGAGATCTTCCCATACCTGCTTCTTCTTTCTCCGGAACTCTGGAGAAGAAGATTCTAGACGATTTTTTGTTAATCATGTGCGGGAAAATTGGAATGAAACAGATTTTTTCGCACATTTTATTTTTATATATTAGGAAAGCTTCCCTAATATATAAAAACGCTCCGCTAGGTGTCGCAAGCGACCGCCACAGACGCAAGAATGTGCCTTGGCACATTCTTTGTTCTATGGTAAAATGAAAGAACCTTGTTGAAGAAAGGAAGAGGTGAGATGAACAAATTTAAAATGAAAGTGACAGCTGTCATAGGAGTGATTCTGTTGATTGGAATCTATTACTATGTGACACTCCCGGCGATCAATATTCATGCATCAGAATTCTGGATGTATCTTGTGGTGTTGGTCATTCTGGCAGCTGTGGTATTTATCAGAAAGAAAAATTTAAACCGTTACGACTGGAAAGAGTCAAAGGGATTAAAGGTGATCCTTGGAATCCTTGCGGTGCTTGTGATCGCATATGTGGCAGGATCAGTTTTGTCTTCTCCAATTGTGAATGCGAAGAAGTATCAGGAACTTTTGACGGTGAAGAATGGAGAATTTACGAAAGATATCGAAGAATTATCTTTTGATCAGATTCCATTGCTGGATAAGGATTCAGCAGAGCTTCTCGGTGACAGGAAGATGGGAAGTATGGTAGATATGGTATCCCAGTTCGAGGTAGATGAACTGTATTCCCAGATCAACTATCAGGATCAGCCGGTGAGAGTTTCTCCTTTGAAATATGCCAGCGTGATCAAATGGTTTACGAACATGAGAGAAGGAATCCCGGCCTATATCAAGATTGATATGGCAACACAGAATACGGAACTCGTAAAACTGAGTGAAGGGATGAAGTACACGACAAGTGATCATTTTAACAGAAATATTTACCGTCATCTGAGATTTAACTATCCGACCTATATTTTTAATGATCTGAGTTTTGAAATTGATGAAGACGGGGGGGTTCCGTACTGGATCTGCCCGGTGAAGAAATACAATATCGGATTATTCGGTGGAACAACAATCGGAAGAGTTGTACTTTGCAATGCAATCACAGGAGAAACGAAGGATTATGCAGTTGAGGATGTCCCACAGTGGTTGACAGAGTATATTCCGCAGATCTGTTAGTTGAGCTTTATAATTATCACGGAACATTGAAACATGGTTTCTTTAATAGTGTATTGGGGCAGAAAGACTGCCTGAATACAACTGACGGATACAATTATCTTGCAATCGATGACGATGTATGGGTATACACAGGTGTTACCTCGATTACCGGAGACCAGTCGAATGTAGGGTTTGTTCTGATGAATCAGAGAACAATGGAGACAAAGTTCTATGAGATTGAAGGAGCAACAGAGAGTTCAGCGATGTCTTCCGCAGAAGGGCAGGTACAGAATCTGCACTATACGGCAACATTCCCACTGCTTTTAAATATTTCCGGTGAACCGACCTATTTCATTGCATTGAAGGATGATGCCGGTCTGGTGAAGAAGTATGCGATGGTAAATGTGCAGAAATATCAGATTGTTGCAATTGGAGATACGGTCAGTGAATGCGAGGAGTCTTACACTAATCTGATGTATAAGAATGGGATCAAGACAGAAGCTGAGGATACAAGATCCGTAGAGACACTGACAGCTAAGATCACAAAGATCGCCCAGGGCGTTATAGACGGTGATTCTCATTATTATATCATGCTTGAAGGTTCGGATGAGATCTTTGATGTATCTGTTGTAGATTTTATTGATATTATCCGGTTTAATGTCGGAGATGAAGTCACAGTTGAGTATAAGAAGGGGGAGCAGGTGGATACAGTTCTTTCCCTGAATGGAAAAGCGAGTGAACAGATCAGCACAAAAGCTGCGAAAGAAGAGCAGGCAGAAGATACGGCAGGGGGGGATTCTGCACAGACAGAATAAGAGAAAGAAGCGAAAAAAAGAAGTACAACCGGAGAACGGAAGTACTTCTTTTTTGATTCCTGAAAACATTTAATTCAGACCCAGAAGGGCGAATCCTGTGTTACACTACGCTGTAAATGCTTACAGAACTGTGCATCCAAGTGTGTCAACATCTGCAATCGCAGCTTTATCTGCGCTGACGCTGAGGTAGAAGTCAATCTTGGCATCTTCGGAAATCTTATTTAATTTCTCGATAAATGTCGGAAGACTTTCTAATGTGATATTAGCCTGCTTTAAGATACTGTCAATGAAAACAGCCTCGATATCGTGATTGCCAGCAGCCATACCATAGAGGAAACCTACGAATTCTTCTAAGGTAAGGATGTCAGGATAATCAGCCATCTTGATGACACGGATATTGAAATCTACAGAATAAGTGTCTTTGCTGCTCCTTTTAATAAATACGACATTACCGGAAGAAGTCTTAACCTTCTCGTTTGCAAGATCGATCATCTGCTGTGTTTTTCCGCTGCCTCTTGGGCCTGTGATTAAATTTACCATGGCGAATCTCTCCTTTATGTAAGTGTGTATAATGTTTGAGATTTTCTCACCTCTCAAATATTTATAAATTTATTATACACTAAAGATATGTGAGTAACAACTAAAAAAGTGTTAAAATTTGAAAAAGTTTTATGCGGAATTACCATAAGAAATGAGTGGTAAGATGCCACCATGGTAATGAGAAAAGTTCTCAAAAACTGTATTGAAAATCATTTTCATTTATGTTAACATAATGATTGAATGAAAACCATTCTCAAAATAAAGCTAAGGAGAACGATATGCCGACGGAAGTATTATCCTACTATCTAAAAAATAAAGACCGGAAGGTAAGGCTTGGGTTTCAGGTTATATTACAGTGTGCGCCTTTTCTGAAAGGGCTTAAAGTATCAGGCCTGATTTCAATGGAAAATGAATCATATTCTGAATTGGAAGAAATGTTTTCCGGGATGGAGATCAATTTTTATAAATTATCCTGCTCAGAGGGGGGGAAATGCCTTGTCCTTTTCTATCGCCCCAAAGAGCTGGAAGAATATATGAACCAGCCAAAACTCCGCGAACTGATCGGACAATACGGATATAAGGAAAGCAATATCGAGGAAATGCTGGCACATCTGTCAGAACGTATCTGCGAGTGTACTGCACAAGGAATTGGATTCCCACATGAGATTGGAGCTTTTCTCGGATATCCGACGGCAGATGTGCAGAGCTTTATTGAAAAAGATGGCAAAGATTTTATTATGACAGGATACTGGAAAGTATATAGTAATCCTGAAAAAGCGAGAATGATTTTTCATGAATATGACCGAGCAAAAGATTGCGCGGTAAATGAGTATCTGGATGGGAAAAACATCCGTGAAATCGCATTGAATCAAAGAAAGTGGAGGAATTTATAAAATGAGTATATCAGTTGTATATTGGAGTGGAACCGGTAATACACAGGCAATGGCAGAGGCGGTTGTCGAAGGAATCAAAGCGGCAGGTCAGGAAGCAGAACTTCTGGAAGTAGGAAATGCAGATGCAAAAACAGTGGCGGCGGTAGATGCGTTAGCGCTTGGATGCCCGGCGATGGGGGCCGAGGTGCTCGAAGAATCTGAGATGGAGCCATTTGTAGAAGAATTGGAATCTCTTGTTTCAGGAAAGAAGATTCTTTTGTTTGGTTCTTATGGATGGGGAGACGGAGAATGGATGAGAGATTGGGCAGATCGCATGAAAAATGCCGGAGCTCAGTTGATCCGTGAAGAAGGAATCATTGCAAATGATGCCCCCCCAGAAGATGATGTGCTGGAAGAGCTGAAGGCAGCAGGAAAAGAGTTGGCAGAGTAAACAATAGTATCTTATTAATGAATATTAGTAATCTTAATTGAAAAAACTGCCGGAAATATATTGCATTTCTTATAACATAGTGCTATTCTTACTTCTATCGTGTTAAAGCACGAAAGAGAAAAATTTGTTGTCATTTACATCTGACGTAAATGACAACAATACTCAGGAGAGTCTCTTTAAAAAGAGCGCCGAAGGTGTAAGCGGTCATGGATGCAGTTACATGCCGCGAGTCTCTCAGGCAAAAGGATGGAGGAATAAAGAAATGTTTGCACAAATCGACAAAATTATCACTGCAATCGACAATGCTGTGTGGGGGGCTTCCGTTAATCTGCCTCATCATGGCAACAGGTATCTTTCTAACAGCCAGACTTGGTCTTGTACAGATCAGGCATCTTGGCAAAGCTTTCAAATTCATGTTTAAAGATGAAGAAGACGGTAGCGGAGAAGTGACCAGCTTTGGAGCACTTTGTACAGCTCTGTCAGCAACAATCGGAACCGGTAATATCACAGGTGTTGCAACAGCAATCGCACTTGGTGGTCCGGGAGCGTTGTTCTGGATGGTTATTGCGGCATTCTTTGGAATGGCGACAAAATACGCAGAAGGTCTTCTGGCAATCAAATATCGTACAATTGATAAAGATGGGCATGTACTTGGTGGACCATTCTATTATATTGAAAACGGAATGGGTAAGAAGTGGACATGGCTTGCGAAGATTTTCGCATTCTTCGGAGCCGGAGTTGGTCTCTTTGGAATCGGTACATTTACACAGGTGAATAGTATCGCATCTGCGGTTAAGAACTTCTTTGATCCGGATATGGCACATACAGTTTCACTGTTTGGTGGAAATTATTCATGGGCGACTGTAGTTGCAGGATTATTCCTGACAGTGTGTGTAGGTCTTGTTGTTCTTGGAGGAATCCAGAGAATTGCAAAAGTATCTGAGATTATCGTACCATTTATGGCGGTTCTTTATGTAGGACTTGCAGTAATCATCATTATTACAAATATCACAGCTGTTCCGGCAGCACTGGCTTCTATCGTGAAATCTGCATTTACAGGAAGTGCGCTTGCGGGAGGAGCTGTTGGATCCATGTTTGTAGCAATGCAGAAAGGTGTTGCAAGAGGAATCTTCTCGAACGAGTCCGGACTTGGTAGTGCACCGATCGCAGCAGCTGCTGCAAGAACAAAAGATCCGGTTCGTCAGGGCCTTGTATCTATGACAGGAACATTTATTGATACAATTGTAATCTGTACAATGACAGGACTTTCTATCGTGATCGCCGGTTCCTGGCTGAACCCGGAACTTGAAGGTGTGGCAATCACAATGGATGCTTTCCAGAAAGGACTTCCATTCCCACCGTTTGTAGCGACGTTCTCCCTGATGCTGTGTCTTGTATTCTTTGCATTCACAACAATTCTCGGATGGAACTATTACGGCGAGAGATGTGTGGAATACCTGTTTAACAGAAATAAGGCTGTTGTAATGGGATATCGTATCCTGTATATCCTTGCAGTATTCATTGGACCATATATGACAGTAAAAGCAGTATGGAATATCGCGGATATCTTCAATGCACTGATGGCATTCCCGAACTTGATTGCACTTCTTGCATTGAACGGAGTGATCGTCAAAGAGACAAGAGATTTCCATGCAAAACATAACGGATCTTATTAGAAAAAGAATTGACCGAATTGTCTGTGAATTCGAAAAATAAATAGAATTATTACCTGAAATAAAACGAAAGAAAAGGCAGCCAAAGCCCTTGAATAAGGACTGTTTGGCTGCCTTTTCCACAGGTGTGAAAGGAGAATGAGTAGACAGATAATTCATAGGCAGTTTTGATTTTGTATAACAGATAGAGAAAAGATTATCAGTTAAATGAAAAACTCAAAAAATGTAGCAGATGTTCTGAAAATACATGATACTGTGTTTTAGGGATTGCATTATACTATATTTTGTATTAGAATAAGTATCAGACAGCACGATAGAAACGAATAAAACACAAGATATCGTGCGAGAATAAGAAAAGTGAGGAGACTGATCAATGAAAATTATCAAGCGAAATGGGTCGGAAGAGATATTTGATATACAGAAAATCGTGGTTGCTGTGACGAAAGCGGATAAGGATAATGGGGGGAGCGTACGCTGACAGACAGCCAGATTGAAGATATCGCAGAATATGTGGAATTTAAGTGTAACAAGTTGAATCGTGCAGTATCCGTAGAAGAGATCCAGGATATGGTAGAGAATCAGATTATGGCTACCGGAGCTTTTGAACTTGCACGTAAGTATGTAAGATATCGTTATAAGAGATCCCTCGTACGTAAGGCGAATACAACAGACAATCGTATTCTGTCACTGATTGAGTACAACAACGAGGATGTAAAGCAGGAGAACTCGAACAAGAACCCGGCAGTCAATAGCGTACAGAGAGATTATATGGCAGGAGAGGTCAGCCGTGACCTGACAACAAGAATGCTTCTCCCACATGATATTGTGGAGGCAGACAGAGAAGGAATCATTCACTTCCATGATTCTGACTATTATGCACAGCATATGCACAATTGTGATCTTGTAAATCTTGAGGACATGCTTCAGAACGGAACTGTGATCAGCGGTACAATGATTGAAAAACCACACAGCTTCTCTACAGCATGTAATATCGCAACGCAGATCATTGCTCAGGTTGCAAGTAACCAGTATGGTGGACAGAGTATCTCACTTACTCATCTAGCACCGTTTGTAGATGTTTCCAGAGAGAAGATCCGTAAGGAAGTGATCACTGAGCAGGAGCTGGTCGGAATGGAATATCCGGAAGATGTGCTCAATGAGATCGTAGAGAGAAGACTGAAGAAAGAGATCACAAAGGGTGTCCAGACAATCGAATATCAGGTGATCACACTGATGACAACTAACGGACAGGCACCGTTCCTTACAGTTTTCATGTATCTGAATGAAGCAAAGAACGAGAGAGAGAAGAAAGACCTGGCGATGATTATCGAAGAGACACTTCGTCAGCGTTATCAGGGAGTTAAGAATGAAGCCGGAGTATGGGTGACACCGGCATTCCCGAAACTGATTTATGTTCTGGAAGAAGATAATATCGAAGAAGGAAGCGAATATTATTATCTGACAGAACTTGCTGCAAAGTGTACTGCAAAGCGTCTTGTTCCGGATTATATTTCCGAGAAAAAGATGAAAGAGCTTAAAGAAGGAAATTGTTTCCCGGTTATGGGATGCAGAAGCTGCTTAAGCCCATGGAAAGACGAGAACGGAAACTACAAGTTCTACGGACGTTTCAATCAGGGAGTTGTTACGATCAACCTTGTTGATGTTGCACTTTCTTCCGGTGGAGATATGGATAAGTTCTGGAAGATCTTTGATGACAGACTGGAACTTTGCTATCGCGCATTGATGTGCAGACACAACCGTCTGAAAGGAACACTGTCTGACGCAGCACCGATTCTGTGGCAGTTCGGAGCACTTGCCCGCCTGAAGAAGGGAGAACCGATTGATAAACTTCTCTATGGAGGATATTCAACGATTTCTCTTGGATATGCAGGACTTTACGAGTGTGTGAAATATATGACAGGAAAATCCCATACAGATCCGGATGCTACACCATTTGCACTGGATGTTATGAAGCACATGAACGATGCATGTAACCAGTGGAAAGAGGAGACGAACGTTGCTTTCAGTATCTATGGTTCACCGATTGAAAGTACAACCTATAAGTTCGCAAAATGTCTGCAGAAGAGATTTGGCATTGTTCCTGGAATTACAGATAAGAGTTATATTACAAACAGCTATCATGTATTTGTCGGAGAAGAGATTGATGCTTTCTCAAAACTGAAGTTTGAATCTCAGTTCCAGGCACTTTCTTCCGGTGGAGCCATCAGCTATGTAGAAGTTCCGGACATGAAAGACAACATTGCAGCCGTACTTCAGGTCATCCGTTTCATTTATGACAACATTATGTATGCGGAGCTGAATACAAAGAGTGATTACTGTCAGGAATGTGGATATGACGGAGAGATCCAGATTATAACAGATGAGGAAGGAAAGCTCGTATGGGAGTGTCCACATTGCGGAAACCGCAACCAGGATACACTGAATGTTGCAAGACGTACCTGCGGATATATCGGAACACAGTTTTGGAATCAGGGAAGAACGCAGGAGATCAAGGAGAGAGTTCTGCATCTGTAGAATCACAATTGTATTTGTAACAGGAATTGTTTTCAAAAGTAAAAATGGAGCTTGACGACTAATCGTCAGGCTCTTTTTACATGTTGCTAGAGAGTATGAAATAAATGTCCTTAACAAAAGCAAAGTGTGGTTTAATGTATTTTGTTTTTCTACGTTCAAAAATCTTGTGTCTGTTTGTTTATAACATGATGATACGGATGTAAAGTTTCAGCAAGTAGTGCCATCCCTAGAGTGGACTTTTTTAAAGCCCAAACTCTTTTAATAATTTCTTCTGATATTCCCTGTCAGCAGCTGCCTTGAGAATCTCATCAGTTCTGTTTAGTTCGGACAATTTCAAAATCAGCTGATTAATCCTG
>BBDW01000012.1 GCA_001312505.1 Mediterraneibacter faecis JCM 15917
TCCCTCTTTACCAGATAGACTGGGTTTTTTATATTTAATTCGTTCAGCGTCTCTCCCTGAATCAATTTCATCAGACGTTCCAACGCCACATGTGCTTTTTGTGGAATATCCTGATGAACTGTTGTCAGTTTCGGTCGAATCATGCTCGCGTAAACACTGTCATCATATCCTGTAACAGAAATCTGCTCCGGAACCATGATTCCTTCGTCAAAAAAGAAATTTATTGCTTCTATCGCATTATAATCTGAAGAAAAGGCCAGCGCTTTTGCTTCAAGAAAGCGTGGAAGAAGTTCTCTATATTTCCTGAGACGAAGATTTCTTTTACCCGGGATAACTATATATCTGGAACGACTGCAGAATCCCCCCCCTTGTTTTTCCATCGCCTGTTTGAATCCCATCCACCGATAGTAATCGCTGTCCTGCTCTGTTTCTGCAACAAACAATGCTTTCTTATATCCACAGGAATACAGGTATTCTCCGATCTGATACCCGCCTGAATAATCATCTATGCCAACATTCTGGAATGTATAAGCACCCTTCGGATAAGCATCGATCAGAATCATTTTCTTATTTAATCTGTGTGAAAGGTTATGATACTGCTCTTCATTGTATCCAAGGATAATCAATCCCTCTACATTCCATTTTGAAGCAATATCCACTACATTCTGAATACTTTCACCACCGATAAGCATAACATAATATCCGTTTTCTTCCATTTCCATCTGAATCGTTCCGATCAGTTCTCCCACGAATGGATCCTGAAGTGACTGCATACCATGAGCGTAAGTAAATCCGAGTACTACACCTATGATTCTGGAACCACGTCCGGAAAGCATCATGGACCCCCCCATATTCGGAACATAGTTCTGTTCTTTAAGAATAGCCGTGATTTTATCGATCGTTTTCTGGGAAACTCTTTTCGTATTGCCATTTATAACATTGGATACCGTGGTGCGGCTAACGCCTGCCATATCTGCAATATCCTGAAGCCGAATCATAAAACCTTCCTCCTGTATTCTTATTTCCTTACAATACTTTTTCCTGCTTATTTGTACTCAGATACTTTCGTTTCTACAAAAGTCATTTTCGCTTATATCAAATTTATAATATCATAGGCAGTTATGTTTGTCACATAAAGGTTTGCAATTTCAAACTGCAAGACCGCTGTAATTGCGACTGATAAAATTAACCATTGTCTCCATGAATATATTAGAGATATAATATAAATACTGGTATCTGATTTTTCTGAATACTAAGTATCTAAAAATGGGGGAATGATAAATGAACAAACAAGAGAAACAGATTTTCACATCAGACAATTTGAAAGAAACAGCCATCATGACGATAGCAGTGGGCATTATCGCCGCGGCCGTATATTTCTTTTTGATTCCGAGTATGACCTCGATCAGCAGTATATCCGCACTGGCAATTGTTATGTCGCATTATATACCGTTGCATGTATCAACGATCACAATGATATTGAACGTTGTCCTACTGCTGATAGGCTTTGTGACATGCGGAAAGGAATTCGGAGCAAAGACGGTTTACACCAGCATCCTGCTGCCGGTGTATCTTGCAGTATTTGAACACATATTTCCGGATTTTACCTCGCTGACAAACAGCAGTGAACTGGATGTAATATGCTATATCCTGGTCGTAAGTATCGGCCTCAGTATTTTATTTAACATGAATGCATCTTCTGGCGGACTGGATATCGTAGCGAAGATCATGAATAAATATCTGCACATAGAATTGGGAAAAGCAATGTCCATCTCGGGCATGTGTGTGGCACTTTCTTCCGCTCTGATCTATGACAAAAAAGCTGTAGTTTTAAGTGTGCTTGGAACTTATTTTAATGGTATTGTGCTGGATCATTTTATCTTTGGCCAGAATCTGAAAAGACGTGTATGTATTATTACAAAATACGAAGAAGAAGTCCGTCAGTTTATTTTACATGAACTGCATAGCGGAGCAACATTCTACGAGGCGACAGGCGCATACAATATGCAGAAACACAGAGAAATTATTACAATTGTGGACAAGAGTGAATATCAGAAACTGATGAATTATATTATCAAGAAGGATCCGGAAGCATTCGTGACAGTGTATACAGTATCTGATATGAGATACCGTCCAAAGGTAAGATCCTTTTAGGCGGGAAGAAGCTCTACAAAACACTTTACGCAGCTGCTTGAATATCTGAACAGAAAAGAGTCGCAGCCTGTTCCATCAGGGAATAACTGTGACTCTTTTTATTTTGTCTTCCATTTTTGTGGCATTACTTCACAATATCCAGCTGCCCGACAATTCCGATATATCCATCTGTTTTTATTGATGACCATAATGTGTGCAGTTTCAGATCACACATCTGCCTTTCACCTCTTACTTTTAACATTACTTTCATTGAAACTTCTTTGTTTTTACTTGATACTGAATCCAGCGAATCTTTTACGCGCTGAATATCCTCTTCGCTTATATCATATGCTCCATATAAATCAAATTCCAGATTATCTCTCTGATATTCTTTCTGCGATTCTCCGTCTGTTAAAACCAGCTTTCCTGAAATCGCATTATACTCTATTGAAATCTTACCGCTATTTTCCTTAAAGAACTTTATCTTTTCCTGCATAATCTCAATAACACGCTGGGAATAATCCTTGCGTGGCAATGCATTTTGCCTCAGTATTTCTTCTGAGATCTTCTGCGCTTCATAATACTCTCTGTTGTCATCCTTTTCTTTCTTAAATGTTCTGGACAACTGAGGACTGATCTCTTTCAGGCATTCCAGAAGAAGCGGATTAAACTGTCCGCACTGACCTTCCTGGATCATCTGGATTGCCGTATCATGATCATATGCATTCTTATAGCACCGTACACTTGTAAGCGCATCATACACATCAGCAATTGACACGATCTGCGCAGAGATTGGTATTTCTTCCCCCCCTTTTAGTCCATCCGGATATCCTCTTCCGTCCCATCGTTCATGGTGCCACCGGCAGATTTCCCATGCAGTGCGTACCAGTGGCTTGTCCTGTGGAAAATCCATATTCCGGATCATAGACGCTCCAATCTCACTGTGGCTTTTCATGATCTTGAATTCTTCATCTGTCAGTCTGCCTGGTTTATTGAGGATTTCTTCCGGAATGCTGACCTTTCCAATGTCATGAAGGGAAGATGCTGTTATAATCAGAGCAATATCCGCTTCTGTCAGATGATACGCATCTGTTTTCCTGATCAATTCTCTCAACAGCATCTCCGTTGCGATACGGATGTGTAATATATGTTCGCTGCTTTCACTGTTATGAGAACCTAATACATTGCTCAGGATTCCAATCATAATCGTGTTGTTTTCTTCTTTCTCATAGACCTGATCTACAACCACATTGATCAGTCGTTTCTGGTTTGCATAAAGTCCCAATGTATTCTGGACTCTTTTCTTTACGATAACTGCATCAAACGGTCGGCTGATATAGTCTGTGATCCCCAGATCATACGCTTTTCGCATAATTTCGACTGATTCTTCTGATGAAATCATGACAACCGGGACTTCATCAATCCACTGGAACTCCCTCATATGTTCCAACACCTGGAATCCATTCATCTGCGGCATATTGATATCCAGAAGCATCAGGTCGATCTCTGGATGCACTTCCAGAATCTGAATTGCCTGAGTTCCATTTTCAGCTTCCAGATAATCATAACTGCTGCCAAGAATCTCCTTTAATATATCTCTGTTAAGTTCTGAATCATCTACAATAAGTAGTTTTTGTTTCTCACTCATCCTTTATCCTCACGATTTTTATTTTTCCTGCTAATTCAGCAATAATCTTCACTAATAGTTTCATATCGATCGGTTTTGAGACATGCTCATTCATTCCCGCTTCTTTTGACTTTATCCGGTCCTCAACAAAGGCGTTCGCAGTCATTGCGATGATCGGAATTTTCTTTGCATCACTTCTGTCCATTGAACGGATTATCTTTGTTGCCTCATATCCGTTCATAACCGGCATCATGACATCCATGAGGATTGCGTCGAATTCACTGGAAGCACTTTTCTCAAAAGCTTCCACTGCCTCCTGACCGTTCCATGCCTTTACCACAGAAGCTCCTTCGCTTTGAATGACGAATTCTGCAATCTCCATGTTCAGTTCATTGTCTTCTACGAGCAGAATGTTTAATCCTCTGATGGAAGCCGTTACTTCCTCCTGCTTCTCTTCGTCTCTTGCTACATCTTCATTTATTTTAAATGGAATTGTGATCACAAAAGTAGTACCTACGCCCTGCTCACTTATAAAGGTGATTGTTCCACCCATTTTTTCCACAAGACTCTTTGTGATCGGCATTCCCAGGCCGGTACCGCCAAACTTGGATGCTCCGCCTTTCTGCTCCTGCGCAAATGGCTCAAACAGATGTTTTTGGAATTCCTCACTCATACCAATTCCCGTATCCTGGCACTTAAACTCCAAAGTTACAATTTTGTCCTGTTCAGAAGAAATCTCCCTGCTGCTCAAATAAATCTTTCCATAATCTTTATTGTACTTTACGGCATTACTCAGGATATTCATCAGAAGACGCTTTAGATGGATTGGGCTGCCTATAAGATCTTTATGAATGATCTCTGGTGTTTTATATTCCACCTTGATTTCTCTTTCATCAGCCATCTTTCCGACTACATCTATCACTTCATTTATTATTTGATAGATATTAAACGGTTTCTCTTCCAGATAAATTTCTCCTGACTCCAGTTTGCTCATATCAAGAACTTCATTAACCAGTTCCTGGAGAATATTGGAAGCCTCACGGATTTTCCCTCTGCATTCAGTCTGTCTCGACAGATCATCACGATAATAATCGCCCACATCAAGCATTCCGCAAATTCCATTGATCGGTGTCCGGATATCATGCTCATCCTTTGCAGGAATTCTGTCTTCGCCCGGTTCGCCGCATCAGCCTTTTCCGCTGCTTCCAGAAGGCTCTTTTGATACTTCTGTTCTTTTTCCCTTTCTATTTTGAGAATATTTTTCTGTAATTTTCTGTAAATCATCCAGATTAGTGCTACAACAATCAGATAAATGAACAGGCACATGATCACATTTTGCAGAAGTGTCTGAAATATGATCGAATCCGGAACGTAAGCATAGATATAATGGTCTCTCTGCTTCAGCATAACACCGTGACACCGGACTCCATTGATCGTTAAGCCCATCATATGCTTACTGTCCGCATGATCTTTTAACTTCTGGATTGCTTCATAGTCTGTTGTGCTTTGTCCGATCAGCCCGGTATTGTTTGAAGCAATGATCACGCCTTCATCTGCTACGATAATTGTCCCATCCCGGTCCTTCCGATAGCCATTCAACAAACTTTGTATCGTAAGTGTATAATTCATTGCATACTCTGCGGAAGTATAATAGTAAGTCACTACAACTCCCGGTGCATCCTTTCTTGTGCAGGCAGCCATATCAATATAAGCCCCCCCGTCATTATGATTGATTCTCTTGGCATACACTTTTTCATCGTAAATTGCTGTATCCAGTACGATTTCTTTCTCTGCACATTCTTTTATTTCCGGCAATAAACTTTCGTTCGTACTGTATTCACATACTATAGTTCCATCTATATCCAGAATTGCTATTCCCGTCAGCCATAACTGCTCTGCACTTTCTTTCAACAACTGATTATCCAATGTTTTTTCATTTTCTATTTCTGCGGCTATATTTTTGCTAACCTGCCGGGTTCCCTCAATGGCACGAAGCAGACTTTTGGATTCTGATGATTCATTATAATGTGTATATGTAGAACATTGTACTTTTACATAATTTACCGTGTCTAAAAGATCAGCCTCTTTCTTTTCTTTGTCTGCATTGCTGAAAAAACATACAGACAGCACGACAAGACATATCCCAACAGCTATACTGATGATCCAGAATTTCTTTTCTGTTGGGACAGATTTTTTATTCTTCTTCAAGCTGGTCCACCTCCAGATATTTTTCTGGGTCATCAAGATATTTTCCTATGATTTTTTCAGAAGTTCCGTCCTCTCTCATTTCATCCAGAGTCTGCTCCAGTTTCTCCGGCAGATCCCGAGTTTCATTTTTTGAGAAAGCGACTCCGATTCCAACTGTCATAAGTGGTTCATCCAGAATTCGGAATTTCGCATCATAATCTTTCATATACTGTATAACCGATTCCTCATGTGCACCTATTGCATCTGCATATCCCTTTCCAAGGAATGTATAGATCAGTTCCCTGTGTTCCAGGCTGATCAGATTACCAAGCTTTGGAATCCTGCTGTCTGTTCTTTTCAGAAAAATTCCTTCCGGTTTTGTTGTAGATTGTACGGCAAGTGTCTTTCCTTCCAGATCACTCAGGGTATAGATATCACTGTTCTCATTGACTGCAACCACCTGGTTACTGACCATATACGGACCGGCCCATTTATAATCATCCAATCGTCCTTTCATGGAGAAGCAGCCCATAATACAATCAATATCACCGTTCTCTACCAGCTCTTGCTTCTTCTCCCAGTCAATATTGACAATTTCCACGTCATAACCCATTCGTCCGAACGCTTCCGTTGCCAGTTCAACATCGATTCCTGTTGGTACACCATCTTCATTCAGATAATTATATGGGGGGATAACTGTCGCTTCCAAGCTTTATAACCGAGCGTTCCGCTGTGTCAGATACTTGATCTGTTTTTCCACATCCAGAAAGCCCTGTTATCAGACATGTCAGCATAAGACATGCACTTATCACTTTCTTTATTGTCATATACTTTTTTCCTTTTGAAATCAAAAATGTGGTAACTGTTCAGAGCCAACCTCCAAAATGCTACGCATTTTACACCTGTTTTATGAAATTTTGCTTGGCTCTGAACAGTTGCAAAATATGATTCTATTATATCTTGATATTATTCTGTACACAAGAAAAACCTGTTACTGTTCACACGATGTGCGACCAACAACGCATATTGCGCAACCATATTGACATTCCTTTCACAGGGTGTCATAATACTTGCGGAGATAGTATTTGGAATACTACAAAACTATACTCTGACTGAATCACAACAATTTCATATTGAACAGTTACCCCCGCCGGAAATGGCGGAAAGCGAGCTTATATTTATTTAAGACATAAAATAAGACTCAGGGAATACGAAGAATAGCAAAAGCATTTGCAGGGACCAGTATGCCTTGACGAATGCTTTTTTGTAAGGAGACCAATAAGAAATGACAGTTGAGATGTTAAAAGGAAAGATTCATCGTGCTACAGTAGTACAGGCCGAACTTGACTATGTTGGAAGTATTACTGTTGATGAAGACCTGCTGGAAGCAGCAGGAATTATGGAATATGAGAAAGTTCAGATCGTGGACGTAAATAACGGAAGCCGATTTGAAACTTATACGATCTGCGGCAAGCGCGGAAGCGGAATGATCTGCTTAAATGGTGCTGCGGCAAGATGCGTAAGTACTGGTGACAAGATTATTATCATGTGTTATGCACATTATGATTCTGAAGAAGCCAAAGAACATAAACCACAGGTTGTTTTTGTAGATGATGAGAATAAGATCAGCCGTGTTACAAACTATGAGAAACACGGATTACTGAAAGATATGGCATAACTGCAAAAGTGATTGTAACCTATAAATGAAAATGAAATTTGTTGAATTCAGAACAAGAGGCTATCTCCTAATTTAGTTTTAAAAGGAGAACACCATGCAGGTAACAAAAACAGTAAAGGAAACAAGAGATTTAATTAAAAACTGGAAAAGAGAAGGAAAAACAATCGGTCTTGTACCGACAATGGGATTCCTGCACGAAGGACACGCAAGTCTGATCAAGAGATGTCGCGAAGAAAATGACATCGTTGTTGTATCTGATTTTGTAAACCCGACACAGTTTGGACCGACAGAAGATCTGGAAGCATATCCGAGAGATTTCAAACGTGACAGCGAACTCTGCGAGAGCCTTGGAGCTGATGTCATCTTTCATCCGGAACCGGAGTATATGTACCATGATCCACATGCCTTTGTAAGTATTGATACTTTATCAGATACACTGTGCGGTAAGACAAGACCAATCCATTTTAAAGGTGTATGCACCGTTGTTTCTAAGTTATTTAACATTGTAACACCGGACAGGGCATATTTCGGTCAGAAAGATGCACAACAGCTGGCAATCATCCGCAAAATGGTACAGGATCTGAATTTTGATATCCAGATCGTAGGATGCCCTATCATCCGTGAGGAAGACGGACTTGCGAAATCATCCAGAAATACATATTTAAGTGAAGAAGAAAGAAAAGCCGCACTTTGTCTTTCAAGAGCTGTAAAAGCCGGTCAGAATATGATCTGTAAGGGAAGCAAAGCTGAAGAAGTATTAACAAAGATGCGCGAGATTATCGAAGCTGAACCTCTGGCAAAGATTGATTATGTATCTATGGTAGATGCACTGGATATGCAACCGGTAGAAATCGTAGAAAAAGACGTTCTGGTCGCCATGGCAGTTTACATCGGAAAAACCAGACTGATCGACAACTTTAGCTACGAGGTATAACATATGGAAAATGTGATGAAAAAGTAGGAAAAGCCAGTTCTTTTCTTACAAAATATATTGGAATTATTATCATCTGCTTCTCTATGATCGCATTTTTCTGGCGCGATGGATTCGCGTGGACAACCAATTATACATCCATCTTTTTAGGTGTTGCCATGTTTGGCATGGGGGGGCTTACAATCAAGATGAACGATTTTAAGAGAGTTTTTTCAAGACCAAAAGAGATCGTGATCGGATTTGTTGCACAATATACGATCATGCCTGTTGTGGCATGGGGGGGATTATGCCAGCTGATGCATCTTCCGACAGATCTTGCACTCGGCGTTATTCTGGTCGGATGTTGTCCTGGGGGGGAACAGCAAGTAATGTGATCACATATATTGCCGGAGGTGATGTGGCACTCTCTGTTGGAATGACGATCACTTCCACGCTTGCGGCCCCACTGATGACACCGTTATTAGTGTATCTGCTTGCCGGTGCCTGGGTAGAAGTATCTTTCCTTGCAATGGTAATTTCTGTTGTAAAGGTTGTACTGATTCCGGTCCTTCTTGGTATTTTGATCAACTGGATCTTTGGAAAGCAGATTCAGAAAATATCAGAAGTACTTCCACTGATTTCTGTTGTATCCATCGTAATGATCATCAGTGGAATCGTATCTGTCAATGCAGAAAAAATCTTAAGCTGTGGTCTGATCGTACTTGGAGTTGTGGCACTTCACAATCTCTGCGGAATGGGCATCGGGCTTGGCGCAGCAAAACTTTTACATATCGAATATGATAAAGCTACTGCGATTGCAATTGAAGTCGGAATGCAGAACAGCGGCCTTGCGATTTCTCTTGCAACAGCTAATTTTGCAGCCAATCCGCTGGCAACGCTTCCGGGAGCGATCTTCAGTGTATGGCATAATATATCAGGCTCTTTATTCGCCGGGATCCGCCGTGGCGGAACTGGTACGAAAGAAGCTTGCCTGGAAGTAACTGAATAGATAAAAGAAAAGCAAACGAGGATAGGAAACTACTTTCTCCATCCCCGTTTGCTTTTCTTTATTTTCCATAAGCATACAGCTTAAAGTCATCCGTTTTGCCTGCAAGCCCCTTCATTCGTATCGCCACAGTCGTACTCGGATGTACATTTTCTACCGTTATCGTATTCAGCCATCCTGCGACATTGCCCTTACCTCCGTCTTCCGTAAATTCTTCCTGCGTTAATATATTTCGCATTGCCTTGTCCAAATCTACTTTTCGGTAAGGCATTTCCGGAAGATATACGAACCGATCCTGCAGTCTGAGGAGTTCAAGATATCCGGTTGGACAGTATAATGCATTTCCACTGCTTCCTGCATACATACCGATTGCCATATTGTTATATCCCGGTTTATCTGACACATCCATTGAAAATGCAGTCTCACCGGTCTCAAAATCGATCATGATAAACTGCCACATGCCACTGTCCAGGTCCTGAACATAACCGTAAATGTATCCTGTTGCGGTTGAAAGCTTCATCATCGATGTATCCCGGATATCATCTCTGCACCAGATACTCTTCATTTCATATCCGTCCTCTGTCTTGATCGTATCAACACGCTCAACTCCCGGCATGACCATTTTATTTCCTTTCTGCAGCCAGTTTACATCATAGATATTTTCATATGTCTGTACAGATGAATCGTTATCTGCGTCCGCAAGCTTCGCACTTCCTGCTCCAAACCAGTTACATACGATTGTGCTGACTGTACCTTCACTGTTATCATATACGATTGCTGAATTTTCTACGGATACCTGCATTTCTTCCGGCAGCTCATCAATAACAGGTGTGCTTGCAACCTTTTCACCGGTCTTCATATCTAATGCCAGCAGATTCACCGGATTCTGATTATCTGTAAACATGACCAGATTACTGGTTAGTGACGGTGAACATCCGCTTCCCCACGCCAGACCTCCTCCGGTCGTTTCATCACCTTCTTTGCTGTCTTTTGCCCCCCCTGCACTTTCATACGGAGTACACCATTCTACCTGTACACCGTTATCTGCTTTCAGCAGATAGCAGTTCTGATTTGTTAAGATGACCGCACCCTCTTTCGAAGAAGCTATTCCATTTTCTGCCCCCCCTTCTCCAGGAGTTAATTCATATACAAATGTAGCCGCTGTCAGATCAACCTCTTCTCCATTCAGAATTGCGTTGATCGCATCTCTGGAAATGTATCCCATCGCACCTTGCTGCTGACGTTCCGGATAGATTCTGAATCCGCCGGTTGCAAACCAGAGATTCCCCCCCTCATAGTCAAACACTACGGATAATAAATTCTGATCCAATGTCTTTCCGGTAATCGCCTCTGCCGCTGCTTTAATATCAATATCCAGCACTTTTTCAAATTCCGGCAGCACATTTCCTTCCTCGTCTGTTGCTTTCAACATAAGTACATGATTGTTGCTTGTCGGACACACCAGACGATTATTTTCATCAACAAAGGAATAGGAACTTTGTATCACATACCCTCCACCGTCATGCTGTTTTGGCGAGAAATATCCGATCGTCTGTGTTTCTTCTGCATTGATATCACGAATTGCAAGTCCTCCCAGCAACGGAACAACTGAATGTCCATAATTGTCAAAAAATACCGCCGGAGACGCATTCGGATTCACCTTTTCATAAGAAACATTAATTTCTGGGTAAATACCAACAGGCAGTACCTCATCTGTTGAATCTGAATTATAACAATCATGGTGGATATTCGCATCATTTTTTGCCATATAAGGATTCTCATCGATTGCCTTTTGGGTAAGCGGTTTTATCGTTACTCCTGAGCTTACACTTTCTGTTTTTGTCTGTTCCTGTTTCACCTCATCTGTCTTTGGTTCATTCGATGAACAACCTGATGTCATTGCGACTGCTGATATAATAAATGCTAAAAGAATTGTTCGTTTTTTCATATTATTCGGCCTCCTTTTTCTCGTAATCTGTAACTGTTCAGAGCCAAGCAGAATTTCATAAAACAAGTGTAAAATGCTTGCATTTTTAAGACTGTTTTTGAAATTTTATTTGGCGGATACGCCACACCGACGAAATGCGTAGCATTTTGAAGGTTGGCTCTGAACAGTTATGTTTTTATTATAAAAAAACATCTCTTATTTTCAATTCTTTTGGCACGAATCATGCTAAAATGGCACGAATTGTAAAAGACACCATCTCCTGACCGAACTACTTTTCAGCCAGAGATGGTGCCTTCGTTATCCACATTCTTCTGTTAAATGAAATCTTTTTTCCACATTTATTCCATGTTTTTCACATTCCGGATGTGGATTTCCCATTACTTTTCACACTGCGTGTGTCCAGCAACAATTTCTCTTCATTTTTAAAAATTAATATATCCCTGCAGCCAGATCGTACCTTTGAACCGTCTTCCGATCTCCGGCTCTCCCATCACGGAATCTGCCGGAACGCAGACATCAAATGTCAGTTCATTTACATTCAGACGCATCTGATACAGTCTCACACCTGTCATTCTGTTGATCCGCTCTCTCACTGCCAGGATTTCTCCCATGATCGAATACATATCACATTCTGCTCCAAACGGCATGAAATATGTGTCCACAATGGAAAATACATCTTCATTCGCCAATCTCTTTGACACCTTGGAATAGAGATCCATATCGTCAAATGTCAGCGTCTCGATTGCTGCCTGGTCGCTTGCGGGCTGCGTTCATCAATTCTCTTCTTGTATCTGACGCACGCTTTTCATTTAAAATCTGCTGCTCATTTTTATTAACCGGAAGCAGGATCATTCCACCTTGTGCCAATCCTGAAAATGTCACTGAGGTCTGCACATCTTTTGCAAGACCAGCCTGTTTCTCCCGCATATATTCCACACCATTCTGCAGTGTGAAGATCAGACTGATTCCGATCTTAGAATCTTCACAAAGACCAACATACTGTTCTTTCTCAATCTTTCTCTGCACATCGATTTCTGCATACGTTGTAACTCCGCTTCCTTCAAAATACGGGAAATAATATGCAGCTTCAAAATGTTCCTCATCATCAAGTTCTCCGCAGAGTGTGATTCCTACATCCTGACCGAACTCTTTCTGGAATTCACAGAAATCTTCGCCCGGTCTGTAGGATACAATTGTCTGATGTGTGAAATTCTCTTCTACTTCTTTTAAGAGCTTTTTCAGATCTTTTCTTGTTTGAATATTTTCAAATCCAATTGCTTTTAAATACTGATGCATATTTTATTTGCTTTATATTTCTTTATTTGTTCTTTGGTGTAATTTCTTTGTTTCCACCCATGTATGGCTGAAGAACTTCCGGAATTCTTACAGAACCATCTGCCTGAAGATTGTTCTCAAGGAACGCGATCAGCATTCTCGGTGGAGCAACAACTGTGTTGTTTAATGTATGAGCGAAGTAGCTTCCGTTCTCTCCTTTGATACGGATACCAAGTCTTCTTGCCTGGGCATCTCCTAAGTTAGAGCAGCTTCCTACCTCGAAGTATTTCTGCTGTCTTGGTGACCATGCCTCTACGTCAACAGATTTTACTTTCAGATCTGCAAGATCTCCGGAGCAGCACTCAAGTGTACGTACCGGAATATCCATAGAACGGAAAAGGTCTACTGTATTCTTCCACAGTTTGTCATACCATTCTTTGCTTTCTTCCGGTTCGCAGACAACGATCATTTCCTGTTTCTCGAACTGATGGATTCTGTAAACTCCACGCTCCTCAATTCCGTGAGCACCTTTTTCTTTTCTGAAGCAAGGTGAATAACTTGTCAGAGTCTGTGGAACCTGATCTTTCTCCAATGTCTGTCCAATGAATTTACCAATCATGGAATGCTCACTTGTTCCGATCAGATAAAGGTCTTCTCCTTCAATCTTGTACATCATGGCATCCATCTCAGCAAAGCTCATAACACCTGTTACAACGTTGCTTCTGATCATGAAAGGCGGTACACAGTATGTGAATCCTCTGTTGATCATGAAATCTCTTGCATAAGAGATCACTGCTGAGTGAAGTCTTGCGATATCTCCCATCAGATAATAAAATCCATTACCTGCTACTCTTCTTGCAGCATCGAGATCGATTCCATTGAAAGATTCCATAATGTCTGTATGATATGGAACTTCGAAATCCGGAACAACCGGCTCGCCAAATCTTTCTACCTCTACGTTCTCACTGTCATCTTTACCGATCGGTACGGAAGGATCAATGATGTTCGGATGATCATCATATTCTTTTTCAGTTTCTCTTCTACTTCTTTCTCTTCCTCTGAAAGTTCATTGATACGTCCATTGCTCTCTGCAACTTTCTTCTTCAGTGCTTCTGCTTCTTCAATCTTCTTCTGAGCCATCATTGCTCCGATTTCCTTAGAAGCTTTGTTTTTCTCTGCGCGAAGTGCTTCTACTTCCTGTTTGATTTCTCTGTTTCTCTTATCCAGTTCAATTACTTCATCAACAAGTGGAAGCTTCTCATCCTGAAATTTATTTTTGATGTTCTGTTTTACTACATCCGGATTATTTCTTACAAATTTGATGTCTAACATGTTATTTACCCTTTCCTGTCTAATTTCTTTTTTACTATTTATTTTTCTTGAAAAATAGCTTTCTCAAGACTTTCTCTTTCTTCCTCTGCCAGCTGAATTGTACTCTCACCTTTTACAATATCTTTCACATATGCATAACAGCCCTGCCGGCTATGCATTATATTTAAGATCCATCCAGTATTGTTTTCATCTAACATTGTAATTGCAAAACTTAATTCGCCTCCCATTTCATGGAATGCATCATATTTTACGATTCCGACTTTCTGGTAATGCGTTTTCATTTTATTATAAAGTTCTGCAATCTCCTCACGGTTTTCTTCTACCTGATCTACGACTTCGTCGATCTTGTCAAACCGTTCAAAAATGGATTCCTCCAGTGATTTTCCATTCTTTCCCTTCATAAAGGTATTGAATACTTTTTCCAGGTGTTTATACTTATCATACACTAACACAAGTACGACAAGCAAGGCTACCTGCAAAATAAGTAAAATAAGAAATGCGTAGAATGGATCAATTCCCAGATTGCCAAATACTCCAGTCACTTCTACCATCTCCTTTTTAATTATGCTGGATTGTCATGAGCAACTCATAGATTCTTTCCAGATCATCCGGTGAGTAATACTCAATCTCAATCTTTCCTTTTCCATTTGCTTTCGCATGAACACTTACTTTTGTACCGATCAGACTCTTCATCTGCTCTTCAAGATTTGTGTATACGAACTGATTTTCTACTTCCGGCTTTTTTTCTTCCTTTTTCGGATTCTTCAGAGCCTTCACCAGTTTCTCTGTCTCGCGAACACTAAGCTTCTCATCAAAGATTTTGTTGGCAAGCATGTACTGCTGCTCTTCATCTTCGATTGCCAGAAGAGCTCTTGCATGGCCTGTACTGATCATATCGTCAATGATCATCTGCTGAACTCTGTCATTCAGTTTTAATAATCTCATTGAGTTCGTAACCGCAGTTCTGCTCTTTGACACTCGTTCAGCAACTTCATCCTGTTTCAAGTTGAATTCTTTCAACAGTCTCTTATAAGCCATTGCTTCTTCAATCGGATTCAGATTTTCTCTCTGAATATTCTCAATCAAAGAAATCTCAACAATTTCCTGCTCTGTAAATTCTTTTACGATAATTGGCACTTCTTTCAATCCTGCCAGCTTTGCCGCGCGCCATCTTCTCTCACCGGCAATAATTTCATAATAGTCCTTCTTCTTCTGAACAAGAATCGGCTGCAATACACCAAACTGCTTAATTGAATCTGCAAGTTCCATCAATGCATCTTCATCAAAATCTTTCCGTGGCTGTTCCCGATTTGGTTCAACTTTATTTATCTTCACCATGATCGGTCCTGCCTCTAAAATTTCTTCTTTCGGAGCTGCCTTTTTCTCGTCCGCTTTTACAGAAGGTTTTGCGCTTTTAACGTTTTTGTTTGGGATTAGACTATCCAATCCTTTTCCAAGTCCGCTCTTCTTCACAGGCATACTTATTCTCCTTTATTAATCACTTCTTCTGCTAAAAGCATGTAACTCTCTGTTCCTTTGGATTTTGGATCATACAGATTGATTGGAAGTCCATAACTTGGTGCTTCAGCCAGTCGGACATTTCTCGGAATAATTGTCTTATAAATATTTTGGTTCAGGTTATCTTTTACATTTTCCACTACCTGTAATGATAAATTTGTTCTTGCATCGTACATTGTAAATACGACACCTTCCATTTCAAGTTTCGGATTCAGTCTATCCTGAACAAGTTCAATCGTATGCATCAATTGACTTAATCCTTCCAGCGCATAATACTCACACTGAATTGGAACAATCACCGAGTCAGAAGTAGTCATTGCATTAATTGTAAGCATGCTCAATGCCGGAGGCAGTCAATAATTATAAAGTCATAATTATCTTTTATCTTTTCAACTTCATCTCGTAAAATATATTCCTTATTGTCAACGCCAATCAGTTCAATCTCAGCGGCTGATAAATCAATACTTGACGGAAGCACATCTACACTCAGGTTTTCTATTGGTTCCTTGCAAATACACTCCTCAATTTTACACTTACCAATAATAAGTTCATAAATTGTCTTTTCAACCTCATTCTTATCAACGCCCAATCCACTGGACATATTTCCCTGAGGATCCATATCTATAGCAAGCACTTTTTTTCCCGAACTAGCTAAAGAGGCCGATAAGTTGATTGCTGTTGTAGTCTTACCAACTCCACCTTTCTGATTCGCAATTGCTATCACTCTACCCATTATTTTTACTCCTTTCTCTCGGACATTCATTATTATATCACCTTTCTTTTCATTAATCTAGAACTAATCAAATGTTTCACGTGAAACATCGTTACTGTTCACACAATGTGCGACCAACAACGCATCTCGCCATTTTAAATCGCCTTTGGCGATAGGGCGAGATGCATTCAAGCCAAAACATGCATCCTCCGTGTCAATCAGCGAAGTGATTGACACGGGAGTGAACAGTAACGAAACATCTTCCTTTTCATTTCCTCATTTTCTAAAATGTTTCACGTGAAACATTGTGTTTTCTCAGTTATTTCTAGTACTGCATTTTGTAAATAACTGTATTATACGCGCAGGGTGCGGATTTGATTGTGCGGATCAAAAATGTTTCACGTGAAACATTTTTAGAGATAATCCACTATCTTCTATAATTAAACATTAAGATTTTTTCGCTTTATTTGAATTTAAGAATGTAGTATAATAAAGTAAGAGTTTCTTTTAATTCAGGCTCTTACTTTTATATAAAACAAACCACTATTATAATAAGGAAGGTGAATAATTTGAGTATTAAGAAAAAACTAACTTTTTTTACTACTTTAGCAGGAGTTTCTCTCGGTGCAATGCATATTGCCAACCGTGTATTAGAATATATCTCAACTGCTGATAAATTAATCAATTCTGATGAATATGAATACTATAACTGGAGATTTGGCAAAATCGCATATAAGAAAACTGGTGAAGGATCACCTTTACTTTTAGTGCATAATCTCAATGTATGTTCTTCTTCCTATGAATGGAGAAACAATATAGCGGAACTTGCCAAGTTCCATACTGTATATACAATTGATCTTTTAGGCTGCGGTTGTTCCGATCGTCCGGGATTAACATATACTAATTATCTGTATGTAGAATTAATCGCGAACTTTATCAAACATATTATCGGAGAAAAAACTGATGTAATTGTTTCTGGTGAATCCTGTCCATTTGTACTAATGGCCTGTGCAAACGATGAAACACTTATAAATAAAGTTATTATGATAAATCCGCCGAATCTGGTAGACCTGGCAAAGATTCCTACAAAACGTAGTAAATTCATAAAGAATATCCTGTATTCTCCTATTCTGGGTACATTTATCTATAATATGTATGTAAATAAGAAGACAATTGCTCATGCCCTCTGCTCTTCTTATTATACTCAGAATGAAATTAGTGAAAAAGATATTCTCACCTACTTTGAAGCAGCACACAAAGAACATACAAATTCCAAATATCTTTTCGCCTGTCAAAAGACGAGATATACGAATGCAAATGTTCTTCACTGTCTGAATAAATTAAATAACAGCATCTCCATTATTGTAGGAAATAGTAATCCTGAAAATTCTTTGGCAGCCAGTGAATATCAGAACTATCTTCCTTCGATTGAAATTGCAGGAATGGCCAAAACCAAACAACTTCCGCATATTGAAAAATGTGACGAATTCATTGAAAATGTAGAAATTTTCTTGTCAGACGCTGAAGAATGTGAATAGAATATCGCATAAATTAGAAATTTTACTCGCATCATATTTTTTCTAAAAACTAGAGTTATCCACATTTTCCACATGAGATATCCACACAGAGTGAATATCTCATGTGGAAAATGTGGATAACTCCTTATTTTTTTGAGGATATCTTCTTTTTAGACTTATTTTCTGACTATTTCAGCATTTTTCAACAATACACTCAAAAATGAAGACCTATTCACCAGAATGCCAGTAAACAGGTCCTCCTATATTTGCTTATTTTAATGGTTCTTTTGCCGGTAATCCTGCTTTTCTAGGATATTTTCCCGGTGTCTGCTTTGTTTTTTTATTTCAACAAGTGCACGCCCCCCCATGTCTGTTCCAGGTAATTGGAACTTATCCACATTCTTTACTTTTCCACCTAACAATGAAATCGCATGTTTTGCCTGATGGATTTCTTCTTCAGAATCTCCACTTTTATAAGAAACAAAACTGCCATTTACAGCTACAAATGGAAGGCAATACTCACTCAATGTTGACAGATTCGCAACAGCTCTTGAAACGCAGAGATCAAACTGCTCTCTGTATTCCTTTTTCTTTGCAAAATCTTCTGCTCTTCCATGAATTGTACTGATATTTTCCAATCCTAATTCTTCAATTACTGCATCTAAGAACTTAATGCGTTTATTCAGTGAATCAAGAAGTACAACCTTCAGATGCGGAAATGCAATCTTCAGAGGAATCCCCCGGGAAACCAGCTCCTGTTCCGATATCAATCACGCTCTGCACCTTCTGCATCTCCTGTGTCCTTGCGATTGTCAGACTATCTGTAAAGTGCTTCAGATTCACCTCATCATACTCCGTGATCCCAGTCAGATTCATCACTTTATTCCACTCAACTAGCATTTCATAATACTTGTCGAACTGCTGCTTCTGCCGCTCATTTAATGTGATTCCGATTTTTTCTAATTCTAGATCAAATTTACTCTGTGTGTTCTCTCCCACTATATTCTCCAATCATTACTTCCCACGGAACAGTTTCAACAATTCGATAATACCATTCCATAGAATATTATTATAGCATTTTTAAATTCTCATGTATCGCTTTAACTAACACTTTTATTTACTGCTCAAATATACAAGAAGCACGGACACATCTGCCGGTGAAACTCCTGAGATTCTGGATGCCTGGCCGATTGACGACGGGCGGATCTGATTCAGTTTCTGCTTTGCCTCAAGACGAAGGCTCTGAATCTCATCATAATTAATATTTTCTGGAATCCTCTTGTTCTCAAGCTTCTTAAACTGCTCTACCTGACGCATCTGACGCTTGATATAACCATCATATTTGATATTAATATCAACCTGTTCTTTCACATCATATGGCAGTTCTTCTCTGTGCTTATCGATCGGTGCGATCTTCTCATAAGACAACTCCGGTCTGCGGATCAGCTCTGCAAGTGTTGTTCCTGATGTCAGCGGTGTGCTTTCATAAGATTCAAGCAATGCCTGTACAGCTTCTGTAGTACCTACATTTGTGTGCTCCACACGCTCGATCTCTTTCTCGATCATCTCTTCCTTTTTCAGCAGTTTCTGATATCTCTCCTCATCGATCAGCCCACCTCGTAACCAATCTTTGTAAGACGCATATCTGCATTATCCTGACGAAGAAGCAGTCTGTACTCTGCGCGCGAAGTCATCATACGATACGGTTCATGACTCTCTTTTGTGACAAGATCATCAATCAGAACTCCGATATACCCTTGAGATCTGTCGATCACGATACCTTCTTTTCCCTGCAGCTTTCTCGCTGCATTGATTCCTGCGATCAGTCCCTGGGAAGCAGCCTCTTCATAACCTGAACTTCCGTTAAACTGTCCACCACTGAACAGACCTTCAATCTCTTTGAATTCCAATGTACTCTTCAACTGTCTCGCATCAATGCAGTCGTACTCGATCGCATACGCATTTCGCACGATCTTCGCATGTTCCAGTCCCGGCACACTTCTGTACATTGCATACTGAACATCTTCCGGAAGTGAACTGGACATTCCACCGACATACATTTCATTCGTCTCAAGTCCTTCCGGCTCGATAAACACCTGATGGCGATTCTTGTCCGGGAATTTCACAACCTTATCCTCGATCGACGGACAATATCTCGGTCCCGTACCTTCAATTGCTCCTGAATAAAGCGGTGAACGATCCAGATTGCCACGGATGATCTCATGTGTTGTCTCATTCGTATAAGTCAGCCAGCAGGACGCCTGATCGATCTGAACACTCTCAGGATCTGTAGTAAACGAGAACGGTACAACCCTCTCATCTCCTTTCTGCTCCTGCATCTTGCTGAAATCAATCGTATTCTTATCAATACGCGCCGGTGTACCTGTTTTGAAGCGATACATCTTAATTCCGAGTGCTTTCAGACTATCTGTCAGGTAGTTGGCACTCTGAAGCCCGTTAGGGCCGTATGTGTGCTTATTTCGCCGTAAATACAGCGTGCCTTTAAATATGTACCCGTACAGAGTACAACGGCCTTACAGCGGTAAATAGCGCCTGAGTACGTCTGTACTCCTGTGATCTTCCCATCCTCTGCCAGGATCTCTGTCACTTCCATCTGACGGATATCCAGATTCTCCTGGTTCTGAAGCACCTGACGCATTGTTTTACTATAATTTGCCTTATCCGCCTGTGCACGCAGTGAATGCACGGCAGGACCTTTTGAACTGTTAAGCATCTTAGACTGGATAAATGTCTGGTCAATGACTTTTCCCATCTCTCCGCCAAGTGCATCCAGCTCTCTGACCAAATGTCCCTTTGAGCTTCCTCCGATATTCGGATTGCATGGCATCAGTGCGATACTGTCCACACTGACCGTAAAGATCACTGTCTTAAATCCAAGTCTTGCAGTCGCAAGTGCAGCCTCACAGCCCGCATGTCCTGCGCCTACAACGACAACATCATATTCATCTTTATTTTCCCATACAGAACTTGCTGAATATTTCATTTACTAAATCTTCTCCTATTGATTCTCCGGTAATATTTCCAAGTGATTCATAGGCATCCATCAGATCGATCGAATAGAAATCCTCCGGCATGCCGGCGTCAATGCTGAAAATGACTTTCTTCATACTCTCTCTCGCATTGACCAATGCATTTTTCTGTCTTGCATTTGTAATATAAACCTCTTCATTGAATGAGAGATCTCCCTTTAAGAACATTGCTTTCACGGTGTTCTCAAGTTCCTTGATTCCCTGCTCTTCCTTCGCAGAAATCGCAATCACAGGAATCTGCTTCTGAACACCCTTTTGTGAAATCCTTTCGCGGATCATCTCTTCTGTCACTACGGTATCCAGATCCGACTTATTAAGCAGAATCACTGTTCTTTTATCATAAATCAAATCAAAGATTTTTTCATCATTTTCGTCAAGATTTCTTGATGCATCTACAACATAAATAATAAGATCTGCCTCTTTTGCGTATTCTTTCGCCTTATCGACACCCATTTTTTCCACAATATCGTCTGTCTGACGGATTCCTGCAGTGTCTATAATATTCAAAGTCAGTCCCTGCAGACGGATCTGCTCCTCTAAGACATCTCTTGTCGTTCCTTCAATATCTGTAACAATCGCACGATCATGACCCGCCAGAATATTCAGAAGGGATGACTTTCCTGCATTCGGTTTTCCAAGAATTACTGTCTGGATCCCCTCTTTCATGATCCTTCCATCATCCGAGGAATCAATCAGTTCTTTCAGCTGATCGATCACCTCTTCTGCTGCCTCCTTTAGCACCTCACCATATCCATCGACACTGATATGCTCCGGATCATCCAGCGCAGTCTCAATAAACGCTGTATGATAAATAATCTTCTCACGGATCTCTTTGATCCTGTTCTTCACACTTCCCTTGAGCTGGCTGATCGAACTCTGCAATGCATACTCATTTTCTGATGTGATCACATCGATGACCGCCTCTGCCTGTGACAGATCCATCTTGCCGTTTAAGAATGCCCTCTTGGTAAATTCTCCCGGCTCTGCCGGTCTTGCTCCCGCCTTTAAGACCGTCTCCAAAACTCTGCTTACAACATAAGTTCCACCGTGGCAATTGATCTCAACTGTGTCTTCTCCTGTAAATGTACGAGGTCCGCGCATCACCATCACAAGTACTTCGTCAACTGTCTCATCTCCATCCATTACATGTCCATAATGAATCGTATGCGTTGGCACTTCTGTAATCGTTTCTTTCCCTTTATATACACGATCTGCTATCTCCAGCGCCTCACTTCCGCTGATTCTTACAATTCCGATTCCCGAATTAGTCATACCTGTAGAAATCGCTGCAATCGTATCCTGATTCATGCCTTATTTCCTTTCTGTTTTCCTGCTCTGTACTCTGATTTCCTGCTTCCTATATTCTGATGATGTTGGGGGGCAAACTCCCCCCCCAACTATGATACCTACGGATTGTTTCGTGCAATGCACTCCCACAATCCTGGTATCATCATATTTTACCATAGAAAAAAGGACGTTCCACACCTCACGAAAGTATCCGTGAAGCGTAAACGTCCTTTCGCTTCCGATTCATAAACAGTATTATTTCTTCAAAGTAATAACAACTTTTCTGAACGGCTCTTCTCCCTCACTGTGTGTCATCACATAAGGATCTGACTGCAGTGCTGAGTGGATGATTCTTCTCTCATAAGGATTCATCGGCTCAAGTGCCACCGGTCTTCTGTTTCTCTTTACCTTATGTGCAATGTTCTTTGCAAGGTGTCTCAGAGTCTCTTCTCTTCTTGCACGATAGTTCTCTGTGTCAAGCTTTACTCTTACATAACCTTCCTGATGCTTGTTCGCTACACGGTTCGCAAGATACTGCAGAGAATCCAGAGTCTGTCCTCTCTTACCAATCAGAATTCCCATATGCTCTCCACTCATATCTACGCAAAGTGCACCATCCTGATCGATCTCAGTCTTAAGCTCAACTTCCATGTCCATGGCTTTCATTGTATTCTTGAGGAAATCTTCTACTGCTTCGATTGTCTGAGGCTGAACTTCTACAAGTTTTGTCTCTTTCTTAACTTCCTCTTTTACTTCTTTTTCTACAGCTTTTTCAAAAGCAGCCTTCTGAGGTTCATCCGCTTTCTTTTCTGCAGCTGCTTTCTGAGGCTGAACTGTTTCAACCTTCTTTGGCTCTGCTTTCACAGGTTCTTCTACTACAGGCTCTTCTACCTTCTCCTCTTTCGGTTCCGGTTTTCTTCTTGCTTCAATAACTGCCTGCTTCATTCCGATTCCCAGGAATCCTGCGCTTCCCTTCTCGATTACTTCGTACTCCAGTCTGTCGCTTGTTACACCAAGCTGGATTAATGCTTCTGTGATCGCATCATCAACTGTTTTCGCCGATACTCTGATACTACCGTTCATCCCGATTCCTCCATCTTCAAATCCTGACCCGTCTCCTGCTTTTTAAGAGAACGGTTAGGAGTTACGAATCTTCCTTTATTTTTTCTTGCCCTTTTTTTCTTTAGAACTGCTCTCATCTTCTGCCTTCGGCTGGTTTGTCTGCTGTCCGCTGTTATAACGGCTTACCAGATTTGCCTTAGAAGCAAGGCTTCCCGGCTTGGAATTCTGAGCTTCTGCTTTGCTTTCTGGATCTTTTCTTCTTTCTCTGCTTCAGAAATTCCAGATTTTCCCTTTGTAACAGTACCCACATTACGAGTACTTGTTGTTGCCATCTTATTGATCTCTTTTGCAGAAGTTCCGTGTTTCTCACGTTTCTTCTGTGCTTTCTTCTGGTTCTCTTTGATCATCTCATCAAGAGACTTTGTGCTGAGATATTTGTTGATTGCAAGCTGCTGAATACATCTTACTGCTGCACTTGCTGCCCAGTAGAGACCAAGACCTGCCGGAAGTGTGAATCCCATAAATACTGAGATCAGCGGCATTGTGTATGTCATTGTCTTCATAGAGCTTGCCATCGGGTTATCTTTGTCATCTCCTGCCGGCTGTGCTGAAGCTTAACACTGATAAACTGTGTCAGACCTGCAAGTACCGGAATAAGTACTGCAGGATGATTCCTACAACAGATCCGTTGTGTAATGCAGTTGTCAACTGTGTCAGCGGCTGCTCTCCAATATTAATTCCAAGGAAACTGTTCAGGTGAGTAACCTTATCCATTGTCTGCTGTGCAAGATCCGTGATACTCGGCATCTTTTCCATCAGCGTATTCCATGTAGAATCCTGGAATTTATAAAGTACATTTACAATTGTATCTGCCTGGGAATAATCATAAGCCTTTGGGTTCATAAGAACCGGGCTTGCTTCACCGATCGTCTCCATGATCTTCTGGAAGCCATTTGTATTCATGATTGCTTCTGTCACAGGCATATAAACATCTTTAACACCTTTTACATACGTCGGAATATCACGGATAACCGGATACAGCGCGAACAGAATCGGCATCTGGATCAACATCGGGAGGCATCCACCTGTCATGGAAGTTCCATACTTCTCATAAACAAGATTGATCTCTTCCTGCTGCTTCATCATTGAAGCCTGATCTTTCTTTCCTTCGTATTTTTTCTGAATTTTCTTGATCTCCGGCTGCATAACAGCTGACATCTTAGAAAACTTCTGCTGCTTGATTGTAAGCGGAATCATCAATGTATAAATAATGATTGTGAAAATAATGATACAAACACCAATATTCTCAATACCAATCTTGCTAAGTACATTGAAGATACCATTCATTACCTGACCTAAAAGCCAGGCAATCTGTTTGATAATCGGCCAGTCTCCATAACCTGAAGCCAAAAGTCCGTATACTTCCATTACTTATCCTCCTTAAGGTACCGGATCATATCCACCTTTTGAAAATGGATTACAGCGCAGGATTCTCCATACCGCCAGAGCCCCCCCTCCCTTGAGTGCTCCGTACTTCTCGATTGCTTCCAACCCATACTGTGAGCAGGTTGGATAATACTTACAAGTGCATCCGCCCTTCATTCCGGACAGATATTTCCTGTAAAAACGAATCATCCATAACAAGACATACTTCATCTGCGCCACTTCCTTATCATTGTCTTATCAGACATATATGTGATGAAGCTTTCCGAGATGGATCAGTGCACTTTCCACATCATGATAATTCTTATCCTTTGCACTTGTTCTCGCGATTACTACTATATCATACCCACATCGGAAATGTTCTTCTGATAATCTATAACTTTCTCTGATCAATCGGGTAAGATGATGTCTTACCACACTGTTTCCAACCTTCTTACTAACTGATATTCCCAGTCGGTTCTTATTCAGTTCGTTCGGGATTATATACATTACAAGACATTTATTAGCGAAAGATTTTCCATTCCTGTAGACTGACTGAAAATCTTTATTCTTTTTTAAAGACTCAGAAAATTTCATCAATATCCTCTTCATTCCAGATAACAAAAATCCTGTTATCATTTAATATTAAATAGAAGAAAAGGCCACATATATGCGGCCTATGCTGATAACTGTTTTCTTCCTTTTGCTCTTCTTGCTGCCAGAACTTTTCTTCCGCCTGGTGTGCTCATTCTTGCTCTGAATCCGTGAACTTTAGATCTTGATCTCTTCTTCGGCTGAAATGTCATCTTCATATTCTTACACCTCCCTTATGCCTGATATACCTTATAATAAAAGTATTCACAAAATTAACTTCGTTACTGCGCCTCAATATTAAAAGACACTGCTCTTAATTATAGAGGGAAAACCGCATAAAGTCAAGCTTTATCAACAATCTTTCCCTTAATTTCTGGCCTTTTTTCATTTTAAAGAGTTTTTCACATTTTCTGTGAATAATTTCACAGTTCCTCGAACCCCCCCTTATATATCAAGGAGTATAACTATTTTTTCACATAATTATACAACAGTTATACAGAAGTTATCCACAAAGTTATCAACATATGTGGATACTTCTGTATAACCTGTGGAAAACCACTAAATATCGTGTTGATAAAATTTTTTTATTCATAAAAAACCATATTTATCAACGTTTTAAGATGTTGATAAAGTTATACACACTGTTTTTTCATTGATTCTACAGCTTTTTTGATGTAAAATGTAATGGAGAGACTCTACCATTTTTAGAGTTATCCACATTATTTTAGTACGAAGTTAATAAAAAGTGGCTGTTTTTCACTTTTTTTAACAAACAGTTGCTGAAAACATTGTATTTGGGTAGGGGGGGAAAGTCTGCCCTAAAAGCCATAATCAGGAGTTGAATGTGGATAAGTCCTGAATTATTTGCGCTGGATTTTCAACCTTTCCATTATAATTTTAAAAAATTAGGAGTTACTATCGATGAACATTGTAGAACAAAACTGGGATCAGGTACTAAACAAGATGAAGCTGGAATATTGCTCATCCAATATTTCTTATACTACATGGATTGCACCACTTACTGTTTATGAAGTCAAAGACAATACCGTATATATTCTCGTCAAACTGAAGGCGAGTCTTGAACATATTCAAGATAAATATCTGCTTCCTTTTAAGGTCTGCATCGCCGAAGTAACCGGTACAGAATATGAAGTGGAATTTGTAACCGACAGCCCGAAAGTGATTAAGGAAAAGAAAGAGTCTTCCGTCCAGAAGACCCGTGTAAATGCGATTTATGAAAAGGCAAACTTAAATCCAAAGTATACTTTCGACACATTTGTCGTTGGAAGCAACAACAATTTCGCCCACGCTGCTTCCCTCGCAGTTGCCGAATCTCCGGGAGAGATCTACAACCCTCTCTTCTTATATGGTGGTGTTGGACTTGGAAAGACCCATTTGATGCACTCCGTGGCACATTACATTTTGGAACATGATCCCTCCAAAAAAGTACTGTATGTCACAAGTGAAACTTTTACGAATGAACTGATCGATGCTCTTAAAGTAGGTAAGAACGGAAATGAACTGGCAATGACCACATTCCGCGAGAAATATCGTAATAATGACGTTCTTCTGATCGATGATATTCAGTTTATTATAGGAAAAGAAAGTACACAGGAAGAATTTTTCCATACATTTAACCACCTTCATGTGTCAGGAAAACAGATTATCATCTCCAGTGATAAGCCTCCGAAGGACATTGAGACACTGGAAGCCAGACTTCGCACACGTTTTGAGTGGGGTCTGATTGCTGACATCTCCTCTCCTGACTATGAGACAAGAATGGCGATTCTTCGTAAGAAAGAAGAACTCGACGGACTTGAGAAATATCATATTCCAGATGAAGTTATGCAGTACATTGCCAATAATATTAAATCCAATATCCGTGAGCTTGAAGGATCTTTGAATAAACTGATCGCTCTTTCTAATCTGGAGAATAAACCGATCGACATTCCTTTGGCTGCTGAGGCCTTGAAGGATATGATCTCACCGGATGATACCCGTGCAGTTTCACCAGAACTGATCATGGATGTGGTTTCTGAACACTTTAATGTACCGGTAGCTGAACTAAAAGGTAAAAAACGAAACGCTGAGATTGTTCTTCCACGCCAGATTGTCATGTATCTGTGCAGAAATATGACCGATACACCACTAAAATCCATTGGTGCCCTGCTCGGTGGTAAAGATCATGCTTCCATTAGCCATGGTGTACGCAAAATTGAGAATGATCTGAAGACAGATGAAGCTTTAAACAACACTGTGAATATAATTAAGAAGAAAATCAATCCTGTATAAGGAAGATAACTCTATAAAATGTGAATAACTTGTCAGTTTTTCGCGTTAATTGTGGATAACTTTGTAGAAAACCTGTAGATTTCTATGTGAATAACGTTGGGATAACAAAAATGTGGATTTTTTGCCGAATTTTTTTCCCCACAGTTTCAACACGTTATTTTTCTGTAATCTACATAGTTATCCAAACCCGCAACCCCTTGATTTTAAAGGGCTGCAGCTACTTATCCACTTATCCACACCCCCCCTAAGGCGGAGAAGGCGGAATCGATTTATATAAATATACATAAATTACGCGAGAAAAAAACGTTATCCACATATCAACCGTAACCTTGAAACCTGAAAGGAGTAATCATCAACATGAGAATCATATGCAAAAAATCGAATCTCGTAAAAGGAGTCAGTATTGTTTCCAAGGCAGTACCCTCTAAAACAACAATGCCTATTCTTGAATGTATTCTGATTGATGCAACAACGGATGTAATCAAACTGACTGCCAATGATATGGAACTTGGAATTGAAACTACAATTGATGGAATTATTGATTCCAGAGGTATTATTGCTTTAAATGCAAAGATTTTTTCAGAAATTGTCCGTAAACTTCCAGACAATGATGTTGTTATTGAAACAGAATCTGACAATCAGGCAATTATTACTTGTGAAAAAGCGAAATTTAATATCGCAGCCCAGTCAGGAGACGATTTTTCTTATCTTCCGGCGATTGAGCGTGAAGATTTTATTACTATTTCCGAGTTTACTTTGAAAGAAGTTGTTCGCCAGACTATTTTTTCAATTGCTGACAATGATACGAACAAGATGATGACAGGAGAACTTTTTGAGATTGACAATGATGTTCTCAGAGTGGTTTCTCTTGATGGTCACAGAATTTCAATCCGGAAAATCGAACTGAAAGATGCTTATCAGCCGAGAAAAGTAATTGTTCCTGGAAAAACTCTTCAGGAAATCAGCAAGATTATTGGCGGTGAAGCGGATGCTGAAGTTGAGATTTCGTTTACAAAAAATCATATTGTCTTTGAATTTGACAGAACATTGGTTGTTTCCAGACTGATTGAGGGTGAATATTTCCGAATTGATCAGATGCTGTCCAGTGATTATGAGACAAGAGTACATGTGAATAAAAAAGAACTGTTAGATTGTATTGATCGTGCAACTCTGCTTATCAAGGAGGGAGACAAAAAGCCGATTATCATTGACATCAAGAATGAATCAATGGAGTTGAAGATCAAATCACAGATTGGATCTATGGATGAACTGATTTTCTGTACAAAAGACGGAAAAGATCTGATGATTGGATTTAATCCAAAGTTTTTGATCGATGCACTTCGTGTGATTGAAGATGAAGAAGTAGACTTGTATTTTATGAATGCAAAAGCACCTTGCTTTATCAAAGATGAGAATCAGTCTTACATTTATCTGATTCTTCCAGTCAATTTTAATGCAGCTGTCTAAACTCAGAAAATAATAGATTATGCGGAGCAGACGCCCTGCTCTGCAATTTTTTGACTTTTCAAAATCTAGAAAATTAAAAGTTTAAAAATGTTTAAAAGGTTTAAATAAAAAATAAAGATCAAAAATACTGATAAAAATTAATTAAGGAGTAATAAAAAATGGAAATAATCAAACTGCGCCCTCAGGATGAATTTATTAAACTCGGTCAGGCGCTCAAGGCAGCCGGGTTAGTTGAAAGTGGTGTTGAGGCTAAGGACGTAATTCAGAACGGGCTTGTTCTTGTAAACGGAGAAATTGATACGAGACGCGGAAGAAAGCTTTATCCGGGCGATACAGCTTCTTTTGACGGAAATGAAATAAAAATTGAAAAATAATTAAAAAACGTGTAGAATAACATGTGAGAGGTTTTCTCGCTCGTGTTATAACGTGATGGCGGGGGGGAAATTATGATAATCAAGTCTTTAAAGCTGAAAAATTACAGAAATTATGATTTATTAGATTTGACCTTTGATCCGAAAACAAATATTTTGTACGGTGACAATGCTCAAGGAAAGACAAACATACTGGAAGCATTGTATTTGTCTGGAACGACGAAATCTCACAGAGGAACGAAGGATCGGGATATGATACAGTTTGGGTATGATGAATCCCATCTGGAGACAGTAGTTGAGAAAAAGGGAATCATTTTCCAGATCGATATGCACCTGAAGAAAAACAGTCCGAAGGGAATTGCAATCGATAAGGTACCGATTCGCCGTGCAAGTGAGTTATTCGGTATTGTCCATTTTGTTTTCTTTTCTCCAGAGGATCTTAATATTATCAAAGAGGGTCCGGCAGGAAGAAGAAGATTTATTGATCTTGAGCTTTCCCAGCTTGATAAGATCTATCTGAACAATCTTTCGAACTATAACCGTATTATTAACCAGCGTAATTCACTTTTGAAGGATATCTATGGCTCGAACCAGCAGCATTTGCTGGAGACACTGGATATCTGGGATATGCAGCTGGCTGCTTATGGAACAAAGGTTTTGGACAGAAGAAAAGAATTTGTACGACAGGTGAATGAGATTATTTCAGAGATTCATTTCCGTCTGACAGGCGGGAAAGAACGGCTGTCATTGACTTATGAATCAAGTATTGGTGAGATGTCGATGGAGCAGGCTCTGAAGAAAAACAGGGAGAGGGATCTGCGGATGAAAAGTACGTCTGTAGGTCCTCATAGAGATGATCTGTGTTTCCTGTCAGGAGATTTGGATATTAGAAAATTTGGTTCTCAGGGACAGCAAAGAACAGCTGCGCTGTCCCTGAAATTAGCTGAGATTGAACTGGTGAAGCGGATCATTGGGGATACGCCGATCCTGTTATTAGACGATGTTTTGTCTGAATTAGATAAAAACAGGCAAAACTATTTACTGGATAGTATTCATGATATACAGACGGTGATTACTTGTACGGGACTGGATGAGTTTGTAAATCATAGATTTTCTATCAACAAGATATTCCATGTGAAAAGTGGACATGTAGCAAAAGAAAACTAGGAGGTTTAAGAATGGGTGCATCAGGTACAGAATTTGACGCTGAATACGGAGCGGACCAGATTCAGATTTTGGAAGGATTGGAAGCCGTAAGAAAAAGACCGGGTATGTACATTGGCAGCACTTCCGTCAGAGGACTTCATCACCTGGTTTATGAGATTGTAGATAATGCGGTGGATGAGGCTCTGGCCGGATACTGTGATAAAATTCAGGTAGACATTAACAAAGACAATTCGATAACGGTCACAGACAATGGGCGTGGAATTCCTGTAGGAATCAACCATAAGGCAGGGCTTCCTGCAGTTGAGGTTGTATTTACAATCCTGCATGCCGGTGGTAAATTCGGCGGTGGAGGGTACAAGGTATCCGGAGGATTGCACGGAGTAGGTGCATCTGTTGTTAATGCTCTTTCTGAGTGGCTGGAAGTAGAGATTGCCAACGAAGGAAAGATTTATAAACAGCGCTATGAGCGTGGTAAAGTATGTTATAAACTCAGAGTTGACAGAGAATGTGAGCCGGAGATGAGAGGAACAAAGGTTACTTTCCTTCCGGACAAGGAAATCTTTGAGGAAACAGTATTTGATTATAATACACTGAAACAGCGTTTCCGTGAGATGGCATTCCTGACAAAGGGATTGAAGATTCACTTAAGAGATCTTCGTGAGGAAGAGATCCATGAGCATATATTCCACTATGAAGGTGGTATTAAAGAATTTGTAACATATCTGAACAAGAGTAAAACTGCGCTCTATGAGCAGATTATTTACTGTGAAGGTATGAAAGATAATGTTGCAGTTGAGGTTGCTATGCAGCATAATGACTCCTACAATGAGACTACTTACGGTTTTGTAAACAATATTACAACGCCGGAGGGTGGTACTCATATTGCGGGATTCAGAAGTGCATTGACCAAGGTATTCAACGATTATGGCAAGAAAAATAAGCTGCTGAAAGAGAATGAGCAGCTTTCAGGAGAGGATATCCGTGAGGGACTGACTGCGATTGTTAGTGTCAAGATTGAGGATCCTCAGTTTGAAGGACAGACAAAGCAGAAACTTGGAAACAGTGAAGCACGTGGAGCTGTTGATAATATCGTCAGAACACAGCTGGAGATCTTCCTGGAGCAGAATCCAAGTGTTGCAAAGATGATCATCGAAAAGTCTGTTATGGCACAGCGTGCCCGTGAAGCAGCCAGAAAAGCAAGAGATCTTACAAGAAGAAAGTCAGCTCTTGAGGGAATGTCCCTTCCGGGAAAACTGGCAGACTGTTCAGATAAAGATCCGTCCAAGTGTGAGATCTATATCGTCGAGGGAGATTCCGCCGGCGGTTCTGCAAAGACAGCCAGAGACCGTGCAACTCAGGCAATCCTGCCACTTCGTGGTAAGATTCTGAACGTAGAGAAAGCACGTCTTGATAAGATTTACGGAAATGCTGAGATTAAGGCAATGATCACAGCATTCGGAACGGGAATCCACGAAGATTTTGATATCAGTAAGCTGAGATATCACAAGATTATTATTATGACCGATGCCGATGTCGATGGAGCGCACATCAGTACACTTCTTTTGACATTCCTGTATCGTTTCATGCCGGATCTGATCAAAGAGGGATATGTATATCTTGCGCAGCCGCCGCTGTATAAGCTGGAGAAGAACAAGAAGGTATGGTACGCATACAGCGATGACGAACTGAACCAGATTCTTACAGAAGTTGGTCGTGACAGCAACAATAAGATCCAGCGTTACAAAGGTCTTGGAGAGATGGATGCAGAGCAGCTTTGGGAGACAACTATGGATCCGGAGCACAGAATCCTTCTGCGTGTAACGATGGATGATGAGACCTCTTCCGAGCTCGATCTTACTTTCACAACCCTTATGGGAGACAAAGTAGAACCAAGAAGAGAATTCATCGAAGAAAACGCAAAGTATGTACAAAACTTGGATATATAGTAGTTATAGCGACACAACAGGTAGATTCAGTCAAGCATGTTTCAAGTTTACTTGAAAGCATGATTGGATGAATCTATCTGGGTTGCATTAGAAATGCCAACCCAGCGAAAAATCGTCAGATTTTTGAGCTGGTGTGGAGCGTAAGAACGCGAAACCCAGTTAGATTTTGAGCTGGTGTGGAGCGTAAGAACGCGAAACCCAGTCAGATTTTTGAGCTGGTGTAGAGCGTAAAAACGCGAAACCCAGCCAGGTTTTGAATATGATAGACTGACCCTAGAAAAAAGGAGACAAGTGATGGAAGACAATATTTTTGACAAAGTCCATGAAGTCGATCTGAAAAAGACGATGGAGACTTCATACATCGACTATGCCATGAGCGTAATCGCTGCCCGTGCTCTTCCGGATGTTAGAGACGGACTTAAGCCGGTACAGAGACGAATTCTGTACTCAATGATAGAATTAAATAATGGACCGGACAAACCGCATCGTAAATGTGCGCGTATTGTCGGTGATACGATGGGAAAATACCATCCTCATGGAGACAGCTCGATTTATGGAGCTCTCGTTAATCTTGCACAGGAGTGGTCTACCCGTTATCCTCTTGTAGATGGACACGGAAACTTTGGTTCAGTGGACGGTGATGGCGCTGCTGCAATGCGTTATACAGAGGCACGTCTGAGTAGGATCTCCATGGAGATGACAGCGGACATTAACAAAAATACCGTAGATTTTATCCCGAACTTTGATGAAACAGAGAAGGAGCCTACTGTACTTCCGTCCAGATTTCCGAATCTTCTGGTAAATGGAACATCAGGTATTGCAGTAGGTATGGCAACGAATATCCCGCCGCATAATCTGCGTGAGGTTATTTCAGCAGTTGTTCAGATCATAGATGATCAGATTGCAGATAAAGAAGAGACGACAATCGAGGAAATTCTTGAAATCGTGAAGGGACCAGATTTCCCTACAGGTGCGGAGATCCTTGGAACAAGAGGAATTGAAGAGGCATACAGAACAGGACGCGGTAAGATCAGAGTGCGTGCGGTGACAAACATTGAGCCAATGCAGAACGGAAAGAACAGAATTATTGTTACTGAGCTTCCGTATATGGTAAATAAAGCACGTCTGATCGAAAAGATCGCTGAACTTGTAAGAGATAAAAAGATTGATGGAATCACTGATTTAAGTGACCAGTCTAACCGTGAAGGTATGAGAATCTGTATTGAGCTTCGTCGTGATGTGAATCCGAATGTAATTCTGAATCAGTTATATAAACATACACAGCTTCAGGATACATTTGGTGTGATCATGCTGGCGCTCGTTGATAATCAGCCGAAGGTTATGAATCTTCTTGAGATGTTGCAGTACTACCTGCGTCATCAGGAAGATGTTGTGACAAGAAGAACACAGTATGACCTGAATAAAGCACAGGAGAGAGCTCATATTCTGAAAGGATTACTGACCGCTCTGGATAACATTGACGAAGTCATCCGCATCATCCGTGGTTCTAAGAATGTTCAGGAAGCAAAAGCAGAATTGATCAAACGCTTTGGACTCAGTGATGCCCAGGCCCAGGCAATCGTAGACATGCGTCTGCGTGCACTCACAGGTTTGGAACGTGAGAAGATTGAAGCTGAATATGCAGAGCTTATGAAGAAGATTGAAGAGTATAAAGCAATTCTTGCTGATAAAAAACTTCTTCTTGGTGTGATCAAAAAAGAGATTCTTGTAATTGCTGAGAAATACGGTGATGACAGAAGAACTAAGATTGGATTTGATGAATTTGACATCTCCATGGAAGATCTGATTCCGCGCGAGAATGTCGTAATTACAATGACAAAACTTGGATATATCAAGAGAATGTCTATGGACACATTCAAGAGCCAGAATCGTGGTGGTAAAGGTATTAAGGGAATGCAGACTCTGGAGGATGATTACATCCGAGAACTGTTTATTACAACCAGTCACCATTACATTATGTTCTTTACAAACACAGGCCGTGTCTACAGACTGAAAGCTTACGAGATTCCGGAGGCAGGAAGAACTGCGCGTGGAACAGCAATCATTAACTTACTCCAGCTGATGCCGGAAGAGAAGATTACTGCGATCATTCCGCTTCGTGAGTATGAGGAAGGTAAGTATTTGTTCATGGCAACGGAGAAAGGTCTTGTGAAGAAGACTCCGATTCAGGACTATGCAAATGTCAGAAAGACAGGACTTGCGGCAATCGTACTGCGTGAGGATGATAAGCTGATCGAAGTTAAGATCACAGATAATACAGAGGATATTTTCCTCGTTACAAAATACGGTATGTGTATCCGTTTCAATGAGACAGATGTACGTTCTACAGGCCGTGTTTCTATGGGCGTACGCGGTATGAACCTGACAGATAATGACGTTGTGATCGGTATGCAGATCGAAAGCCAGGGCAAAGATATGCTGATCGTATCTGAGCGTGGTATGGGTAAACGTACAGACATGGATGAATTTACTCGTCAGAACCGTGGCGGTAAAGGTGTGAAATGTTATAAGATCACAGAGAAGACAGGAAATGTTGTCGGAATGAAAGCTGTAGATGAAGACAGTGAGATCATGATCATCAACACAGAGGGAATTATTATCCGTATGAAGTGTTCTGATATCTCTGTTTACGGCAGAATCACATCAGGTGTAAAACTGATCAACCTGAAGGAAAATGACACTGTAGCAAGCGTTGCGAAGGTGAGAAAGGCTTCTGCCGAGATCGACGGTGAAGAAGTTGAGATTTCTGATGAAGATGAGTCTGAAAAATCAGAGGGAGGATCAGTTTCTGAGACAACTGAGCAGGAAACAACAGAGGAATAAAGTTGTTATGTTTTACAGAAGATTGTAAGCTGTCCTGAAAAATAAAAAGATAAGAGAAAGTGGATGGAGTTTACTTGATTACAGTGAACTTTATCCGCTTTCTTTTTTGAGTATAAAGAATTGAAAATGGAATCAAAAGGAATAAAAAAGAGACGGAAAAAATAAAATAAATCAAGAAAAACAGATTGGAAGAGTGAAATGAAAAAGAAAACAGGATACTTTTTTCTCAAGTTTTTTATACGTGCAACCATAGGAATGGCGTTGATTTTTATAATAAACAAATATGTTCTTCCAGCAGATTCTTCAATTAATGTCGGTTTGAATCCGATGACCTTTTTGACATCCGGAACCCTTGGAATTCCTGGGGGGGTTTGTCTTCTTTATAGCATTACATGGTATCAATTTTTGTAAGTTTTTTACAAAAACATTATATTTTTAATTTTGGTATGGACAAAACAGAAGTGCCCGTATATAATCTCACTTACCAACAGAAAATCATCTGTTGCAGCATCAGTGAATTGGGGAATTACTGATGTATCTTTTGCATCGAAGCGTTGGACCTTCGGTACAATTTCTTTATTCAGGCTGTATGATCGCAGCAAAGTTTCGAATTATGACAATTGAGCAAAGAGCAGTAAGAGGAACTGCTGAGAATTTTGTGATTTGTGATACACAAAAGAGTTATTCAGAAAATTTGTTCAGAAGATTATCTGAGAAATTATCCGGTTATTTTCAGTTTCATGTATTTCATGATATTGAGAATCTGAAAATAGCAGCCAAGAGTATGCAGGTAAATATTCTGCTGATCGGAGAAGAGTATGGAAAAGAAGATCGGGATGAGATTCCGGCAAGACAGAAGTATCTTCTGATCGGCGAGAAGATTCCGAACGAAAGAAGTCCCACAGAGATTCCATTCTTCCGGTATCAAAGTGTCAGCAGTATGCTGGAACTTTTACTTCAGGAAAAAGATCAGGAAAATTCAGAAGTACAGACGCATCAAATCCAACTTGTCTCAGACAGATCGCAGACAGTGAAAGCAAATGTAAATGGTCTGATCGGGATCTATTCACCGGTTCATCGAATCGGGAAGACAAGGTTTGCCATGCGTATGGGACGAGTTCTTTCAGAATCGATTCCTACGTTGTATCTGAATCTGGAAGGGTATTCAGGATTAAATTATTACCTGCCGGAAGAATCCGGAATGAATCTTGGAGATCTGCTGTATTACATGAAGCAGGAAAGTATCAATCCGGTATGGAAGATCAGTACTTTGATCAGCCATATGAATGGGTTGGATTATATCGCACCGATCCGGGCAGAACAAGATTTCAGAGAAGTGACAAAAGAAGAATGGAATCAACTTTTGGATCTGATTCTGGAGAAGAGTATTTACAAAGTGATCATTCTTGATCTTGGAGATACGGTAGACGGTCTGTATGATCTGTTAGGAAGATGCAGCAAAGTTTATACGCCTTACATTGAGGAAGGTGCAGCAAAAGCAAAACTCAATCAGTATGAAGAGAATCTTAGATCAGCAGGATATGGCGAGATTCTTAAGAAGACGGTAAGACGTAGAATGGGAAAGCCAAGAAATCCTGTTGCTTTAGAAGCATCTGCAAGTAAAATTACGGAATTTCCGGACAGAGAAAGGAAGTCGTAAGGATGATTAGAAAAGAGCAGCTGTATGAACAGATTCTGGAACAAATCGATCTTACGAAGGAGACGGATGATGAAGAACTGCAGGAGCTGATTCGCACAGTATTGGATGAGGCAGCAGATGAAGAATATATTTCGTTGAGTGATAAGATCAGAATTGGGCGTGAGTTATTCAACTCTTTTCGTAAACTGGATGTTCTGCAGGAGCTTCTTGAAGATGATTCGATTACAGAGATTATGGTAAATGGAATCGACCATATTTTTTATGAGAAAGAAGGAAGAATTTTCCGGTCTAAGAAGTGTTTTTTGTCTCAGGAGAGATTACTGGATGTGATTCAACAGATTGTAGGTGAATCGAACCGTTATGTAAATGAGGCCTCTCCGATTGTGGATGCAAGGCTGAAGGATGGATCTCGAGTAAATGTTGTATTGAATCCGGTTGCTGTGAATGGACCAATCCTTACAATCCGAAAGTTTCCATCGGAAGCAATTACGATGGAAGAGCTGATCCGTATAGACAGCGTAACTGATGATGCCGCTAACTTTTTAAAAAAGCTGGTAGCAGCAAAATATAATATTTTTGTCAGTGGTGGAACAGGAGCAGGAAAGACAACTTTCCTGAATGCGTTGTCGAACTATATACCAAAAGGAGAACGCCTGATCACGATCGAGGATAATGCAGAGTTACAGATTCAGGGAGTTCAGAATCTGGTGCGCTTAGAAGCACGCGGACCGAATGCAGAAGGAGAAGGGGGGGCTGTAACCATCAGAGATTTGATTAAGTCAGCACTTCGTATGAGACCGGATCGAATTGTTGTAGGAGAAGTCAGAGGAGAAGAGACGGTAGATATGATCTCTTCAGCAATTATATGTACTATATAATAATTATATATATAACGTGTATAAGGATGGAATATTATAGATTAAAGGGATGGTATAGGAACGCTATGAACATTAAGTATAGATTATTGTGTAAAAGGTTAATAGAGGAAGGGAAGAGAGTAGGTGTCATTCAATATTATAATGTACTGTTCATAATGGAGTTGTTGTCAGATAAAGACATATGGTCTTTAGAACAATGGGTGAATAGTATGAATAGCATGTATATGAAGGATATACATAATTGGTGTAGATTACATTTTATTAAATATCACACTGTATTTGTTTACAGAATAGAGTATCCGGTAAAAGCAAATATTTGGAATGGGTATTCATATATAAGGTGGAGGGTGGAGCGAATGATGAATTTAGAATAAGATAAAATGGTGCTTGCATGAAAGGGAGCCTTAAAGTGGGATATCCTTTTTGAAAGTATGGATCCAAAGAAGTGATTGTTGAGTGATGATAATGAATGACGGGTTTATTTCTTCGTGGTATACTGTAGGCATAGATGAAAATAATGTATGGTTTCAGAATATAATAACAAGAAGTCTTACATACGAACCCTGCAAGTGGTGTAATTCATAAGATACACGATAAGGAGGCTCATAAATGGCTTACAATAATTTATACATAGTGGATAATTCCACAGAGCAGCAATCTGTAAAAGAATATCTAACTGATTGGTGCAAAGTATCAAAACAGATGGATATTGCTACCGGGTACTTGGAAATAGGTGGCTTACTTGCACTGGACACACATTGGCAAAAGCTGGACAAAATCCGTATAATTCTTGGAAATGAAATGACCAAGTATACCAGGGATGTCATTGATAAGGCTGTTGAGGTACTGATTTCACGTTTCAATGATAGCATAGATACGGAGCATGAAAAAAATGAGTTCCTGATAGGTGTCCCTGCAATTCTGGAGGCAATGAAATCTGGCAAAATTGAATGCCGAGTGTACGATAAAAATAAGTTTCACGCAAAAGCCTATATAACATATTTTCGTGACGAATACCGGAATCAGTTTATCCAGGCAATGAATGTACCAATTGGTTATGCCCTTGTTGGATCTAGCAATTTTACGAAAGCGGGACTTACTCAGAATATTGAACTTAATGTTCAGGTGAGTAATGATGTAGATCAGTTGCAAAAGTGGTTTGATGATCATTGGGAGCGGGGGGGAAGATATCACTACGGCGGTGCTCAATGTTATTGAGAACCATGTAAAGGAATTCAGTCCATACGATGTATATATACGATCAATGTATGAGTATTTCAAGAGCCGTGAGGAAACCGTTTCTGAATGGGAACAACATGATTCTGTTATCTACCAGGGACTTTCCCAGTATCAGCGTGACGGATATAACGGTCTCATAGAGATTGCAAATCGTTATTCGGGTGCCTTTTTATGCGATGGCGTTGGTCTTGGCAAGACCTTTGTAGGCATGATGCTCATTGAACGCTTCGTTAAAAAGGAACGGAAGAATGTTGTACTGATTGTACCTGCCGCTGCAAGAGTGTCTGTATGGGAAACCACCATCAAAAAGTATATTCCTGAAATCTTGGATGGTTTCTATTCTTTCAAGATTATCAACCACACTGATCTGCTTCTTGAGAAAAACGAAAACCTCATGAATCAGATTCAGGAGCAGGCGGAGATTGTCATAATCGATGAGGCGCATCATTTTCGTAACCGCTCATCCAATCGTTACCGTAAATTGTTTGATATGATGGCGGGGGGGGACGTCAGAAACAGATGTTTATGCTTACTGCTACTCCAATCAATAACAGCTTTTTGGATTTGCAGCATTTGATAGAATTGTTTACACATAGACAGGATGACTACTTTGCCGCTGCCCCGCTCGGAATTCACAGTCTTTCTGGTCATTTCAAAAAGATGGAGCCAATCTCAAGCGCCAGGCGGGTACCGAAGTTTCCGATGCCGTGGATGTATCGGATGATATTTTTCGTGCGGATCCATTGGTAAATGCACTTGTGGTACAGCGTAGCCGAGCCTATGTTAAAAAGAGTTTGTCTGCCACAGAGGGCGATAAGGTAATGTTCTCCATCCGGCAGGCTCCAATTGTGGCAAATTACTCCTTGCGCAGTTCTTATGGAAAGCTGATAGATGACTTTGTAAATTCTTTTTACCGTAAAGATAAGGAATCTGGCGTAGCCTTCCTATTCTGGCTTTGGCTGTATATTCTCCTTATGAGGACGAGTATTATATCGGGGATAAATCCAAAATTGACTTGATGGTATCTGGTCGCCAGCAACAGGTAGTAAATTTGATACGGCAGTTGTTACTGAAGCGCTTTGAAAGTTCTATTGCGGCTTTTGAGGAGACCTGTATTCGAATTTATTTTAGACTGTATACATTCCTTAATGACTACAAAGAGAACGGCAACAAACGACTCATAGAACGGACGCTCAATTATCAGGCGAAGGTCTTGGATTATGTAAAGAATTTTATAGAAAACAATATGCAGTCCACTCTTGAGGAGTTAGAGGACGATTTGCCCGATTATGTATGGGAAACGGAAGATAACCTTAATACAGAAGATTTCGATATTCGTGCCATGTTGGATGACACTATCTTGGATATGGAGGTCTTGGCTGAATTCATCGAAGATATTATGGATTTTGACTCCAGCAAAGATGACAAAATTCGAGAACTGAAGCGTATTCTTACCGAGGATGAGCGCATAAAAGGGAAAAAAGTCATTATTTTTACCGAGTTCCGATCTACTGCTAAATACATTTATCGCGAACTGCAAAAGGCTGGCTTTGAGGGCTTATATGAAATTGATGGTCAGTCCAAAGGCAATCGACATGATATGGTGGTTCGGTTCAGCCCATATTATAATGATTCTTGCTCCACAGAAGTAAAGGATGAAATTCAAATTTTGATTGCTACCGATGTTTTGGCAGAGGGCTTAAATCTCCAGGACGCTTCGTGCCTGATCAACTATGAATTGCACTGGAATCCTGTTCGTCTTATGCAGCGTATCGGTCGTGTTGACCGCCGTCGTAATGTAGAGATTGAAGAACGCCTTCTGGCTGATCATCCAGAGTTGGCAGGAGACAGGGCAAACGCTTATTACTGGAATTTTCTTCCTCCTACAGAGTTGGAACAGCTTCTTAACCTATATCAGACGGTTTCGAAGAAAACTCTTCGTATTTCTAAGACCTTCGGTATTGAGGGTAAGAAACTGCTGACACCAGAAGATGATTTTGAAGCTCTGAAAGAATTTAACTCTCAGTATGAAGGGGAAACATCCTGGGATGAGGAAATGGCTCTTGCATATCAGAAACTTCTTGCAGCGCAGCCAGACTATCCTGATCTGGCTGCATCTATGCCTAAAAAGATGTATTCTGGTAAACAAGCATCCACCTTTACTGGATTCTTCTTCTGTTACGAATTGCCGATGAAACGAACTGATGGGACATGGTCTGATGGAGATGGTTGGTATCGCTGGTATATGCTTGATCCGGAAACAAATAAAGTAATCGAATCCACCTACGATATCTGGAAAGCAATTCAGTGTACACCGGAAGAACCGAGAAAAATTCATACTAATGAAGTTGGTTTTGTAAAAGCTAGAAAAACGATTGAAAACTATATTAAGAAAAATTATATGCGTTCTGTACAGGTACCACTCGGTGTTAAACCAAGACTTGTAACCTGGATGGAACTTTGTTAAGGAGGTGTACAGTATGGCACAAGACTTGCGAAAAGTAAATGACATAGAGTCATTGATGATTTATTTTTCAGAAAAGTTGGGCTGGGCTATCGCCCCCGGATGATTACTACGATATTGATGATATTACATATGATTTCGATGCAGCAGACCTGGGATTGAAAGAAGAGGTCTTTGCAAAAATAACATCACTAAAACAGTTGCGACCATTGGTAGATGACCAGCGCTGGGGGGGTATCTTTTTCGTAAATTTTGAGAGCAACCGCTTTGAAGTATCTGCATTAAGAAAAATTCTTTCTGGTTTGATTCCTGCACGACGTAATGCGGATCATGTAGTTTGGGACAAAAAAGACTTGTTATTTCTTTGCATTTGGGGCGAGTGGAATAAGGTTACCATTGGAGCTGCTCATTTTGAAGATAGTGAAAAGGGACTACCTCAGATTAAGATGATATCTTGCGCACCAGCTGTTGAGGACTTTACTCAAATCAAAGTCTTTGAACAGCGTCTTGCTAAACTTGCTTGGCCAAAGGATCCTACTGATGACGAGGCATGGCATGATGCTTGGGCTTCTGCCTTTACTACACGTTATCGCCAGACGATACAGGATGCCCATACCCTTACTATTCGCTTGGCTGAAGAGGCTCAAAATATTCGGAATCGTATTCTATCTACATTAGGAATTGAAACGGAAAATGGATATGTACATCTTTTGTATAATAAATTTAAAGAAACACTTGTGCATGATATGACGGAAAAGCAGTTTGCAGATATGTATGCACAAACTGTGGTTTATGGTCTTTTCTCAGCAAGATGTATGGATAAGACTCAAGATGACTTTAATGCAACAGAGGCTGTAGAATGTATTCCGAATACGAATCCTTTTCTTAAAAGTTTGTTACAAGAGTGCTTGGGTTCTAGTAATTCTAAGAGTAAACTCTCTTTTGACGAATTGGAAGTAGGCAATATTATAGATTTGCTTCTTCATACAAAGACAGACTCTATTATTGCTGATTTTAACAGGCAGACAGGTGGTGGACGTGAAGACCCTGTAATCCATTTCTATGAGGAATTTCTTTCTGAGTATGATAAGACTCAAAAGGTTCAGCGTGGTGTTTATTATACACCGCAGCCGGTAGTTAATTTTATTGTCCGGGCTGTTGATGATATCTTGAAAAATAAATTTAATGTACTGGATGGATTAGCATCTACAGGCACAAAAACTATAAAAGTTTATCGTGATTCAAAACGAAGAATAGATGGTTTTATCAGAACTGTTGAAGATCAAGAAATAGTACCTGCAATTCAAATTCTTGATCCTGCAACAGGAACTGGTACTTTCCTGCGTCAAACTATACTTCAGATTTATCAAAATTTTTGTGATGTTCGTAAAGGCCAATCAAAGGATTCAATCCTAGCTGAATGGAATGCTTATGTTCCCGAACATCTTTTACCACGTTTGAATGGTTTTGAACTTATGATGGCTCCATATGCCGTTGCACATATGAAACTAGCAATGGTTCTGAAAGATACAGGGTATCGATTTGATAGTGATGAACGTTTGAGAGTGTTTCTTACTAACACTCTTGAAAAGCCCGGAAATTCTGAAGCACAATTGTCTTTATGGGAAGATCCACTTGCTTTTGAGTCAGTATCAGCTAATGCTGCAAAAAAAAATTCTGGAATTAATATTGTACTTGGAAATCCTCCTTATAGTGGGATTTCATCAAATAGTGGTAAATGGATTACTTCAATGATTGAGGACTACAAGTACATTAATGGAGTATATTTTGGTGAACGCAAACATTGGTTGCAGGATGATTATGTTAAATTTATTCGTTTTGGCGAAAGAGTTATTGAAAAAAGTAGCAATGGTATTCTCGCTTTTATCAATAATCATGCATTTTTAGACAATCCAACATTCAGATGTATGAGATGGCATTTACTAAATACATTTGATGAAATTTACATTATTGACCTACATGGTAATGTAATGAAAAAAGAAGTAGCTCCTAATGGAGAAAAAGACGAAAATGTATTTGATATTCAACAGGGGGTATCTATCAATCTTTTTGTTAAGAACAGCACACGAAATAAAGGAATTGCACGTGTTTATCACACTGATTTTTTTGGAAAGCGTTCAGATAAGTATGACATGCTCAATTCTTTGAAGATTGGTGAAATTTCATGGACATCACTTGAACCTAATGAACCTTTCTATTTTTTCATTCCTCGCAATGAACGAAATAGAGCATCTTATGAAAAAGGGTTTTCTATACAAGAACTTATGCCTGAGCATACCACGGGTGTTGTTACTGCGCGAGATGGATTAGTTGTAGCAAAAAACCTGAAGAGTTATTAGATAGGATTAATTTTTTTACAGATCCTGACAAAACGGATGATCAAGTTCGTGCACACTTTTTTGGTAATAAAAAAGCCGGTAAGTACTTACCAGGTGATTCGCGAGGATGGAGTCTATCGTCGGCACGTGAAAAAATCAAAGACTTTAATCATGAGGCTAATATTCAGAAAATAGCATATAGACCTTTTGATACGCGATATATATATTATGTTCCTGAGATGGTGGACTGGGGGGCGTGATAAGCTGATGTATAATCTTCTGGCTGGTGATAATTATGCTTTGGTTATTCCTCGTCAAGCTGCAACAGATAACTGGTCTCATGTGCAAATTACAAAATACATGGCTGATAATAGAATTCATTATAGCAACAAGGGAATTCCTATTGAATGCCCACTCTACTTATATGCGCCTGGTTATGACGGGCAATTAACAAGGTATCCTAATTTGAATGATGCCATCATAAACAAACTCACTACTTCTATTGGTATGCGTTTTGTACCTGAAAAAAGTAATGAAGAAAATACGGTATGCCCTTTAGATATTTTAGATTATATTTATGCTGTTTTATTTTCAAGAAAATATCGTCAGGCATATTTGGACTTTTTGAAATTTGATTTTCCACGCGTTCCATATCCACAATCAGCGGATTATTTTTGGACAATGGTATTTTATGGAGCAAAATTGAGAGAATTGCATGTTTCAGAAGATGACTTAATTGATAGCAAATACTCTTACAAAGGACATACAGAATGTGTCGTTGATCGATCTACATATCAAGATGGCATAGTTCATTTTAATAAAAAGGGTGATATGGTCATTAACGTTCCGGAAAATATTTGGAATATGTATTTTGGGGGGGGATATCAGCCTCTTCAAAAATGGTTGAAAGATCGCAAGGGGGGGAATATACTCACGCAATCTGATATTCGGCATTTTATAAGTATCATTACAACATTGACTGCTACTGAAGAAATAATGAAACAGATTGATGATTATATCGTATTTTAATACTTATAAATTCATAACAGGTGTGGTCAAACATTATGGCTACGCCTGTTCTTATTTTATTTATTGGGGTTGATATCCTTCTGTTTCTATCTACAATAGTTTAGATAGTTGAGTTACAGGATGATTAGGAAGTATCTGTGGTATGTAGTGATGAACAAAAATTTGATTTTAATATTGAATAACATTGTAAAAATTGAAAAAGGTAAAATTTCAAAGTGAGGGGGGAGAGTCAACAAATAGTGTATGTGCGTTTTTCAAATTTACTGTTTTTTTAATTTTGGGTAAGGCTCCGAAATTGGCAATTTTGCGGAAGTGTATCCACACTTCCTGTCCTTGCTGTTTTTAAAATCACATAGTGATTTCACAGAGATATAGAGATATTTAGTCTATTTTATATCCCTGTGTTGTGACCGGAAAAATTCGGGGGGGAACCAAGTGTATATTTATGCTGAATGTGAGGAACTGGGGGGGAGCACAATCCTCAGCAAGAATCCTACGTCCGGAAAATATCATATTGCTAAAATAGCGATATGGTATTACCGGGGGGGTGGATCTTGCTCTAATGTGTACAGTACCTCGGCATAAATAGAAAGAATGGGTTTGGGGGGGAATCCCCCAGCAAGATAAAAATCTGATGAAAGAGCATTTGTCGGAAAGACAATATTGTTAAACACAGGTGGATCTTGCTCTGGAGTAATTGAGAAATAGTGTTTAGAAATAATTGCCTTGTTCTCAAAAAACGGAAATAGTGATAGTATGAATTGGGAAAATCGGTATTTGTAGAACTGGTTAAGTGTATCCAGTGATGTAATTACACCTATTAAATAGTTAAAAGAGAGGAATATGAAATTGTTACATAGACTTTGGTTAAAAATAAATGATATTGGTGAATATGATGTTAAATATGGAGCATGGAAAATATATCAAATAATGTATGCGAATAATCTAATTAAGGGTGGAAATTTATTTACAGATAATGACATCATTAAAAATGGCAGAAGACCATATATTAAATGTCAATTTATACATAATGGAAAGTCCACGGAGGAAATGAGGTTTAGTGGCGAAACGGATTTTAACTTTTCTACCCAAAAGAAAAGTGAATTATGTAGAAGCAGATATGAAAACTATAAAAAAATTTTAGAACGTGATTTAGCAGGCGAAGGAATACTAGATATATATTTGGAAATGCTGAATGAATGTTCCCAGATGCATCATTCACAAGATAATATATCTATAATGCTTCAATCAGGAAATATGCAGGGAGCTAAGGGAGCTATCGGACTAGATAGATTAGATGTTTGGCTTCTTATTTTGGATATGAAATATAGATACAACATAAATATGTTACAAAATCACTGTACAATGGAGAATTGTTCAGAAATTGAAAAGTTTTTAAATTTGTTTGATGATGTATACGATTATGCAAGCACCATTTATCATATAAATAGTGAACTGGTAGATAAACTGATTGAATCTGGGAAAAGACCATTATATTCAGCTACAAATATAATTACATATATGTCATTGGCAAAAGAATTTTGGAATCAAAAGCACGCATTTATTGAAAACCAACTAAAATATGAACAGTGATTTAATCGAAAAGAAAATGCTAGATTTGTCGATGCAAGTATAATGAATAGAAGTGCCCATTACATTTTTTGCGATGGGTGTTTTTTGTGAAATCCACTTTTATTCATTTTTGAATAAAAGAATTTTGAATCTGCAGCCGATAGAAGCAGATGGTTATAAAAAGCTTTTGATAACTATGAGTGCAAAAACAGAAAGCTGCGAAAATTTATTATGAGCTAATAGCAAAATTTGACATTTTGTGATATCGAGGGTATGGGGAATCGTAATCTCCATTAAGTTCGTCAGAGAATCATAATCCCAAAATGGATTTTGAGTTACTCTAGGCGATACTTGCTTTAGAAAATGATTTGTCATAATGAGTTAGAACATGGGAGGAGGAAGCGTTAAAAAAGAGAGAGCCATAAGCAACTCTCTCTGTGATAAAATTAAAAAGTTATAGTATCAGTGATTCGGTAAGATTACAAAAATCCTTAACAGGAATATTTTCTTTAAGTGGTAAAGCGGTCTCTAAAAAGGTTTCGTCTGCAAATCTTTCGAGTTCAGAATCAAAATGTATAATTGAAGCATTTGTATTTAATTGGTATGGTGGAATTGTAACAAAATAATCATAATCTTCATAAGAAGGAGTGGCGCAAGAAACTTTGATTTTTCCGCCCAATTTCAATTTTGCAAATTCTCCATAAATGGCAGTTAAGGCTTTTATTCTTTCTTCATCAGAAGTAATTCTATCTACATATCTAATATACCAATAATCTATATTTCCCTCTTTTAATTCAATTAAATAATCGTATGATCTGGGCGTTCCAGATTTTATTGTCCATTCAACTTTATGCAGACTTGTCATCATGGAAAGTCCACGCATTAAGGTGGAAAAAAACTTTTCATGCACCTGAACAGTAGAGAGATCCAGAGAAAATCCATTGTCTGCAATTATCTTTTTTCGTTCCCGTATTTTCTTAGAAGAATATCCCGTTGCATCATATAATTCTTGGATAAGTTCTGGATCATCAATGGCTTTTGCAATTTTATCAATAGTGCTTTTATATGGTCTTCCAGATCGGGCACCGTTGAGCATTCGTGAAATGGTTGCATTATTTAAGCCTGTTTGTTCAGATAATTCTTTTTGTGTTTTTTTCTGTAAAATGATTTGAAGTATATTGATAAATCTTTCCTGATCGTAAACGCTGTCAGGATTTATTAGTGTGCCTGAATTTGATATAAATTCGTTCATTCAAATCTCCTCTTGACTTCTTTGACTTTGTATAAATTGACTTCTTGTGTTTTATCTTATCAATTATATCCCTAAAAATCAATTTAAAACATAAAGAAATCAAAAAATGCTTTATTGATATTCGTGTAAAAGTCAAAGAAGTCAAAAACGTAATTGACATTTTGACATCTTTGCGTATAATGTAAATCAAGAAGTCAAAGAAGTCAAACAAATCAAAAAGAAAGGAAGGAGGGCTGTGGATTGAAATATAGGGTTGTTTCGGTTTTGAAAGATAATAGACCACGTTTTTTGATTATTTCTGATATTGAAGAAATTGAAATCCTTCCATCAAAGTATTTGAAGCATCTGGATCAGATTAATGCTTCTCCGAATACTGTAAAATCCGCAGCTTTCGCACTTTCATATTATTACAATTTTCTGCAGGAGCAAACGATAGGATTGGATGAGATTACATTGCTATCTTATTCAGAGCAGAATAAACATTTTATTGATTTCTTGTATTGGGTTAAGAGTGGAAAGCATACTGAGCATAATACACAGACGAGCAATAAGACCTGCAATATGTATCTTGGTGCAGTCTTCAGATACTACCAGTTTTTGGCACTGGAAGATGTCTTGCCAATGCTTAAAGTCTTACGAGTAAAAAAAGTATCATATTTTGACAGTATGGGAGTAAATCATCAAAATGCAGTGAATTCGTTTAAAGGTTTCTTCAAAGAAGAAGAACCTAATCTGGAAGAAATAACATCCGAAGAAATACAGGAGCTGATAAATGCCTGTACGAATGATAGAGATCAATTGCTGATAGCAATGATGGCAGAAACCGGTCTTAGATTAGGGGGGGAAATTCTAGGAATCCATTATACCGAAGATATTGATTTTGAAAGAAGGACGGTTCGGGTAAGGTATCGTGAATCCAATACCAACTTGGCAAGAGCAAAAAATGCAGAATATAGAATGGCTTTGTTAAGTAATACAACTTTTGAGTTCTTGGTTAAGTACATTTCTGATAATCGAAAAAGTCTGATGAACTCGGAGTATCTATTTACAAAATTAACTGGAAAAAACAAAGGAGAGCCATTAGATGCGGATTCTGTGTATAGCATGTTGAAAAGACTATCCAAAAGAACGGATATCAATTCCCATCCGCATCAGCTCCGACACTATTTTGCGGAGGAAAGAAGAAAAGAAGGATGGGATTTGAATGACATTCGTTTTGCCTTGGGGGGGCATAAGAAAGTTGAAACTACCATTAAATACTTGGGTGAAAATAATGAACGATTGATAGAAGCGACAGATCAATACTACTCAAATAATGAAGATTTATACCAAATTGCAGATTTTCTGTAAAAGGAAGGAGGGATTACCTTGGCAGTATTAAAAATTGTTCCGAAGTTATATCAGGAAAAAATATCTGAGAAATTAAAGGAAGAAATATCTTTAGTTACGACTGGAGAAGCAAAATACTATAACCGGTTATACAAATTTTTTCAGTATACAGATATACAGTGTACTGCAGATATTAACTATGAAACGAGAAAAATGTATATGGATTCTCTTGAAAAAGAGGATATTTCAGAAAAATATAAAGCGGAATTACTGAGCTTATTTGATCGTTTAAAAATAGAAAATATGCCGGATGTCTATTCACAAGGAAAGCCCTTCTCTGTAGAACAGGAGTTTTTTAAGCAAGACAAATTGTTTTTGCTGTATGTCCCCCCAATAAGAAGAAAGCACAATCTTTCCGTCAGGTGGTTGATAAGAATGATTTGTTATGGGACTTAACGAGGATACATTCATCACAGTTGGTGCGACAGACAAAAATATTGCTGTGTGAAATTCTGAATATGGATAAGGTACAAAGACATCGAAGATATTTTTTAGAACCATTAAAAGCACTTATACGGTTTTGCGATAAGTACGGAATAGATGATATTGAAGAAATGGAACAGGCAGACGAAAACAGATTTTATCTGTATTTAAACAAGGAGTCGGAAATTATAAAAAAACAGGCTTCTAAGATTGTTGAGTTTGCGAGAAGAACGTTATTTCTGACAGATTCAGAGACAAATTGGCGAGCGTGTATCTGGTATATGGAGAGGTTTCAGTTTGATAAATCAAGAATCAATGCCAGTTCACCTGTTAAAAGCCTTTCATTTATTAATATTTACGAAAAAGAAAATCGTTGGTATTTACAATTATACGCAAAATATTTAGTCGGGATATCTGATCTGTCTTTATCAAATATCCGAAATACAATATGTTTTATTTCACAATTTTTAAAATATCTGGATGGACAGAGTAAGAAAGTAACTGAACTGGAGATACAAGATATAGCGGATTATGTATCTGTTTTGAATGAGTCCGATATTAAATATTCCACTTTTAACCGACATATCACTCATATGCATACATTTCTACAGTTTTTGAAAATGAAAAATATTGAAGTGTTGAAGTTTTATCCGGAACGATTTTTAAAAAAAGGTTTTCCAGAACACAATGAAAGAAGTGTTCCAGAAAAAACAATTGCTCATCTGATTAAGGAGCTGCCGGCATTCCCAGAGCATTTACAGTTGATGTATTTGATTTTGTTTTGTACAGGAATTAGGAAAAGCGAGGTTTGTACAATAAAATCGGGAGCCTTTTATTCACAAGGCAATGAGAATTGGATGCGCATATATCAAAGCAAAATGCGGAGGGAAAAAGTCATTCCTGTTCCCAGTTTATTGGTTGAACTGGTGAACGATTATGAAAAAAAGTACGGAATAAAAAATGGGGGGGAGTATTTATTCAAGAATAAAAAAGGTGGTGCATTTAATGGACAGACATTTTCAAATCAGATGATTCGGGAGTGTAAGGTCCGTGGGATTGCCTGCGGAGATTATATTTTTAGAGCACACGATTACAGACATAACCTTGCAACTTCAATGTACGGAAATGGAGTTTCTATACAAGGGGTACGAGATTATCTGGGACATTCAAGTGAGAATATGACAAAACAGTACATTGATTTCATGCCGGAACGTATTGTATCGGCTGAAGATAAATATTTTTCAAAAAATCAGTCATTTAAATTGAAAGGAGCAGAAGATGATGAAAGGTAATATTAATTTGATTTCTTATGACTGTTATCAACAAGCTACAGAAAAACAGTTGGCTGGGTTGAAATGGAAGGAAAACAGGGTGTACTACATATCAGAGATTCATAATGAAAAGATACAGGATGAGATTTATGGGTATATCGATGATAGATGTAGACGTTTATCATTATCAACAGCAGTAAATGATATTTACAGATTTGATCTGTTGAAAGAATTTCTGAATGAGAAGTGTACGAGTTGTAGTAGCATCACTGATAAAAAATGGGAAGAACTGGAGAGAAGCTATAAAGCATTTTTATATAAAAAAGGATTGGCGCTGTACGTTAGAAGAAATAGACCGGATAGGCGGAATGTTGAGCAACAAAGTAGCGCTCAGGTTTCTTTTTTGAAAATGTATTATGAGTATGTTGTGAAGTGTAAAACAGCAGATATTCCAGAAAATGAAAAAGATGTATGGGATATGAGAAAGTTAGATATTGTGCCAAGGAGTAATCCGATTCGGGGAAGATATAGATTAGATTTTCGTGAGATCAGGCAGAAAGAATTTAAAGAGATAATAAAGAAAATATTGTATAGCCACTGCCAGACAAAAGCAATGGGTAGTATAAAAGGCGAATTGCGTGGATTCCGTCGGTTTGCTAGTTTCATGTATGATCGTTTTCCAGAAGTAAAGCATTTTACAGAAATTAGCAGGGATATGATAGAAGATTATTTGGTTTATATAAAAACGGATACAGGCCTTACATCAGTCAGTTACACGACAGAACTGTCGGTTTTGGATAATCTGCTGGATGAAATTGGGCGTGAACTGGAAATAGAAAAGTTATGCAACCTTTTTCTGTCCAGTGATTGCAGAGCATATGACAACGCCTTACCAGAAGCGTATTCAGATGCAGAAATCAGGAGATTTAATTGTGCATTAACAAAATTAAAGCCACAGTTAGGCAGATGTTTAATAATACATCAAATGCTCGGTACAAGAATAGAGGATACGTTGACTTTGCGAAGGGATTGCTTATCTGAGAAATCGGGGGGGCATTATTTTATAACTATTCTCCAGCAGAAAACAAGGAAATACAAAAGACCAGTCAGCGATCAGCTGGTAGAATTGATTAGAAAAGCAATAGAAGTTTCAGAAAAGGAGCATCCAGATTCAGAATATATTTTTCTGCAAGATAATGGAAAATTATATACAGATTCAATGCTGAAATATCATGTAAATATCATGATTTATGAAAATGATATCAGGGATGATAATGGAAATTATTTTGAGTTTCGTACACATCGTTTTAGACATACTTTTGGAGTAAAACTTACAGAGATGAAATTAGATGATGATAGCATTGCAAGGCTGTTGGGGGGGCATAAGGATACTCGAACAATACCACATTATCGGCGGTTAAGAAACGAAGCATTAGCGGAGGATACAAAGGCTGTACGAGATGAAATGAATGAATTATTAGCACAATACAGGAGGGAAAAGGAAAATGCAGAAACACGATAAAATGGTAGCACTGGCAAAAGAAAGAAGTGCGGAAATGACGGAAACAGCAATAACAGCTATTGAAACAATGTATAGAAAAAATATAAAAATTTCAGTTGCTGAACTTACAAAACTAACAGGACTTTCCAGAGGTTTTTTCTATAATAATCCGAATGTAAAACAGTTCATGATGGAATTGAAGGAAAAGCAACAGGGAATGATATTGCAAAATCCCAAAAGCGATGCTATTGCAAAAGCACAGGAAGCACGGATTAAGAGTTTAGAACAGAAATTATCCGATAGTGTTCCGAAAAATGAATATGAAAATCTTCAGAAAAAATATGAAGAATTACAAGTGAAATATAGTCAAATGAAAAAGGAAACACTGTTGAAGATGTACGACCAATTATAGAAAGAAAAGGAGAATATTTTATGCAGAACGAAATTTATGATGAGAAAAATGGACTTACTTATATGTTATGTGGTGATTATTATTTGCCGGAATTGGCACTTGCAGATATCGAACCAACTTATGGGAAATATGGGATGCTTCGTAAAAGCTATTTACAGGAACACAGAAAGGCAAAATATCAAATATTGTTGTTACAAGGAACACTTGTCGAGCATTTGAATCAGATTGATGCAGAAGCAAGGGATAGGGAAGAACAATTAGTAAAACAGATGATGGAGAAACAAGGAATTACAGAGAAATTAAAAAGGCAGGACAACATGGAATGGACAAGAAGGATGAATAGCATTTATCATGATGCAGAAGAGATGATTTTGACGGAAATGATATACACGAAAGGATAATGATCTGTAATGGATAGCAAGAATTTTGCAGTCCGGATAGCAAAAGTGGAAGTCTGGATGGCAAGGTTCTTGCAGTCTGGAAAGATAAAAAATGAGGGATTAAAAATGTTGGTCAAGTACATAATAAAAGTGTTTTTATATTTGATTCTTGCAGTAATGACATTGATTCGCTGGTTATTAAAAATTCCGATGATGCTGGGAAATATTTTGCTTTACTTTTTATCAATTATATTTATTCTGACAGGTGTTTTGAGTTATGGATTTGCATTGGAATCTGCAAGAGAATGTGGTCGAATGATAATAATTGGGATGGGATTTGGTGCAATACCAAACTTTATCCCATTTTTGGGAAAAAGTTTAGAGACATTGGTTGACAAACTGTTGAGTATGACAAATGAATGAGAAAGTCGATATGAAAGGGGGGCTGTGAAAGGCTCTCTTTTCTTTTTGCAGCTGTGAAATGGCAAGATAATAACGTTATATACATTGTATATTATGTACAGATATTGCATTTATGCATGATGAGGGCATAGGGAGTCCATATAAAGGCTATGTTGAATGGTCACAGTGTTCAATGTCAACGGGACATGCCAATAATCCAACAGATATGTTACACAGACTGGAAACAATGATGCTGATGGGGATTGATCTTCCGTTACAGGCAATTCAAAGACAAGTTGCATCGGCACTTGATATTATCATTCATCTTGGAAGACTTCGAGATAAGACAAGAAAGGTTTTGCAGATTGTAGAAGTGGAAGGTTATGAAGATGGAAGGATCCAGACAAAGGTTCTTTATGAATTTAAGGAGGAGGGGGGGATGAAGAATGGAAAGATACAGGGATGCCTTATGAAGAAAAATGAAATCACGAATAAAGAAAAACTCCTGGCTGCAGGATATCACACCATCTGAATATACTGTCGGAATCATAAAATGTACGGTGAGATTTCTTCTGATTTTGTATTTGTTTTATGAATCGATACTTCCGGCAATTCTCCTGTTCCCGTTATGGTTCTTATACATGAAGGAGTGGATGGAAGAGAAAGCAATCGGAAAAGAACAGGAATTCAGGAGGCAGTTCAGAGATAGTATTCAGACAATGGCAGGGCACTTAAGGCAGGATATTCTGTAGAGAATGCAATCAGGGAAACAAATCGTGATCTGATCGGAATGTATGATGCGAATACAAGGATTCGAAAAGAATATGGTCAGATGGTAAGGAAGCTGGATCTGAATCTGTCAGTTGTAACCGTATTGAATGAATTTGCGGCTGAAGTAAAGCAGGAGGATGTGACGAATTTTATTACAGTTTATGCAGCAGCTAAGGTCAGTGGTGGGGGGGATTCAATTGCAATTATCAGAGATGCGGCCAGAACAATCGGAGAGAAGATCGATACAGAACGTGAGATACAGACCATGCTGGCTGCGAAAAAGCTGGAATTTGAAATCATGAGCGTAATCCCATTTATAATGATTCTCTACATGAAGATGACATTTGGTGAATTCTTAAGTGTCCTGTATGGTACATGGACCGGATGTATCGTAATGAGCATTTGTCTTGTGCTTTATCTTGGAGCATACAGGTTTGGAAGGAGGATTCTACAGATTGAGATTTAACAAGAAGTGGAAAAAAGTACTTCAGCCTGACAAAGGAAAATATGGAATCTATAAAAAGGCCGGAATCGTTCTTTTATTGTCAATCGTAATGTTTAGTGCAGTGTATGTCACAGATAATCATCGTCAATTAGCACAGGATGAAAATGGAAACCGGATTTTGGAAAGAAAAGGACAGGGAGAAGGAAAAAAGACAGAAAAAATCCAGATGGAGACAGGCGAGTGGAAAGAGAAGATGAAGGTTCAGATTTCGGAAAAGAAGTATGCAAAAGAAGAGATTAGAGAACAGCTTTCTAAGGCGGCAGAAGAACTTCCGGCTCAGATCCTTGGTGAAAACAAAAGTCTGGATGAGGTCAGGTCAGACCTGAATCTTATTATGGAAATTCCACATACGGGAATCAGCGTGTCATGGGAACTTGATAACTACGAGGTTATGAACAGCAGAGGTGTTTTAAAGCAGGAGAAGCTGACGGAAGAAGGAACACTCGTCAAATTAACCGCTGTCCTTCGATATGATGAGGAAAAAATGTCCTGTGAATTTTATGCACACCTGTTTTCCACACCGTTGTCAAAGAAGGAAGGTGTTCTGAAAAAGATATCCCAGGAAGTAGAAAAAGCAGATCAGGAACAGCGGGAAAAGGATTACCTGATATTGCCAGATCAGGTAGATGGAAGAAAATTATCCTGGAAGCCTGTGAAGGAAATGAGAGCATTTGGAATTCTTTTGCTTGGCGGAGTGATGATTGTATTCCAGTTTACAGCAGAGAAACAAAAGCAGAAAGAACAACAAAAGAAAGAAATCAGGCAGATGCAGTTTGATTATCCGCAGCTGATCAATAAATTCAGTCTGTATATAGGGGGGGCAGGAATGACAGTGAGAAGAGCCTGGATCCAAATTGTAAAAGAATATGACAAAGAGAAACACTATCTTGGAGAAAGAACAGTGTATGAAGAGATGAGATATACAATGAATGAACTGAAGAATGGAAGACCGGAAAGTGAATGCTACGAGGCATTTGGAAGGAGGTGCGAAAGTCCGGTTTACCGAAAGTTCGGAATGCTTTTAAGTCAGAATTTAAGAAAAGGAACCAAGGGATTGACGAATCTGTTACAAAGAGAGGCGCAGGAAGCTTTTGAGGAACGGAAAAATATGGCAAAGAAACTTGGTGAAGAGGCAGGAACAAAGTTGATGATACCGTTGTTTCTTATGTTGCAGTCGTGTTCGTGATCGTGACTGTTCCAGCGTTTTTGACGATTCAGATTTGAGAAAAAGAGAGAAAAGAAGGAGAGATACAAGATGAGAAAATTATTGATAAGAAAAAATAAAGATAAGAAATATGTTGCCGCAATCACAACAATTGAACTGGTTTTAATTTTGGTTATATTAATTGCGCTTCTGTTGATTTTTAAAGAACAGTTGATTAGTTTGATCACTACGATTTTTGAGAAAGTGACATCAGAAAGCTCCGGCATATAGCATGTGGTCCGCAAAAGGCGAAATTACTGTATTTTTAAGCTTATCATTTACTTTGTTACTTTCATTTATCTTTGGAATTCTAGAGTCTGCTGTGATTCAAGGATCAAAAAATCTCAGCAGAATTGACACAGATCGAGCAATCTATTCCGTTTTCGGAGAATATCATCAGGAACTTATGGAACAATATCATGTTTTGGGAATTGATCTTGGTTACAGGACAGGAAATTATGAAGAAGAAAATCTGATCCAGCGTTTGCATTATTACAATTCTGGTTCTACAGATCATCAAATCAAGGGAATTCAGTATTTGACAGATCAATCCGGACAGGCATTTCGAGAACAAGTGCTGGCTTATATGGAACAAAGGTATGGAATGGATCTGGTTAAAAAGTTTACCGGAACAACAGAGAAATGGGAACAGACAGAGACAGAAGAATCTGATATGGAAAAGAAAACAGATGAAATGACAGATGCAATGGAACGGGTGAATGACAGTCTTGACGCATCCGGCAGTCAAACGGAAGGAGAAGATGTGGAAGAAGGTCCAAGTCTGCCAGATGAGGAGAATCCGTTTCGTATTATGCAAAAGATAAAAAAAGAAGGAATTCTTTCTGTTGTGATTCCGAAAGGAAAAAAGTATCTGAAAAGAGTGTTGATTTGTCGGGGGGGCAGGCATCAAAGAGAACTTTGAAAAAAGGATATGGGACATTTCCAACAAGAAAAGGACTTGATCAGACAACGGAGAAACTTCTGTACAACGAATATCTTCTCAAAACATTCGGCTATGCATTTCGGCAGGATTCAGAACAATCAGAAGGAACGGATGAGAGTGGAGAGAAGGAATGGCAGTCTGATCGTTCGGATGCTTTAGCATACGAACTGGAATATATTCTACAAGGAAAAGGATCAGATAAAGAAAATCTGGAATCCGTGTTATTTCGTCTTTTTCTTCTGAGAATATCAGGAAATTATAGTTGTCTGGCAAAGGATATGGGACGAGTGGCAGAGGCAGAAGCGCTGGCTGTGACAATATCTGCACTACTACTGATGCCTGAAGCGGTAGAAGCTTTGAAACAGATGATACTTGTTGCGTGGGCAGGAGGAGAAAGTGTTATGGATCTTCGTTGTCTTTTGGATGGAAGAAAAGTTCCACTGGTAAAAAGTGCAGATAAATGGGTTGTTTCTCTGTCACAGCTGCCACTTCTTCTGACAGATGGTGGAAGTGTAAGGGGGAAATGATTCCGGAGAAGGAGTCGGATATTCCGATTATATCAGGATGTTTCTCTTTTTGAAATCAGTGCCGGAAATTACAATGCGGACTTTAGATTGTGTAGAAGAGGCATTCCATTCCAAACATATTTTGTTTCAGGCAGATCAATGTGTGACTAAATTAGAAATACAGAATAAGATAATCGTTTATAAAAATCTAAATTACCAATATCCGGTTTATTTCGGATATGAATGAAGCCAGAATTATCCCCCCCGGTGCAGATGCCCTTTCAGACCTTCTTTTGTACACCCCCCCAAAACGTACACTCAGAATCCTGCAATCCCTCTTGCAGGAAACCCACACACTTTAGAAAGGAAAAGCTGCGATGTCAAATAAACAGGTAAAAAATACCAGTCCAACAAGAGAAAGGGCATCTGCACCGGGGGGGGTAAGAGCAAGTGTAACAATAGAAGCTGCATTTGCAGTTCCCCCTCTTTATGTTTGCAGTATTAAGTTTGATTTTTTTAATTGAAATCCAGAGTATACGAGGCTGCATCCATGCAGCAGGAAGTGATGCAGCCAAACAGGCAGCAGAGTCAACGGCTGTCCTTCCTGTATTGAATACAATTCAATTAAAATCAGATTTGGTGAATCTGATTGGAGAAGAAAGAATTGAGAGAAGTATTCTGAATGGTGGTACATCAGCTATCAGTTGCTGGAAGTCTTATTGGATTCCGGGAACAGAAGAGATAAATGTTGTTATCGAGTACAAGATAAAGATTCCGGTTCCATTAATGAAAAGTCCTTCGGTGAAGTTGAAAGATGAGTTTAAAGTCAGTGCATGGAATGGTTATCAAAAAGATAGAAAGGGAAATGAAGACGGACAGATTGTCTATATCACAGAAAAAGGAACAGTATGGCATTCAGATTATCAGTGCAGCTATCTTCAATTATCTATTCAATATGTTCAATACTCAGAATTACAAAATATGAGAAATGAAGGTGGAGGAAAATACCATAAATGTGAGCAATGTGTTTATGGACAGGCAATGAATGGTGTATATATTACCAGTTATGGAAACCGGTATCACAACTCATTGAATTGCAGTTCTCTGAAGAGAACAATACGTGCAGTTCATAAAAGCGAAGTAGCAGGAAGAGGAGGATGTTCTAAATGTGCAAAATAATGAATGTATTCGGGCAAAATGGAAGGGAAAATCTATGGATGTTTTTTCAAGCTATTATAGCAGTGTATCTGTTGATTTTGTCTGTGATAGATATTCGTTGGAAGAAAGTAAGTGTAAGAAGTCTTTTGATTTTGCTTGCGATTGCAGTTTTATGTCAGGTACTATGTAGCAAAGGAGAACTCAGGATGATGGTAGCCGGTGGATTGTGTGGAGGTGTATTTCTTTTTTTTAGTTGGTTCACACAAGAGTCATTTGGTTACGGAGATAGCATATTAATTTTGATCCTTGGAATTTTATCTGGGGGGATGGAATCTTCTTTGGATTCTGTTTGCTGCATTTCTGATCGCATCTGTTTACGGAGGAATTATGATCGCACGAAAGAAGTATACAAGAAAAAATTCATTTCCATTTATTCCATTTCTGACAGTTGCTTATCTGGGAGGCATGATTGGTGGAGTTTACTGAAAAATATACGAAAAAATACGTGAAAGGAAGTACAGTGGTAGAGATGTCTTACCTTATTCCTTTTTGCTTAATTCTATTTTTTCTGCTCATCACGATCATTTTTTACTTTCATGATAAGGCAATTTTAAACGCAGCGGCAGCGGAAACGGCTGTGACAGGAGTTGAAATGGACAGGAAAAAGATAGAAGACGCAGATCTGGATGCTTTTTTCCGAGAAAGGACGAGTGGAAAATTGATTTTTCTGGAAAATATAACAACCAGAGTTGATCTATCAGGGAAGAAAATAGAGGTAGAAGTTTTTGCATCAAAAGGACGAATGAAGATTCATCTGATACAACGTGCAACGAAGGTGAAACCAGAAGAAAAAGTCAGATGGAAAAAATAGATTTCTGTAAAGCTGAAAAAGTGAAGGGAGAAGAAAATCAGATGGAAGAAAAAAAGACAAATCAGCAGAGCAGAGTGGCAGAATCTGAAATCATAATAGACAGCGTACAACCGTATCGGGAGAATTATCAGATGCGGATGCTTAAGAATAATCGGATTCCCGGATTATTGAGAGTAAGTGGATGTGGAATGGAAGGTGCAAGTAGATATTATTATCATACAGGGCATGCACAGTCGTTGGAAACGTATTATAAAAATAAAGATATCAGAGCAGAAGAGATATTAAAACTGACAAGACAATTTCTCAGTGTTATGGAAAAAATGAAAGATTATATGTTAGAACCAAATTATCTGGTGCTTTCAGAAAAATATATTTTCGAAAAGAATGAAAACTATTTTTTCTGTTTTTTCCAGAGAATGAGAAGACCTGGCAGGTGTCTTATCATGAGCTGACGGAGTATTTTGTAAGGAAAGTTGATTATCAGGATTTGGAGAGTATTCAACTTGCCTGTATGCTTCACAAAGAAACGCTAAAAGAAACGTATGATCTGGAAAGCATACTGCAGCAGTATGAGGAAGAAGCAAAAAACAGGGAAGAAAAGTTCAAAGAAGAGAAGATCAGAGAAGAAAGTAAGAGAGAAAAAGACAGAAGAGAAATGGAAGAAAATCAAAACATTGAGGTACAGGAAAACAGCTATTATAACAAGGCGAGAGAGAATTATGCAGTGATGGAAGAAAAGAGATATGGTCCGATCAAGAAATTTGCAAAACGCTTTAAGTCTGGAAAATGGGGGGAGAATGGGAAGATCTGATAACGGAAGCTGATGACTATGAATGATATATGGGATGTGGTATAGTATACGCAGATTCAAAAACATATCATAGAAGTCAAAAGGGAGTCAGAAAGAATGAAAGAGAGACCAAAAGAAATAATGACGATCACGTTGATAGGAATCAATATTCTGGTGTTTATTGTTCTTACGATGATCGGACGGACTGAGGATGGTTATTTTATGTTGCAGCATGGAGCAATGTATGAACCATATATTATAGAAAATCAGGAATACTATCGGCTGTTTACCAGTCTTTTTCTGCATTTTGGAATCTCACATTTATTAAATAACATGGTGCTTTTGTGGGCACTTGGATCGATTTTTGAAAAAGAGGCCGGTAAAATTCGGTTTCTGCTCTGTTATTTTATCAGTGGAATAGGTGGTAATCTGCTGTCTTTGTACTGGAATACCATGAACGACAGACAGATTGTATCTGCCGGGGGGGCATCGGGAGCAATTTTCGGACTAATGGGAGGGTTGCTTTGGATTGTATTTGCGAACAGGGGAAGGCTGGGAACACTGTCAGGAAGAGGCATGCTGATTATGGTTGTACTGAGTCTCTATTTTGGATTTACAAGTACAGGCGTAGATAATCTGGCTCACGTAGGCGGATTGATTTGCGGTTTCCTGACAGCGCTGCTAACCTATCGAAGAAAAAATCAAAAGATCCTAACGGTATCTGATATTAACGATATCTGATATTTTACGCAGGAAGTGTGATCGATACGATTGTTCCATTGGTATGGTCAGATGTAATGTCGATTGTTCCATTATGTGCTTCAATGATTCTTTTGGAAACTGCGAGACCAAGACCAGTACCGTTTTCTTTGGTCGTAAAGAATGGTTCATAAAGCTTATCAACAATTTCAGTCGGAATACCACAGCCGTTATCCTGACATTGAATCAGGATTTTATCGTCAAGCTTCTTTGCACGAAACTGCAGACGTGGGGGGGCATACTTACAATCGGCAAGAGCATCTTTGGCATTTGTAAGTATGTTTAAGAAGACTTCCTCTAATTTGGTGCGATCACCATTGAACCTTTTTATATTCTTATCAATACTGGAAGTCATCTCAATCTTTGATTTTTCAAAGTTGAGAGACATGGCGAACAGAACAGCAGAGTTGCGAAGAACATGTCCGAGAGGAAAGGAAGCACGATTTAACTGGTTTCCGTTGTTGAGTTCTGTCAGATCATCCAGCAAATCACACATATGTCTGGCGCCATCCATGCATTCTTCCCAGACACAGGAACCTTTAGCAGTTTCAGCATAAAGAGAGCTCATTAATTGCATGGAAGAATAAAGAACCGTCATAGGATTGCGGATCTCATGCGCAATTGTAGCAACAGCAGCATCATGGTTCTTCAGAAGCTGTGTGATAATCTCTTTTGCATCTTTGTTTGTTTCCATCAGGTGGTTCATTTTTTCAAGATCGATATTTGTTAACATAATACTTACTCCTAATAGTTAGATTTTCTTGAGTTCGGTAAGAGTGTAGCACCACCGAAAACAGCATTCAATAAAAATCATTCGACTATTTTCGACCTTTTTTCGACCTGTTGTCTAAAAAATGTATTCTCTTTTTCTGAAAAATGGTCTATACTACAGATAAAATAAAATGGAAAGAGGAAAGATCATGAGAGATGATAATTGTATTTTCTGTAAAATAGCAAATGGAGAGATTCCGTCAGCAACATTGTATGAGGATGAGGAGTTCAGAGTAATTCTGGATCTTGGACCGGCATCAAAAGGACATGCGCTGATCCTTCCGAAGAATCATTACCGCAATCTGTATGATATTGACGAGACAACAGCTTCAAAAGCAATCTGCCTGGCAAAAAAGATGATTACAAAGATGACAGATGTACTTGGATGTGATGGTTATAATATCGTTCAGAACAACGAAGAGGCAGCTGGACAGACGGTATTCCATTTCCATATGCACTTAATCCCAAGATATAAGAATGACAATGTAGGTCTCGGATGGCATATGGGAGAACTTACAGAAGAAGATAAGAAAGAGATACTTGAAAAATTAAAATAGTACTGGAGAAGATATGTTAACAGAAAATCGCGAATTCAATGAGATTTATGAACAATATAAAAATCTCATTCTAAAAGCGGCATATACTTATTCAGGCAGTTATAGTGCAGCGGAAGATATTACTCAAGACACTTTTCTGAAACTGTATATGGGATATGACAGCATGAAGAAGAAAAATATTTCTTCATGGCTGTTTACAACGGCAAAAAATGCGGCATTAAATTACAGGAAAAAGCATAGCCGGGAGATTTTCGAGATTGATGAGAATTGGGACAGTGAAGAGGATACCGAGAAATATGAAGCACAGGTATACAGTGCAGAGGAACAATTTCTGGAAGATGATCTTCAGAAACAAAGATTAGAGCTTCATGAAAAGATTTTCACCAATTTGATGGAAAAGAATGAAAGATGGTACGATGCCATTGTTCTTGTATATTACATGGAGATGCCTCAGGCAAAAGCAGCAGAATTAATGGGCATTCGACTCGAAGTGCTTCATAGTCTTCTGCACAGAGCAAAGAAATGGATTAAGAAAAAGTACGGAACGGAGTACGAAGAAATGAACCGGGAAGACTAAGAGCAAAACCAAATGTTTACTGTTCAATGTACAAAGAAAAAGTGTATAAGGAACAGTGGTGCTGATAGTTTCCCGGTATCTTTTTGAATACTGTAGTTTTATGAAGAGTGTTGCTGGTAGATGAACTACACTATTTTGTGGCAGCTTCTTCAATGAGGCCGATAATAGTAGCAATCGGATCCTGCTGTCCAGAATTGTGCATTGCATTTATGAACTGCTCACGGTTTTCGTACAGGTTATGAACTGCATCCAAAAGCGTTGCATTCGTAAGCTGTTCTTCCTCGATTACAAGACTGAATCCCTGACGTTCGAAAGAATGTGCGTTAAGAATCTGATCGCCACGGCTTGCACGGGCAGAAAGCGGAATCAGAAGATTCGGTTTTCTAAGAGCAAGCAGTTCACAGATTGCATTCGCACCGGCACGTGAGATAACAACATCTGCAAGAGCAAAGAGATCACGCAGTTCGTTTTTGATATATTCAAACTGACAGTAGCCTTTGATTTCTTTCAGAGAATCATCAACCTTTCCTTTTCCGCAGAGATGGATGATCTGGAACTGTTTCAGCAGTTCAGGAAGGGCAGCACGTACCGCCTCGTTGACAGCTACAGCACCAAGACTTCCGCCGATTACGAGAATGACAGGCTTTTCATCTGTAAAGCCACACATCTTTCTGGCAGCATCCTTATCACCAGTAAGAAGTTCCTGACGAATCGGAGAACCGGTAAGAACAGCTTTTCCCTCCGGAAGAGCATCTAACGTCTCCGGGAAGTTACAGCAGACTTTGACAGCAGATGGAATTGCCAGTTTATTTGCCAGGCCAGGTGTCATATCAGACTCATGAATAATGACCGGAACTTTGCATCGCTTTCCAGCAAGAACAACTGGAACCGAAACAAATCCGCCTTTAGAAAAAATAACATCAGGCTTTAAGCCTTTGATTAACTTACGGGCTTCACCAAAGCCTTTGATCACACGGAATGGATCTGTGAAATTCTGCAGACTGAAATAACGGCGCAGCTTTCCAGAAGAAATTCCATGATATGGAATTCCAAAAGGTTCAATCAGTTCCTTTTCAATTCCATTGTAAGAACCTATGTATTGAATATCATAGCCTAATTCTCTAAGCTTTGGAATCAGGGCTATATTCGGAGTGACATGTCCGGCAGTACCGCCGCCGGTCAATATAATTCGCTTCATAAATTAACCTCCAGATTTAGTGTAGAGTGCTACTGTTCGAAGTAAATTGAGAACACTAGCCTTATAGCATCATATTACCCTTATTTGAAAAAATGTCAAGAAAAACGGGACACACAAACTGGAGAGAATAAGGTAAAGAAAATGAAAAAACTGAAAAAATTATCATTGGAAAATGAAATGAAAAAAGAAGCTGAACAGATTGAAAAGAAAGTCCGTAAGGACAAATCTCTAGATGACATTACAGTGTCTGATGAGATGGAAAAAGAGCTTTTCAATAAGATTCAGGATTACGAATACGACAAGAGGCATAAAAAAGTCGTCCGCAAAAAGAAGAAAAGCAAGCTTGTAATCGGAGCACTGGCAGCAGTGCTGATTTTGGTGTGCGGAAGTGTGATGACAAGTGTGGGGGGGAGTAAGTCGTATTGGAAGACGTTGTGGAATAAAGAGGCAGGGGATGAAACTTTGTCTTATGTAGATGTTGAGAATATGGAGACGATGGAAACGAAAGATTTTGAAGTATTAGAGCTTGATAAAGAAATCGCCAAGGTGATCGGAGATTATTGGGTTCGTATAGAATATAAACCAAAAGATATGGTATTAACAAGGTATACAATAGACGGAGATCAAAGAAGAGCAACGTTATTTTATAAATATGAAAATGAAATCATTCGGTACACAATGTATATGAATTCTAAAGATTCTTCTTTGGGACAGAAAGCAGTTGATAAATTGTTAGATGAGTATATTGTGATGAATGGAGAAAGAAAAATTAATGTAAAAGAATATGAGGTGAAAAATAAAAAAGAAAAAAGATATATAGCCGAATTTGAAGACAAAGGGATTCAGTATCAGTTAAAGGGAGTTATGAAGAAAGATGAATTTGAAAAAATTTTAAAAAATTTATTTTTTGTGTAAAAATGCGTAAGTTTTTTCAATCTCAGTTGTTTACTTATTAGAGGACAATAACAAAAGAGGGGGAAGATAGTTCTATGATAAGTAAGAAAATAATGTCAATGGTAGCAAGTGCTATGGTGTTTTGCTTTATGGTGTGTGTATCAGTAACAGGTGTTAAAGCAGATGATAGTGAAGTTAAAATTGTTGATGGATCTTATTTAACTTCAGCGGATTCATCAACAGGCTATACACCGGAGAGTGATGAGCGTGGCGAACATCTGATGGATGGGGAATGTTCAATCACAAAAGCAGGAACAAAACGAATTTACACATACGGAGCAACAACAGCAAATCATACTGTTGATACAGTAGCAGTTATTGTTTATGTGGAGCAGTACAATGAGAAGGATGATAAATGGTATCAGATAGATGCTTTTTCCAAGAAAGTAGAAAATGATTATTATGTTGCTGCATCGAAATCTATTCAAGTTGACCGAGGATATTATTACAGAGTGCATGCTGAACATTTTGTGAGAATGGGGGAGGATCCTGTAGAGGAAACCTATTCTGTAACTAACGGCATCCTAGTCCCATAAGCATCTTCCTCCCACACCAACGGCAGAAGATGCAGCCCGTGGGCTGGCCTAACAGCCGCTGCGCGGTGGTTCGCTCGGATACTCACAAATTAGATTCTAATAGATAAAAGTGAGAGCCTTGTTCCTTGATACACCACAATTGAATAAATGAGCATATAATCACCATAAGCGGCTGTTAATCAGTCCATGGACTAGTAGGCAGAAGGGAAGGATTGAATCAAGAGTAGCGATCCTTCCCTATTAGTTTGCCATTTTTTAAATTATTTTCCTGTTGCTTCTTTCAGTGCCTGAGCAAGCTGGTCCGGGCAGGAAGTTTTCTTGAATCCACACTGGATTCCTTCCAGGCGTGAGATGGCCTCATCTACATCCATTCCTTCAACCAGATGGGAAATTCCCTGCAGGTTACCGTTACATCCGCCAACGAAGGAAACATTATGAATCTTGTTATCTTCGATATCAAAGTGAATGCTCTGGGAACAGACACCTTTTGTTCTATAATCCATATCTAGATATCCTTTCTTTTAAATTTTTAGATCTTTTAGTTACCTTTTGAATTATAGCAAATCAAATATAAAAAAACAATTTTTCTTTTCACATCTTTCAGCATAATTTTCCTCAATACGACAATTTTGATTTTTGCTGTAGAAATCTGTAGAACGATTTATGCGGACAGAATATAAAATCAGGTTTATAATATCTACAAACGTAACGAAGGGGAGGCCCGAACAGTTACGTGCAATATTTTTAAAACCAGGAGGGGTTGCTATGTTAAGAGAACTGGCAGTGAACACGAGAGTCATCTATTATCTGATGGCGCTTCTGGCATAATCGGAGTGCTGGCAAAAGCAGTGAATCAGCAGACATTGAATCAGATGCTGAAGGCGGCGGGGGGGAATATGTCCAAGAGTACACACCGACTGATAAAACTCGTAAGAGCAAAATACGAACATGCATGTATGGTGCATGACAGTGTAGAGAATACAAATGCATTTGTGGAGAAATATATTTATGAATATAGAGGCTTTTTGTTTGGAATTCATACCTGGAGACAGATGCAATTGCTGACGGTGTGGTTTGTTGGAATTCTTGCAGCTCTTGGTGCATTCGAATGTTATATTACTTATGGATTTTCAGATGCGGCGTATCAATATATAGAAACAGGATTAGCGGAGATGGTACTCCTTTTTGTTATCAGTCATCTTTCGGACGAACAGTACAAGCTTAATGCTGTCAGGATGTATATGGTGGATTATCTTGAGAATAATTGTGCATTTCACGTAAAGAGACAGCGGACTACGGATAGAGAAGAATTGAATGTGATCGCTGCAGAGAATACCGGAAAGCAGGAGTGGGAAGAAAAGAAAGGGGGGGAAAGAGAGATTCACAGAGAAGACAACTTACAGAATGGAAATAAAACAAAAGCAGAGAGGACGGAGCTGCCGATTAATATCGAGGGAGAACCAAGAGCGGTAGAGCCGGCAAGGAATCCGAAAGGAAATTCAGAGAGAGACGTAGATAGAGATTCGGAGCGAGATTCAGGAAGAAATGCAGAAAGAGAAGCGGCGATTCGTCAGATTCTGGAAGAATTTTTAACATAACGAAAACTAAAATTTCTTGAGCAGCATTTGTAAATAAGGTATAATAAAAAGCAGTTGGTAGCCGCCGGTCATGGAATATCAGGAATGGCGGCAGGGAAAGAAGAACCAACTGCTTTTTAGGGCTTATAAACAAGAAAAGAAAGTAACTGATTAAGACAGGTGCAAAGAGTAATAGGAGGAGTTGCTATGTTAAGAATAGGAATGTTGACCAGCGGTGGAGACTGCCAGGCACTTAACGCAGCAATGCGCGGTGTTGTAAAAGGAATTTGCAACAAGCGCAAAGATGTAGAAATCTATGGATTTAAAGATGGATACAAAGGTCTGATCTATTCGGATTTCAATATGTTGACATCAAAGGATTTCTCGGGAATTCTGACACAGGGTGGAACAATTCTTGGTACATCCCGTCAGCCGTTCAAACTGATGCGTGTGCCGGATAAGGATGGAATAGACAAGGTGGAGGCAATGAAGCACACATATCATAAGCTTCATCTGGATTGTCTCGTTATTCTTGGAGGAAATGGAACTCATAAGACAGCAAATCTTCTTCGTGAGGAAGGACTCAATGTAGTGACATTGCCGAAGACGATCGATAACGATCTGTGGGGGGGAACAGACATGACATTTGGATTCCAGAGTGCAGTTGATATCGCAACAGATACGATTGACAGAATCCATACGACAGCAACTTCCCACAGCCGTGTATTTATTATCGAGGTTATGGGTCACAAAGTAGGTCATGTAACTCTGCATGCCGGAATTGCAGGCGGAGCAGACATAATTCTTCTTCCGGAGATCCCATATGATATTAAAGCAATCAAGAATGTGATCGACAAACGTACACAGGCAGGTAAGAGATTTACAATTCTTGCTGTTGCAGAGGGTGCGATTTCCAAAGAAGATGCAAAACTGAAAAAGAAAGAATACAAAGAGAAGCTGGCAAACAGAAAATATCCTTCTATCGCTTACGAACTGGCAGAACAGATTGAAAAAGAGACAGACAAGGAAGTTCGTATCACAGTTCCTGGACATACACAGAGAGGTGGCACACCTTGTTCTTATGACCGCGTATTTGCAACAAGAGTCGGAGCGAAGGCAGCAGAATTGATCCTGAATGAAGAATACGGATATATGGTAGCCATGAGAAATGGTGAGACAGTGAAAGTTCCGTTGGAAGAGGTTGCAGGAAAGCTGAAATATGTTGATCCGAACTGTGGTCTAATCAAAGAAGCGAGAACAATCGGTATCAGCTTCGGAGACGAGGTGTAATTCATGTCATATACGGCGCTATACAGAAAGTTCCGTCCTTCTGAATTCGAAGATGTAAAAGGACAGGATCATATTGTTACAACGCTTCAGAACCAGATTAAGGCGAACAGGATCGGACATGCGTATCTGTTTTGCGGAACGCGAGGAACCGGTAAGACAACGGTTGCGAAAATATTTGCGAAGGCAGTAAACTGTGAGCACCCGGTAAATGGAAGTCCATGCGGAGAGTGTGAGATGTGTAAATCTATCGCTGCCGGCACTTCAATGAATGTGATCGAGATCGATGCTGCATCGAACAATGGTGTTGATAATATCCGTGAGATCCGGGAGGAAGTGACATATCGACCGACAGAAGGTAAGTATAAAGTATACATTATCGACGAGGTGCATATGCTTTCCATCGGAGCATTTAACGCATTGCTTAAGACACTTGAGGAGCCGCCGGAGTATGTTATTTTTATTCTGGCGACGACAGAAGTGCATAAAATCCCAATTACGATTCTTTCCAGATGTCAGCACTATGATTTCAAGAGAATCAGCATTGAGACAATTACAGACCGTATGCGTGATCTGATGCAGACAGAACAGGTAGAAGTGGAAGAAAAAGCACTTCGCTATATCGCAAAGGCGGCAGACGGATCTATGCGTGATGCACTCAGTCTGCTGGATCAGTGTATTGCATTTTATCTGGGACAGAAGCTGACGTATGATCATGTGCTTGAAGTACTTGGTGCGGTGGATACGGATGTGTTCAGCCGCCTACTTCGGAAAGTATTGGAAAGAGATGTTGCCGGAGTTCTTGATATCGTGGAAGATCTGGTTATGCAGGGACGTGAACTGACCCAGCTGGCCGCAGATTTTACATGGTATCTGAGAAATTTGCTTTTGGTTAAAACTTCTGATAATATAGAGGACGTGCTGGATGTGTCTACGGAAAATATGTTGCAGCTCAAGGAAGAATCAAAGATGATCGAACTTGATATGCTGTTGCGTTATATCCGTATATTCTCAGAACTTTCCGGTCAGCTGAAGTATGCGACGCAGAAGAGAGTACTTCTGGAAGTTGCACTGATCAAGCTTTGCACTCCGGCGATGGAGACTGGTCAGGATGCACTTCTGGACAGAATCCGTGCGGTAGAAGACAAAGTAGAGAAAGGACTTGCTGCAGCCGCAGATATGCCGCAGCGAGTTGTTTACGTGAATGGAGATGATGCGTCATTATCCGGATCAGGCGTTGCGGGAAGCAGGAAGGCGAAACCGGAGCTGCCGAATGCAATTCCGGAGGATGTGCAGGAAGTGGTGAAGAATTTCCGTTCTATCGCAGATGAAGCGTCAGGTATGATCAGAGGCTTTCTTAAAAAAGCAAGACTGAGTCTTGGTGGTGACAATCGCTTGCTGATTGTACTGCCAGATGCTATGTCGGCAGATATGGTTGGCAGAGAAGATCATGTGCAGGAACTTGAACAGCTCATTGAAGAGAAGATTGGAAAGAAAGTCGAGGTGGATGTCCGTCATGTAGAAGAGGGCAGACACTTTGAGGATACATTTGTGGACATAGAACAGAAAATAAATATGGAAATAACAGTGGAGGATTAGACATGGCAAAGCGTGGAGGATTTCCAGGCGGCGGAATGCCGGGAAATATGGCGAATCTGATGAAGCAGGCACAGAAGATGCAGCGTCAGATGGAAGAGCAGCAGAAAGAACTTGAGACAAAAGAGTTCACAGCAGCTGCAGGCGGCGGAGCAGTAGAAGTAACTGTATCCGGCAAAAGAGAAGTAACAAAAGTAAAACTTGCAGAAGAAGTTGTAGATCCGGACGACATTGAGATGCTGGAAGACTGATCGTAGCAGCGACAAATGAAGCACTGCGTCAGGTTGAGCAGGAGACAAATGCAGCAGTATCTAAGATGACAGGCGGATTTGGCGGTCTTGGAGGCGGAATGTTCTAATGGATTACTACAGTAATCAGATCAGCCGCCTGATCGAGGAGTTCTCGAGACTTCCGGGAATCGGGAATAAATCAGCACAAAGACTTGCATTTCATGTGATCAATATGCCGGTAGAACAGGTAGAAGGACTTGCGAATGCAATCGTAGATGCCCGCAAGAATGTCCGTTACTGTAAGGAGTGCTGTACGTTGACGGATAAGGATATCTGCCCAATCTGCAGCAATCCGGACCGAGATCATAAGACAATCATGGTAGTGGAGACACCGCGTGATCTGGCAGCGTATGAGAAGACCGGAAAGTACAACGGAGTCTATCATGTACTTCATGGAGCAATTTCTCCAATGCTTGGAATCGGTCCCGGGGGGGATATCCGTCTGAAAGAATTGATGGAGCGTCTGCAGGGAGATGTGGATGAAGTGATCATTGCGACGAATTCCAGTCTGGAAGGCGAGACAACAGCAATGTATATCAGTAAACTTATCAAACCGGTCGGAATCAAGGTGAGCAGGATTGCCAGTGGTGTTCCGGTTGGAGGTGATCTGGAATATATTGATGAGGTAACACTGCTTCGGGCATTGGAAGGAAGAACAGAATTGTAAAAGCATTTGAGACACCGGCAGGAGGGACTGGCTATGGCGAAGAAAAAAGTTACATCTTCAGATGTGGCAAAGCGCGCGGGAGTTTCACAGGCAACGGTCTCGATGGTACTCAATAAGAAGTATAACGTCTCTTTTTCAAAAGAAGTAATCCAGAAAGTGGAGGCAGCGGCGGAAGAACTGGGGTATGAACTTCCGAAACGCAGAACACAGCGTGGAGAGCGACGAGAAAAACTGCTCGTTGTCATCAGCCCGAACCTGACAAACCCATACTATGTAATGCTTTTGCAAGGAATTGAATCAAGGGCAACAGAGCAGGGATTCGGAATCTTTGTCTGTAATACACAGAGAGATTTAAAACTGGAAGAGCGTTATCTGAAAATGATCTCGACTCTGAATGCACAGGGAATTATCTATATGTGCAATCCGGGGGGGAAATGCTTTCTCGGACAGCTTAAAGAAATGTCTGAAAGGATTCCGGTTGTTGTGATCAATAACCAGGAGAAGCATTTGGATGTAGATGCAGTGGAGTTGGACAATACAAAGCTTGGAAGATTAATGGGCAGACATCTTCTGGAGCTGGGGGGCATCAGCATGTGGCATACATTACACCGCCATTAACTGCAAGACAGAAGCAGAGATTCCGCCGGGTAGAAGGTTTTCTTGATGAATTCAGAAAAGCCGGATATGGCGATCAGGTGATTGTAAAAGAAGCAGATGAAGAATTTGACCGGAATGTTCCGGGAATCGATTCAGAGTACCGCATCGGATATGATCTGACAAAAGAACTGCTCCGGACAGAAAAAGATCTCACTGCAATCGTGGGGGGGCTGAATGATATGATCGCATTTGGGATTATGGATGCACTCCAGGATATGAAGTATAAAGTTCCCGGAGATGTCTCGGTTATGGGATGTGATAATACTTTATTTTCCAAAGTTAAGAAAGTGTCACTTACAACGATCGAGCATTTTGTAGTTCACAAAGGAATGGATGCCTGTGATATCATCATGAAAAAGATCAGTTCAAGGGACTGGAAGTATACGGAATTTGAACCGGTCAGTATTTATCATGTGGAATATGAGCCACAGATCGTGGTTCGTGGAACAACGTCTTATGCGAAGACAAAATAGTTGATGTATAGACGTTGTATTATTTAAAATTAATAAAAAATAATAAAATTATTACTAATAAAAACAACAAAAACAAACGATTCTGATTTTAGAAAATGTTGATAAAGCCTTTAAAATAAAGATTTTTATACAGAATAAAAACGATTGATATTAACTAATATTAATAAAAACGGTTAATATGTCGGATTATTAAGTGAAAAATGACTATTAATAATTTTTCAGACAGTTGACCTCAGGTTTTGGAAGCTATATAATCAGCTCATAAACAAACGAATTACTGCTGGAAAAACAGTGAGTTGTATCAGTGGTAAGAGGAAGATTCATGTATAGGAGGACTTAAAAATGAAATTTTTTATCGACACGGCTAATGTAGAGGATATCAAGAAAGCAAATGACATGGGAGTGATCTGCGGAGTTACAACAAACCCGTCTCTGATTGCAAAAGAAGGACGTGTTTTTAAAGAAGTTATCGCTGAGATCGCATCTATCGTAGACGGACCAATCAGTGGAGAGGTTAAGGCTACAACAACAGATGCAGAAGGCATGATCGCAGAAGGACGTGAGATTGCAAAGATCCATCCGAACATGGTAGTTAAGATTCCTATGACAGTAGAAGGTCTGAAGGCTGTTAAAGTTCTTACAGCAGAGGGAATCAAGACAAATGTAACTCTGATTTTCACAGCAAACCAGGCACTTCTTGCAGCAAGAGCAGGAGCTACTTATGTTTCTCCGTTCCTTGGACGCCTGGATGACATTTCTACAAAGGGAGTTGACCTCATTGCAGAGATCGTAGAGATGTTCGAAGTAGCAGGAATTGAGACAGAGATTATCGCAGCAAGTGTACGTAATCCAATCCATGTAACAGAATGTGCACTGGCAGGAGCAGATATTGCAACAGTACCTTACAAGGTAATCGAACAGATGACACATCACCCACTGACAGATGCAGGTATCGAGAAGTTTAAAAAGGATTATATTGCTGTTTTTGGTGAGTAATCCGGGAAATAACGTTAAGACTGAAAATGGAATCAGAATGGAAATTAAAAAGGAGATATCATGAACAAGTTAGAGCTTATGAAAACTGCGAATGAGATCCGGAAAGGGATTGTAACAGCACTGCATAGCGCAAAGGCTGGACATCCAGGTGGATCTCTCTCAGCAACAGAGATTTTTACATACCTTTATTTTGAAGAGATGAACGTAGACCCGAAAGATCCAAAGAAAGCGGATCGCGATCGTTTCGTTCTTTCTAAAGGACACACAGCTCCGGGATTATATTCTACACTTGCGCAGAAGGATTCTTCCCGAAGGAAGATCTCGTGACACTTCGTCATACAGGATCTTATCTGCAGGGACATCCGGACATGAAACACATTCCAGGTGTTGATATGTCTTCAGGATCTCTTGGACAGGGAATTTCAGCAGCTGTAGGTATGGCAATCGCAGGAAAGCTTGACAATGCAGACTACAGAGTATACACACTGCTCGGAGACGGTGAGATCCAGGAAGGTCAGGTATGGGAGGCTTCCATGCTGGCAGCACACAGAAAACTGGATAATCTTGTTGTTATCGTTGATAATAACAATCTTCAGATTGATGGAGAAATTACAGAAGTTAACTCTCCGTACCCAATTGATAAGAAGTTTGAGGCATTTAATTTCCATGTAATCAATATTGATGGAAATGACTTTGATCAGATCGATGCTGCATTCAAAGAAGCAAAGACAGTCAAAGGACAGCCGACAGCTATTATTGCTAAGACAGTAAAAGGAAAAGGTGTATCCTTCATGGAGAACCAGGTAGGATGGCACGGAAAAGCTCCGAACGATGAAGAGTACAAGATTGCAATGGAAGAATTAGAGAAAGCAGGTGAAGCATTATGTCAGAAGTAAAGAAGATCGCAACAAGAGACAGCTACGGTAATGCTTTGGCTGAACTCGGAACAGAACATGATAACGTTGTAGTACTTGATGCCGATCTGGCAGCAGCTACAAAGACAGGTGTATTCAAGAAAGCACATCCGGATCGTTTTATCGATTGTGGTATTGCTGAGTCTAATATGATCGGTGTTGCAGCAGGTCTTGCAACAACAGGAAAAGTGCCATTTGCAAGTTCTTTCGCAATGTTCGCAGCAGGACGTGCATTTGAGCAGGTAAGAAACTCTGTTGGATATCCACACCTGAATGTAAAGATTGGTGCAACACATGCCGGAATCTCTGTAGGAGAAGATGGAGCAACACATCAGTGTAATGAGGATATCGCTTTGATGCGTACAATTCCGGGAATGGTTGTAATTAACCCAGCTGATGATGTAGAGGCAAGAGCAGCTGTACGTGCTGCTTACGAGCATCAGGGACCGGTATATCTGAGATTTGGACGTCTCGCAGTGCCGGTGATCAATGACAGACCGGACTACAAATTTGAGCTTGGAAAAGGTGTTGTATTAAGAGAAGGAAAAGATCTGACAATCATCGCAACAGGACTTCCTGTAAGTAACTGTCTGGAAGCAGCTGAGAAGCTTGCAGCAGACGGAATTGATGCGAAAGTGATCAACATTCATACAATCAAACCTCTCGATGAGGAGCTTGTTGTAGCAGCTGCGAAAGAGACAGGAAAAGTTGTTACGGTTGAAGAGCATTCCGTTATCGGCGGACTTGGAAGTGCTGTATGTGATGTACTTTCAGAGAAAGCTCCGACACAGGTTATGAAGATCGGTGTGAATGATACATTCGGTGAGTCTGGTCCGGCACTTGAGCTTCTGAAGAAGTATGGTCTTGATACAGACAGCATCTACGAGAAGATCAAAGCATTTGCAAAATAATTAATAAAAAGAACGCTTCGCGCTTTCTGTTTACAGAATATCTGCAATCAGAGAGTACCGGAGCGTTTTTTGATGTTTGGAGATATTAAGAAAATGCCGTGCACGAAAAGTAATATTTGTCGAACTTACCTGACACTAATTGATAAAATCTCCCGATTTCCTTGTGCTATGTTAAGGGCAATCCCCCCCGGGAAATTAAATAAAAGTGATAGAAAGGTGAGTATAAAATGGAGAGACAGATTCCGAAAAATGTGCGTCAGATAGGAAACGTGAGTGATAGTCCAAAAATCTATGTGGAAGATTATGTAGATACTTTTTTTCTTCAGTTAAGTGAAAAAAGCGAGAAAGAAAAACAACCAGAAGGAGCCTTTCTGATTGGTGAAATACAGAAGCAGGATAATGAAGAATATATTTATATTTATGGTGCGATAAAAATAAAAGAGTTAAAAAAGGAGGGTGGTGAATACCTGATCGATGACAAGATATGGAAATGTGGTTGCGAAGAATGCAGCCAGTATTTTGAAGAAGGAGAAATCATAGGCTGGTTTGTGACAGAGCATGATTTACAGCTGGCTCCGAGTTCTATCAACGTAAAGCTGCATAAAAAATTATTTCCAAAGAAAAATACCGTCCTTGTTATGAAAGATTCGGCAAACCAGGAAGATGTATTTTTTGTACATAAGCTGGGAGATCTTATGGAAATTGGAGGACATTATACTTATTACGAGAAGAATCCGTGCATGCAGAATTATATGATTGCAAGTCGAAAAAAAATGGGGGGGCAGTTCAGACAGAAAATGTGGAAGATACGGCTGCACAAAGCTTTCGTTCTCTGGTACGTGAACGAGGCGGTCAGAAAAGAGAAAGAAGGACAGGCAGTCTGATGTATGGGATCAGTACATGTCTTGTACTAGTTCTGATCGTGATGGGCGTTTCTATGATGAATAATTTCAGTAAAATGAAATCCCTACAGAATAAGATAAATGTGGTTGCCGAGGGGGGGGAAAAGCAAACATCCTCACCTGATGTGAAAGAGACGAGTGGAGCAGCAGCTACTGTGGAGAAAAATCAGGAAGTAGCAGATGCAGAAAAGGAATCAGCAGAGGTAACGGAAGAAAATGAAGGGGGGAAGAACAGACGGAAGATAAAAATACAGAAAGTGTTCCGGTTTCCGGGACTGCCGTTGCAGCAGATGAAAATGATGGTATTTATGTGGTGGAAAAAGGAGATACCCTTGCAATTATCAGTAAAAAAATGTATGGAGATGTTAATCATGTAGATGCGATCAGCCGGATGAATGGATTGCAGAATGGGAACCTGATCTATATTGGACAAAAATTGATATTGCCATAAATCCGTGTTATACTGTGAAAGACAAGTGAAAGCTAAAAGTGTATCAACAGAAAAAGGTGCACTGGACAAACGATAAGGGGAGCAATATGGCGCGAAAGAAAATGTCGAATTTACAGGTGGTAAAAACGCAGGATGATAGAAAAGCGCTGAGACAAAGGGAAAGAAGGATCAAACGCCGGAGAAGAAAAGAACTTCTTACCTATATCATCCTGATTGCGATGGCAATCTGCGGAACATACCTCCTTTTAGATAGTAAGACTTATGGCACAGTCCGCAAGGCAGACAGTTACGCGAAAGACCTTTCGGACAGGAATAATTACGTTCAGTTTGCAGATGGAATTGTGCGTTATAATCATGACGGTGTGGTATTTCTAAATAAGAAGAATGAGGAAAAGTGGATTCAGCCAACACAGCTTCAGACACCGGTGATTGTTGTGAAAGACGATGTGTTTGCGGTTGCTGACAGCGGAGGCAACAGTATTCTCGTATTTACAAAAAATGGGTTGAAAGGTGAGATTCAGACGACATTACCGATTGAGAGAATCGCAGTATCGAATCAGGGAATTGTCAGTGCAATTTTAAAAGATGAGACTTCACCGAAGATCATATCCTATGATGCGGCAGGAAATATTCTGGTAGAGCAGCAGATTACGATTGGAAATACAGGATATCCGATCGCATTGGATTTGTCTGATGATGGAAAGGTTCTGGCAGTTTCTTATCTTTATACCAAAGGAACACAGGTGCAGAGCAGGATCGGATATTATAATTTTGATGCTGCCGGCAAAGAGAAGGCAGATAACAAAGTGACAGCAGATACTTATGAAGATATGCTGATCGGCGAGATTTTCTTTATGGGAAATGACAGATCTGTTGCAGTTGGAGATAATGGATTTGAGATTTATACAGGAAAAGATGCTCCAAAGCAGATAAAAGAAGTGAAAGTGAATCAAGAGATAAAAAGTGTTTTCCATTCGGATTCTTATTTTGGATTTGTCCTGCTTAATCAGGAGAAGTCAGGGTATGAGTTGAGAATGTATAATCGATCAGGAGATACTGTGTTCAGCAAAGAGATACAAGGAGATTATAGTCATGTAAAGATGGATGGAGACAATATCATTCTGTATGATGGAAGTAAGTGCTGTATTTATACAACAACGGGAATCCTGAAGTTTAAGGGAGACCTGGGAGCAGATGCACAGGAAATCTTTGATGCATTTGGTCTGAACAGATACTATGTGATGAGTGATAATGAACTGCGAATTGTTTATTTGACAAAATAGGAGAGATATATGGAGAATTGGTTGTTACTTGCAGTCGGGATTGTGTTTTTAGTCTGCATGATTGCCGGCTTTGTGAAGGGATTTCTCAGAATTGGTTTATCCCTTCTGTCAACAATATTGACACTGGTACTGGTGTCATTCCTTTCCCCCCCATACGTGTCGGATGCGCTGATGAAGCATACACCGGCGCAGGACGTACTGGAGAAGAAGATAGTGGAAGCATTTATGCCAGAGCTTTCAGCAGATGATCTATTGAAAGCGAATCTCAGTGGAACACCTCTGGAGAATTTAACGGTAGACCAGATTAAATCATTAAGCGAATCAGGATGGGACAAACTGGGGGGGATAACTGCACAGGATATCCTGAAAGTGGTCGGAGATCTTCCAAAGGATACACAGATCCGTGAGATTGAGAATTCAATGCTGCCACAGTTTTTGAAAGATGCATTGCTGGAAAATAATAATACTGCGATTTATGAAGAACTGGATGTTACAACTTTCCCAGAATATGTTGCGGCCTATATTTCACGAATGCTCCTCAATGTTGTGTCATTTCTTGTGACATTTTTGATTGCGATCATTCTTGTAAGCGCATTGATGTATGCAGTGAATATTATTGGTGAACTTCCGTTACTTGGTGCGATCAATCATCTGGCGGGAGGAGTGCTTGGAATTGGTCTGGGATGTATTATCGTATGGATCGCATTCCTTGTGCTGACTCTGATTTATACGACAGAGATTGGAACAACGTGTTATGCGATGGTTGAGCAGAGCGCGATCTTGACGTTTTTGTACAAACATAATCCGCTGTTGATCTGGTTACTTGGATTTCGGTAAGAAAAATAAAAGAAAAATATTAAAAATAGGGTTGACACTCTCAATAAGCTATGATATCATATAGAAGTTCTGTTGAGGACATACATATGGGGGGGGATTAGCTCAGTTGGGAGAGCGCCTGCCTTGCAAGCAGGAGGTCACGAGTTCGACTCTCGTATTCTCCACTAGGATTACGGATTGTGCATTGCACAGTCCGTTTTTTGTTACATATACAGAGCCAGGCAATTAAAGACAGACTGTGCTACCTCGTGCTTGCACGAAAGTACTACAGTCTGTCTTTAATTATGTGGCGGATACGCCACAGCGATGAAATGCGTAGCATTTTAGAGCTACTGGATAAGGAAAAATCTGACAAGCTGTGTCAGATTTACGCAACAAAAAAACATCCCACAGCGCGAAATCTGTGAGATGTTCTTCATAACTCCCCCTGTTGGACTTGAACCAACGACACTTCGGTTAACAGCCGAATGCTCTACCGACTGAGCTAAGGAGGAATATTTCCTTGTCTTATCGACGAAAAATATATTATCATATTTAAATGGTCTTTGCAAGAGAAAATTTTAAAAAATGTAAAAATCTTAAAGAAATCTATTTTTATCTCTTTCAAGTCATAATCAGAAATCCAGCGTCATACATATATTAGACAGGAGGGCAGATATAAAATATATCGACAGTACTTCCTGAAAGGTAACAATTCAATTTAAGACAGGAGAGGGCAAAATGCGAAGAAAGCTGAGAAGACATTTTGCATTTCTGATGGCGGTATTGATGATGCTGTCGTTGATGGGTGTTCAGGTACTGGCAGAAGGTGTACAAGTTGAGGCTGTACAAACCACAGAGGGAACAGATTGTACCGTGCTCCCGGAAGAAACAGATGCGGAAGAGACTTCCCGATCAGAAATGCAGAAACCAGACGCAAAAGAATCTCCCCCCCTGAGTCTGGAGTAGTAACAGAGGAAGGGAAAAGTACCGATTCAGAGAAAATTTCAGTTGCTCTTAAAGATGAGATTCTTACAAAAGGTTCTCTGACAGCAAATGTTAGTGGAACAACAGAATCAGATCAGATTGCTTATCAGTGGCAGATAAGTGAAAACGGTCAATGGAAAGATATTGAGGATACAGCGACTGTGGATAGTAGAAAGCAATCCTATGAAGTTGCAAGAGATGGTGCACAGAAGACATTTCGTGTGAAAGTGACAGTAAATGAGGCGGTGACAGTTTATTCTTCCGAATACAAGGTGAATTATTATGACAAGCTTCAGAATGGAAGTTTTGAGACGCCAAAAGTATCTGATGTAGGAACACTGACTTATAAGAATGCACATTTTATTCAGGTAGCAAATGGAACGAATAATTTGTACTGGAAGACAACAGCGAAAGGTGCATATTTTGGCGCTGGAAATCAGAAAGATTATTATATCGAGATTGCAGACGGAAGCAGAAGTTATTATGGAAATACGGTTAATGATCCAAAGCCGGTTTATAACATCAGCAGTGCGGCACAGGAAAATCAGTTCGCAGAATTAAATTGTGAGGAACCAGGAGCACTTTATCAGGATGTTTTGACAGAACCGGGGGACAGTCCTTCACTGGGGGATTGGAACATGCCGGACGTTGGGGAACAGACACGATGGCGGTTATCATCAGCGATACGAAATCAATGAGTTCTGATTGGAATCCGGCAGGATCGGGATTTGATCAGAGTAATCCAGATGTACAGGCTGTATTGTCAGATGAAGCCGGCAGATGGACTTATCACTATGGAGATTATACGGTTCCGGCAGGGCAATATGTTACTCGATTTTATTTTGTGGCAGTAGCGGCAGCAAATGGAAATCTGTCAAATGGAAACCTGCTCGATAACATTTCTTTTGGAAAGGATCTCCCAACCCCCCCACCGGCAAAAACAGGTAATCTGATGATTACAAAACAGGTGGAGGGAATTGCAGCGAGTCAGGTTCCGGACGAGTCCTTTACATTTCAAGTAAAACGGGGGGGAGAAGAAGTGATCGAAGAAGTGAAGCTTCCGCAAAATGGTCAGTGGAGTGCATCTCTTCAGGCGATTGAACCTGGGGGGGAATATACAGTGACGGAGATTGCTCAGGAACAGAATAACTACAGGCTGGGGGGGCATACCTTTTATCTCGTGGGACAGGAAAGTCAGACAGAGGGGGGGATGACAGCACAAATTGATGTAGTGAAGGAGCAGACTGTAACAGTAACATATACGAATCAGTATCAACCGCTTATGGTTGTTCCGACAGGAGTAGAGAACAGGATGTTTCCTACAATCCTGATGGAAACAGCAGGTATAACAGGAGGAGCAGTTTTTCTGTTTCTTCGAAGAAAGAGGAAAGAAAAAGATTCATGAAATTAAAAGGAGAGATTCATCTTTTTCTGATTCGTCTTGCGTTTCTTCTGGTGTTTCTGTGGGTTTTGTTCGGGCTGTTGTTTGGCATTACAACCATGAAAAACAATGACATGTCGCCACGCATCAGTGCGGGAGATCTGCTCTTTTATTATCGACTGGAAAAACCGAAAAGCGGGGGGATGTGGTGGTTCTTCAGAAAGCAGGAGAGAAATATGTGGGCAGAGTGATCGCAGCCGGCGGCGATACAGTAGAGATTACAGAGGACGAAAAGGTAAAGATCAATGGAAGTAAGATTGTGGAAAATGATATTTTCTATGATACACCGCAATACGAAAGTGACACGGTCTATCCACTGACGCTGAATAGCGGAGAATATTTTATTCTGGGAGATCAACGGGAAAATGCAAAAGACAGCCGGTATTTTGGAGCTGTGAAGGACAAGGAGATAAAAGGCAGAGTAATTACGGTGCTCCGCCGGTTAGATATCTGAAAACCGGAAATCAGAGTAAAAAGTGAGGTAGAGATTATGAATAGGAAAACAGCAGGACGTATTTCAGCAATGGCAATGGCGAGCATGATGATGATGTCAGTTTGTGTGGTAAATGCGGCGGCCGAGGAAAATGAACCGATCACACAGTTGAATCTGAAGAAAACAGTGACAACGGATGGAAATACATACCAGCCAAACACTTCATTTTCGTTTCATGTGGAGAATGGTGAAGCAGCAGAAAATTGGAGAGATAATGTAGTATATGCCGGTGTGACAGGTGGAATCAAGGCCACCCAGACAATCGGATTCCAACCATCAGGAGAAGATACACTGGCAGCAGTTTACAGCAAGAATGCAACATTGGAAATTAATGCAGAGGTATTTGAACATGCCGGTGTTTATCATTATGTTGTGACTGAAGATGCAGGCTCTTATGAAGGAATCGATTATGATACAGCAGGCAGAGATGTTTATCTTTTTGTATATAACGGAGCAGATGGAGCACTTTATGTTGGAAATGTAATTACAGAAAATAACGGTGAAAAAGGTGATCTTGAATTTATCAATGATTATGGTGCAGAAAATGATACAACGCATGATGTGACAATCAAAAAAACGATCACAGGTAATCAGGGAGTTAAAAATAAATCCTTCGAATTCAAGGTTGCGGTGAATGGTGGACAGGGAGAACTCTACAAAGTTGTAGTGAAGAAAAATGCAAATGCACAGGCACTTACAGAATACATCACAAGCAATGAAGCAGAAACTTCTTATCAGATTTCTGATACAGGTTCGATTACAATTTATGGATTGACAGAATCTGATAAATACACGGTAACAGAGACCGATGCGAATAAAGATGGATATACCACTACGATTGACGGAGAAACAACTGCGACCGGAACAAAGACAGGAACTACAAAAGAAGATGGTACAGTAGTTCAGTATGTGAATGAGAAAGATGCGGCTGTAGTAACAGGCGTCGCAAAGAAATACACACCATACGTACTACTTGTGGGTGCGGCAGGCGCACTTGGATCAGTTTTCTTTCGTAGAAAAAGAGCATGATAAACGAAACGACAGAAGGTCAGGAGGCAGGGGGGGAGCAGAGGGAAGAGCTGTTTTTTAAAGTTATAAAAGCGGGAAATAAGATATTGGAAATTCTGGCAGCGCTCTTTATTATTCTTATGCTTCTTTATGGTGCATATTCATTATGGGATACCTGCCAGATCAACCGACGTGCGTTTATCAGCGGAGAATTAATGAAATATAAACCTGCAGGAAAAACGGATGAAAGTCCGTCCCTGCAGGAACTTCAGAAAATCAATCCGGATGTGTGTGCCTGGCTGACGGTAGATGGAACAAAGATTGATTATCCGGTTGTGCAGGGAGAAACAAATCTGGAATATATCAATCAGGATATCTATGGAGAGTTTGCTCTTTCAGGAAGTATTTTTCTGGATAGCAGAAATGACAGAAAATTTATTGACAGTTACAGTTTATTATATGGTCACCATATGGATAATGGCGCAATGTTTGGGGATGTGATGAATTATAAAGAAAAGGAGTATTTTGAATCGCACAAAACAGGTACGCTATATTTGAATGAACAGTTAGAAAAAATCCAGTGGTTCGCCTGTGTGGAGACGGATGCGTATGATGAAGTTATTTATAATCCACGAGATTATAAGAAAGAGAATCTGGAAGACTGATGGAATATATAAAGGCACATGCCGTGCAGTATCGTCTTCCTGAGAAAAAAGGAAAAGAGGGGGGGTGGAACAGGATCATTGGCTTATCTACTTGTTCTAACGATCAGACGAATGGAAGAGTAATACTTTATGGATTTTTATATGATAGGGATAGGTAGATAAAGAATGATGTAGCGCAACGCCGTTGCATATTTGTCTGTTGAATGTTAAAATGTGAATGTCATTCAGGTTTAGGTCAAAGCTAGAAAAAGAGCGAAAATGGATCTGGATAATTTCGAAAATCAGGGAAATAAAGGCAGGCAGTATACGATGACGATAAAAGAGATTGCGCAGATGGCCGGGGGGGTGTCCAGCGCAGCAGTATCAAGATATTTGAATGGCGGATATGTGAGTGAACAGAAAAAGGAGCAGATCCGTAAAGTGATTGAAAAGACGGGATATCAGCCGTCTACTCAGGCAAGAATCCTAAGAACCGGACGCGCACATCTGGTTGGTGTGGTGGCTCCGAAGATCAATTCAGAATCAATCAGCCGGATCACAGCGGGAATTGAACAGGTTCTTTCGGCAAGAGGGTACCAGATGCTTCTTGCAAGCACGGATAATCAGCCAAAGAATGAGCTGACTTATCTGAGAATCTTTGAAAGTTATCCGGTAGATGGAATTGTACTGATCGGTACAGTGCTTACAGACGAGCATCGGAGATTTTTAAAAGAATCAAAGGTTCCGGTTGTGATTGTGGGACAGGAGACAGAAATGGCAAGCTGTATCTATCATGATGATTTTGGTGCGGGAAGAGCAATGGGACAAGAAGTTGCGGTGAAAGCACTGAAGCGGAATGGTGGAAGACCTGAAGATTGCAAGATTGCATATATTGGTGTTACTCGTGAAGATAAGGCAGCAGGTGCTGCCAGAGAAGACGGGTTCCGCAAAGGACTTCAGGAAGCAGGGATTACTTTCGATGACCATCGGTACAGACGCGAATCAGAATTTACAATGAGCGGCGGATATGAAGCAGTAGTGGATTTGTTGAGCGAAGAAAATGGAATCGATATCATATCATGCGCAACAGATACGATTGCAGCAGGAGCAATCGAGGCATTGATCGCACAGAGTAAAAAGGCGGTTCCGGAATCGGTTCAGAATTCTGGTGCAAGGATGCTACACATTTTGGAACAGTCTGGTATCTGTGTCACAGGATTTGGTGATAATCAGATGTTAAGGGCTGTGACAGGCGGTATTCCAACGGTTCATTTTGGGTATAAAACGAGTGGAATCAAGGGGGGGGCAGAGCTCTTGCTTGAACAGATTGAAGAGAAAAATCCGGTGCCGGTGCATATGAAGCTGGGATTCCAGATCGTGAATAGATTTGAATGAATGTAACTAAGAGTATAGTGCAAGTTAAACAAAACAGAAGAATCAGAATTAGTAAAAATGCCATCTTTACAAATGGCATTTTTTATTTAATATAAAATCATAAAACGTGAAAACGATTACACATAAAATAGAGAAGGAAGGGAGCGTAATCATGGATTACAGGAAAACAGCCCAGGAGATTCTGGGATATGTAGGTGGAAGTAAGAATATTGTATCCGCAGCGCACTGCGCAACGCGTCTTCGTCTTGTTATCGCAGATAATAGTAAGGCTGATAAAGAGGCAATAGAGAATGTGGACGGAGTAAAGGGAGTATTTGAGGCATCTGGACAGCTTCAGATTATTCTTGGAACAGGAACAGTGAATAAAGTGTTTGATGAATTTATCGCGATCGCAGGTATTACAGCAAGCACAAAGGCTGAGGCAAAGGAAGCAGCGACAGAGAAGCAGAACTGGTTTATGAAGGCCATCAAGCTGTTAGGTGATATTTTTGTACCGATCATTCCGGCCATCGTAGCAAGTGGTTTCCTGATGGGAATCATGAATGCGCTGGATTTCATGAATGCAAATGGATTTTTAGCAATTGATACAAGCAGTTCTATTTATGTGTTTGCGAATCTGTTCAGTAATATCGCTTATACATTTCTGCAGATTCTGATTGCATTTTCAGCTGCGAAAGCATTTGGTGCAAACCAGTATCTTGGAGCTGTTATCGGTATGATCATGATTCATCCGTCACTGCAGAATGCATATACAGTTGCAACAGAAGGTGTACAGCAGACACAGAGCGTATTCTTCGGACTGTATCACATCGACATGGTTGGATACCAGGGACATGTAATCCCGGTTATTATTGCAGTATGGATCCTTTCTGTATTAGAAAAGAAGCTGCACAAGGTAGTTCCGGCAGCACTTGATCTGTTTGTAACACCACTTGTCAGCGTATTCGTGACAGGATATCTTACACTTTCTATCGTAGGACCGATCTTCGTATGGGGTGAGAATGCGATCCTTGGAGCAATCCAGTGGATGCTGACACTTCCGCTCGGACTTGGAAGTCTGATCATGGGAGGTTTGTATGCACCGACAGTAGTAACAGGTATTCATCAGATGTATACAGCAATCGATATCGGTCAGCTGGCAAAATACGGAGTAACTTACTGGCTTCCACTTGCAAGTGCAGCAAATGTAGCACAGGGTGCGGCAGCATTAGCAGTTGGAATTAAATCAAAAGATCAGAAAGTTAAATCCCTTGCACTCCCGTCATCACTTAGTGCATTTATGGGAATCACAGAGCCGGCAATCTTTGGTGTAAACTTAAGATTCTTCAAACCATTTATCGCAGGATGTATTGGTGGAGGATGTGGAGCTCTGTATGCATCACTTGTACATCTTGGAGCAAAGGGAACAGGAGTAACAGGTATCTTCGGTATTCTGCTTTGCCTGAATCAGCCGCTTCAGTACATTATTGAGATGGCAATTTCAGTAGGAGTAGCATTTGTGATCTCCTTCATGATTTACAAAGATAAAGAGCCGGTAGTTAAGACAGCCGCAACAGAGACAACAGTTGAGAAAACAGAAGAGACAGAGAATGTAGTAGAAGCAGAAAATGTTTCAGCAGAAGAAATTACAAGCCCGGTAAACGGAAATGTTGTTGCGACAGCAGAAGTAGCAGATGAGACATTTGCATCAGAGATGCTTGGAACAACTGTTGCAGTTGAGCCAACAGATGGAAAGATTGTAGCACCATGTGACGGTGAAGTAATGAATATCTTCGATACAGGGCATGCAGTATGCATCGCAACGGAAGCAGGAGCAGAGCTTCTGATCCACATTGGAATTGATACAGTTTCCATGGATGGAAAAGGATTTGTAAAGAAAGTAGCAGACGGAGCAAAAGTTCGTAAGGGCGATGTGCTGATCGAAGCAGATCTGGATGCTATCAAAGCAGCAGGACATCCGGCAACTACGATGATGATACTGACGAATGCAGATGACTTCAGCAAAGTAGAGAAGACAGCAGCGGGAACAGTTACAACAGCTGATCTCGCAATGAAGATTGAGAAATAAATTGAACAGTGATTAAAAAGATACAGCCGTTTTATTCAAAGAAGAATTCTTGCAGAATAGAACGGCTGTAAATGGAAAAAGGGAGACAAGAGCATGAATGCATTAACAAGGGATCTGATCAAACTGGTAGATATGACGGAAGAGATGATGAAAGAAAAAGAGCAGAAAGAAGGAGCGGATTATCGTGAGAAGCTGCATCTGATGCCTCCTGTTGGCTGGCTCAATGATCCGAACGGATTGTGCCAGTTGAATGGGATCTATCATGCATTTTTTCAGTATTCTCCATTTAATGCCGAAGGCGGCGTGAAGATGTGGGGGGGGCACTATACAAGCAAAGATATGATCGACTGGGAATACCAGGGAGTAAAGTTATATCCGGATCAGCCATTTGACTGTCATGGTGTATACTCCGGATCAGCATTTATCGAAGATGACAAAATGTATGTTTACTATACAGGCAATGTAAAGCTGGAAGACGGAGATTTTGACTATATCAACACAGGACGCGAGTCAAATACGGTTCTTGTTGTCAGTGAGGATGGAAAGACATTCGGTCCGAAGAAAGAACTAATGAGAAATGTTGATTATCCGTCAGATCTGACCTGCCATGTGCGTGACCCGAAGGTATGGAAAGAAGGAGATACTTACTACATGATTCAGGGTGCGCGTACAAAAGAAGATGTCGGACAGGCATTGATCTTTGAGTCAAAAGATAAAATCAACTGGAATTTCAGAAGCCGCGTGGAATCAGAAGAACCATTCGGATACATGTGGGAATGTCCGGATTATTTTGAGGTAGACGGAACAAAAATTCTCTCGGCGTCTGTGCAGGGACTTGAGGGTGGTATCTGGGACGACAGAAATGTTTATCAGTCCGGATACTTCCTAGTAGATGGGGATATTCTGGAAGACTATAAACTCTCCGAGTATCAGCTTTGGGACTATGGATTTGATTACTATGCCCCCCCACAAAGCTTTGAGACAGAAGATGGCAGAAGAATCCATATCAGTTGGATGGGAATGCCGGATTGTGAAGAATATACCAATCCGACGATCGCAGAAGGGTGGCAGCACTGCTTCACTTTTCCGAGAGAAGTATTTGTAGAAGATGGCAAAGTTTGTCAGAGACCGGTCAGAGAATTGCAAAAGAAGAAAACTCTTGTGGATAAGTCAGCCGGAATGTTGAAAAAAGATGGATATAAAGTCTATGATGTGAATATCTCGGGCATTCAGAACAATGAATTCAGGACAGTGATTGATGAAGAATTGATTCTTGAGTACAAAAATGGAAGATTCGAGATGCATTTTACAAGCCAGGATAAGAATTCAGTATCTGCCGGAAGAGGAATGCGTTATATTGCATTGGATTCTGTTACAGATGTAGAAATCTTGGTAGATCATTCTTCCGTGGAAGTGTTTGTGAATGATGGAGAAGCTGTATTTTCCACACGATTTTATCCAAAGGCAGACAGTCTTCTGGTAGAGGCAGAAGAGGCGCAGATTATGATGTATGAGATTCAATAGAGAAAAAAATGAATGAAAAAGAGGGCGTGGATTTATTCGTTGATATCACCACATATCAAATGATGAATCCGCGCCCTCTTTTTTGAATCAGCAGGATTGGAAATGTGAAATGTCACAGAAAATGTGAAAGAGATCTAACGCTGTGAAGGGGGGCATAATGTACAAAAAGTATTGTTGAAACGCCAGAGTGTATGTATTATATGTACAGAGTAATTCATGAATGAAAAAACACTGTTGATGACAGAGAATTTGTAAACAGTTGTAAACAAGTTACGTAGGAGGAATGAGGATATGAGTGAAAAGAAAAGTACTTTGATGCAAAAAGTACAGCGCTTTGGTGGAGCGATGTTCACGCCGGTATTATTTTTTGCAGTCTTTGGAATTATTGTAGGTTTCGCAACTTTATTTAAGAATAATCTGGTATTTGGATCTTTGGCAGATCCTGAGACTACCTGGTACAAGGTCTGGGATATCATTTATAATGGAGCAAACACGGTATTTAAACAGATGCCATTGATATTTGCAATTGGTCTTCCGGTATCACTTGCAAAGAAACAGCAGGCAAGAGCATGTCTTGAGATATTTGTAATCTATGCAACCTTTCTTTATCTGACAAGTTCTATTTTGCAGTACTGGGGGGCCGGTTTTTGGTGTTGATTTTGAATCTGTAGAAAGAACAAGCGGACTTGCAACAATTGCCAGTGTAAGAACATTGGATATGGGAATTGTTGGAGCACTGATCATTGCAGGAATTGCAGTTTATCTTCATAATAAGTTTTTTGACATGGAAGTGCCGAAATATGTTGAGACATTCAAAGGTTCTCCAATGGTTGTACTAATTGGATTCTTTGTTATGATTCCTGTTTCTGTTCTTGCATGCCTGATCTGGCCACATGTACAGGATGGAATTGCCAGTGTGCAGAGCTTTCTTGCAAGCACAGGAGTCTTCGGAGTAGGGATGTATACATTCCTTGAAAGATTGATGATTCCGTTTGGACTTCATCATTTCATTTACGCTCCATTTTTATATGATTCAGCAATTGTTGACGGTGGAATCAAGGCATACTGGGTTGCGCATCTTTCAGAATTCGCTTCTATGAAAGGTTCTCTTGCAGCAATGTTCCCGGCAGGAGGATTCGCTCTTACAGGTATGAGTAAGATGTTTGCACCACTCGGAATCAGCGGAGCAATCTATGTGACAGCAAAACCAAATAAGAAAAAGAAAGTACTTGCACTTTTAATTCCGGTATTGATTACAGCAATGTTCACAGGAATTACAGAGCCACTGGAATTTACATTTCTTTTTATCGCTCCTGTTTTGTATCTGTGTCATGCAGTGCTTGCAGGATTGATGTCAGCAATCACATTTGCATGTGGAATCAGTGGAGATTTCAGTTTGGGACTGATCCAGAATGCGTCTCTGAACTGGGTACCTCTTTGGAGCACACATGGTGGAAGCTATGTACTTCAGATTGTGATTGGATTGATTTTCTCAGCCATCTATTTTGTACTGTTCCGTGCATTGATTCTTAAGATGAATCTGAAGACACCGGGAAGAGAAGCAGATGATGAAGAAAGTAAACTGTATACAAAGAAAGAATACAAAGCAAAGAAAGAAAATAGTTCAGACAACAAATATCAGATAGCAGCAGAAGTTTATATGGAAGGTCTTGGCGGAAAAGAAAATATCATCGATGTAACAAACTGTGCTACCCGTCTTCGTGTATCGGTGAAGGATGTTGATAAGGTACTGCCGGATGCATATTTCAAAGAAAATGGCGCGCATGGTGTTGTGAGAAATGGAACAGCGCTTCAGGTTATTGTTGGTCTGAGTGTTCCCAACGTAAGAGAAGAATTTGAAAAATTACTGTAGAAATAATAGAAAAAAGAGGAAAATATAATGAAAAAATTTAACATTACAATCGCCGGAGGCGGAAGTACTTATACACCAGGAATTGTATTAATGCTTGCAGAGGAGTCTTATCGATTCCCGGTAGAAGAAATTAAATTATATGACAATCTTGCGTCTCGTCAGGAGCCAATCGGAAAAGCAATGGAAATTATGATGAAAGAGCAGCATCCGGAGATTAAGTTTTCTTATACAACAGATCCGGAAGAGGCATTTACGAACATTGATTTTGTATTTGCACATATCAGAGTCGGACTTTATGCGATGCGTGAACTGGATGAAAAGATTCCGCTGAAATATGATGTTGTTGGACAGGAGACTTGCGGACCAGGAGGAATCGCATATGGAATGAGATCCATTGCAGGTGTTCTGGAGATTCTTGATTATATGGAGAAATATTCTCCAGATGCATGGATGCTGAACTATTCCAATCCGGCAGCGATTGTGGCAGAAGCGACAAGAAGACTCCGTCCGAATTCAAGAATTATCAATATCTGTGATATGCCAGTTGCACTGGAAAATATTATGGCAAATATCCTAAATCTGGAATCAAGAAAAGAAATGATAGTAAAATATTATGGATTAAACCATTTTGGATGGTGGACAAGCATTACAGATAAAGCAGGAAAGGATCTGATGCCTGAACTGAAGGCATTTGTGAAAGAAAAAGGATATGCGAAGGAGACGGAAGATTATCAGCACCGTGCCCAGAGCTGGAAAGATACTTATCTGATGGCAAAAGATGTTTACGCATTGGATCCAGAGACAGTACCGAACACGTACCTTAAATATTATCTGCTTCAGGATGAAGTTGTAGAGCATTCAAACAAAGAATATACGAGAGCAAACGAAGTAATGGATTCTCGTGAGAAAGAAGTATTTGATACGGCGAAAGGCATTATCGAAAAAGGTAGTGCGGAAGGATATACTTTTGCAGTCGGAGCACATGCAACATTTATTGTCGATCTGGCATGCGCACTTGCATTTAATACAAAAGAAAGAATGCTTCTGATTGTACCAAACAACGGAGCAATTTCCAATTTTGATCCGGAAGCAATGGTTGAGATTCCATGTCTTGTTGGAAGTAACGGACCGGAGCCACTGGCAGTAGGAAAGATTCCAGAGTTCCAGAAGGGACTTATGGAGCAGCAGGTAGCGGTTGAGAAACTTACGGTAGATGCGTGGATGGAACATTCCTATCTGAAGTTGTGGCAGGCACTTACGTTAAGTAAGACGGTACCAAGTGCAAAGATTGCAAAGAAGATTCTGGATGAGCTGATTGAGGCAAACAAAGAATACTGGCCGGAACTTTCATAATAAAATAAAAGACATAGTAGAAATACGATTGCGTCTAAAGAAAAAACTGGTGTGCAGTAGCGCAGCAGTTTTTTCTTGTGTTAAGCAGGAAGGAGCAGGGAAGAATTGTGGAATAAATAAGAAGATTGTGATAGTATAGAAATAATAAATAATCGAGAAAATGAGGTGATGGCATGAAATTAGAGGCGTTAGTCAGCAGACATTATGATGAATTGAATCCAAATGATCTTATTATCTGGCGGTATATTACTCAAAATAAAGAACAATGTCTGAACATGACGATTGAAGCACTCGCACAGTTATGCAATGTATCTCGGAGTACGGTCATGCGTTTTGCACAGAAGATTGGCTTATCCGGCTATAGTGAATTAAAAGCCTGTCTGCGCTTTGAACTGGAAGAAGACGAAGTGCCTGTGTCACGTAATTTGGTATCCTTGATATGTGACAGCAATATCAAGGCCATACATCATTTCCAGTCACAGAACTACGATGATATCTGTCAGATTTTATATAATGCGAAAAGAATTTTTATGTATGGGACGGGGGGAGTCTGCAGAAATCAGTCTGCCGGGAATTTCAGAGAATGATGTTGTCGTTGAATATTCTGGTTAATGATATTCCGGCGGAGGGTGAAGTGCGCAAAGTTGTAAAACTGATGAAGCCGGATGATATCTTTTTTGTTGTATCAAAATCAGGAGAAAGTGATTTTATACGTAATATTATGATTCAGGCGAACAGCAAAGGTGTGACAACAATCTCTTTGACTCGATATGGGAATAATACACTGGCCAGAATGAGCACCAAAAATTTGTTTGTAAATATAGAGGAAGTTACTGTATTGGAGGAGACCAATTTTGAGTCTATGACATTGATGTTTATCATTCTTGAAATTTTATTTGCAAAGCTAGTAGAGTACAGGACGAAATTTTACATAGAGTAGTTGAAAAATTCTTGGTAGAATTAGTGATTTTAAAAGTGATAAATTATGATTGAAAAAAAAGTTGTTGCGACTTATAATAAAACTACAGATTCCCACAGATGAAAGGTCTGTGGGGGGGATTTTTGCGTTATGAATTCAAACAACCGGAGGATTTCCTTTATGATAAATTTTAAGAGATACGGAAAGTGCTGTCTGTCTCTTTTCCTGGCGGTATCTATGATATTGATGCCGTCAGTACAGACATTTGCTGAGGAAGAAACGGCGGCAGCCACAACAGATTCAACTCAGACAGAGGGAGAAGACAGGGAGACACAGCGTCAGAAATGTTATGCGATCGCACCAGATTCAAACAGTGTGGAGAACTGGCCACAGGGTCCGGCGACTTATGCGGATTCTGCAATCGTTATGGACATGAACAGTGGGGGGGCAGTTTTATATAGCAAGCAGATTGAAAAGAAGCATTATCCGGCAAGTATTACAAAACTTCTGACAACATTGGTTGCGTTGGACAATGCAGAGCTTACAGATACGGTAGAATTTTCCCAGGACAGTATCTCCTTTCTGGAATATGGTGATGCCCATATCGGCATGACACCGGGGGGGGAGCAGATCAGTATGGAAGATGCGCTCTATGCCGTTCTTCTGGCATCGGCAAATGAGGTCTCTTATGCAGTAGCTGAGAGTGTTGGCAAGAAGATGGTGGGGTTATGACACATTTATTCAGGCGATGAATGATGAGTCAGAAAAACTTGGATGTACAGGTTCACACTGGACGAATGCGAACGGACTTCATGATGAACAACATTATACAACGGCGCATGATATGGCAAGAATTGGTGCAGCAGTTTATCAGAAGGAAGCGTTCCGGACAATTTCCCAATCGTTAAGCCATACGATTCCGGCAACGAATCTGGTGAATGAAGAACGTACTTTTCAGCAGAAGCACAAGATGCTCTGGCCACAGAATGATAATTATTATGAATACTGCAAGGGCGGTAAGACCGGCTACACAGATCAGGCAAGAACAACGCTTGTGACAATGGCAGATAACGGAGATATGCAGCTTGTTGCGGTTGTACTTTATGATTTTGGAAATGATGCTTATATAGATACTCGTGCCATGTTTGATTATGCTTACAGTAATTTTTCAAAAATATCTTTGAAGGATCAGAAGCTTCCGGAAGGTGTGAAGTCTTATGAAGACGAAGATGCTTATATCGTACTTCCGAAGAGTGCACAATTTTCTGATGTGAAAGCAGAAGTGAAGGAAGACAGCAACAAGGATGGATCCGGAACAGTAACATTTACTTATAAAGGGCAGGAAGTAGGCAGTGTGAAAGCTGCGATAGAAAAAACAGAGGAAAGCAGTGCAGCTGTTTTGGGAAAAAAGAAAGATAAGACAACTTCAACTGTCGTAACCGGGATTTCAAAGTTTATGAAAATTGTGATCGGAGTTGTAATTGCAGTTGTGATTTTATTGATCATCATTGTTGTACTTGCGAATTACCGGAAGCAGATAAGACGTCGCAGAAGAAAAAAAGGAAAAAGAAGAAATGCAAAGAGTGGTAATGTGAAAAGAAAGAAGAAACGCCGCAGATAAGAAAACAGAAATTTGCGAAAGAACGCTGAAAACAACGTTTTTTCGCACTTTTTTTATCATAATAAACCTTGACTAGAGCCAAGAATCTCTTTATAATAAGCCGTGTGTAGAAGTTCACAGGTAAAGCGATGACGGAGACAGTAGGATTTATCCGAACGTTACAGCGAGCCGGAGATGGTGGGAGTCCGGTGCAAGTAAGAGATTTTTGAAGATCACTCCAGAGCAGCAGTTCCTGAAACAGATGCAGAAAAGAGGTTTCTGCAGAAAGAGAGAGTAAGGACTGACGCGTGTCCGGCGTTAAAGGATACCATATGCAGGTCAGAAATCAGACCTAAGTATGATGTAACAGGTGGTTTAACGAGAGAAGTTCAGGCTTTCGTCCTATTACAGGACGGAAGCCTTTCTTTTTTTAAGAATCATAAAATAAACTCAGGAAAGGATAAGAACATGTATAAGAAAGTTTTAACTGACATGAACTTTGTCAGCCGTGAAAAAGAAGTTGAAAAGTTCTGGGATGATAATGAAATCTTCCAGAAAAGTATGGATGAAAAAGAAGGATGTCCGGATTATATTTTCTATGACGGACCTCCGACAGCAAATGGTAAACCGCATATCGGACACGTTTTAACTCGTGTTATTAAGGATATGATCCCAAGATACCGTACAATGAAAGGATATATGGTTCCAAGAAAGGCCGGATGGGATACACATGGCCTTCCGGTAGAGCTTGAAGTTGAGAAGCTTCTTGGTCTTGATGGAAAAGATCAGATTGAGAAATATGGTCTTGAACCATTTATCAAGAAATGTAAAGAGAGTGTATGGAAATACAAAGGAATGTGGGAGGATTTCTCAGGTACAGTTGGATTCTGGGCTGACATGGAGCACCCATATGTAACATATGATAACAATTTTATCGAGTCTGAATGGTGGGCTCTGAAGCAGATTTGGGATAAGGGACTCCTTTACAAAGGATTTAAGATCGTTCCTTACTGCCCGCGTTGTGGAACACCGCTTTCCGCACAGGAAGTTGCACAGGGATACAAGGATGTTAAGGAGCGTTCAGCAATCGTTCGTTTTAAAGTAAAAGATGAAGATGCATATATTCTTGCATGGACAACAACACCTTGGACACTTCCATCCAACCTTGCACTTTGTGTAAATCCGAAAGAAGATTACGCAAAGGTTAAGGCAGCAGACGGACATGTATATTACATGGCATGTGCACTGCTTGATACAGTTCTTGGAAGACTTGCAGAAGAAGGTAAAGATGCTTACGAAATCCTTGAGACTTACAAGGGAACTGATCTGGAAGGAAAAGAATACGAGCCACTGTACCAGTGTGCCGCAGACGAGGCAGCAAAACAGCGCAAGAAAGCATTCTATGTTGTATGTGATGAGTACGTCACTCTGACAGATGGTACAGGAGTCGTTCATATCGCACCAGCATTTGGTGAAGATGATGCGAATGTAGGAAGAAAATATGATCTTCCATTCGTACAGCTTGTAGATGAGAAGGGTGATATGGCAGAATCCACACCGTTCGCCGGTCTGTTTGTAAAGAAAGCTGATCCGGAAGTATTAAAGGATCTGGATGCAAGAGGACTTCTTTATGATGCACCGAAGTTCGAGCATAGCTATCCTCACTGCTGGAGATGTGATACTCCGCTGATCTACTATGCACGTGAGTCCTGGTTCATCAAGATGACAGCAGTTCGCGACGATCTGATCAGAAATAATAACACAATTAACTGGATTCCGGAAAGTATCGGTAAAGGACGTTTCGGTGACTGGATCGAGAATGTTCAGGACTGGGGAATCAGTCGTAACCGTTACTGGGGGGGAACACCACTGAATATCTGGCAGTGTGAGTGTGGACATATGCACTCTATCGGAAGCATTGAAGAACTGAAATCAATGTCTGATAACTGTCCGGATGATATCGAGCTTCACCGCCCATACATCGATGCTGTAACAATCAAGTGTCCGGAGTGTGGTAAAGAGATGCACAGAGTACCGGAAGTTATCGACTGCTGGTTCGACAGTGGATCCATGCCATTTGCACAGCATCATTATCCATTTGAAAATAAAGACTTATTTGAGAGACAGTTCCCGGCAGATTTCATTTCCGAGGCGGTAGACCAGACAAGAGGATGGTTCTATTCTCTGCTTGCAATCTCAACACTGCTGTTCAACAAGGCTCCATATAAGAATGTTATCGTTCTTGGACATGTTCAGGATGAGAACGGACAGAAGATGAGTAAGTCTAAAGGAAATGCGGTCGATCCGTTTGATGCACTTGAGAAATACGGAGCAGATGCGATCCGCTGGTATTTCTACATCAACAGTGCTCCGTGGCTGCCGAACCGTTTCCACGGAAAAGCCGTTCAGGAAGGACAGCGTAAGTTCATGGGAACACTTTGGAATACTTATGCATTCTTCGTGCTTTATGCGAATATTGATAATTTTGATGCAACAAAATATACTCTGGAATATGATAAACTTCCGGTTATGGACAAGTGGATCCTCTCCAAGATGAACACAATGGTAAAAGATGTAGATTATAATCTTGGCAATTACAGAATCCCAGAGGCAGCACGTGTGCTTCAGGATTTCGTAGATGATCTGAGTAACTGGTATGTAAGAAGAAGCCGTGAGCGTTTCTGGGCAAAGGGAATGGAGCAGGATAAGATCAATGCTTACATGACTCTGTACACAGCTCTTGTTACAGTATCTAAGGCAGCAGCTCCGATGATCCCGTTCATGACAGAAGAGATTTATCAGAACCTGGTTCGCAGCATTGATAAGGATGCTCCGGAAAGTATTCACCTTTGTGACTTCCCAGAAGTTCATGAAGATCAGATTGACAAAGAACTTGAAAATAACATGGAACATGTTCTTGACCTTGTTGTTATGGGACGTGCATGCCGTAATGCGTCCAACATCAAGAACCGTCAGCCGATCGGAAAGATGTTTGTGAAAGCAGACTTTGATCTTCCAGAATTCTATCAGGAGATCGTTGCAGACGAGCTGAATGTTAAAAATGTTAAATTTACAGATGATGTAAGAGACTTTACTTCTTATAGTTTTAAACCACAATTAAAGACAGTCGGACCGAAATATGGTAAGATGTTAGGTGGTATCAAAGCGGCGCTTAACGACATCGATGGAAATGCAGCAATGGATGAGCTCAACGCTACAGGTGCACTCAAACTGGATGTAAACGGACAGGAGATCGAACTTTTCAAGGAAGACCTTCTGATCGATACAGCACAGATTGAAGGATATGAATCTGTAAATGACAACGGAATCACAGTTGTTCTCGATACAAACCTGTCACCAGAGCTGCTGGAAGAGGGATTTGTACGTGAGATCATCAGCAAGATCCAGACAATGAGAAAAGAAGCTGATTTCGAAGTTATGGACAGAATCAAAGTTACATACGAGGGTAGTGAAAAGGCAGAAGCTGTCTTCGAAAAGAACAATACACTGATCGCAGGTGAGGTACTTGCGGATGAAGTTGTAAAAGCACAGCCGGCTGGTTACGTGAAAGAATGGAAGATCAACGGCGAAGCAGTTACAATGGGTGTTGAGAAAAAAGGAGAGTAATAAACATGTTCAGTAAAAGATTCGAGAAAAAGGCTTTTAAAGCGGCAGTAAAGGATAACGTTAAGACACTTTATAGAAAGACAATCGATGAGGCTACACCGCAGCAGCTATTCCAGGCAGTATCCTATGCAGTCAAAGATGTTATTATCGATGATTGGATTGAGACACAGAAAAGATATGATGAGACAGACGCCAAGACAGTATACTATATGTCAATGGAGTTCCTTATGGGACGTGCACTTGGCAACAACCTCATCAATATGACAGCATATAAAGATGTAAAAGAAGCACTGGAAGAGATGAATATTGATCTGAACGTGATTGAAGACCAGGAGCCGGATGCGGCTCTTGGAAATGGTGGTCTTGGACGTCTTGCAGCATGTTTCCTTGATTCTCTCGCTACACTGAATTACCCGGCATATGGATGTGGAATCCGTTATCGTTACGGAATGTTCAAACAGAAAATCAAAGATGGATATCAGGTAGAGGTTCCGGACAACTGGCTGAAAGAAGGAAATCCGTTTGAGATTCGCCGTGAAGAGTACGCAAAAGAAGTACGTTTTGGCGGAAATATCCGTTTCGAGAAAGATCCTGTTACAGGAAAAGATAAATTTATCCAGGAAAACTATGAGTCTGTCATGGCAGTTCCGTATGATATGCCAATCGTTGGATATGGCAATCACGTAGTAAATACACTGCGTGTATGGGATGCAAAACCGATCACAGACTTTAAACTTGATGAATTTGACAGAGGAAATTATCACAAAGCAGTAGAGCAGGAAAACCTTGCAAAACTGATCGTTGATGTTCTCTATCCGAACGATAACCATTACTCAGGAAAAGAGCTTCGTCTGAAACAGCAGTATTTCTTTATTTCTGCAAGTCTTCAGGCTCTGATCGAGAAGTATAAGAAAAAACATGGTGATATCAGAAAACTGCATGAGAAGGTTGTTATCCAGATGAACGATACTCACCCGACAGTTGCAGTTCCAGAATTAATGCGTCTCCTCATCGACGTAGAAGGATTAAGCTGGGAGGATGCATGGGAAGTTACAAGTAAGACTTGTGCTTATACAAACCATACAATCATGGCAGAGGCACTTGAGAAATGGCCAATCGACCTGTTCTCTAAATTGCTTCCACGTATTTACCAGATTGTACAGGAGATCGATCGTCGTTTCCTGATTAAGGTTCGCGAAATGTATCCGGGAAATGAAGAGAAAGTCCGCAAAATGGCAATCCTTATGAACGGACAGGTTCGTATGGCTAACATGGCAATCGTTGCAGGATTCTCTGTAAATGGTGTTGCACAGCTTCATACAGAGATCCTTGAGAAACAGGAACTGAAAGATTTCTATCAGATGATGCCTGAGAAATTCAACAATAAGACAAACGGAATCACACAGAGACGTTTCCTCGCACATGGAAACCCACTTCTTGCGGATTGGATCACAGATAAGATCGGTGATGGATGGATCACAGATCTGTCTCAGATTGTAAAGCTGAAACCACTTGTTGAAGACGAAGACGCAAGACGTGAATTTATGGAAATTAAATACCAGAATAAAGTTCGCCTTGCGAAATATATCAAAGAGCATAACGGAATCGATGTAGATCCTCGCTCTATCTTTGACATTCAGGTAAAACGTCTGCATGAGTACAAACGTCAGCTGTTAAATATCCTGCATATCATGTATCTGTACAATCAGATCAAAGAGCATCCGGAGATGTCCTTCTACCCAAGAACATTTATCTTCGGAGCAAAGGCAGCAGCAGGATACCTTCGTGCGAAAGAGACAATCAAACTGATCAACTCCGTAGCAGATGTTGTAAATAACGACAGAAGCATCAACGGAAAGCTGAAAGTTGTATTTATCGAAGACTACAGAGTATCCAATGCAGAGATTCTTTTCGCAGCGGCAGATGTCAGCGAACAGATTTCAACAGCTTCCAAAGAGGCATCCGGTACAGGTAACATGAAGTTCATGTTGAACGGTGCACCGACACTCGGAACAATGGATGGAGCAAATGTAGAGATCGTTCATGAAGTCGGAGAAGAGAATGCATTTATCTTCGGTCTGAGTTCACAGGAAGTAATCAATTACGAGAACAATGGCGGTTACAACCCAACAGATGTTTACTTTAATGATTGGGAGATCAAACGTGTCGTAGATCAGCTGATGGATGGAACATATTCTAACGGCGATCACAACATGTATATCAATCTGTATAACTCACTGCTGAATACACAGTGTACAGACAAAGCAGATACTTACTTCATTCTGAAAGACTTCCGTTCTTATGCAGATGCACAGAAGAGAGTAGAAGAAGCTTATAGAGATCAGCAGAGATGGTCTAAGATGGCAATGATGAACACAGCATGCAGCGGTAAGTTCACATCTGACAGAACAATCGAAGAGTATGTTCGTGATATCTGGCATCTGGAGAAGGTTGAAGTTCCATCAGGACAGGACCTTTTCGAATAAGCAATTACACGGAGAATGAAACCAGATAAGTTCTAAAATAGGACAGCCTTCCATACAATAGAGTATGGAGGGCTGTTTTTATGCGTGATACAATTAGAAATAAAATAAAGTTATTTTTTGCATTTCTTATCATACTGTTTTTACTTCCTTACATCATTTCTGTTTTTATAAACGGAAAGAATGCGGTGCAGGGAGCTGACAGCGATAATGCATCTGTGTATCTCGCAGGAATACTCGCAGGAGAAACAGATGGAGGATATGAAATAGAAGCATTGAAGGCACAGGCGGTTGTTCTACGTACAGAGTTGTACAGAACAGAGAAAGAAAAGCAAACTATTTTGGATAAATGTCTGACGCAGACTCAGATGAAGAAAAAGTGGGGGGGGCCAAAATACGAAGAGAATTTGAAAAAATGTCAACAGGCAGCACAGGAAACAAAAGGAATTGTATTGTGGTATCATGAGACCTTTGCATGGGCACCGTTTCATCAATCCAGTAATGGAAAGACCAGAGACGTGCAGGAGGTACTTGGGAATGCAGATTATCCGTACATCACAGCAAAAGAATGTCCGCTTGATAAGGCGGCAGAAGATGAAATTCAGGTACATTTGATAGAATATAAAGAGATACAAAAGAGATGTAGAGAATTCCTTGTGGCAGAGGAACAGAAAAAAGCGGAAAATGGTTATGGATATGAAGATTTTGAAATTCAGGAATGGGATTCTTCCGGTTATGTCCGAAAAATGAGGATTGGAGAGACGATATGTACAGGAGATCAGTTCCGTGATGCACTGAAACTTCCTTCGAGTTCATTTTCTTTTTATGAAAGTCCACACGGGTTGAAGATTGCAACTGTTGGAAAAGGGCACGGATTCGGAATGAGTCAGTGGACTGCACAGGAAATGGCAAAGGATGGGAAAAATTATGAAGAGATCCTGCAATATTTTTATGAAGGAACAGAACTACACCACATAGATGAATAAGATCGATCATTTCAGGCAATGCTATAGCCAGAGGTGATGATTATGAATAAAAATGAAAGACCGGCCTTTTTGAAAGGAAAGGGAGCTGCAGTTGGCGCAGTACTTTGTTTTGTTGCGGTAATTACAATGGTTGGGAGCTACACATACAATCATTACAAAAAAGATATGGAGCAGCAGATCAAAGATGCGCAAACAACAGCAGAACAGCTTACAGAAGATGATAGTACATTGGCGAATACAGATGATATTCTTCCTACAGACACAGATTCAGAAGAGGATAATGCAGAAAACCAGGAATCCCAAAAGGATGTTCAGCAAGAGAATGAAAACAGTATGGAGAATGGAAATACATCCACAGAGGAAATTCAAAGCACGGCATCTTCAAATACACAGAATGTGTGGTTTACTCAGGAAAGCACACTTGCCTGGCCGGCAAGCGGAGCAACACTTTTGAGTTTTAGTATGGATCATACAGTATATTTTCCAACATTGGAGCAGTATAAATATAATCCTGCACTGATTATTGGTGGAACGCAGGGAGAAGTGATCCACGCAGCGGCAGCAGGAGTTGTAGAGAGTATTGAACAGACTGCCCAGACAGGAACTACCGTGACACTTGATATGGGAAATGGGTATACTGCGGTTTATGGCCAACTGGATGAAGTGGCGGCAGCAGTTGGAGATTATATTGCAGCCGGAGAGGAAGTGGGAACACTGAATTCACCGACGAAATATTATAGTGTCGAAGGACCAAATTTATATTTTGAAATTATGAAAGACGGGGCGCCGGTTGACCCAATGAATTTTATGGAGTAAAGTTGTATTTGTTTGGATAAAATGAAGGAATCAAAAGTTTGATTACGGGTGCAGGATCAATACTATATTGTATGGGATAGTTACTGTTCACTCCCGTGTCAATCACTCCGCTGATTGACACGGAGGATGCGTGTTTTGACTTGAATGCATCTCGCCCCCATCGCCAAAGGCGATTTAAAATGGCGAGATGCGTTGCTGGTCGCACATCGTGTGAACAGTAATATCGGATACAGGAAAAGTTTTCTTGATAATATACTATGATGTGAGTGTCAAAAGTAAATTTTGCCACTTACATCATAGTTTTGGTCTTGGATAAGGGATTCATGATATAGTAAATAACATGCATCGAAAGAGTAATGCGGGAGATAGCAGAGGTGAGTTTTTGAATTATACATATATGCTAAAATGTAGTGACGGAACGTTATACACGGGCTGGACAAATGATCTGGAAAAACGTGTGGAGGCGCACAATTCAGGGAAAGCGCAAAATATACGAAGGCACGGAGGCCTGTTGAATTGGCTTATTATGAGGAATTTGAGACAAAAGAACAGGCAATGAAACGGGAATATGCAATTAAGCAGTTAGGGAGAAAAGAGAAACAGAAACTCATTGCCGGCAAAAAAGTTAAATTATCAGATGAAAGAAAAGAGAAGGAAGATTAAAAAACTGCCCATCAGGAAATGTTACATTCCCGATGGGCAGTTTTATCACAACAAAAGCAATCGCTTCTGCTGATAAGGTTTGTTTAGCCGAAGTATCTCTTAAGCAGTCCTTCGAATGCTTTTCCGTGTCTTGCTTCATCGCGAGCCATCTCGTGTACTGTGTCGTGGATTGCATCCAGGTTAGCAGCTTTCGCTCTCTTTGCAAGATCGAATTTACCTTCTGTAGCACCGTGCTCAGCATCAACTCTCATCTCAAGGTTTTTCTTTGTACTGTCTGTTACAACTTCACCAAGAAGTTCAGCGAATTTTGCAGCATGCTCTGCTTCTTCGTAAGCAGCTTTTTCCCAGTAAAGTCCGATTTCCGGATATCCTTCTCTGTGAGCAACTCTTGCCATTGCAAGGTACATTCCTACTTCAGAGCACTCTCCTGCGAAGTTTGCACGAAGATCTGCAAGAATATCTTCGCTGACACCCTGTGCAACACCTACAACGTGCTCAGCAGCCCATACTTTGTCTCCTTCCTGCTCTTTGAACTTAGAAGCTGGTGCGTGACAGACTGGACATTCAGCCGGTGCAGCATCTCCTTCGTGAACATAACCACATACTGTACATACAAATTTTTTCATAATGACAATCTCCTTTTTCTTATTAATTTTTTTTATAACTTAAGACTTTCTAATGCAGTCACTGCATTCCCCCCCATAAAACAAAGTGGAACTTGAAGTGATGATTCCATCAAAATTCTCCCCGGCCAGCCGGTTCACTTCTTCAATACTCTTCATATCCAGTTCCAGATCCAGTAACCGTCCACAGCTTGTACAGAGAAAATGATTGTGCGGAATAACATTCCCGTCAAATCGATCTCCGCCGTCAGGTGTTGGGATCTTGATTGCTTCGCCGATATCTGTCAGCAGATTCAAATTCCGGTAAACAGTACCAAGACTGATATTAGGAAAATCCTCTTTAACATGCAGATAAACAGTGTCGGCAGTGGGATGCTCTTTTGTTGAAGCGAGATAATGCTTGATAGCTTCTCGCTGTCGGCTATATTTAATTGCAGCCATAGATTCACCTCTTTCTGAAATCGAATCAATAACAGTAACGATTACTGTAATTAGAATATAACTTATATTTTTAAAATTGTCAATAGAAAAAAATAAGTTTTTTCTATTTGTTCTGACAAAATGTTACAGAATAATTAACAAAAAGGATGTTAAGCTTAATAAAAAAGGGGGGGAATAATTACAAATAGTGGAGGGCGATAATTATGAAAAAACTATTAAAACAGTTGACATATATAGGGTTGATTGATAAAATTACGGCGTAACAAAAATTAACAATTATGTAACAATTAAAACTTCCCACAAAAGATAAGGCTGGAAATAAAGGAGGTTTTATATGAGTAACATGCGGATGAAGCATAAGCTTATCATGTCATGATGGCAGGGATGATCATAATTCCGGGGAGTGTAGTCAGAACACAGGCGGCAGAAACTGATGACAGTGAGAAGAGTCTGGTTCCGGTTACAGGAATTGAAAACATTTTGGAAGCATCATATCAGACAGAAATAAAGAACAATATCAATCTGTATCTGGTGCCGACAGAAGAGGGAGAGTATTTGAATATAGCGTTTTCTAATACGGGGGATTATACCTATATTAGAAGCGAAGCAGATGAAAACAGTGAATGGGTTGGAAAATTATATTCTGATTCAGCGGCAGTTGTGTTGGAATATCTGGATGGATGGACAAAGATCCGGTCGGGAAATGCAGAGGGGTATGTTCCGACGGAAACATTGTTCACAGGAGAAGAAGCCCGTTCGAGGTCAGATGAGTATACAAATGAGAATGTTACAGTCACAGCAGATTGTCTGAATGTCAGAGAAGGGTATGGGACAGATACTACCGTATTAACTCAGATTGGTCAGGGAGAAGAATATCTTGTGACAGCAGATCCTGTAGATGGCTGGTATCCGATACAGGTCGGTGAAGTTAATGGCTGGGTGTGCGGTGATTATGTTACAGAGGAAAGTTCTTATTCTTACGGGGAGACAAAAGAGGAAGAACAAAAACGAATGGAAGCAGAAGAAGCTGCGGCTGCGGAGGCGGAAGCAGAAGCCCAGGCTGCAGAAGCGGCGGCTCAGTCAGTTGCGTCAGGGCAGGAAGTTATTGATTATGCCTGTCAGTTTATTGGGAATCCATATGTGTGGGGCGGTACAAGTTTAACAGATGGGGGGGCGGATTGTTCAGGATTTGTCCAGTCCGTGTATGCACATTTTGGTATAAGCCTTCCACGAACTTCTTATGAACAGCGAAGTGCAGGATATGAAGTGAGTTATGAAGATGCACAGCCAGGGGGGGATCTTATCTTATATGAAGGACATGTTGGTTTGTATATAGGAAATGATCAGATTGTAAATGCAATGAACGAAGATCAGGGAATTGGTATCAGCAGTGCAACGTATACAAATATCGTGGCTGTCAGACGGATTTATTAAAGAATAATAGAAAGAAAACGATGCATTGTCTAGAATATGTGTGGGAAATGAAAGATTTGACTGTAAATTCTAAAATCGGTATTTTCCAAGAAAAATATACGGATAGTCAAAATGCACAAAATATGACAAGAATATTCAAAATAGCAAAAAAATGAAAAAAAGTAGTTTTCAACTTATCAACATTGAAAAATCGAAAAAATGAGGAAAAATAAAAGATTTCCTGAAAGTTATCCACATTATCAACAAAGAAAGATGTGAATAGTGTGGATAACTTTTGGAAATAAAAAGAACATTCGTTTTGGTTATTGTTATGAAAATGACGATTTGTCGAAAAAAAAAGAAAACTGATTGACTTTTGAGTAGTGTGATAAACGGAAAAAGTTGTGTGGAAATTTCAGAAAATTTCATGGAATGATAATGAAAATAAGGTTGCTAAATCATAGATCAGGGATTATAATAAAGATTACTGTTCAAGGGTGACAGAAATTAATTGAAAATAGAAATATGTAAGGAGGAAACAGTGATGGCAATTTCTAAAAGCACAACAATTGGCGAACTTCTGGTAACATTTCCAGAGTCAGCTCCGATTTTGATGGAGATTGGTATGCATTGTCTTGGATGCCCGTCATCTCAGATGGAGTCTCTTGAGGAAGCAGCTATGGTTCATGGAATTGATGCAGATCTGCTTGTAGAGAAGATCAATGCAGCAATGGCAGCCGCTGGTAAATAATTAAGAGAAAAGATATACAAGAAGCTGTTGTGCTCTCAAAAAAGAGAGTATGGCAGCTTTTTTATATATTAGGAAAGTGCTTTCCTAATATAT
>BBDW01000013.1 GCA_001312505.1 Mediterraneibacter faecis JCM 15917
AACCTTTAATTAAATATTCCTCCTTAGCTCAGTCGGTAGAGCATTCGGCTGTTAACCGAAGTGTCGTTGGTTCAAGTCCAACAGGGGGGAGCTTGAAGATCTTGCAGAAATGTAAGATCTTTTTATTCTCTGATTATCGGATCAGGAGTAGGAAACTAAGAAGTTCGATTTGTCGAATTATTTGAAAAGTTTCAAAAATTAAAAAAATATCAAAAAAGTACTTGCCAAACGGTGATTTATATGATATGATTATAATCGCTGTTGAGGAAGTCGACAGACAAAGTATGGCCCCCGTGGTCAAGCGGTTAAGACATCGCCCTTTCACGGCGGTAACACGGGTTCGATTCCCGTCGGGGGGGTCATTTATGCCGATGTGGCTCAATTGGCAGAGCAGCTGATTTGTAATCAGCAGGTTATCGGTTCGAGTCCGATCATCGGCTTGTTCTTAGGAACAGAAATAATCAATTGGACCTTTAGCTCAGTTGGTTAGAGCAACCGGCTCATAACCGGTCGGTCCTGGGTTCGAGTCCCCGAAGGTCCATTTAGCTAGACTGCTTGGAAGTAGTAAGGGGGGGCAGCGAGCTGACAATTAAATATTTGGCCCAGTGGCTCAGTTGGTTAGAGCGCCGCCCTGTCACGGCGGAGGTCGAGAGTTCGAGTCTCTTCTGGGTCGTTCAAGATGCGAGAGCATTTTGAGGAATGCCGCAGTGGCGGAACTGGCAGACGCCCGGGACTTAAAATCCCGTGGGTAGTGATACCCGTACCGGTTCGATTCCGGTCTGCGGCATTATTTTTTCTCTGAGATTTTTGTGAAGTCAATATTTGCAAGAATCTCAGAGTTTTTTGTTTTATGCATTCCATTTGGAGGCAAGGATATTATTCAAAAAATAACGGCATTGCATCTCATCTTACGAGATATAATGCCGTTATTTTAAAGTCTTCACACTTTTCATTAAAAAGTGGACCTGGCGGGAATCGAACCCGCGTCCAAAAACCTGTCCCATGTACTTCTACTATCATAGTCAGTTATTTGACATTCCCTCTGCCGTACGAAAACTAACATCCTTACGGGTTTAGTAGCTTCATAATACGCCTGACAGCTCAAAGCTTTGCCGTCATCGTTTCTCACATAGTCGGTGCCAGATTCCTAAAGTGTGAGTGCTTCAGGGCTGACATGCAGCATTTAGGCTGCAGCTAATTCGAAATTATCGTTAGCGTTTAATTTTAAGTTTGCGATTTAACGCATCAGCCTACGGATAGCTTCTCCATCTTCGAGATCCCTGTCGAAACCAGTACAAGCCTGATCAGGTAGAGTAATAAATACTCTCTACTGTAACAGACACATTCTCTTGTGTGCTGTACATACTAATATAGTAAAAAGAAATATAAATGTCAAGTGATTATTGCGTTAAAAGAAGTGAAAAAGCAGTAAAAATTTAGCATTTTTAATGTCATTTCACATATTTTTTATAAAGATAATTACTGTCAGACAGGGAAGAATGTGTTAATATAATAATATGAGTAATTATAAATCTTAACAAGAAAATTCGGAAAAAGGAGAGGTTTCTTATGCCAACAACATACGCACATTATAAATTCGGAAAAGAGGTGCTCAGCGCACTTCCAAGACCCCCTTCAGAATTCTATAGAAGCGCATAGAGAGTTGTTTGATATTGGGTTACATGGACCGGATATTTTATTTTATTATAATGCATTAAAGAAAGATCCGGTGAATGAACAGGGGCATACACTTCATGAACAATTTGCCGATGAGTTTTTCCATCATGCTGTTGAAGTGATTGAGAAAGCAAAAGATCCGGCAGCGGCGCGTGCATATATTTATGGATTTATCTGTCATTTTGCTTTAGACAGTGAATGCCATCCTTATGTTGAAAAAATTATGCAGGTCGGAAGAGTTTCACACAATGAGATTGAGATGGAACTGGATCGAATGATGCTGACGGAAGATTATCATGATCCTTTGCGCTATCTGACAGCAAAGCACATTCAGCCGAAGATGGAGTATGCGGAAGTGATCGCACCATTTTTCAAAGATGTAACAGCCGAGCAGATCTATAAGGCATTAAAAGGGATGGTTTTTTATCATAAGCTGTTTCTGGCACCGACATCTGGAAAGCGAAAAGCGTTGTTTCTTGGGATGAAGGCAGTGGGGAAATACGATTCATTGCATGACATAGTGATGAGTGTAAAGCCAGATCCGTTATGTCAGAAATATTGTAAGGTTTTGAAACGGCAATATTCAGGTGCAGTGCCGTTAGCTGCGAGTTTGATCGTACAGTATCAGAAGAAATTATTCCAGGATACACCGCTTCCGGAACGTTTTCATGAAACATTTGGTGCAGGAGAAGAGTGGGAGAAACTGCGCCTGTAGAGAATCGAAGAAAAGAGCAACAGACTGCTTGCCAGGAGAGATGCAGAAGAAGAGAAAAAGAGTCAGGAGAATGTAGATGAAGGAATTCGTTAAAGTGCAGGATATCACGAAAACTTATAAAATGGGTGAAGTTGAGATTCATGCAGTGGATCACATCAGCTTTTCGATTGAGCAGGGAGAACTTGTTGTAATCGTTGGACCAAGTGGTGCAGGTAAGACAACTGTGCTTAATATTCTCGGCGGAATGGATACGGCAACAAGCGGGAAGCTGTATGTAGATGGAAAAGATATTACAGCTTATAATTCCAAACAGCTGACAGGATACCGCAGAGATGACATCGGATTTGTTTTTCAGTTTTATAATCTTGTGCCGAATCTGACCGCATTGGAAAATGTTGAGCTTGCATTGCAGATCAGTAAGGATCCGTTGGATGCACAGGCAGTTTTGGAGGAAGTTGGTCTGGGGGAACGGAAGAATAATTTTCCGGCACAGCTTTCTGGCGGTGAGCAGCAGCGAGTTTCAATCGCGAGAGCATTAGCGAAGAACCCAAAGCTTTTGCTTTGTGATGAGCCAACAGGTGCATTGGATTACAATACAGGAAAATCAATTTTGAAATTACTTCAGAATATGTGTAGAGAAAAGGGAATGACAGTTATTATCATTACACATAATCAGGCACTTGCGCCGATGGCAGATCGATTGATTCATATAAAAAATGGACAGGTAGCAAGAATAGAATCTAATGAGAATCCGACTTCGATTGATGAAATTGAATGGTAGGGGGATGTGGATGAAGAAAGCATTACGAAAAAACTTTTATATGGAGATCCGTCATAGCCTTGGACGTTTTTTATCCATTTTCTTTATTGTTGCGATAGGATGTGCATTCTTTTCCGGAATCCGTGCATCAGAGCCGGATATGAGATATTCAGGAGATGCATATTTCGATGAGAAGAACCTGATGGATATTCAGGTAATGAGTACAATGGGACTGACAAAAGATGATCTGGATGCAATTCGTGCTGTGGATGGTGTATTGGATGCAGAAGGAAGCTATGCAACAGATGTACTTTGTACGATTCGGGGAAACCAGGTAGCAGTTCATGTTATGGCGCTCCAGGATAAGATGAATCAAGTTCAGTTAGAAGATGGCAGGCTTCCGGAAAAGGAAAATGAATGTGTAATAGATGCAGATTATCTGGATGGAAAGAATCTGAAGATTGGGGATAAGATCACATTATCGAGTGGGACTTCGGATTCTTTGGAAGATACACTTAAGACAGATACATTTACCATTGTTGGTACGGTCAGCAGTCCGGAGTATATTGCATTTCACAGAGGCAGTACAACAATTGGAAATGGAAGTGTCAGTGCCTTTCTTTGCGTTCCGGAGAAAGCATTTTCATTAGATGTGTATACAGAGATTACAGTGCAGGTTGAAGGTGCAAAGGAAGCGACTGCATTTACGAAAGAATATGAAGAACATGTGGATTCTGTGCTGAAAAAGGTTCAGGCAATTAAAGCGGAAAGAGAACAGGCCAGATATGATGAGATTACTTCGACAGCGCAGGAAAAAGTGGATGAAGCACAAGATGAGTTAGCTCAGGCAGAACAGGATCTGGCGGATGGAAAAAAAGAGGCGGAAGAAGAACTTGCAAGTGCAAGAGAGAAACTTGATGCAGCGCAGAAAGAACTTGAACGAGGAAGAAATCAGCTGGCAGCTTCGAAGCTTGAACTGGAGCAGTCGAGAAATCTTCTGATATCAAAGCAAAAGGAGCTGGATCAGTCCAAAGCACAAGTTGAGCAGGGTGCACAGGAACTTAGCGAAAAACAGATTGCACTTACAACATTAAGAAATCAGCTGGCACAACTAAAAGAGCAGGAAGAAAGTCTGGAAGATCAGAGACAAGAACTTTTAGCGCAACAGACACAGATGCAGCAAAAGAAAGACGAGCTTCTGAAAGCAAAGGAAGAATTGCAGCAACAGGCAGAAGACTATCAGTCTGCGTATCAGCAGATTTATCAGCCGTTGAAACAGTCTTATGAAGAACTAAATACACAGTATGAACTTCTTTTACAGAACTATGAGGCACTGAAAGAAGAATACGACCGGAAGCAGGAAGCAGGAGAAGAAGATCCGGAATTAAAGGCTCAGTTAGAACAGTTGGAAGCTGAAAAAACAGCAATGGAAGAGAAGTTGACTGAATTGAAAGCAAATCTGGATAAAATGGAACTGGAGGCGAAAGCTGCCGAAGCGGAGATTCAGAAAAACCAGACAAAGATCGAAGCCGGATTGACGCAGATTAACGAAGGGCTTCCAGCAGTTGAAGCCGGGATAGCTCAGATTGAAGAAGGTATTCTGGTATTGCAGGATAATATACAGAAACTGACGGATGTGTTGACACAGGGAGATGCTGCAATCCTTACCGCAAGGCGGCAGATAGATCAGGCAAAGGCGCAGATTACATCCGGTCAGCAGCAGATTGACAGCGGATGGCAGCAGATCAGTGAGGGACAGAAGAAGATTGAGGAGGCACAGCAGCAGTTAAGCAGCGGAACAAAGGAGCTGGAAGACGGTTGGGCAGTGTATGAGGAAGGTCGTATAGAAGCTCAGAAGAAGATTGAAGATGGAGAGCGGCAGATTACAGAAGCAAGAGAAGAGCTTGCGAAAGCACAGCAGAAGATTGATGATCTTGAAAAGCCAAAGTGGTATGTTTATGATCGGAACAATCTGGCAGAATACAGTGGATACGGAGATAATGCAGACCGTATGCGGGCAATCGGTAAAGTGTTCCCACTCATTTTCTTTCTTGTTGCAGCATTGATCAGTCTGACAACAATGACACGAATGGTAGAGGAGGAGAGAACGCAGATCGGTACTTTGAAGGCTCTCGGATATGGAAATGCTTCAATTGTTGGAAAATATCTCTGGTATGCGATCCTTGCGACATTAACCGGTGGTGTTTTCGGAATTCTGATTGGAGAAAAGATAATTCCATATATCATTATCACTGCATATAAGATCTTGTATCGTCATATGTATGATGTTGTGATCCCGTATAATTTGTATTATGCTGTAACAGCATGTGCAGCGGCACTTGCATGTACAGTAATCGCAACACTATTCTCATGTATGAAAGAATTACGAGAGCAGGCAGCAGAATTGATGCGTCCGCCGACACCAAAACAGGGAAAACGAGTATTTCTGGAACGAGTTCCGTTTATCTGGAAAAATCTGAATTTCACATGGAAATCGACCGTGCGTAATCTGGTGCGGTATAAAAAACGCTTCTTCATGACAGTATTTGGAATTGGCGGTTGTATGGGTATGATGTTGTTTGGTTTTGGATTAAAAGATTCTATTTCAGCAATCGTTCCGCTTCAATACGAACAGATTCAGCTTTATGATGGAGACGTTATTTTAAAGGAAGATGTGACAGAAGAAGAGAGAATTGAGGTTCAGAAAGAACTGGATACGGATAAGAAGGTATCGGTGACTGCAGAAAATCTTTTGAAAAATATTGAGATCAGTTCAGGAGAGTCTTCTCAGGAAGTTTATTTAGATGTACCAAAAGATGTGGAAGCATTCAAAAAGTTTGTCGTGATCCGGGATCGGAAAACAAAAGAAATTTATTCATTGGATGATAAAGGAGCAATCCTGACTGAAAAAGTAGCGAAACTGCTGGAAGTCAATGTCGGTGATAAATTAACGATTGATACAGATGATGGAGAGAAAACGGTCTTGATCAGTGCAATCTGTGAGAACTATATGGGACATTATCTCTATATGACATCTGAAGTCTATGAAAAGACATTCGGTGAGGCTCCGGTCTATAATTCAATTTATTATAGAACTCAGGACCGTACAACAGAGGAGGCAAAGGATGTCGGCGAAAATATAATGAAGTGTGATGGAACACTTAGCATCAGCTATACGACAAGCCTGAAAAAGCAGGTGGATCATATGCTGGAGAGTCTGGACATCGTGATTATTGTATTGATTATTTCAGCAGGAATGCTGGCGTTTGTAGTGCTGTATAATCTGAATAATATTAACATTACAGAGCGCAAGAGAGAACTGGCAACATTAAAGGTACTTGGATTTTATGACAAGGAAGTTTCTTCTTATGTTTACAGAGAGAATATCCTGCTGACCTTGATTGGGGCACTGGCGGGATTGTTGATCGGAAAAATTCTGCACCGCTTTATTGTTGAGACAGTGGAGATTGATTCGGTTATGTTTGGACGAAATATCGATCCACCAAGTTTCCTGTATGCCTTTCTTCTGACAGTGGCTTTTTCATTGTTTGTCAATGGAGTGATGTATTTTAAGTTAAAGAAGATTAACATGGTTGAATCACTCAAGAGTGTAGAATAAGACAGATTTGTCAGGAAATATAATAACGAACATAATAATGGATTGCAGAGAAGCTGCATGGAATATAGATATAATTGTGAAATGTTCCATGACAGCTTCTTTGTTGTTGACGGCCGCATATAGCGTAAGCAGCAACCGCACGTAGCATGAACAGTAACTTTTTGTTAAAAAGCACTTGAAATATACCTGTAGGGGGGGTATATATTAATAATTAGAAAATATACCCCTGGGGGGGGTTATACGACAGGAGAAATACAATGGAAGAAAAGAAAGTCTGTCCGGGATGTTGTCACAAGACAAAGGACCGCCCGGAAAAAGAATATAAAGATCTGATGAATCGTCTGAGTAGAATTGAAGGACAAGTCAGGGGGGGAGTTCGAAGGATGGTTGAAGAAGGCGCGTATTGTCCGGATATTCTGATTCAGGTATCTGCGGTGAATGCGGCTCTGAATAGTTTCAATAAAGTGCTTTTGGCAAACCATATCCGGACATGTGTGGCAGATGATATCCGGGATGGAAAAGATGAAACGATTGACGAGCTCGTGACGACACTTCAGAAATTGATGCGATAAAAGATCTGAAGAGAGATCTGGCACAAAAAGTCCGGATCACAACTTGAAGGAGGAGTAAGATGGAACAATATAATGTGACGGGAATGAGCTGTGCAGCCTGCAGTGCCCGTGTTGAGAAAGCGGTTGGAAAAGTCCCCGGAGTTGAGAACTGTTCAGTCAGTCTTCTGACGAATTCCATGGGGGGGGTGGAAGGCACAGCAACAGTAGATGCGGTCATTGCGGCTGTTGAGGAAGCTGGATATGGGGGGGCAACGTTGAAATCTGCAAAGAATGAAAGGCATGGAATGAATCAAAGTGAGCAGAACTGTGCGGAAGATGCGTTGAAAGATAGGGATACACCGAAGATGAAAAGGCGTCTGATCGCTTCTTTGTGTTTTTTGATTCCGCTCATGTATCTGTCAATGGGGGGGCATATGATGTGGGGGGGCTGGCCACTTCCGGTATTTCTGGAAGGGAATCATGTGGCGATGGGGCTGGCGCAGCTCCTGTTAACGACAATCGTTATGGTGATCAATCAGAAGTTTTTTATCAGTGGATGGAAAGGCATGATCCATAGAGCACCAAATATGGATACGCTGGTTGCACTCGGTGCAGGTGCATCTTATGGATATAGCGTGTATGCATTATTCGCTATGACAGCAGCGCAGACGGCAGGCGATATGGATCATGTGATGGAGCTGATGCATGAATTTTATTTTGAATCAGCAGCAATGATTTTAACGTTGATCACAGTCGGAAAGATGCTTGAAGCGCATTCAAAGGGAAAGACAACAGATGCATTAAAAAGCCTTATGAAGCTGGCACCAAAGACAGCAACGCTCCTGCGTGATGGAAAAGAACAGGAAGTTTCGATTGACCAGGTGAGAAGAGGAGATCAGTTTGTTGTAAGACCTGGGGGGGAGAATATTCCGGTGGATGGAATTGTTCTGGAAGGAAACAGTGCAGTAGATGAAGCTGCCCTGACCGGAGAGAGTATACCGGTAGATAAAGCAGAAGGGGGGGATAAAGTGTCTGCGGCTACAATGAATCAGTCAGGTTTTCTGCGTTGCGAGGCGACGAGAGTTGGCGAGGATACGACATTATCACAGATCATTCAGATGGTAAGTGATGCGGCAGCAACAAAAGCGCCAATTGCCAAAGTGGCAGATAAAGTTTCAGGAGTATTTGTTCCGGCAGTTATTTCTATTGCAGTTGTCACAATGATCGTATGGCTGCTTGTCGGAGAGCCTGTTGGATTTGCACTTGCAAGGGGGGGAATTTCTGTTCTGGTGATCAGCTGCCCGTGTGCATTAGGTCTGGCCACTCCGGTTGCAATTATGGTTGGAAATGGAATGGGCGCGAAGAATGGAATCATGTTTAAGACAGCTGTTTCGCTGGAAGAGACAGGAAAGACGGAGATTGTCGCACTGGATAAGACAGGAACAATCACAAGTGGAGAACCGAAGGTGACAGATCTGCTCCCTGCGGACGGAATGACAGAACATGAATTATTATTTTTTGCAAATGCATTGGAGAAGAAAAGTGAGCATCCGCTTGCCCGGGCAATTCTTGCAAAGGCAGAAGAAAATGGGGGGGAAGCAGAGCAGAAAAGTGAAATCACACAGTTTCAGGCAGTTCCGGGAAATGGTCTGTCAGGAAAACTTGGAGAGGACTGGCTGTACGGAGGCAATTTTAAATTCATTTCTGACAAAATGAAGATTTCTGCCAGCATAAAAGAACAGGCGGAACGGTTGGCACAGCAAGGAAAGACACCGCTGTTCTTTGGAAGGAATGAGCAGTTCCTTGGCATGATCGCAGTTGCGGATGTGATCAAGAAGATAGTCCACAGGCAGTGAAAGAACTTCAGAATATGGGAATCCATGTTGTTATGCTGACCGGAGATAATGAGCGCACAGCGAAGGCAATTGGTGAGCAGGCAGGTGTGGATGAAGTGATCGCAGGTGTTCTTCCGGAAGGAAAAGAACAGGTGATCCGCAAGCTGAAAGAAAAAGGAAAGGTTGCGATGGTAGGTGACGGTATCAATGACGCACCGGCACTGACCAGGGCAGATATGGGAATTGCCATTGGAGCGGGGGGACAGATATTGCAATCGATGCAGCGGATGTTGTGCTGATGAAGAGCCGGTTAAGTGACGTGCCGGCGGCAATCCGTATGAGCCGTGCAACATTGCGCAACATTCATGAGAATCTGTTCTGGGCATTTTTCTATAATGCGATAGGAATTCCACTGGCAGCAGGAATCTGGATCCCGGTCTTTGGTTGGAAATTAAATCCGATGTTCGGAGCGGCGGCAATGAGCCTGTCCAGCTTCTGTGTAGTAACAAATGCATTGAGACTGAATCTGTTTAAAATGCACGATGCCAGCAAAGACAGAAAAAGAAAGATGAAAAAGGTAGAAACAGCAGAAAATACTGTTTCAGATATTGTCTTAGCAGACAAAAATGAGTCAGAAAACAAGGAGGAGACAAAGATGACAAAGACAATGAAAATCGAAGGAATGATGTGTGGACACTGTGAGGCGGCTGTGAAGAAAGCTCTCGAGGCACTTGAGCAGGTTGATACAGCAGAAGTCAGCCATGAGCCGGAACAGCAGTTGTGACACTGAATTCTGAAATCAGTAATGAAGTGCTGAAAAAGACAGTCGAAGACAAAGATTATACAGTAACAGCGATCGAGGATTAATCCAAGAGTCCTGCAGAAATGAAAGATTCTGCAGGGGGGGACCTCTTGGATTAATCCTTGTATACAATCTTCCCATCACAGATTGTATATTTTACTTTTCCATACAATTCCCATCCGGTAAATGGAGAATTAGAAGACTTAGAAGCATAAGTCTCAGGAGTCCATTTCTCATTCGGATCAAACAGTACAAGATCAGCTGATTTTCCTTCTGCGACAGAACCGCACGGAAGGTGATACAGGCTGGCAGGATTGATCGTCATCTTCTCAATCAGCTGGCTTAATGTCAGGTGTCCCGGACGTACAAGGGAAGTGATTCCGAGAGCAAGGGAAGTCTCAAGACCAATAATACCGCTTGGTGTTTGGGTGATAGGACGGGATTTCTCTTCCGTACTGTGTGGCGCGTGGTCTGTAGCAATCAGATCAATCGTACTGTCTTTGAGACCTTCGATGATAGCAAGGCGGTCATTTTCTGTACGAAGCGGTGGGTTCATCTTGGCAAGTGCGCCGTATTTTAATACAGCTTCATCTGTCAAAGTGAATGATGCGGAGTTGCCTCTGCATGCAGATTTGCTCCCATAGCTTTAAAGGTACGTACCAGTTCAACGGACTGTCCGGAGCTGATATGCTGGATCACGACCTGTGCACCGGAACGAAGCGCCAGCAGACAATCTCTGGCAACAAGAGATTCTTCAGCAATCGAAGGAGATCCGTAGATGCCCAGCGCATCAGATACAGGTCCGTGATTGATTCCGTTTGTTTCAATAAATGCAGGATCTTCTTCATGAAGACTGATCGGAAGGTCAAGTGCCTTCGCCTCTTCCATGGCCTTATAGAGAAATGCAGCGTTCTTAAGAGGGATTCCGTCATCTGTGAATCCACAGGCACCGGCAGCGGCAAGTTCCTTCATAGAAGTCATCTCTTCACCCTTGAGTCCGCAGGAGACAGCAGCAGCCTGGAAAATATGGATGTCTTCCAAAGCCTCCCGTTCCATCAGTCTTTGAGAACCGGAACAGAATCGATGACCGGTGAAGTATTTGCCATACAGATCACGGAAGTAAATCCACCGGCAGCAGCTGCTAGAGATCCGGTATGGAGATCTTCTTTATAAGTAAATCCGGGATCGCGGAAATGAATGTGTGTGTCAACAAGTCCTGGAGAAATCATAAGTCCTGCAGCATCAAGCTCATCCTCTCCATTTTCAGGTGTCAGAGTTCCGGCATCTGCGAGTGTCTGGATCAGACCGTCTGTGATGCGAAGGTCGACAAGACGTTCTGTATCAGATGCAGGATCAATTAGAAAACCATTTTTTATAAGCATAATTCATCCTCCTTTTGCTGTTAAGTATACCGTATTTTTGATAGAGATTCAAATTTATTAGAAAATGTGTTATCATAAACACACTGTAACATGAAAAGAAAGAAGGCAGAAAGGTTGATCTCTGAATTTTACCGGATCTAGACAATCGTTCTGCGGAAAGAAGGAGTAAATGAAAGAATACGATTATCTGATTGTCGGAGCAGGTCTTTATGGAGCTGTCATGGCACATGAATTAAAGAAAAAAGGGAAGAAATGTCTTGTGATTGACCGAAGAGATCATATTGCAGGAAATATTTACTGTGAGGACATAGAAGGAATCCATGTACATAAATATGGTGCACATATTTTCCATACGTCTGATAAAAAGATATGGGATTACATGAATCAGTTCGCGGAATTTAATAATTACATCAATTCACCGGTAGCAGTTTATAAAGATGAACTTTATAACCTGCCATTTAATATGAATACATTCAGTAAGATGTGGAATATCCGCACACCACAGGAAGCAAAAGAGATTATTGAAAAACAGCGCAAAGAGACAGGAATCACAGATCCACAGAATCTGGAGGAACAGGCACTTTTTCTTGGCGGAAGAGATATCTATGAGAAGCTGATCAAGGGTTATACAGAGAAACAGTGGGGGAAGAAAGTGTACAGAACTTCCGGCATTTATTATCAAACGTCTGCCATTCCGATTTGTTTACGATAATAACTATTTCAATGACAGATATCAGGGAATTCCGGTTGGCGGTTATACAGCAATCGTTGAGAAGATGCTGGAAGGAACAGAAGTTCGTACAGGGATTGATTTCTTTGAATTCAGAAAAGAGAATCCGGAGATTGCAGAGAAGATTATTTTTACAGGAATGATCGATGAATATTTTGGATATCAGCTGGGAGCATTGGAGTATCGTTCTGTCAGATTTGAGACAGAAGTTCTTGATTGTGAGAACTATCAGGGAAATGCTGTTGTCAATTACACAGAGCGTGAAGTTCCGTATACAAGAATTATCGAGCATAAGCATTTTGAGTTTGGCAAGCAGGAGAAGACGGTTATTTCCAGAGAGTATTCATCAGAATGGAGTGTTGGCATGGAACCATACTATCCGGTAAATGATGAGAAGAATAATGCATTGTTTGAAGAATACAAGAAGCTTGCAGAAAAGGAAGAAAATGTAATCTTTGGCGGACGACTGGGAGATTATAAATATTATGACATGGATAAAGTTGTTGCCGCAGCTCTTGACAGACTGGAAGAATTCAATTAATATGAGAGTCACACTTCAGTCGTTCTGACTGAAGAATCAGGAAAGATTCTGAAGAGTAGTTCGTATCAGATTCTGATAATTTTCAATTGGACAGGTATTGTATCGTGTGCGGTGTGGGGGGGCCGCACACGTTTAGATGACAGATCGCAGTAGAATTAAATATGGAAAAAATGTATGAAGTACTTCGCTTCGTGGAAAAAGGAACCGAATGTCAGCCAAGTATTGATTGCCTGCAGGGAGAACTTTTGATTTATTATCTGCGGGATAATACACAGTTGGATAAAGCGGTGTTATTTGAATGGTTCCGACAAATTGCCGGAGAAATAAGAAAGTATCAGCAGTCGAGACGTGGGCAGAATTATCGTTGTCTGACCCCATATAGTATTGTTGTGACAGAAGAAGGAGAATTGCTGCTTTTAAATCCGGATGCACAGGAAAATGAATTTGTTATGAAGAAGATGCAGCAGAAAGCGGTGAGAAGTCATTTTATCCGTCCGACAGCGTCAGGCAGCAAGAAAAATTGTTCAGTGGATTTGTTCGGATATGGTAAAATTTTGCAGTTTTTACTGGCATATACAGAGCAGATTCCAGAACTTAGCAGAAGTGAAGAACGCAGACTGGAGCGAATCATTGAACGTTGTACCGGTGGCGGAAGACGGCATTATGATAAGATCAGCCAGGTGATACGTGATCTTCCGGAGGAACGCGAGGAATGGAATCTGGAACAGAAAGTAAAACTTCGGAATGTCAAACTGGCGGTTCTTTTATTTGCTGCCGGGGGGGCAGTAATTGCGGCAGCAGGAATTGGGATGAGCCAGGGAAGAGAAGGCAACAATACAGTTGGGAAAAGTGAAACAGCAGTGCAAGCTCAGAAAGCAGACGATGTAAAAACAATACCAAAAGAACATAGTGAAACTGAACAGGACAGAAAAAAAGCATTGGAAGATATGAAATGGAAGAAAGAGATGGAAGAACGGGTTCAGGAGATTCTGGAATCGGTCAAAGCGTGTGAAAAGAAGATAGAAGAAACGACGAAAGAAGAGGATAACGGGGAAAACAAGGAAGAAGCAGAGCAAACGCCAGAACAGCAAACAGAGGAAACTGCGGAAAAATCTGTAGAAGAGGAAATACAACAGGAAACGAAACAAGAAGTGATAAATGATCCGGTTGTTCCGGAATAAGAAAAAAGTCTCCATAAAAGGGAGGATGCCGGGTAACCATTTACTGGTTCCCGGCATGTATTATGAAAAAGTTTATTCAAAGTTTTTTGTTTTTTCCTTTGATGCTTATAGTATATGTGAGAGAAATGAAGAAAAAGTGATAAGAAGATGAAAGATTTTTAAATGATAAATGAACAAATTATGAACGACAGATGTAGTGGAAAATAACGGTTTAAAAAAGAATGGCAGTGTGGTATTCTACATCTAAAGAGAACTTCGGAAGTTACTGTTCACTCCCGTGTCAATCACTCCGCTGATTGACACGGAGGATGCGTGTTTTGACTTGAATGCATCTCGCCCCCCCATCGCCAAAGGCGATTTAAAATGGCGAGATGCGTTGCTGGTCGCACATCGTGTGAACAGTAACCTTTGGAACAGGAGGTAATAGTTGAATATGACAAGACAGGAATTTATCCGAAAATTACAGGAGGCTTTGAATGGAAAGCTTGATGCCGCAACAATTCAGGATCATCTTAAGTTTTATGATGATTATATTATAGAAGAAATGAGAAAAGGAAAGAGCGAGCAGGAGGTCTTGGAACTGCTCGGAGATCCGTGGGCAATTGCGAAAACCATTGTAGATGCAAGTGATGGAACAGACGAAGAAGTGGTTTATGAGAACAGGAGTCCATTTAATAATTCGTACAACCAGACAACGCAGGCACAGAATAGCTATACTGGTTATGGACAGAAGGATGAATATGGAACAGAGCATTCTTATGGTTCCTATCATGAGTTCAGATTAGATACCTGGTGGAAGAAGGCTTTGCTGATCCTTGCAGTTGTATTTGTAGTCGTAGTAGTTGTGTCTGTTATAACAGGAATCATCAGTTTTCTGGCACCGGTTCTTGTTCCTCTTCTGATCATTATGATCGTGATCAGACTGATCGGTGGGAACCGACGATATTAGAAAAAAGAAAAGTAAAAGACCGATGGGGGAGCCATCGGTCTTTTGAGGGGGGGAGTATAAATAATTAATAAGGGGGGGTTGTAGAAAATAATCTTTCTACATGAATCAGTATAATATATGCATTTGGAAAAAGCAAGCAAAATATTCAAAATATGGTTGAAACAAAATGCATAAAAAGACCTCCGTTTGGGATAATAAAGATTGTACTAAATAGTTACTGTCAGTTAATAAGAACAGTAACACCAAATAAGGAGGAAGTATCATGGCAAAAAATTATAGCAACACAAGTAAAAATTCCCAGAATGGATTCTATTCATCGAAGGAAGAAAATCAGAGTAAGAACAGAAATTCAACATCTAATTCAGGTTCGAATAAGAATTCCAGCAAAAATTCTTATTCAAATAAGAATAAGAACAGCACAAACTGCAATTCCAAAAATGCAGATGACTGCTATGGCGGAAAAGATGATTATGATGAGTCAGACAGATATTAACAGATACTGTGAGCAGTAACAAACAAGTGAGTGGCAAAATTTACTTTTGAAACTCACTTCATAAGATTATTATAAACAGCAACAAGGCAGAGAAGAAAGGCAATCGCACTTTACTCTGCCTTTCATTTATAGTAAAATTATAATACTGTAAAAAGAATCAGTTAACAGTAATTAATAGTTACTGTTCACTCCCGTGTCAATCACTCCGCTGATTGACACGGAGGATGCATGTTTTGGCTTGAATGCATCTCGCCCCCCCATCGCCAAAGGCGATTTAAAATGGCGAGATGCGTTGCTGGTCGCACATCGTGTGAACAGTAACAATTAATAAGTACATAAAGATAATATGAGGTAGATATGGAAAGAATGGAATGGATTGCGCCGTGTCATTTCGGTCTTGAATCAGTATTAAAAAGGGAGATTCAGGATCTGGGATATGAGATCGCACAGGTGGAAGATGGAAGAGTTACCTTTTACGGAGGAGCAGATGCAGCGTGCAGAGCGAATGTATTTCTCCGTACAGCAGAACGTGTTTTGCTCAAGGCAGGAAGTTTTAAAGCAGTTACCTTTGATGAATTGTTTGAGAAGACCAAAGCAATTCCGTGGGAGAATTATATACCGAAGAACGGGAAGTTCTGGGTGGCGAAAGCTTCATCGGTAAAGAGTAAGCTGTTCAGCCTTCAGACATTCAGTCAATTATGAAGAAAGCGATGGTAGATCGTCTTAGAAGCAGATATCATGTACAGTGGTTTCAGGAAGATGGAGCTTCTTATCCACTGAGAGTATTTTTGATGAAGGATATCGTTACGATCGGAATCGATACATCGGGAGATTCTCTTCATAAGAGAGGATACCGTCCGTCAGCCGGCAAGGCACCGATTTCTGAGACACTGGCAGCAGCACTGATCATGCTGACACCGTGGAGAAAAGAGCGTATCTTAGTGGATCCGTTTTGCGGAAGTGGAACATTTCCAATTGAGGCAGCAATGATGGCAGCAAATATTGCACCGGGAATGAATCGTTCTTTTACGGCTGAGAGCTGGGCAAATCTGATTGATAAGAAACTCTGGTATGAGGCCATTGATGAGGCGAATGATCTGATCGATGATCAGATTGAGACGGATATCCAGGGATATGATATTGATGGGGATGTTGTGCGGATGGCAAGACAGAATGCAGAGAATGCAGGTGTGGATCATCTGATCCATTTCCAGGAGAGACCGGTCAGTGCACTGAGTCATCCGAAGAAATATGGATTTATTATAACAAACCCGCCGTATGGAGAGCGTCTTGAGGAGAAAGAGGCACTTCCTGGTTTATATCGTGAATTTGGCGAGAGCTTTAGGAACTTGACAGCTGGTCTGCATACATGATCACAAGTTATGAAGACGCAGAACGTTATTTCGGAAGAAAAGCAGATAAGAACCGTAAGATTTATAATGGTATGCTGAAAACATATTTCTATCAGTTCCAGGGACCAAAGCCACCGAGACCGAAGAAATAAGAAACGCTGTACCAGATTGTTGGCGAAAAAGAATAGAAGGTAGAAAGCAAAATGAAGAGAAGAATTGTATTTGCAACAGGAAATGAAAATAAGATGAAAGAGATCCGGATGATTCTTGCTGATCTTGGTATGGAGATCGTATCGATGCGTGAGGCAGGAGTCGATGAAGAAATCGTAGAAGACGGAATGAGCTTTGAAGAAAATGCAGAGATCAAGGCAAGAGCTGTATCACGAGTGCTGGTCAACGATATTGTTCTTGCAGATGATTCAGGTCTTGAGATTGACTATCTGGATAAGGCACCTGGAATTTATTCTGCGAGATTTGCCGGAGAGGATACTTCTTATGATATAAAGAACAGAATCCTTCTGGACAGACTGGAAGGGGGGGTTCCGGACGATGAGCGTACCGCAAGATTTGTCTGTGCGGTTGCAGCAGTATTTCCGGATGGAACGACAAGCATAGTCCGTGAGACGATTGAAGGACAAATTGGACACGAGATTGTCGGTGCGAATGGATTCGGGTATGATCCGATCTTCTATGTTCCGGAATTCGGATGTACAACAGCGGAGATGACACCGGAGCAGAAAAATAAATTGAGCCACAGAGGAAAAGCACTTCGAGCAATAAAAATCCTGCTGGAAGAGAAATTGAACGAGGAAGAAGCATGAAAATTCTGATTGTCAGTGATACACACGGAAGACACCAGGCACTGGACCGCGCATTAGAAGAGGCTGGGAAAATTGATATGTTTATCCATCTTGGAGATGTAGAAGGTGGAGAAGACTATCTGGAGGCTGTCGTAGAGTGTGAGAAGCATATTATAAGAGGAAATAACGACTTTTTTACAGAACTTCCGAGAGAAGAGGAGTTTGAGATTGGTCCTTATCATGCATTTATTACCCATGGACATTATTATTATGTGTCCATGGGGATGGAAACTATCATAGAAGAGGGCAGATCAAGAGGTGCGGATCTCGTAATGTTTGGTCATACACATCGTCCTTTCTTTCTTCAGAAGGATGGAATGACAATTTTAAACCCGGGAAGTCTATCTTTTCCACGTCAGGAGGGAAGACGAGGCAGCTATATGATCATGGAAGTCAATGGGGGGACGGAAAATTGAGTTTTGAGCAAAAATATCTATAATTGTTTTAATTATCAGAAAACTAAAACAAAAGAAACAATTTGCACACTCTTCTTGTGAAAAACAGGTAAAAAAACAGTCGTAAAAAAGTAAAAAAACTTTAAAAAACCTGTTGACTTTCTGAGAAACATGCCATATAATATATCTTGTCGCTGCGGGAGATACGAAAGAAACACAAAACCGCAGGGGGGGCAAGGAAATAAAACTGATATCGGGGGGGTGTGGCTCAGCTTGGCTAGAGCGCTGGTTTGGGACCAGGAGGTCGCAGGTTCGAATCCTGTCACCCCGATCATCCTGCGGGTGTAGTTCAATGGTAGAACACCAGCCTTCCAAGCTGGATACGTGGGTTCGATTCCCATCACCCGCTTCTCGTTTGAAAACGAGAGGTTCTCATTAAGAGAAATGAGTCTGTAGCTCAGCTGGATAGAGCAACGGCCTTCTAAGCCGTAGGTCGAGGGTTCGAATCCCCCCAGGCTCGTTTTATGGTGGGTATGGTGCAGTTGGTTAGCGCGCCAGATTGTGGTTCTGGATATCGCCGGTTCGAGTCCGGCTATCCACCTTTTTCTTTAAATATTCCAACTGGCCGTGCAGTGTCAGATATGAAGTCTTCGATGGCTATCGCCAAGCGGTAAGGCACAGGACTTTGACTCCTGCATTCGCTGGTTCGAATCCAGCTAGCCCAGTTATCCTGCTAGCAGGAAAGAAATAAAAATGAATAAGGGCGTGTAGCTCAGGTGGTAGAGCACTTGACTTTTAATCAAGTTGTCCGGGGGGGTTCGAATCCCCGCACGCTCACTGGAACAAGCAAATTGCTTGTTCTATTTTTTCTTAATCAATAATTGAATAAGAAATATGCGGATGTGGCGGAATTGGCAGACGCGCCAGATTTAGGTTCTGGTGTTTACGACGTGCAGGTTCAAGTCCTGTCATCCGCAGTAAATTTTTTTCCCGGAAGTGCTGATCAACATTGCACTTTCGGGATTTTTTCTATCTGAAAACCAGTATGAAAAAAGAAGCCGCACATTAAAGTGCAAGCTCCTTTTCTTTCTTTTCCCAATCAATAAACATCATAAAGAATGAAATTAATAACAAGAAGGAACAGCCAAGAATTGCCTTTGTCTGGAACAGCTGGACTGCTGCATTACCGATCACTGCGCCGACAATAAAGCAGGCAATGATTCCGTAATACAGAAGACTTGTATCCAGAAAATGTCGTTCTTTTGTATGGAAATAGTGGTGCAGGTTCTCTGTTCCACTGCGCAGATTACCGATGCACATTGTAGTTGCGATTCCTTTGCCATGAATCTTGCGAAAACTTTCAACCTGAATTCCACAGGCAAAAGAAGTTAACGCATTGGCCGGAAGATTCAATGCTGTTGGGAAGAAACTGACTGCGATCAGGATTAGTGCTTCTGCCAGAACAGAAATCTGTCTCCAGTGAAGCAGATTTCCTGCCTTAGCCCGGACAACTTCAGCAAGAGCGATTCCAAGTGCAAAGGCGAGTACAGGGAAAAGGTATTTCAGTGTGTTCTGGAAGTCTCCCTGAGAGAGATGTACCCCCCCAAAGAGAAGCATGTTTCCAGTCTGTGCATTGGCAAATACTTCTCCACGCTCCATATAAGAGTAAGCATCCATGAATCCACCGGAAAGTGCAAGAATTGCTCCAAGCCGGATAGATTCAGAAATTTGAAATTTGTGTTTCATAGATATCACCTCATTTTCGTGTGTAGTACCTACTGTCATGATTGAATTGCTGCTTTCTGGCGGAAAGCAGTAATAATAAGCCATCAATTATTATAAAAGTGACAGTAGTGGCTGTCAAGATTCTCCGGGTGAGAACTTTATATCAAAAAAGGTAGACAATATGTCGAAAAAAATCGAAAATTCACTTGCACCTCCGGAATAAGTGGTATATACTGGTCAAGTATGTTTGAAATTACAGTAATCTGCATTCAGGCATTGTGCAGATTTCTGTGTTGGCTTTTATTATTACTTGTACTCGATAGACAGATGGAGGTAAAAAACATGGTAGAAAAGAAAGTGAAGTTTATGTCAGCAGGGCAGATCATGACATTTTGCAACACTTGTCAGAAATTAAAATCAGACGTTGATGTAACTGATATGGCAAACAGAAATTATATCATCGATGGTAAATCCCTTATGGGGTTAATGTCTATTAAGCTGGGACTGCCAATGCGTGTAGTTGTGAATGGACAGGATGAAGAAGAGGCAAATGAATGTTTTTCTAACTATGAGTTTGAATAATCCTGCCGGAGGCATTCTTGAATAAAAGAAGAGACGGTCAGTCTGTAAATGAAGTTTTGACACACATTTATAGACTGACCGTTTTGTTGTTCACAATATTGACAAAACTATTTGGTATATTAAAAGGTAATTAAATGTAGAAGTGATCTGGTACACGCAAATATAAGTTAGGAGAAAAGAAGATGGAAAGAGCAAAAATATTAGTTGTGGATGACGAGAGCAGAATGAGAAAACTTGTGAAGGATTTTCTCACAAGAGAAGGGTATATAGTATTAGAAGCCGGAGATGGAATGGAAGCAATGGATCTTTTTTACGAAGATAAAGACATTGCCCTGATCATTTTAGATGTAATGATGCCGAAAATGGATGGCTGGCAGGTGTGCCGTGAGGTTCGAGAGACTTCTAAAGTGCCAATCATTATGCTGACAGCGCGTTCTGAGGAGAGAGATGAGCTGCAGGGATTTGAACTTGGTGTGGACGAATACATTTCTAAGCCATTCAGTCCAAAGATTCTTGTGGCAAGAGTAAATGCGATCCTTCGCAGAACTTTGGGAGCGGTCGGCAATGATTCGCTGGAGGCAGGCGGTATTACGATTGATAAGTCAGCACATATCGTGAAGATTGATGGAACACCGGTTGAACTTAGTTATAAAGAATTCGAATTGTTGACCTATTTTATAGAAAATCAGGGAATTGCGCTTTCCAGAGAGAAAATATTGAATAATGTATGGAATTATGATTATTTTGGTGATGCAAGAACAATTGATACACATGTGAAGAAACTGAGAAGTAAATTAGGCGATAAGGGCGAATATATCAAAACAATCTGGGGCATGGGATATAAGTTTGAAGTTCAGAGCACGGAGAAATAAATCAGATGAAGAAAGCAAAAAGAGAACTGAAATATACGTTGAGCGGACAGATGACAGCTATTTTTGTTGGACTTCTAGTGTTTGTTCTGATGTTAGTTTTCATTGTTAATACGGGGTTTCTTGGACGATATTATATGTCTCATAAGCAGAAAGATCTGATTGAGATGTATGAGGAAATGAGTGAAGCAGTGAACAATGGAAATCTTGGAAATGAGGCAGTGCAGAAGAAATTTGTGGCGGAACTTGAAAAAACGAATATTGATGTCTGCGCGATGGATATTTCTGACGATGGAAAGGTTGTATTTACAAATGTAAAGGAAGAAGGTTTCCTGTACAAACAGATGCTCCGTATTTTCTTCCTGAAAGATGATGATCAGGAAAAGATTCTCAAGCATTCGGATGATTATGTGGTTCGTAAAATCCAGGATCCACAGAGCGGTACGGATTATCTGGAAATGTGGGGGGGGTATTTAAGTGATAGTGTGTTTGTCACAATGCGAAGCCCATTGGACAGTATTCGTGAAAGTGCCAATCTTGCCAATCAGTTTCTGATTTATCTTGGAATTTTCGGAATGTTCTTTGGAGGAATCCTTGTATGGATTTTTTCACGAAGGATTACAAAACAGTGTTGGAACTGGCAAGACTTTCCGAAGATATGGCAAATCTGAATTTTGATGCGAAGTATACGAGCGGCGGAAAGAATGAGATTGGTGTTCTGGGCGAGAATTTTAATAAAATGTCAGATCAGCTGGAAAAGACAATATCTGAATTGAAGACTGCGAATAATCAGCTGCAGCAGGACATTGAGCAGAAAGAGAAACTTGAAAATATGAGAAATGAATTTCTTGGAAATGTTTCCCATGAGCTGAAGACGCCGATCGCATTGATCCAGGGATATGCCGAAGGGTTAAAAGAAGGAATCAATGACGACCCGGAAAGTACAGAGTTTTACTGTGATGTCATTATTGATGAAGCAGGAAAGATGAACCGGATGGTCAAGAATCTGCTGACACTGAATCAGTTGGAATTCGGTACAGATGAAGTGGAATTTGAACGGTTTGATATTGTGAAGCTTGTGAAAGGTGTTATTGCAAGTTGTGATATTCTGATCCAACAGGTTAATGCGAATGTAGATTTTATTGCTGATGAGACAGCTTATGTCTGGGCAGATGAGTTTAAGACAGAACAGGTTGTACGGAATTATCTTACGAATGCGATTCATCATGTCGGAAATGAGAAGCGGATCGAAGTGAAGATCGTTTCAATGGATGGAAAAGTATGTGTTTCCGTCTTTAATAGTGGAAAACCGATTCCAGAAGAGGATGTACCAAAACTGTGGGATAAATTTTATAAAGTGGATAAAGCACATACACGTGAATATGGTGGAAATGGGATTGGACTTTCAATCGTTAAGGCAATCATGGAATCTTTCCATCAGGGGGTACGGCGTGAAAAATTATGACAATGGAGTCGAATTTTGGTTTGAACTCGACGCAAAGTGTGGTAAAGTATAGAAAATAGATACTAGATTACAGATAAGAGGTAGGCTAATGATAGCAATAATTGATTATGATGCCGGTAATATCCGCAGTGTTGAGAAAGCATTGCTTGCACTTGGACAGGATGTTATAGTTACAGCGGACAGAGATGAGATCCTTCATGCAGATAAAGTGATTCTTCCGGGTGTCGGTGCATTTGGAGATGCTATGGAGAAATTAAAACAGTCAGGGCTTGATGAAGTAATCCGCGAGGTTACAGAAAAGGGAACACCATTTCTTGGAATTTGCCTTGGATTGCAGCTTTTATTTGAGCACAGCGATGAGGCTCCGGGTGTAGAAGGACTTGGAATTCTAAAGGGTGAGATCTTAAGGATACCTGATAAAGAAGGATATAAGATTCCCCCCCATATGGGATGGAATTCCCTTCATTTAGAGAATGATGGAAGACTTTTTAAGGGAATCGCTGAGAATTCTTATGTATATTTTGTACATTCTTATTATCTGAAAGCAGAAGAGGAACAGATTGTCAAGGCATCAACAGAGTATACAACACATATCCATGCGTCTGTTGAGAAGGACAATATTTTCGCATGCCAGTTCCATCCGGAGAAGAGCAGTGATGTAGGACTGAAGATTCTGAAAAACTTTGTAGAGCTGTAGGAGGAGTGCGAGAATGTTTACAAAAAGAATTATCCCATGTCTGGATGTGAATGCCGGACGTGTTGTAAAAGGTGTGAATTTTGTTGATCTTCAGGATGCCGGAGACCCGGTGGAGATTGCAAAGGCATATGATAAGGCAGGAGCTGATGAACTTGTATTTCTGGATATCACAGCTTCTTCAGATGATAGAGGAACAGTTGTTGATATGGTACGAAAGGTTGCGGAATGTGTGTTTATTCCGTTTACTGTCGGCGGAGGAATCCGGACAGTTGATGATTTCCGTGCATTGTTAAGAGAAGGTGCGGATAAGATTTCAATCAATTCTTCTGCAATCAACAGACCGGAGCTAATCCGTGAAGCGGCAGAGAAGTTTGGAAGCCAGTGTGTAGTAGTGGCGATTGATGCAAAGAAAAGAGCAGACGGAACAGGATGGAATATTTATAAGAACGGTGGACGTCTGGATGTCGGTATCGATGCAGTTGAGTGGGCGAAGAAAGTAGAGTCCCTTGGTGCAGGTGAGATCCTTCTGACAAGTATGGACGGTGACGGAACGAAGGCTGGATATGATCTGGAACTGACACGTGCGATTGCTGACAGTGTATCGATTCCTGTAATCGCGTCCGGTGGAGCCGGAACGTTGGAGCATTTTAAAGAGGCACTGACAGACGGTGGTGCAGATGCGGCACTGGCAGCATCTTTGTTCCATTATAAGGAATTGGAAATTAAAGAAGTAAAAGAGTATTTAAGAAACGAAGGAATTTCTGTCAGACTGTAGAGAATGGTTAAGCAGAAAGAAGAGGAGAGCAGGAACTATGAGTGGTTTGAACGGAGACTGGTATGAGGCATTAAAAGGTGAGTTTTCTAAGCCTTATTATAGGAAATTATTTGAGACGGTAAATGAGGAATACAGGACAAAACTGATTTTTCCACCGGCACAGGATATTTTCAATGCATTTCATCTGACTCCGCTGAAGGATGTGAAGGTTGTGATCCTTGGACAGGATCCTTATCATAATAACGGTCAGGCACATGGATTAAGCTTTTCCGTGCAGAAAGGTGTGGATATCCCGCCGTCACTTGTGAATATCTATAAAGAACTGCATGATGATCTTGGATGCACGATTCCAAATCATGGATGCCTGACAAAATGGGCCGAGCAGGGTGTATTAATGTTGAACACTGTGCTGACAGTACGAGCACATCAGGCGAACTCTCACAGAGGAATCGGATGGGAAGAATTCACAGATGCAGCGATTCTGGCACTGAACAGCCAGGACAGACCGATTGTCTTTATTCTGTGGGGGAGCTCCTGCACAGAGGAAGAAGAGAATGCTTACGAATCCAAAGCATCTTATTCTGGAAGCACCGCATCCAAGCCCGCTGGCTGCTTACAGAGGTTTCTTTGGAAGCAAGCCATTTAGTCAGACAAATGCATTTCTGGAGAAGAATGGAATCGAGCCGATTGACTGGCAGATTGAGTAAATCATAGTAGCAAAGTATTAAAAATAGACGTCTGCTGGCCAAAGCAAGGACGTCTATTTTTTATGTGTATAATTCAAAATTAAAACAATCAAACTGGCTGTCGTCAGAATAACCATCAATCAAAGAGAAAATGTCTATATTTATATTGACAAAACTAAAAACCTAGTGTACTATCTAACTATAGCACTGATACAGCAAATGCAAAAAAGATAAATGGAGGAATCACATGGAATATAATTCAGGAAGTCCAATCTATCTTCAGGTGATCAACGAGCTTAAGAAAAAGATGGTAAAGGGCGAGTTGAAACCGGGTGAGAAGATGCCATCGAACAGGGAGCTTGCAGTTTTGTATAAAGTGAATCAGAACACAGCGGCGAGAATCTACCGGGAGATGGAGATGGCAGGATATTGTTACACGAAGCGTGGAATCGGTACATTTGTGTCGGAGGAGGAGTATATGTTTGACAATGTGAAGAAGGAGATGGCAGAAGAGCTGTTGAAGAATTTTGTACACGAGATGCGTGATCTTGGCTTTCAGAAAGGCGAGATTATTGAGCAGATTGCCGATTACGAGGAGGAGCAGAAATAATGTTAGAGTACAGAAATATCACAAAGAAATTCGGGAATAAAGAAGCAGTTAAAGAGCTTACTTTGAAGTTGAAAAAGGGCACGATTTATGGTCTTCTCGGAGAAAATGGAAGTGGTAAGACGACACTTATGAAGATGGCAGCGGGACTGACACAGCCAACAGAGGGAGAGATTTTATTTGAGGGACATCCGCTTAGCTATCAGGACAAAGCATCCATTGCGTATATGTCAACGGAACCATTTTTCTATAGTTATATGAAGGTAAAAGATGTAGAAGAATATTATGCAGATTTCTTTGAGGATTTTGACAGAGAGCAGTTTAGAAAAACAATTGAACGCCTGGGCTTGAATGAAGAGATGAAAGCATCTGCAATGTCAAGCGGAATGAATGCCAAGCTGAAAGCGGCTGCAACATTGGCAAGAAAAGCAGATCTTCTCTTGTTAGATGAGCCTTTGAACGGTGTGGACTATAAAGCGAGAGAAGAGATCATTGCTTTGATCCTGGAAGAAGCAGATGAGAATCGTACAATGGTGATCTCTACCCATCTGATTGAAGAGGTAGAAAGCTTTATTGAGGATGCGATTTTTATAAAAGATGGACAGCTTGTGGATGTCGTGAATGTTGAAACAGAGAGAATGACAACGGGAAATTCACTTGCAGAGCTTTATCTGCAGAAGATGTAAGGAGGGAGTATCGATGGGAAAATTAATGAAATATGAATGGAAGAAACAGCGGACTTCGAGAATGATTGTTATGGTAGCTTTAGCTGTCTGTGTGCTTACATTTCTTGGAGGTATGCTGGTTGAAAAGGATGCATTGATGGGAATCAGTGCAACGCTTTTATTAGTCGGATCGTATTTTGTAGTGTTCTATATGGGAATTGAGAGTATTCTGATTCTGAACAGAGATTTGAAAACAAAGCAAAGCTATATGATCTGGATGACTCCGAAATCCGTATGGGAAATTCTTGGAGCAAAATTTGTTGTAGCGATCGCACAGATGTTTTTCGTGTTTGCACTTTATGCGATTGCCGGACTGCTTTGTTTTGTAGGGACGATCCAGTATGTCGGAGAACTTGGAAATGTATTTGCGATCATAAGAGATAGTTTTATACGAGTGTCAGGCGAAGGGCAGCTGATCGCACAGATTGTCTGGAATCTTCTCTGCATCTTTGTCGGATGGACAGAGGTTGTGATGGTTGGTTATCTTGCGGTAATCGTTTCTCGAACTATTTTAAGGGATTCAAAATATGCAGGAGGAATCTCAATCGTAGCTTTCTTTGTGATTACATTTATAATAGAAAAGATTTATAATCTGATCAGCAATGTACTTCCGAATGTGGAAGTAGCAGGAAATTCATTCTTTGGCGTCGGATATCTTGTATACTACATTATAATCTGTGTAGCGGTATTTTTACTTAGTGGATGGATGGCAGATAAGAAGCTTAGTGTATAAGAATAGATAGAAAAACACTCCCTGATTTGTGGTGGGGGGGAGTGTTTTCGCGCATAGTGTTCTTTAAATAAGAATCTTCTTCATATCTTTCGGTAATTCCGCTGTGAATTCCATCGGCTCCTTTGTGATCGGATGAATAAAGGAGAGCTTCCAGGAATGTAATGCCTGGCGGTGGATGTATTCCATATCCGGATTATATAGATAATCACCGACAAGTGGGAATCCTAAATATTGCATATGGACACGGATCTGATGGGTACGGCCGGTCTCTAAGATAAGAGAGACAAGGCTGTGCCCGTTTTTTCTTCTACAACTTTATAATGTGTGACTGCACGCTCTCCATGCTTGAAGTCTACTTTTCGCTCAATCATGGAACTGCCGGTGCGGGCGAGTGGTGCATCAATCGTGCCGGATGGAGGTGTTACACTGCCACGGACGATCGCGAGATATTCACGCTTGATCTCGTGTCGTGCGCCCATGGAAGATAGGATGCTGGAACTGATCAGGTGCTTGGCAATGACGGTCAGTCTGAAGTGTCACGGTCCAGGCGGTTCGTGCAGCGGAAGATAAAAGGCTTTCCTTGCTCTGTATAATACCACATTAGTCCATTTGCCAGAGAATTCTCATAATTATTCAGTGATGGATGGATCGGCATTCCGGCAGGTTTGTTGACAACAAGGATATCTTCATCTTCATATATAATGCTAAGCGGCAGTTCGACAGGAGGAATATTCGGTGAACTTTCATTTTCCTGAATATGTACTGTGAGAATATCTCCGGTAGCAAGTAGTGAACGCATATATTCCCAGACTCCGTTTTTTAAAATGCTTTCCGGCATCTTTTTTAACTGAGTGATGTTCTGGTAGGAGTAGCCCTGGTGACGCAGGAACTGCTCGATACGCAGGCCGTCCGCTTCTTCTGTTATCTGATAGTTGATCGTACGATCCATCTTTTTCTATCCTGTCGTGTCTGATAGCATAAAAACAGACACATCCTTTCCGATTTGACTCTTTATGAACTCTTGTATCATACACAAAATTTTCAAAAATTACAATAATCTTGAAATAGTGTTATGTTTCTTGGAATTTTATTATATCTTATTTTGGCACTTTTTATTATAATAACACTATCAAGAAAAACAAAGACAAGTAGTAATAAAAGGAGGATTCTATTATGAAGAAGAAAAAGATTCTTGCACTTGTACTTGCAGCTTCAATGGCAGGCGGAATGCTTGCAGGATGTGGAAGCACATCAGGCGGAGATGAAACAGCGAAAGGAGATAAGTCATCCGGAAAAGTTTATTATCTGAACTTCAAACCAGAGCAGGCTGATCAGTGGGTAGAACTTGCTAAAGAGTACACAGATGAAACTGGTGTTAAGGTTGATGTACAGACAGCTGCATCAGGAACATACGAGTCACAGCTGAAATCAGAGATGGCAAAAGACGAGGCCCCCCCAACATTGTTCCAGGTAAACGGACCGGTTGGACTTGCTACATGGAAGGATTATTGCTATGACCTTTCAAAAAGTGACGTTTACAAAGACGTTGAGTCTGATGACTATGTATTAAAAGATGGTGATGCAGTAGACGGAATCGCTTATGTTATTGAGACTTATGGTCTGATCTACAACAAAGCACTTCTGAACAAATACTTCGAACTGCCGGATGCAAGCATCAAATCCATCGATGAGCTGAATAACTTCCAGGCACTTAAGACAGCAGCAGAAGAGATTCAGGCACATAAAGATGATCTTGGAGTAGAAGGAGCTTTCACTTCAGCAGGAATGGATTCTTCTTCTGACTGGAGATTCAAGACTCACCTTGCAAACCTGCCAATTTACTATGAGTACAAGGCAGACGGAATTGATAGTACAGATGCTATCAAGGGAACATACCTTGACAACTACAAACAGATCTGGGATCTGTATCTGAACAACTCTACATGTGAGCCATCTATGATCTCTTCTAAGACAGGAGATGACGCAGCAAGCGAATTCTCACTTGGTGAAGCAGTATTCTATCAGAATGGTACATGGGCTTACAATGATATCAAAGATAACGAAGTAGCAGAAGAAGATATGGGAATGCTTCCAATCTACATCGGAGTTGATGGAGAAGAGAACCAGGGACTTTGTACAGGATCAGAGAACTACTGGTGTGTAAATAAAAACGCTTCTGAAGAAGATATTCAGGCAACACTTGATTTCATGAAATGGGTAGTTGAGAGTGACGAAGGTCGTGACATGCTGGCAAATCAGATGGGATTCGTAACACCGTTTACAACATTCGCAGATTACCTTCCGGACAACCCGCTTGTAAAAGCAAATGCCGAGTACACAGAGGCTGGAAAGACACCAGTAAGCTGGAACTTTACAACAATGCCATCTGAGAACTGGAAGAACAATCTTGGTGGTGCTCTTCTGAACTATGCACAGGGCACAGGCACATGGGATAGTGTACAGACAGCATTCGTTGATGGATGGGCTGAAGAATACGCAGCAGCAAATGAATAAAAAAGGCTTTTCACAGGACCGACAGATAAAAAGGCTGTGAAATAGAGAAATAGTATGCAGCCTGCCAACGAGAATACCGGGGGGCAGGCTGAAAGTGTGTTATTAGAAGTGTAAAAAGAGACAGACCTTTTTACAGAAAGAGAGACAGGAGGAGAAGAACATGCAAAAAGCTATAAAAAGATATTTTCCGGTATTTGTATTGCCGACGCTGATTGCATTCACGATAGGTTTCCTTGCACCATTCGTGTTAGGTGTATACCTTTCGTTCTGCAAGTTTACAACGGTAACAGATGCCAGATTTATTGGACTTGGCAACTATGCAAAGATACTGGGAGATGGGGGATTTCCTTCACTCTCTCTGGTTTACTGCATTATTTACGATCGTAACAGTATTACTGATCAACATTTTCGCTTTTGCGGTAGCAATGCTTTTGACAAAGAAGATTAAGGGAACTAATATTTTCCGTACCGTATTCTTTATGCCAAATCTGATCGGTGGTATCGTACTTGGATATGTATGGCAGCTGTTATTAAACGGTATTCTGGCACATTTCCAGAAAACACTTACATATTCTTCAAAATATGGTTTCTGGGGATTAGTTATCCTGATGCTCTGGCAGCAGATTGGATACATGATGATCATCTACATCTCAGGTATTCAGAATATTCCTGGAGAGCTGATCGAGGCAGCGGAGATCGACGGAGCAAATAAAGTACAGCTTTTAAGATATGTTACAATTCCGATGGTTATGCCATCCATCACAATCTGTACTTTCCTGACACTTACAAACGGATTCAAACTTTTCGATCAGAACCTTGCATTGACAAACGGTGGACCGGACAAGATGTCAGAAATGCTTGCCCTGAATATTTATAATACATTCTATGGAAGAACCGGTTGGGAAGGTGTAGGACAGGCAAAAGCAGTTATCTTCTTCATTATTGTAGGAGTGATCGCATTAATTCAGAATAAAATGACAACATCAAAGGAGGTGCAGCAGTAATGAATAAAAAAGTAAAACATGGCACATTATTAACCGTTATTTTTACAGTACTCAGTCTGCTGTATCTGTATCCGATCGTACTGGTATTTATCAACTCCTTTAAGAAAAAAGCCTATATCAGTAAAGCCCCGTTCGAGATACCGACCGGAAAGATGTATGTCGGATTAGAGAACTATATCCGTGGTATTAAACAGACAGGATTGATTCAGGCATTTGGATGGAGTTTGTTTATCACAATCTTATCTGTAGCAGTGATCATCTTATGCTGCTCCATGTGTGCATGGTATATCTGTCGTGTGAAGACAAAGTTCACAAAAGTCTTATATATGCTTTGTCTGTTTGCAATGATCGTACCATTCCAGATGGAAATGTTTACATTATCTAAGATTGCAAATATGCTTCATATGGGAAATCCATGGGGGACTGATTGTGATCTATCTTGGATTTGGTGCAGGACTTTCCGTCTTTATGTTCACTGGATTCATGAAATCCATTCCACTGGAGATTGAAGAAGCTGCGATGATCGATGGATGTACACCAATCCAGACATTCTTCAAAGTTGTACTTCCGATTGCAAAGCCGACTTGTGTAACTGTTACAATTCTTCAGGCAATGTGGATCTGGAACGACTATCTGCTTCCATCACTTGTATTGGATCAGAGAAAATATAAGACAGTGCCGATGGCAGTCCAGTATCTGAAAGGTGGATATGGTTCCGTAGATATGGGAGCAATGATGGGAACTTTGGTTCTTGCAATCGTGCCGATCATCATCTTCTACCTGTTCTGCCAGAGATATATTATCGAAGGTGTTGTAGCAGGAGCAGTTAAAGGCTAGTTACTGTTCACTCCCTGTCAATCACTCCGCTGATTGACACGGAGGATGCGTGTTTTGACTTGAATGCATCTCGCCCCCCCATCGCCAAAGGCGATTTAAAATGGCGAGATGCGTTGCTGGTCGCACATCGTGTGAACAGTAACAAAGGCTAGTATAGACAATGGCTGAGAGATGAATTAAAATAGAATTATAAAAACTTAAAAAAGACAGCAGAGAGTGAGTGATCATTCCCTGCTGTTTTCGGACGTTATAAAAGAAATAGTGAAAATATAAAGTGAGCGTGTGGGAGGCGCGGGGGAATGATTACAATACTGATCGTAGATGATGAAAAACTGGAGAGAAGGGGAATCCGTTTTCTGCTGAAAAGAGAGGGAGACTTCCAGATTTTAGAAGCGGCGAATGGAAAGGATGCACTTGGTATACTGGCTTCGAATCATGTAGATATTTTATTTTCGGATGTAAAGATGCCTTACATGAACGGACTGGAACTGACAAAAGCAGCAAGAGAAGATCATCCGGAGATGGAAATCGTGATTTTCAGCGGATATAATGATTTTTCCTACGCGAGAGAGGCTCTGCGATATGGTGTCGTGGATTATGTCCTAAAGCCGGTCGATCCGAACGAATTTCATAAGACCTTTCAACGAGTGATGGAAAATATCTCATCTAAGGAAGAGAAGCAAAAGCAGCAGAACAGAAAAGAAGATTATCTGAAGAAATACTTCTTCCTGAGATATCTATATTCGGGAAAAGAAGAGGATTTTGTTCAACTTGAGAAATTAACGGATGAAACAGAAGACGATGTTTCACAGTTTCGCGCATGGTTCTTGTCAGTGCATCCAATGGTTTTTTTGAGACGGAGGAGGAACATTTTCTGACAAGTCTGAAGGAAGAGGTGCAGAGAGAATTTTATTATGTGAATCTGAATTCAAATGAGTCCATCTTTCTGTTCCCGGAGAAGTATACAGACTATCATGTGGTTGTAGAGAAAATGTATCGGTTCTTTGCGCATCAGTTTGACAGTGAATGTTATTTTGCGGTCAGTAAAGAAATTGAGGATAGAAAGAATCTGGCAGAGGAGTTTAAAGCCCTGGAAGGAATGCTGGAAGAGCAGTTCTACCAGCCACATCAGCATTTATTTTTTCACGGAGAAAAGCAGGAAGAGAAGAAAGCAGACCCGGCAGAAGATTCTGAAATCATGGAACAGATCACGAATGATATTCAATATAAAGATCTGCCCCCCATCTCCGTCAGGATTTTCAGAAATTGGAAGATAAATACCGTGCCAATAAGCAGTTTTCAGATATGTATGTAAAGTTTGTATTTTCCGGAATTTTAAAAGAATTGCTTGATCAGATGGATGAAATGGATGAGAAAATGCTTTCGAAGAGAGTGGATCGGTTATATCGTTGCAAAAACCTGAAGGATGTGATCACTATAGTAGATGAAGCACTTCAGGAATATGAACACTGTATACAGGAACAGGAAGACGGATTCCGTTCAGAGATTACGAAAGTAAAAAGTTACATTTATCATCACTACCAGGAGAGGAATCTTGGAGCAGAGACGCTTTCAGCAATGGTATTTCTTTCTCCCGGATATTTGAGTGCTGTGTTCAAAGAAGAAACGGGAGTGACACTGAACCGCTTTATCCGTGAAGTGCGGATGGAAAAAGCGAAAGAACTTCTTGAGACAACGAATATGAAGATCTCCGGAATTGCAAAAGAAGTAGGATTTTCCAATAACTCATACTTCTGCAGAAGCTTCCGGGAATTTTTCGGAGACACACCGGAAGCATGCAGGAAAGGAACAGAGGCGGATGAAAAAACAAATACGGAAGCTGCTCCATCGATTTGAAAATCTGAAATTCCGTAAGAAACTGTCAGTTTTGATGTTGATTGCAGGATTGGTGCCGGTTGTATTCCTGGCTTTTTCTATGCAATATGGCATGACGAATCAGCTGAGAGAAAAGGAACAGTATAACCTGGAAAAAATACTGGAGCAGTCGGTGAACTCAATTGAGAACCAGTCACAGATTTATGAAAATCTGGTCGATTATTTATCCTATTCACAAAGTCTCAGGAATATTTTCGATACGGAAATGGAATCAGATTATGAGAAATATTTGAAATATGTGAAAGTAGCAGATCCGTTGCTTCAGATGCCGACCATCTATCACAAAGAGATTCGGAGTATTACGCTGTATTCTGACAATATAGAAGTGCCACATGGAGATACACTTCTTCCAATGTCAGAAGCGGAGAATCAACAGTGGTATTCCAGACTGAATGAAGGAACGCTGATGCAGTGGAGCATTACTCGTGGGGGGGGAAATAAATCAATCATTGCCAGTCGAAAATTCTACGATAATGATACGATCAAAGCAGTATTGGAGATGCGTCTGGATTATGAAAAAGTTCTTAGTCCATTCATGAGTCAGATTACAGATAATACAGGTGGCATGATTATGGACGATAATGGAAATGTTGTTTATGCGGATTGTTCTATGGATAAAAAATATCGTCCAAAGAATATTGAGAATCTTAAGGATATCAGTGATAAGTATTATATTTCACAGAGAACAATGAAAGATACCGGATGGAATTTCTATATCTATCGTCCGAAGGCGGTAAGTGAAAATGCAATCCATAAGCTTTTGCTTAAAAATATTCCGTTAATTTTAATCAGTGTTCTCCTTTTGAGTCTTTTAGGGTATGTTTTCTCCATCCGTATGGTGTCACAGTTGGAATTATTGACAGAGAATATGAACCAGATCAATATGGGACTTCGCAAGGTTACGGTGCAGAGTAAGTCCAAGGATGAGGTTGGTGTGTTGATTCGGTCATTCCAGCGCATGATGGATCAGATGAACCATTTGATCTCAGAAGTATATGAGAGTAAGATCCAGCTTCAGAATAGTGAGATGAGAGCGCTACAGGCACAGATCAATCCACATTTCCTTTACAATTCACTTTCTATTATCAACTGGAAAGCAATTGAAGCGGGGGAGGATGAAATCAGTTATGTGACATTGGCACTGTCTACTTATTATAGAACAAGCCTGAATCGTGGTGAAACAATGACTACAGTGGCAAAAGAAATTGATAATATCCGTGCATACCTCAAGATCCAGTTGGTTATGCATGATAACGAGTTCCGTGTGGTCGAACAGATTTCAGACGGTCTTAATGATTATATGATACCGAAGCTGATCCTGCAGCCGCTGGCAGAAAATGCAATCGATCACGGAATCGATGTGTCAGATAATGAGGATCCAACATTGTGGCTGACGATTCGTGAAGAAAATGAGCATATTTTCTTTGAAATCAGGGACAACGGAGCAGGAATGACGCAGGAAAAGGCAGATCAGATCCTGACCTATCAGTCGTCCGGTTATGGCGTGCGAAATGTCTGTGACAGAATCCATGTTCTTTACGGAGAGAAAGGTGAGATGAAGATAGAAAGCACTCCTGGAAAAGGAACGCGTGTCTTTATCCGGATTCCGAAGAAGACGGAGGCAAAGGTGCTATGAAAAACGATAGGAAAAAGCGAATTCTTTCAGCCCAGCTTGTATTAATTTTGTTGATGATACTTTGGTGCGGAACTTGTTTTGAATCAAAAGAAAGTCAAAGACAGATGGAACAGTCAGATGCATCTCAAAGTGAGTCTGGTGCAGGCGAAGCAGCTGAAGGGAAAAGAAAACAGATGTATGAAGCAATGCATACGCCGCTTGGAAAATATCCTGAGACAGTCACGTATACACTTGGCAAGATTGCAGGAGCAAATAATTCGAATCTCCCGGTGGGAAATACGTACGAAAACAATGCGTATACGAGATATCTGAAGAAAGTGCTTAATATTAAAAATGCAGATGTCTTTGAATTGCAGGATGGCAATACGTATGAAGAGGCAGTCAATGTAGCGATTGAAGATCGAGATATTCCGGATGTGCTTGTCGTGAAGGGAAGAGATAACCTGCTCCGCCTGATTGAAGCAGGTATGATTGAAGACCTCACAGAAACTTATGAAGAGTGTACGACAGATACAATCAAAGAAATGTATGACAGTTATGGAGATTCTCTCTTACAATCTGCAACAGTTGATGGAAAGTTGTATGCATTTCCGAATACGGTGATCGATGACGGAGCTCCACTTCTCTGGTTGAGGAAAGACTGGATTGAGAAGTTGGGATTGAAGGAACCGGAAACGGTAGAAGAAGCGTTGGAGATAGTGCGTGCATTTGTAGAACAAGATGCAGCAGGAGACGGTCAGACGATTGGTCTTGCCTGTAGTACAGATGTGATTGCCGGGGCGGACCAGACTTATGGAGTGGATTCAGCGTTTATACATGCAGGTGCAATGCCATGTCACTGGATTCTGGATGAAAGTGGAGATGTAGTTTATGGGTCAGTAACGCAGGAAACAAAAGAAGCACTTTCAAAGCTTCGTAATCTATATGAGGATGGGATACTCGACCAGAGATTCTTGTTGAGAAAGACGGAAAACATAGATAATCTGTTAAAAACCGGACATTGCGGAGCAATCTACGGACGTTGGTGGGCTCCGAATAATCCGCTTAGTGCGGCATATAGTGTCGATTCAAATGCAGAGTGGAAACCGTATCTTTTAGACAAAGAACAAGTGAATGAGACACAGAAGATATCAGTTTTTGAATCGTATGATCAGTGGATGTATGTGGTGGTACGCAAAGGATATGAGCATCCGGAAATTGTAGCAAAGTATGTGAGTGCTATTTTTGATCAGTCCAGATATGCAAATGATGCTTCAGCAAGAGAGGTGAATGACTATTTTTCCATTAATGTAGATCCGACGGCCCGTCCGCTGAATATTAATGTGGATTATGAGGATGCACTTTATCGGACAACGGAACATATTCAGGCAGCGTTGGATAAAACGCTTGATGTGTCGGAATTGAGTGGACTAGAAAAATCTTATTATGATACATGTAAATCATTTTTGAATGGACAGTTGACAACGGCAAATGGCTGGGCAGCTTATGCATCAAGAATTGAGGCAGTGGGGGGAACTGCAGAAAGCGGGAATACGAAGTGCACAGACACTGCCTTTGGAAAACGTAAATGCCGAAATCCCGCAGGAATTACAAGAACTGGAGAATGAAGCGTTTCTTCAGATTATCAGTGGGGAGAAACCAGTGGATTACTTTGATACTTTTGTGGTAGAATGGTATGCGAACGGCGGAAAAGAGCTGACCGAACAGGTACAGAATGCCTATGAAAGTGGAAAGGACTAAAAAGAATGGATATTAATCAGAGACTGACAGAAGAACTGGATGTAAAACGCTGGCAGATCGATGCGGCAGTACAGCTGATCGATGAAGGCAATACGATTCCATTTATTTCAAGATATAGGAAAGAAGCAACCGGAGAACTGAATGACGAACAATTGAGAAAGCTATATGAGCGTCTGGTGTATTTAAGAAATCTGGAAGAGAAGAAAGAACAGGTAATCTCAAGTATCGAGGAGCAGGGAAAACTGACAGAAGAATTAAAGAAACAGATTCTGGCAGCGGAAACACTTGTGGCAGTAGAAGACCTGTATCGTCCGTATCGTCCGAAACGACGTACCCGTGCGACAATCGCGAAGGAAAAGGGACTTGAGCCATTAGCTGCACTGATCACATTGCAGAAGACAAAAGAGCCGCTTGAGAAGGCAGCGGAAGCGTATATTTCCGAAGAAAAAGGTGTGGAAAGTGCAAAGGATGCAATCAGCGGAGCGTGTGATATTATTGCAGAAAGCATTTCAGATGAGGCAGCTTACAGAACCTGGATCCGAGAGACGACAATGAGAAAAGGAAAGGTTACTTCTCAGGCGAAGGATCCGGAGGCAGAGTCTGTTTATGAGATGTATTATGAGTTTGAAGAAGCCGTTGCGAAGCTTGCAGGACATCGAATTCTTGCATTGAACCGTGGTGAGAAAGAGAAATTCCTGACAGTGAAGGTGGAAGCACCGGAAGAAGATATTTTAAGATATCTTGAGAGAAAAGTGATCCGTACAGAGAATCCTTATACAACACCGGTATTGAAAGAGACAATTGCAGACAGTTACAACCGTCTGATCGGACCGGCTATTGAGCGTGAGGTCAGAAACGAACTGACAGAGAAGGCAGAAGACGGGGGGGCAATCGAAGTGTTTGGAAAGAACCTTCATCAGCTCCTGATGCAGCCGCCGATTGCAGGCAAGGTTGTGCTTGGCTGGGATCCGGCTTTCCGTACGGGATGCAAGCTGGCAGTTGTTGATGAGACAGGAAAGGTAATCGGAACAACCGTTATTTATCCGACTGCACCGACAACAGAGAAGAAGATCCAGGCAAGTAAAGATCTGCTTAAGAAGATTATTCCGAAGTATCACGTTTCTCTGATCTCTCTTGGAAATGGTACTGCTTCCCGTGAATCAGAACAGTTTATCGTAGAGCTTCTGAAAGAGATTCCGGAGAAGGTACAGTATGTGATCGTTAATGAGGCGGGAGCATCTGTCTATTCTGCAAGTAAGCTGGCAACAGAAGAATTCCCGAAATTTGATGTGGGACAGAGAAGCGCGGCATCAATCGCACGCCGTCTGCAGGATCCGCTTGCAGAGCTTGTAAAGATTGATCCGAAATCCATCGGTGTCGGCCAGTATCAGCATGATATGAACCAGAAGAAGCTTGGGGGAGTCTTTAAACGGAGTTGTAGAGGATTGCGTAAATAAAGTTGGAGTAGATTTAAATACTGCTTCTGCACCGTTACTTTCTTACATCTCAGGAATCAGCAGTGCAATCGCAAAAAATATTGTGGCTTACAGAGAAGAAAACGGTCGTTTTACAGACAGAAAAGAATTGCTTAAAGTACCGAAACTCGGACCGAAAGCGTTCGAGCAGTGCGCAGGTTTTATGCGTATTTCCGAAGGTAAGAATCCACTTGATGCTACAGGTGTTCATCCGGAATCTTATGCTGCAGCAGAAAAGCTGTTGAAGAAGCAAGGGTACGAAGCAGATGCTATCACAGCACATCAGCTGACAGGACTTGGTCTTACAATCGGAGATTATAAGAAGCTTGCAGAAGAGCTTGGAATCGGTGAGATTACGCTTCGTGATATTGTCAAGGAGCTTGAGAAACCGGCGCGTGATCCGCGTGATGAGATGCCAAAGCCAATCCTTCGCACAGATGTCCTTGAGATGAAAGATCTGAAGGAAGGTATGGTGCTGAAGGGGGGGACTGTAAGAAATGTGATCGACTTTGGAGTATTTGTGGATATCGGAGTTCATCAGGACGGACTTGTACACATTTCCCAGATTACAGACAGATATATCAAACATCCGCTGGAAGCAGTCAGTGTTGGAGATATTGTGGATGTGAAGGTGATGAGTGTGGATCTGAAGAAAAAGAGGATTCAGCTGACGATGAGAGGGATTTAAGGTTAAGTAAGTATTTTGGTTTGATTAAGATGCGTGAGGAAGTTTCTTTATTGCATCGGACACCGGCCCGCTACCTCACTTACATTATTCAAACCGAAAGTATTTGCTTCGAGGAGACGGATTCGAAAAAAATATAAAAAGAGGATAGTCATTTTAATAACAATTATTATTAAAGTGACTGTCCTCTTTCAAGTTCTTAATATAACTATCGAATTTTCTGTGTTGCTCCGTAAAGTTTTGGTCCTACGATTGCTGCGATGATGATTTTAGCTGCATCTCCCGGAAGGTATGGAATAACACCCATCATAAGACCTTCTTTGAAGGAGAGGCTTAACAGTTTGGCAAGCCATACAGTTCCGAATGCATAACATACAGCCATTCCGATGATCATTCCGATGATCGTAGGAACGAGCTTACGGTCAAAGTGATCGAGTGCAAATCCCATGATCAGTGCGAGGAAGATGAATCCGATCAGATATCCACCGGTTGGTCCTGCGAGAACTTGGAAACCTCCGCGGAAAGAGGAGAAGACCGGGACACCAACTGCTCCGAGTAGGAGGTAGATGATAAAGCTGATTGTTCCAGATTTCATTCCGAGAACGAAGATTGCAAGGAAGATTGCAAAGTTTGTAAGGGAAATCGGAACAGGGCTGAATGGCAGCGGGATGGAAAGTGGTCCGAGGACGCAGGTTACTGCAGTCATCAGGGCGATGAGTACCATCTGTTTTGTTCTTATTTTCTGGTTGTCTACGGCAACTGTGCCGGAAGTTTCATTCTGTGACATTTCAATTTACTCCTTTAGATCTTAATACTTATCGCTGTTTCAAGCGAGCTTTAACATCGTTGTCTGAAATATGGCAACGATTGAGTCCTTCGTTAGTATAATTCATGAAAAGTTAATTGTCAACTACAAAATACAAAAAGGTTAACAATTAAAAACTTATTAATTTTATTAATTTTGCAGACATGTGATAGGCAAAATGGAAAGAATAAGGTAGAATAGATAAAGTCAGGAAAATTGCCAGAAGAGAAAGGAATTGCATGTTTGGATATGTAACGGTCTGTGAACCGGAATTAAAAGTAAAAGATCTGAAGAAATACAGGGCATATTATTGTGGACTTTGCCGGACATTGAAAGAAGATTATGGATTTATGGGGGGGCAGATGACATTGACGTATGATATGACATTTGCAGTTATTCTGTTATCTTCTTTATATGAGACAATTGCGAAACATGAGGAACACCGCTGTAAGGTTCATCCAGTGAAGCGGCAACATATGTTGCGGAATGAAATTACATCTTATGCGGCGGCGATGAATGTGCTGCTTGCATATTATCATATGGAAGATGACTGGCAGGATGATCACAAGATCTCAAGTCTGATGACAAAGAGCATGATTCAGGGGGGGAAAGCAAAGAAAATTATAGAGAAATATCCGCGGCAGAGCAAGGTGATTCAGCAGTCTTTGAGGGAACTTGGAGAATGTGAGCGTGAGAATAGTATGGATATTGACCGGGCAGCAGGATGTTTTGGCAGATTAATGGCGGAGCTTTTTGTCTGGAAGGAGGATATCTGGGAGAAGACGCTCAGAAAGATGGGATTCTATCTCGGAAAATTCATTTATCTGATGGATGCCTATGAGGATCTGCCGGAAGATAGAAAGAAGAATCGCTACAATCCATTGAAAGAACTGGCAAAGCGGCCGGATTATGAGGTGCAGATGGAACAGATTCTTCGGATGATGATAGCGGAGAGCACAGTCCGTTTTGAACAACTGCCATGTCTGGTTGACGTGGACATTTTGAGAAATATACTGTATGATGGAGTCTGGAATCATTACAATAAGATTCAGATGAAGAAAAGAGAGGAAAAGAATGATGACAAAAAATCCATATGATGTGCTTGGTGTGTCACCGAATGCGTCGGATGATGAGATAAAGAGAGTGTATCGGGATCTGACAAGAAAATATCACCCGGATGCAAATGTGAATAATCCGTTAGCAGATCTTGCAGAAGAGAAGTTTAAGGAAGTACAGGAAGCGTATGATATTATCATGAGAGAGCGTGCGAACGGAGGAAATTCGTACGGGAATAATTATGGATATGGTTCCTCTGAAAGTTATTCTTATGGAAATCAGAACAGCTCTTATGGCTATGGAACGATGGATCCTAAACTGCAGGCAGCTGCGAATTATATTAACAGCAGACGTTACAGAGAGGCAATCAATACACTGGATCAGGTTCAGCAGAGAAGTGCGATGTGGTATTATCTGAGCGGCTGTGCGAATGCAGGAATCGGAAATCAGATTCTGGCGAGGGATCACGCGGCACAGGCAGTAAATATGGAACCAAACAATCTGCAGTTTCGTCAGCTGTTGAATCAGTTGGATTTCAATAGCAGAAGGTATCAGAACAGTCCGTATGGTGGCGGCTATGCACCGGGAGGACAGAATTCCTGTGGTACAGGAAATATGTGTTGCGACTTATGGCTTGCGGACACATTGTGTGAATGTATGGGAGGCGATCTCTGCTCATGCATGTAAAAGCAAAACAAATGGCATTTGGAGGTTTGATCCTTGCGGTGACTGTCGTGTGTATGGCACTTGGAAGCGTGATCGAGACGAATACATTGTTTTTGTTGGCAGCAGCGGCATTTTTTGTAGGGATTGTTATTCGTGAGTTCGGCCTTCGTACAGGGGCAGCCTTTTATCTGGCAGCAATTTTATTAGGATTCCTGGTTACGCCGAACAAATTTTATGTAATAACATTTGCTGCGATGGGATTCTATATTCTTGGAATTGAAGCGGTCTGGATATTTCTTGCGAAAAGACCACAGATGGGACATAGGATGGGGGGGATTTACTGGCTTGTGAAATATGTGATCTTTAATCTGGTGTATCTTCCGTGTCTTTTCGGATTCCGTTCGATGCTGTTTCAGAAAGCAGTGTCAGATCAGTTGCTTTTGGTAGCTGTAATGGTTGGGCAGATAGCAATATTGGTTTATGATAAAGCTTATCAGTATGTTCAGGGAACCCTATGGGAAAAATGGAGAAAACGTATTCTATAAAGAATGTATGAGAAAATCTTGTCGAGAAGACAGGATTTTTCTTTATATAAAAGGAATGAGCCACATCTCTGTGACTCAAGGGGGGAAAAAGTTTATGAAAAAGTGTTCTTTTTAAGAACACTTATAGTATAGAGGTATTTTGTGAAAAAAGTGTGATGAACTTTTGAACCGAAAATGAACATTATTGAAAAAATTTATTAAGAACAAGACAAACCTAGTAGGAAAAAAGGAATATCAATATATTAGTCGAAAGTGCTACAAGTGATATCGATTACGGTGCAAAATGATATTAAATATCAATAAAAGGGGTTGCATTTTTAGTAAGAGCGCGCTATAGTAGTAAGAGTAAAAGGAATTTAATCTTCGGGGTAGGGTGCAAGTCCCAACCGGCGGTATAGTCCGCGACCCGCATATGATGCGGCTGAACTGGTGACTCGTCTGTGATGGCATTACAGAATGGGAATTCCGGTACCGACAGTAAAGTCTGGATGAGAGAAGAAGTTCATGCCCGCAGGATCAGAAAAAGAGATATTCGAATATGATATCTGGTTGCCTGAGAATCTTGCGAGAATGCCATTAAGAGCAGAAAACATGAATCCCGGAAGGTAATTACCTTCCGGTTTTTTTCTTGTGAAGATTACCTTTTTCAAAAAGAAAAAATGCTGTTTAGGATAAAGACAGCGGATAGAAAAAGGAGAGTAACACTATGAGTACAGAGACAAAGACACTAACAAACGCAGATGCGAAGATTCAGCCGAAGCTGGGGGGTAAAGGCATTAGTTCAGATCGGAATGCTTTCAGCAATCGCAATTATTCTGATGATGTTCGAGATTCCACTTCCGTTTGCACCGACATTTTATAAGATTGATTTAAGTGAAGTTCCGGTTCTGGTAGGATGCTTTGCAATGGGACCTATGGCAGGTGTTCTGGTAGAGCTTGTTAAGATCTTATTAAACTTTGTTATGACAGGAACATCAACAGCAGGTGTTGGAGAAATTGCAAACTTTATTATCGGATGTTCTTTCTGTGTACCGGCAGGTCTGATCTATAGAAAAAACAGAACAAGAAAAAGCGCTCTGATCGGAATGGCAACAGGAACGCTTCTGATGATCGTGATCGGATGCTTCGTGAATGGATTCGTACTTCTTCCGACTTATGCAAAAGCATTCGGAATGCCGATTGATGCACTGGTTGGTATGGGAACAGCAGTTAACTCACATATCACAAGCCTTTCTACATTTGTTATGTTTGCGGTAGCACCGTTCAACCTTGTGAAGGGAATTGTTGTATCACTTGTTGTATTTCTGATCTACAAGAAGATCAGCCCGATCTTCAGAATCAGATAATAGACGAAGAGAAAACCTACAAATAAAAGAATATAAGTAGCCCTGGAACAGATTGGTTTTAAATCTTGTTCCAGGGTATTTTTTGTTTGGATTTATTTATCCAGACCAGTAGAATGTATAACATACAAAACAGATAGGAATTGCATAGAAAAGAAAAGTGTGCTATGATGTGAAAAACAAATGACAAAAAAATAGTTTCACACAAAGAAAGGACCGGGAAGATATGACCAGAGAAGAAGCATGGAACTTATTAACAGAATACAATAAAGATGCATTTCATTTGGAACACGCGCAGATCGTTGAGAATACCATGCGTTATTTCGCGAGAGAACTGGGCTATGGCGAGGAAGAAGAATTCTGGGGAATCGTCGGACTTCTGCATGATCTTGATTTCGAGCAATTTCCAGAAGAACATTGTATAAAATCACAGGAAATTATGAGAGAGCGCGGGATTGACGAGAAGATCGTTCGCGCAACAGCAAGTCACGGATATGCGATTACCGTAGATATAAAACCAGAGCATGAGATGGAGAAGGTACTTTATGCAGTAGATGAGCTGACCGGTTGATCGGAGCGGTTGTATTGATGCGCCCGTCCAAAAGCGTTCAGGATCTGCAGTTAAAGTCAGTGAAGAAAAAGTATAAGAGCAAGGGATTTGCCGCCGGCTGTTCCAGAGAAGTGATCGAAAGAGGGGGGGCAGAGATGCTTGGATGGACACTGGATGAACTGATCCAGAGGACAATTGATGCATTGAAAACATTTCAGGAATAACGAATATTGAGGATTATGCGATGGTGTAGAAGAGGGAAGCTGCAAGTGAAAGCAGCTTCCCTCTCTAACAATTCTCCTTATACCAAGTCCCCCCATTCTTTCATGGCATCCAAAATAGGGCGCATAGTTTCACCAAGATCACTTAAAGCATATTCTACATGAGGAGGGACTTCGGGAAATACGGTTCGGGTGATGAGTCCATCCTCTTCCATGGATCTTAAGGAATCAGTTAATACTTTCTGGCTGATTCCATCAAGATTTTTTTTCAATTCATTGAATCTCCAGGGTCTTGTAAGAAGATTTCTTAAAATCAGTAATTTCCATTTACTTCCGATTAATCCAACAGTAATAGCTACAGGACATTCCGGTAATTCTTCTTTTGTTAACATATGATCGCCTCCTAATATAACATCCTTTTTTATTGTTATATTTAATTTTAATGTAACAGACAAAAAGAAGCAATAGGTTATAAAAAAGTGCGTACTTTTGTCAGTTAAGAACTCTTGATATTATAATCTTGCAACAAAGATAACAACAAACAAAAATATCAGGAGGTAACAAAATGTCATTATCAAATCTTTTTGGATGGAAAAAGAAAGCAGAAACAGAAACTAGTGCAGCATGCGGAACAGCGTGTGGAGCAGCAGACAAGCCAGAAGAAAAACCAGCAGCATGCGGAACAGCATGTGGAGCAGCAGACAAGCTAGAAGAGAAACCGGCAGCATGCGGAACAGCATGTGGAGCATCTGACAAGTAAAATTAGTTAAGGAAGGAGTTGGATAGATGAGTCAGTATTTTTCTTTTCAGTGGCATATTACAGATGAGTGTGACCAGCGTTGCAAACATTGCTATATATTTTCAGGTGAAGGTTGTAAGGAATTAAAGTCCATGACCTGGAAGCAGATGACAGAGATAGTAGCAAGCTGTGAGGATTTCTGCAAAGTATATGGCAGAGTGCCATATTTTTATATTACTGGCGGAGATCCTATCCTTCATCCGGATTTCTGGAAACTGATGGTGTTGTTAAAATCAAAAAATATACCATTTACGTTGATGGGAAATCCATTTCATCTAGATGATGAAGTCTGTCGTATGCTTAAAGTGTGCGGTTGTGACAAATATCAGATGTCCTTTGATGGAATGAGAGAAACTCATGACTGGTTCAGAAAGCCGGGAAGTTTTGATCTGACGATTGAGAAAATCGGATGTTTGAACAGAGCAGGAATAAAAAGTGTAATTATGAGCACGGTATCCAAAACAAATATGGATGAGATACCGGATATTATTGATGAAGTTGTAAAAGCGAAAGTAAAGGTTTTTGCATTTTCCCGTTATGTGCCTATAGGCGGTGAAGTTGACACAAGCATGACACCGGAAGAATACAGAAAACTTCTGGAAGTCTGTGATGCAAAGTATAAGGCATATGAAAAGGCAGGATGCGAGACCTATTTTAATAAAAAGGATCATTTGTGGACGCTGTATGAATATGAAACCGGACAGTTTAAGCTTCCTGAGAGTACAGAGGCAGGAATGATCTATGGTGGTTGTAACTGTGGAAATTGTCATATTACCATATCTTCCAATGGAGATATTATGGCATGTAGAAGGGTGACAGACAGTAAAGTGGCCAATATTTTTGAAGACCGACTGGCAGACGTCTGGATCTGTCAGATGGAAAAATACAGAGATTACGATAAATTTGTAAAATGCAGCAAATGTGAACTAAAGGCATGGTGTCGTGGATGTCCTGCCGTTGCCAATGGAACAAGCGGTGACTTTTATGGGGCAGATCCACAGTGCTGGAAGACAAGAAATGAGATTACCGGGGGGGAGAGATTGGAGGAGCAATAAATGGATTTACAAACATGTCTGAAAAAAATGGAACTGGTGGGAGTGCTTGCATTTGCAACAGTAGACAGTGAAGGAGCACCACAGATACGGAATATCAGTGCGATTCATTATGAGCCGGATGCACTCTATTTTTTCATCGCCAGAGGTAAAAATTTTTGCAAAGAATTAATGGAAGATGGAAGGGTTCAGATTCTTGCTTATACAAAATACAAAGAAATGATTCGTTTGTCAGGAAAGGCTTACGCAGTAGCAGAGAATGAACAGAAAAAATGGATGGATCTCATTTTTGAAGAACAGCCGTACCTTGCGAATGTATATCCGGGAGATACACGAGAAATCGGAATTATTTTCTGTATTGATCAGGCGGAAGTGGAGTATTTTAATCTTGGCGTAAATCCAATTTTCCGGGAGACATATATTCTGGGGAATGTTAATATAAAAGAAAAAGGATATTACATAACGGAATCCTGCATTGGCTGTGGCACATGTAGGAAACATTGTCCACAGAAATGTATTGAGAAGGGAACAACTTTTGTCATCCGGCAGGAGCACTGTCTTCATTGTGGAAATTGTTATGAAAAATGTCCGGTGAAAGCGGTGATCAGGAAATGAATCAGAATGACAGAAGAAGATATTTAATCGAAGAATTATTGGAAGAGCGACCAGAATATGAGAACATGCAGATTCCATCAGATGCAGACGAGCAGAAAATGTTACTCAGATCGCTTATGAATATAAGAATGCCGAAGGAAATTGATCCTGCATTTTTGCAGATTCAGGATGCGTACCTTTCAGAAGAAAATGAGAAGAAGGGGATTGTCACATTGGCAGATATCAGGGAGGTGCAGCCTGATCTGTATATCTGGAAGGGTGATATTACAAGACTTAGAGTGGGAGCAATCGTAAATGCGGCTAACAGCGGTATGACAGGATGCTATCATCCTTGTCATAACTGTATTGATAATTGCATACATACTTATGCAGGAATTCAGCTTCGAAACTATTGCAATGATATGATGATAAAGCAGGGACAGGAAGAACCGACAGGGCAGGCCAAGATCACGCCAGCGTTTAATCTGCCGTGTGAACATGTGATTCATACAGTTGGACCGATTGTACAGGGACGGCTGACAAAGGAACATGAGCGTTTACTGATATCCTGCTATGAATCATGTCTTAGGATTGCTGATGAGAATGAGGCGACTAGTATTGCTTTTTGTTGTATTTCGACAGGTGTGTTTATGTTTCCAAATAAAAGAGCTGCCGAGCTTGCGGTACAGACGGTAAAAGAATATAAGGAAAGAACAAAATCAAAGATAAAGGTGATATTTAATGTTTTTAAAGAGGAAGATGAACGACTCTACAGGCAGTTACTCGGATAAGATATTACAGATAAAAGAAAAAATCAGACAGGCAGATACAGTTATAGTTGGGGGGGCAGGAGCTGGGCTTTCTACAGCGGCAGGGTTTGTATATACCGGAGATAGATTTACATACTATTTTTCAGATTTTGAGAAAAAGTATGGGTTTTCAGATATGTATTCAGGTGGATTCTATCCCTATTCGACTTTAGAGGAACACTGGGCATATTGGAGCAGGTATATCTATATCAATCGATATATGGATGCGCCAAAACCGGTATATCAGAACCTGTATGAGCTAGTAAAAGAAAAAGATTATTTTATTCTGACGACAAATGTGGATCATTGTTTCCAGAAGGCTGGTTTTGATAAAAACAGAATCTTTTATACACAGGGAGATTATGGGGTGTTTCAATGTAGCGAACCTTGCCATAAGGAAACTTATGACAATGAAGAAACAATTAAAAAAATGATGCTGAGTCAGGGATTTCAGATGAAAGATGGCGAACTGCAAAAACCGGAAGATGGAGAAGTTAAGCGTATGGTTCCGTCTGGTCAGATTCCATATTGTCCACGTTGCGGTAAGCCGATGAGTATGAATCTCAGAGCGGATCAGACATTTGTTGAAGATGAAGGATGGCATCAGGCAGCAGAAAGATATGAGAGATTTATACAGGAACATAAAAAGCAGAAAATGGTGTTCCTGGAGCTTGGTGTAGGATATAATACTCCTGGTATTATAAAATATCCGTTTTGGCAGATGACAAACAAATTTCAACATGCATTTTATGTGTGTTTGAACCAGAGTGAAGCATATGCACCTGCAGAAATAACGAGAAAGTCTGTTTGTATGAATGAAGATATTGGAGAGATTCTGAAAGAACTGTAGACTTGTGATAAAGAGCGGTTGTGAACGGAGTGAACAGTGACAAAAGAGGGTATGATAAAATGATAATACAAACAGGAATGAGAACAGATATACCTGCATTTTATTCGAAATGGTTTTTGAATCGGATAAAAGATGGATATGTATGCGTGAGGAATCCCTATAATCCAAAACAGGTGACGAAATACAGCCTTTCACCAGAAGTTGTGGATCTGATCGCATTCTGCACGAAGAACCCTCTTCCAATGCTGCCGTTTCTTGATAAGTTAAAACCGTATGGTCAATACTGGTTTGTAACAATTACGCCTTACGGACGAGATGTTGAGCCAAATGTTCCGGATAAAGAAACTGTGATGGAAGGTTTAAAAAAATTGTCGGATGTCGTGGGCGTAGACAGTATTGGATGGAGATATGATCCGATTTTTATAGATAAAAAACATTCTGTGGAGTGGCATATATCTGAATTTGAAAAAATGGCTGAAAATCTTGCCGGATACACAAAGACATGTGTAATCAGCTTTATAGATATTTATAAAAAGGTGGAACGCAATTTTCCAGAAGCAAAATCAGTACGGGCAGAAGACCGGGCTATGATAGGAAAAGCATTTGTAAAAATAGCATCAAAGTATGGAATGGTTCTGAGGCCTTGTGCAGAAGGAGAAGAGCTTGCCCAATATGGTGCAGATTGCTCCGGGTGTATGACTGTTCATACATTTGAGACAGCTCTCCATAGCAGACTGGAAGTTCCAAAGAGAAAGAAAAATCAGAGAAATGGGGGAATGTGCGTGCCTTTTGGGGACAGATATAGGTGCCTATGATACTTGCGGACATTTGTGTAAATACTGTTATGCGAATGTAAATCCTGTTTTGGTCAAAGAAAATATGAGAAAGCATAATCCTGCATCTCCTTTTCTAATTGGTGGACATATGCCGGGTGATATTGTTCGTGAGGCAAAGCAGGAAAGCTGGATTGACAGACAGATTCGATTGGAGTTTTAGAATAAAATTGCATAATAACGGTAATAGAGAAAAGATAATTAGAACATAACAATTGATTTTCAAGTAGCACAACTATATTAGAAAAATGACCGAAAGGAGAACGTCAGAACGGAAAAAGAGTTCTGATGTTCTCCCTTGATTTTATTTAGAAATCTGTAGAGTTTCAGCAGATATTTAATGTAAGTTTTTGTGTGTCTAATCCTTTTCCGGAAACTTTTACAGTGACAGTACCTGGTTCATATCCAGCCCGGATAACGGCTAAGGATTTTCCGTAGAATGTCTTGAAAGTATCACTGCAGAAGCTTTTTTCAATATTCGGTCTTGCAGAGCCATAGCCCTGAAGGGTTGCAGGACCGGAGATTTCTATCTTCAGATTCTGGTCGACAGAAGATTTTGTGATTCCGTTTTCCCCGATAAGATCGATATTAAGGAAGCAGAGATCCTGACCATTTGCGCAGAGACTGGTTGCCTCAGGAGTAAGCTTTATCAAAGTTTTTCCAGTGGCAGAGATCAGTGAGGTGCGGCCTGTTTCTTTTCCGGAGGAGTCATAAGTAACGGCTTCAATTTTTCCGGCTTCATATGGGATTTTTTTGAATTTTGCAATATCTTTTTTTGTTTTTCTTTTTACCGGCACTTTTTCCATTGACAAACAGTTCTACTTTGGCTGCATCGGAGTAGACTGTTACAGATGCCTTTTTACCTTCACAGCCTTCCCAGGACCAGCTTTCTACCGCATCTGTGATACGCCACATAGAAAGAGACTGGAAGTAGTCTGCACGTGTATAAGGATCAACGCCAATTGTTGGAGTTTTCTGTAATCCCCCCCAGATGATTTTACTCCATCCGACTTCCGGGCGTTTCTTTCCACAGATATCAATGATACCGGCACCACCGGAAATAATGAGACCTGGATCAGCAGGTTGCTTTGTTTTCTTATCTTTATACTGGATGGTACCGATTCCTGACTCGCCAAGATAATCATATCCAGTCCACATAAAGTCGCCGGTCATAGTGGAAATGGATTTTACAAGCTGCCAGTTATCGTAAAGAGTCTGTGGAAGGGTTTCGGAACCGGTTGTTGCCTGTTCAGGATGATTTTTTGCATCAATTTTATAGCGGCTGGACGCGTAATTATATCCGGGAATATCAAAAATATCGGACATGATTTCAGCAATGGCAGTCGCCTTTTTGGTTTTGGCAGCTTTATTGATGAGTCCGCCCATTTTGTTCATCATGATATTGAAAAATTCAGAGGTTGGAGCATCATCCATTCCTCCGGTACCACTGTTTTTGACGTTGCCGTCTTCGTCTGTGCCATAAATACTTTTTTTACTTTTAGCCATTGTTGCGAGCATCAGGTTGATCCCGGCTGTGACAGGGCGTGTGTGATCCTGTGTATGGCAGAATTCAGTCATGATACGGGCTTGTTCCTGTCCGGTTGCAAGGCCAAGTTCTGTAATCTCGTTTCCAATAGAGTACATCACAACAGAAGGATGGTTATAGTCTTTTGAAATCATGGCAGCAATGTCATCTTTCCACCATTTGGAAAACTTTTCACCGGCGTAATCGTAAGGATTTTTTTTGATCAGCACATATCAAAAGCTTCGTCAATAACGTACATACCAAGTTTATCACATGCATCCAACATTGCCTTTGAAATAGGGTTGTGTGAAGAACGGATGGCATTAAATCCGGCTTCTTTTAAAATGCGTACTCGCCGAAATTCGGCATCATGGAAGCCACAGGCGCCGAGTACTCCATTATCATGATGGATGCAGGCACCCCCCCGGAAAAGGACGGGATTGTTGTTTACAAGGAATCCATCTTTTCCCCCCCAGGAAAGGGTACGGATTCCGAAAGAGCTTTTTGCAGTATCAATGACAGTTCCGCCTTGCAGAAGAGTAGCCTGACAGGTATATAAATAAGGATCTTCGGAAGACCAGAGGTGTGCATCTGGGATGGTAATTGTGACATCTGTGCCTTCGGCAGATGCAATTTTGCCACTGTCACTGAAAATTTCCAGTACAATTTTTTCATTAGGCTGCATAACCGCATCAGCAAAAATGTGGATTGTATTAAGATCAACAATCTGCACTTTCAACCTTCTGGGCGAATATAAGAACTTTCGGAACGGTAAAGGTGCACTTCGCGGTAGATACCGGATCCGGAGTACCATCGGCTGTTCGGGACATCTGCGTTGTCTGCAACGACTTTCAGTTCATTTGTTCCGGCAATGACTTTTCCAGTGATGTCAACAAAAAAGTTTGTGTATCCGTAAGGACGTTCGGCAACCTGTCTACCGTTTAAGAATACGATTGCGTTTTGATAGACAGCCTCAAATTCTAAGATCAGAGTCTGTCTGGTTTCATCTTCCGAAAGATTGAAAATTTTAGTGTAAATATATTTGCCACCGGCGAAATAGGCGCTTGCACTTGCAGTTTTATTCTCTTTTGAGCGCTCTTCACGGATCATGGCGTCATCTGGAAGATTGACATGAAGTATTTCGGTGGAGCCGTCTTTCTGCACGGTCCAGTCACGGTTGAAATCTGTTTTTTGCATAAGTTTTCCTCCCCCCCTTTTACTATTGAACAGAACAATTCGGTTATACTAGTGAGTGGTAAAAAATTTTGACACCCATATCATTTCATATTATTATAAATAATATGAAATGGAGTATAAATGGCATATATGAGGGGGGGATTGAATCCTATATGTATCAGATTCAATTATTAAGAGCTATTCGTGCTAAACAGGAATGATAACTATAAAAAGACGAAAACTGATTTTTATCAGAAAGAGGAATAAACGATGTATTTTCAATCTACGCGTCTTATGATGCATCAGGATTTAATTAAAGAAATGAAGGCGTATGAAAAAGGTTTTGGAGAAAATCATTTTACAGAAGACAGTCTTTCTTTTATTTTAGATTCCTATTATCCGGAAAAAGAAGAAGGAAGAGAGGTGCTTACATTTATAGGACCGAAGGATGTAGGATATTTTTGCATGGACAAGAAGGAATCGGACAAAATTCTTGAAGGAAAAAGTATGCACAGACATAATTTCTATGAGTTGATGTATGTTGCGGATGGAAGGTTATATCAGAATATTGAGAATACCATACATCTTTATCCGAAAGGAAGTTGCTGTCTGATGAATATGAATATTCGCCATCTGGAGGAATTCGATGAGTATTGCAGAGTGATTTTCCTGGAGTTTACACAAGAATATATTTTGAATTTACTACAATTTCCAAGTGTTTTTACCAGGAAACTCACACCGGAATATGAAATGGTAAGGAAGTTCTTTTTACATGAACTGGATAAAGAAGAGGCATCACAACGGGCTTATATCGATTTTATTCCGATGAAAGAGACAAAAGTAGTGCATGATTGTTTTGACAAAATTGCACTAGGCCTGCAGGAGAGAACGCCAAAATCAAATTTTCAGATTGCAGGAGCAATGATTGAAATGTTATCTGCATTGTTTGATAAAGAAGCCTATACGAATACGCCGGTTGCTTTTGGAAATACATCTGAAAGGGAACTGTTTGATCAGATAAGCAGTTACATTCGAGAAAAAGATGGACAGGTACGTAGAAAGGATTTGGAGAAAAAGTTCAGTTATTCAGGGGATTATCTTTATAAAACGGTTGAAAAATATACAGGGTTGTCTCTGTATGAATATAGTACGAAATTTACAATGGAAAAGGCGGGGGAACTTCTTTTGGATTCTGACCTTACAGTGGCGGAAATTATGGAACGGATTGGATTTAGCAATAGGACACAATTTTACAGACTTTTTCAAAAAAATTATGGAATGACTCCGAGAGAATATAGAAAATCGCAGTTTCACTAAATGGAAAGCAAGAACAGCAAATGTATTTGCACGTGTCGAACCTGAAGTAAAAGAACAGGCAGAGTGTATTCAGCAGATGAAGTTGAAGCAGAAATGAAACGGGAATAGTATACGTAGTGCGAATTATGTATGGTGGACGTAATGTTCATAAACAGTTAAGTCAAACAGAAGACGTATAAAAGCACTTCTTAGGAGTTAATCTGAGAAGTGCTTTTTGTGTGCGCCTTGCGGCGCACGTTTCTAATGGGTGAAAGTCCCTAATCCACCCTAGTAGTGGGAAGGATATAGCCAAGACCAAGGGTGTCCTATTCATAGAGTTGCTATGATTAACGTGAGGGGGGGAATCTGAAGGAAGGTGGAGGCAAATCTCTGGTCTGACGAACAGAAATCACATCAGGCTACAGTTAAGGATAAGGTTGCACAACAAACTAAAGTCCAATAACTACTCGGAATTAACAGTAGTAAATGTGGCAGATATATGGAGAGAAAGAAACGTGTGGTACCAAGGGAGGTCTCGTCAGCGGATGAAAACAGAGTATGAAATCCGTCAGTAACAACGAATGGAGAGAAGTCAGCAGAAGCCATAGTAAACCAGTGGTTGCAAACACTGGCGAAGGGCTGAACTTTAGGAGACACAAGCAATGAATGTAACTGAAAGTAGATTTAAGAACAGACAACTTCATATGGAAGACTATCTGCAAATGGTATCTGCGGAACAGAAAGAGTATGCAGAAGTGTTCGACTACTCTAAGATTGCTGAAAAGAGCGGTGTCATCACAGACTATTGGACGAACAATCTTTTGGATTTGATTTTGCGAAAAGGCAATCTAAACAATGCCTATAAACAAGTCAAGAAAAACAAAGGAAAAGGTGGAATCGATGGTATGCAGGTGGATGAACTTCTGCCCTTCCTTAGAGAAAACCAAGATTCCTTAATCCAAGAGATAAGGGAAGGAAAGTATAAGCCTAACCCAGTTCGAAGGGTAGAAATACCCAAGGAAACAAAAGGCGAATTTCGAAAGTTAGGAGTTCCTACTGTTGTTGATAGAGTTATTCAACAGGCAATAGCACAGGAATTATCGCCAATCTATGAGGAGCAATTCTCAGAAAATAGTTTCGGTTTCAGACCAAAGCGAGGAGCACACGATGCTCTCAGACAATGCCAAAAGAACGTAAATGATGGCTACGTATATGTGGTAGATATGGACTTGGAAAAGTTCTTCGACACAGTATGCCAGAATAAGCTGATAGAAGTATTGTCAAGAACCATCAAAGATGGCAGAGTTATATCCTTAATACACAAATATCTGAATGCGGGAGTAATCGCAAAAGGAATGTTTGAACGTACAGAGGTTGGAATGCCACAAGGCGGTCCGCTTAGCCCATTGCTTAGTAATGTAATGCTAAATGAGTTGGATAAGGAACTGGAGAATAGAGGACATAGATTTGTCCGATACGCAGACGATTGTATGATTTTCTGCAAGAGCAGAAAAAGCGCAGAAAGAACCTTGAAGAACATCATTCCATTTATTGAAAAGAAACTATTTCTTAAAGTAAATCGGAAGAAAACAGAGGTGGCTCATATCAGCACAGTCAAATACCTCGGATATAGCTTTTATAGACATAAAGGTAAATGCGGATTTAGAGTACACCCGAAGTCAGTAGCAAAGATGAAGAATAGAATCAGAGAACTTACTGACAGGAACAAAGGGATAAGCAATGAAGTGCGAGAAAAGAAGTATCAAGAGTATGTGCGAGGATGGGTAGAATATTTTAGATTTGCAGACATGAAGAAACTTCTCCAGAAAACGGACGAATGGGCAAGACGCAGAATCAGAGCGGTCTATTGGAAACAGTGGAAGAAAATCAAAACAAAGTGCCGAATGCTGAAAGCACTAGGATTAGAGGATTGGAAAGCCAAGGAATTAGCCAACAGTAGAAAAGGCTATTGGAGAATGGCGAAAGTCTTGAACCAAATCTTTTCGAATAAAATAATAGCCAAGTTAGGATATACATCCATGCTTGACTATTATCTAGTAGTCTACGAAAACTAAAGAACCGCCGTGTACCGAACGGTACGCACGGTGGTGTGAGAGGTCGGCTAATCAACTAATGGTTAGCTCCTACTCGATGGATATTTATCTTCGTACCTTCATCGCACTAAGTGCAGCACCGATCGCACCGGCGTAACGGGCATCCGGGCAGGAAAAAACATCTTTTCCAAGTTCTTTTGATAAAGCCTCACGGATGTAATCACATTCACACAGACCTCCGGTCAGGCAGAATGTGAACATTTCACCATTCATCCGGCTGACCTGGGCGGCAACTTTACGAATGGTGGAATTTACTACTGCATAAGCAATATTTTCTTTTGGCTCGCCTTTACCGATCAGTCCGATGACCTCAGATTCTGCGAATACAGTACACATAGAGCTGATCGTTGTGTCAGAACCCAGGCGTGCCAGATCAAACATTTCATTTGGGCGAAGGGAAAGTGTGTTGGCCATCACTTCAAGAAAACGTCCGGTTCCGGCGGCACATTTATCATTCATGATAAAATCTTTTACGAATCCCTGTTCAATCTGGATGATCTTCGTATCCTGGCCACCGATGTCAATTACGGTCAGGTCAGGATGCTGAAATAAATGTACGGCACCAAGTGCATGACAGGTGATCTCTGTAACAGTCTTATCGGCATAAGGAACAGAGATACGTCCGTAACCGGTTGCTACACAGTGGGAAGATTCATTAGAAAGATTGATTCCGGCAAACTCCAGTTTTTGACGGATTTCCTCGGCTGTATCTACGCTGCTCCATCCGGTTGGCTGAACGAATTCCAGGATAAGTTCTTTCTTTTCGTTCAAAACAACTGTCTTCGCACAGGTTGAACCGATGTCAATTCCAATATAGTTCATAATAAAAGCTCCTTTATAAAAACAGTCGGCTCTCACACGAGAACAGCCGATTGTTCAGAGCCAACCTCCAAAATGCTACGCATTTCGTCGGTGTGGCGTATCCGCCAAATAAAATTTCAAAAACATTCTTAAAAATGCAAGCATTTTATAGCTGTTTTTTGAAATTTTGCTTGGCTCTGAACAGTTACCAGATTATAACATTTCGATAAAGGCTGCAATACGTGTATTCAGCTGTCCGACATCAGTCTGGGAATAATCTGTCTCAACATTCATGTATGGAATTCCTTTTTCCTCGTTTACAAAGCGGCGGATGGAAAGAGTCTCTACGTTATATGTGTGGCATGCCTGAAGAGTCATCTCAAGGACTCCGTCTACCTTATACTCATCAATCAATCTTCCGAGAAGTTCCAGACGGTTCGGGTTTGGAGTCATAACAGAACATCCGATTGAGAGGTAACGCTCTGCGATTGCCTGGTAAATGTCTTCAGCATCTTCGTCAATGAGGCGGTCGATGGATTTTGCACCGGAGCAGTTTTCAAATGTAACAACGATTCCACCGTTATTCTCAACAGCGTCGATAATCTTCTCTGTTGCACCGCCGATCGGACATCCTGTGATCAGGATTCTAGGTTTCTTATCTTCACGTTTTCCTTCCGCATATTCTTTCTCGATCTTGGCTGTCAGTGCGTCAACTTCGTCGGCGATCAGAGTGCGGTCAAGCTTAAAACCGCTTCCATACAGAACGCGGAAAAGATCATGACCTTTGATCGGTGCAGGATCATGTCTCATAACTCCGTAAAGATTCTTCAAGGATGTGCGGACTTCATTTTCAAGCTTAACTGCTTCACGAACCTGTTCCTCCGTGATCGTTACCTCGAATTTTTTTCGAGATATTCTTTGAAGCGGAGAATCTCAGCCTTCCAAAGGTCGAGTACTTCAGCTTTCTGGGATTGTGGCAGTTCCATGATGAAGACCTCTTTGAATTCGCCCATGTATTCGTACATTTTCTTCTTACCGTCACATGTTGTCTCTCCGACAACAACGTCTGAGAAGTAGAAGAAAGGGCATTTGTCTGTCTTTGCAAATCCATAACTTGATTTGATCAGTGGGCATAAGTTACGTGGAAGATCTTTTTCTGCTGCTGGGATCGTCTCATCAGATGTAGAGCAGAGGCTGACTGTTGCTGCGCCCATTGCCATGGCAATCTCCTTTGGAAAATAAGTACAGTAGGATCCAATCACAGGGATTCCTTTGTCTTTCAACTGTTTTACAGCGAGAAATGATTTCTGACGCTGTTCTGCGAATTCTTCGAATACTTCCGGTAAATCTTTAATAATTTCCATAATCGTTCTCCTTATTGTTGGTTTTGTGGATGGCTGTTGTAGAGAGCTTATTTTATTAAACGTATGCTTTCCAAAAAACAAACGATGGGAATAATACACTCATAACCAAAGTCTTTATAGATAAATTTTATCGTTTTTGAATGAAGTTTTCCAATAGATAATGTGTATATGAAATGAATATATATAGATGAAACCTATAAGTGAAAAAGGAGAAGAAACTACAGTCGGAAATACGGGTTATAATTTACATATATCATTAAGTGCCAAATGTTATTACAAACCCTACTCTTTGTTTAAGCGGAAAAATATGATACAATAGGGAAAGTAATGTGATAATAACATGCGGAAAGGATCTGGATTATATGAATCAGTTTATGAATCAGGTTGCACTTCAGACCTTTAGCAGTTTGATACCGGGAATAAGCCATCCGAAGAACAGGAACCGGAGAGATTCTACCACGGATTTGTTCTTGGACTGATCGTGGATTTAGCCGAAAAATATAGAATTACATCGAACAGAGAAAGCGGATTTGCATTTCGTGGAAAAAAGGTTTTGATAGGAACAGAAGAATAAAGGTAAAATAAAGGGATGAAGATTTTAGGGGGGGATTCATCCTTTTGTTATAGTAACAAAAAGATTTTAAAAAGTTTTCTTTCCACTGGCTTTCCTTGTATTTACCAGTGAAATCGGATATACTAAAGAATAGTCAATCTTTGAAAAATTTGATATTTATAAGAACAAAAACCAAGGAGAAAAAGAATGAGTATATATGATTTGAATGCATATGAAGTGCTCCAGACAGAAGATTTATCTGATCTGAAGTCAAAGGGGGGACACTTCTGAAGCATAAGAAAAGCGGAGCACGAGTGCTTCTTATGGAAAATGATGATGAGAACAAGGTGTTTACAATTGGATTCCGTACACCACCGTCAGACAGTACAGGAGTTCCACACATTATGGAACATTCTGTTCTGTGCGGATCGAAAGAATTCCCGGTGAAGGATCCGTTTGTTGAGCTTGTGAAAGGTTCTCTGAATACATTTTTGAATGCGATGACTTATCCGGACAAGACGGTATATCCGGTGGCAAGTTGCAATGACAAGGATTTCCAGAACCTGATGCATGTCTATATGGATGCAGTATTTTATCCAAATATTTATCAGAATGACAAGACATTCCGCCAGGAAGGTTGGAGCTATAAGCTGGATGATCCAGATGGAGAGTTGACAATCAGCGGTGTTGTATACAACGAGATGAAAGGAGCATTCTCTTCTCCGGAAGGCGTACTTGACCGCGTGGTTCTGAACTCTCTGTTCCCGGATAATACGTATTCCGTAGAGTCCGGTGGAGACCCGGAGGTGATTCCGGAACTTACTTATGAGCAATTTTTAGATTTCCATAGAAAGTATTATCATCCATCTAACAGCTATATTTATCTGTATGGTGATATGAATATGGAAGAGAAATTAAGATGGCTTGACGAGAAGTATTTGTCAGATTTTGAGAATGAACCGGTGGATTCAGAGATTCATCTGCAGAAGCCATTTACAGAGATGAAGGAAGTCGTTCAGGAGTATTCCATCGCAAGTGAAGAGAATGAGGAGGATAACACCTATCTTTCTTATAACAAAGTGATCGGTACTACACTGGATGAGAAACTATATCTGGCATTTGAGATTCTGGATTACGCACTTCTGTCCGCACCGGGCGCACCGCTGAAGAAAGCACTTCTGGATGCTGGGGTCGGCAAGGATATCTCAGGATCTTATGACAACGGAGTTTATCAGCCGATCTTCTCTGTGATTTCTAAGAATGCGAATGTAGAGCAGAAGGAAGAATTCGTTCGTGTAATTGAAGATACATTGAAAGATATTGTGAAAAATGGAATCAATAAGAAAGCACTTCGCGCAGGAATCAACTATCATGAATTCCGTTTCCGCGAGGCTGATTTCGGAAATTATCCGCGTGGATTGATGTATGGTCTTCAGTTGTTTGACAGCTGGCTGTATGATGAGACGAAACCATTTATCCATATGCAGGCGATTCCGACATTTGAATTTTTGAAAGAACAGGTGGAAACAGGATACTTTGAAGAACTGATCCAGAAATATCTCCTGGATAATACACATGGTTCTATCGTGATCATTAAGCCGGAGCGTGGACGTACTGCAAGAATGGATAAGGAACTTGCAGATAAGCTTCAAGCATACAAAGACAGTTTGTCAAAAGAAGAAATCGATGCACTTGTGAAAGCGACGAAAGAGTTGGAAGAATATCAGGAAGAAGAGTCGGCACCGGAGGATTTGGCGAAGATTCCTGTACTCGGACGCGAAGATATTTCCAGAGAGATCGCACCGATTTATAATAAAGAGCTTGAGACAAGCGGAGTGAAGCTGGTACACCATGAAGTTGAGACGAATGGAATTGGATACACAGCGCTTTTGTTTGACCTGTCCGGTATTCCGGAAGAGAAACTTCCATATATCAGCATTCTGCAGAGTGTGCTTGGAATTATTAATACAAAGAATTATGAATACAGTGAATTATTTAATGAGATCAATGTACACACAGGAGGAATCGGAACTTCTCTTGAGCTTTACACAGACGTAACAAAGGTAAAGGAGAAAGAATTCCGTGCAACATTTGAAATCAAAGGTAAAGCACTGTATCCGAAGATGAATGTTCTGTTTTCTATGATGCGTGAGATTCTGATGGAATCTGATCTTGGAGATGAGAAGCGTCTGAAAGAAATCTTAGCAATGTTGAAATCCAGACTGCAGATGTCTTTCCTGTCATCCGGACACACAACAGCAGCCCTTCGTTCCCTGTCTTATACTTCACCGATGGCGAAGTTCAAGGATGATACAGATGGAATCGGTTACTATGAGGTTGTAAAGGAACTGGAGGAAAACTTTGAGGAGAAGAAAGCAGAACTGATTGAAAACTTAAGACAGATTGCACAGCAGATTTTCCGCAAGGATAATCTGATCATCAGTTATACTTCATCAGCGGATGGTCTTGCACCGATGGAAGAGGCATTTGCAAAGATTGCAGACACACTTCATACAGAGGAGAAGGAAGCAGAGATACCGTGTGAAATTCATTGTGTGAAACGCAACGAGGGATTCAAGACATCTTCAAAAGTTCAGTATGTTGCAAGAACAGGTAACTTTATCGACCGTGGTGTTGAGTATACAGGAGCACTTCAGATTCTGAAAGTCATCTTGAGCTATGATTATCTGTGGCAGAATGTCCGTGTGAAGGGCGGAGCTTACGGATGCATGAGCAGCTTCAATCGTATTGGAGAGGGATATCTGGTATCTTACCGTGACCCGAATCTGGAGAAGACAATGGAAATCTACGAAGGAGTTGTGGATTATCTGAAGAACTTCAATGTAGATGACAGAGACATGAACAAGTTTATTATCGGAACGATCAGTAATATCGACCGTCCGATGAATCCGGCAGCAAAGGGAAGCAGGTCAATGAATCTTTATATGAACCATGTATCTGCTGAGATGATCAGGGAAGAGAGAGATCAGATCCTTGATGCACAGCAGTCAGACATCCGTGCACTTGCCGATGTACTTCAAGCATTACTTGATGCACATGAACTTTGCGTGATCGGAAGTGAAGAGAAGATTGAGGAGCAGAAAGAGATGTTCCTTGAAATAAAGACACTTTAAGATGGAAAAAGAAAGGAAAAAGTATGCAGGATAATTTTAAATCAGGATTTGTCACACTGATCGGAAGACCAAATGTTGGAAAATCTACTTTGATGAATCGTCTGATCGGACAGAAGATTGCAATCACATCAAATAAACCACAGACAACAAGAAACCGTATCCAGACTGTTCTGACAACAGAGGAAGGTCAGATTGTGTTCGTAGATACACCGGGAATTCACAAAGCAAAGAATAAACTTGGTGAGTATATGGTGAATATTGCAGAACGTTCTTTGAATGAAGTGGATGTTGTACTTTGGCTTGTAGAGCCATCTACATTTATCGGTGCAGGTGAGAAGCATATTATTGAGCAGTTAAAGAAGGTAAAGACACCGGTTATTCTTGTTATTAATAAAGTTGATATGGTGAAGAAGGAAGAGGTTCTTACGTTTATTGATGCATATCGTAAGGAATGTGATTTTGCAGAAATCGTTCCGGTATCTGCAAGAAGAGGCGATAATACGGATGAGCTTGTAAATGTAATTATGAAATATCTTCCATACGGACCGCAGTTCTATGATGAAGATACAATCACAGACCAGCCGGAGCGCCAGATCGTGGCAGAGATTATCCGCGAGAAAGCATTGCACAGCTTGAATGAGGAGATCCCTCATGGAATCGCAGTAGCAATCGATCAGATGAAGATGAACCACAAAGTGTGTCATATTGATGCTACAATCATCTGCGAGAGAGATTCCCATAAAGGGATCATCATCGGAAAGCAGGGAAGTATGCTGAAAAAAATCGGAAGTACTGCAAGATTTGAGATCGAGCGTTTGCTGGATTGCAAAGTAAATTTGAAGCTGTGGGTGAAGGTTCAGAAGAACTGGAGAGACAGCGATTATATGATGAAAAATTTTGGATACAGGGAAGACGAGATGTAAGCCCTGAGATGCATTTGCGGTAAATTCTGAAGATATTCTAAAGAAAAGTGCTGTTCCTTAAAGAATGGCACTTTTTTCTTTAATAAATGCCAAAGCCTATTGTTATTATGAAAAAGTGGGATAAAATGATGTAAGTACATAGCAATGGAGCAATCTGGTTACATCATAAAATGGGAAAAGAATGGAGAAAACAAGAAGTGAGACAAAGGACAGGGGATTTGGACAGAAAGAGAATAATAGAAATCTTACTCCCGCCGGTAATTGTTTTTCTGGTGAATTCAGCTGTCTACTGGGGAGCACCGAGATTGACAGATACAAGTGAGTACCATAACCTGTCACTTGCATTAGATACAAAGATCCCATTGATCCCGGTATTTATTCTTGTTTATTTTGGATGTTACATTTTCTGGGTGATTAATTATCTGCTTGTATCATTGCGGGAGGAAGAGATAAAATACAGATTCTTTACGGCTGATTTGTATGCAAGAATCATTTGTTTTCTGTTTTTTGTGTTTTATCCGACAACAAATGTAAGACCAGAACTTGTAGGAAACGGAATTTTTGTTCAGGGCATGCGTTTTTTATATCAGATTGATAAACCGGTGAATTTATTTCCATCAATCCATTGTATGGCAAGCTGGTTCTGTTGTATTGGAATCAGGGGGAGATAAAAAAGTACCGGGGTGGTATAAGATCGTATCTGTAATGATCGCAGTGTTGGTCTTTGTTTCTACGCTTGTAACAAAACAGCATGTAATTGTGGATGTGATCGGTGGAGTTGCGGTAGCGGAGCTGACCTGGTTTGTGAGCTGCCGGACAAACGGATGGAAAATTTACAGAAATCTGGTTCGTAAAGCAGGAGGAGAAAATGGAAAATAAAAAGAAAATGATATTTAATGTACTTTTTCTCTTTCTTGTCTTTGCGGCAACAATCTATGGAGTATTCCATGGGGGGGAGGATTTAAGTGAGATTGCAGAAATTCTGAAAACAGTGAATTCATACTGGTTGCTTCCGGGTGTTGCCTGTGTGATTATCTTTATCTGGGGGGGAGAGTCAATTATTATATTTTATATGATGCATACGCTTGGTATTCATCTAAAGAAATGGAAATGTTTCTTGTTTTCCTCTGTAGGATTCTTTTTCAGCTGTATCACACCATCCGCAACAGGAGGACAGCCGGCACAGATTTATTATATGAAGAAAGAGAAAATTCCAATCCCGGTATCAACGCTTGTATTGATGATTGTCACGATTACCTATAAAATGGTTCTCGTTGTGATCGGTCTTGGACTTATGATCTTCGGCAGGGGGGGATTCATCAGAACACATATGTATAATATCCGTCATATTTTTTATCTTGGAACAGGCCTAAATGTATTTTGTGTGGCTTCTATGCTGCTCCTTGTATTTCATCCGGTGCTTGCGCGTTCTATTCTTGTAAAAGGGATGGAACTGCTGGAAAAAATGCATCTGATGCGATATAAAAGTACAAGAATTGAGAAACTGAATGCATCGATGGATCAGTATCATACAACAGCGGTTTATCTGAAAGATCATATAATGGTACTGGTCAATGTATTTGCAATCACATTATTTCAGAGGTTCGCACTGTTTACAGCAACCTGGTTTGTATATAAGGCATTTGGACTGTCCGGAACGAATGCATTCGTGATTATTCTTCTGCAGTCTGTGATTTCCGTTTCTGTGGATATGCTGCCACTGCCGGGGGGGGATGGGAATCAGTGAAAAACTGTTTTCGATGATTTTTGAACCAGTTTTTGGAAGTGCACTTTTGATCCCGGGAATGATCTTAAGCAGAGGACTTGGATATTATACAGAATTATTGATCAGTGCAATTTTTACGATCGTGGCGAATTTTACAATAGGAAGAAACTTAAGGAAGAAAGCATAAATAAAAGGATGGTTATTCTGATAAGAATAAAAGCAAGGGGGAAATAAAATGTTAGGTGTTTATGATTACACAGTTATACTTACATATATCAGTCTGTGGATTTCAATTGGTGGGATGATGCTGTCATTGAATGGACATCTGGATCTTGCAGTATTGTGTCTTGCATTGTCTGGTCTGTGTGATATGTTTGATGGGAAGATTGCAAGAACAAAGAAGGATAGAACAGAAACAGAGAAACGTTTTGGAATCCAGATTGATTCACTGTGCGACATTGTCTGTTTTGGAGTTGGACCGGCGATCATCTGTTATTGTATGGGAATGAATGGGATTGTCGGTGTTCTTATTCTTATGTTTTATGTGTTGGCAGGATTGATCCGTCTGGCATGGTTTAATGTAACAGAAGAGTGCCGACAGGATGAGACAACAGAGAACAGAAAGTGTTATCAGGGATTGCCGATCACATCCATGTCGATCGCATTACCGATTCTTGTTGTGCTTCGCCCATTTTTGCACTGTGATTTCAGAATTGCACTGCATGCGATGGTTCTTCTTGTAGGACTTCTGTTTGTTATGGATTTCAAATTAAAAAAGCCGGGGAATAAGACACTTTCTGCATTAGTCGGAGTAGTAGCGGTTGCAGTAGTCTGGACATTGAGACGAAGATTCATGTAAGAGGAGAGATTATGATTTATGCAGACAGAAACGGAAACAGGATGGAGAAAACAACAGGGCAGGACAGATTCCTGGAATATATCTATGGACATACATTGACAAGAATGATGTTGAAACCATTGCTTGGATCCGGGGTATCCCGACTTGGCGGAAAAGTGCTGGACAGCAGAGTGTCCAGGCTGTTGATTCCATCGTTTGTCAGAAAGAATCAGATTGATCTGTCAATCTATGAAAAGAAACATTATTCTTCTTATAATGACTTTTTTACGCGTAAGATTTTAGTGGAGGAACGTCCGATTGACGGAAGAAAAGAAGTGCTGATCAGTCCTTGTGACGGGAAAGTGACAGTTTGTCCGATTCAAAGGGATGGACTTTTTCTTATCAAACAGACACAGTATACAGTCCGTAGTCTTCTGAAGGATGAAAAGCTTGCGAAACGCTATGAAGGTGGAACAGCTTATATAATCCGTCTCACGGTAGATGACTACCACAGATATTGTTATGTGGCAGATGGTGTGAAATCTGCACAGCGAAAGATCAGAGGAGTATTCCATACAGTAAATCCGGTGGCAAATGACTATGCTCCGATTTACAAGATGAATACAAGGGAATATTGTCTTGTACAGACAGAAGAACTGGGAACCGTTTTGCAGATGGAAGTCGGTGCTCTTATGGTTGGACGGATTAAGAATTATAAAAAGAAGTATCTGTTGTACACCGGGGAGAAGAAAAAGGAATGTTCGAGTTTGGCGGGTCTACAGTCGTTCTTTTGACAGAGCCGGGAAAAGTGCAGACGGATGAAGATCTGGTGAGAAACAGTGCAACCGGTGCAGAGACATTGGTAAAGATGGGTGAGAAAATTGGTGAAAAATGTCAGAAAGAACCGTTTTCGGGCGAGAACTGAGGATTTTCTATAGCTTTCTAAAATAAAGTGTGCTAAAATGGCTGTGTTTGTTGATGAAACACAGCCATTTTTTGCAAATATGCAGAGAAACTGTTACTGTTCACTCCCGTGTCAATCACTCCGCTGATTGACACGGAGGAGGCATGTTTTGGCTTGAATGCATCTCGCCTTATCGCCAAAGGCGATTTAAAATGGCGAGATGCGTTGCTGGTCGCACATCGTGTGAACAGTAACGAGAAACTTTTTCGTATCAATATGGAGATAAGACAGAGAGAAGGAGGAAAATTCAGGTGAAAAAGAGAAGAATACTTGCAGTTCTTTTGATTGTTGCACTTGCAGTTGCTTCTTTTTCCGGTTGTGGAAAGAAGAAAGAAAAGGAAGAGCCAAAGAAAGAGACAAAGCAGGTAGTACAAAAGGAAGAAGAGCCGGAAGAAGTAGAAGAAGAGCCGGAAGTTAATCAGGAGACATTTGCTATTTTTGGAGTTGACTCCAGGGAAAATAATCTTGGTAAGGGAACAAGATCAGACTCCCTGATGGTGGTAAATGTAGATAATACAAATAAAAAAGTGTATATTGCTTCTGTCTATAGAGATTGTTATGTACAGATTGAAGGTCATGGTCTGGATAAGATCACACATGCACACTCTTTCGGAGGACCGGAGCTTGCAATGGATACATTAAATACAAACTTTGATCTGGATATTCAGAAATATATTACAGTTAACTTCATGAATGTTGCAGAACTGGTTGATGATATGGGTGGAATCGAGCAGGATATTACAGAAGAAGAAACAAAGTATATCAACGGTTATATTAATGAGCTTAATGGAATCAGGGGGGGAACATCTTCTGCACAAATTACAGAAGCTGGTACTTATACATTAGACGGAACACAGGCGGTTGCATTTAGCCGTATCCGTTATACAGAAGGAGGAGATTATAAGAGAAGTGAAAGACAGAGAACAATTCTCTTTAAGATTTTCTCAAAAGCACAGGAGCTCGACAAAGCGAAAAAGATCGATATTGCCAAGAGCATGCTTGATAAAATTAATACAAACTATTTAGAGAGCGAAGTGCTTCGTCTTTTAAGTACAATCACAGAATACAAGGTGGAAGCAATGGATGCATTTCCAAAGGTATTCTATTCCGGTAAGATTGATGGTGTGTTCTATGAAGTTCCGGTTACATTGAATGACATGAGTACACAGATGCATACATTTTTGTATCCGACAGAAACGTATACACCTTCTGAGACAGTTCAGTCGATCAGTGCTCAGGAAAGTGCGGTAGCACCAACAGCGAATAATGATTTTACACAGCAGTAAGAGCTGGAGTTAAACCGATTTTTGAAAAGAGTTGTGAGAAATAGAGGATAATCTCGTTTTTTACAGCTCTTTTTTGTATATGAAAAAGTCATGTTCTGGTTACTGTTCTGATATAGAAAAACATCTACTCGGGTTGCAATTACTTTCAATTTTATAAAATGTGTGTTATCCTAGCATTGGATGTTATTTGAACGTTTAACTAAGATAAGAAAAAGGTAGATAAGGGGGGGTAAGAAATGAAATACGAGAAGATGAATAATCTCTTCCTGCGTCAGTCCTATCTGGATTCCTGGGAAGATTATGAAAGAAGTTTAAAGAAAAAAAGCTTTATCAAATGGGATTATATTATATTGACAGCATCAAATGAAGCACAGGCAACGGCTTATCGGAATCAGATCGAGAACCGTCTGGAAAAAGGTCTTCTTCCGGAAGAGACAACGTATGCGGTTCTTCCGGATCCGGAGGGAAAACGTGTGGGATCAGGAGGAGCTACATTTCAGGTGATGCGTTATATTGCAGAACAGGAACCGGAGAGAGAGAATCCTTTTAAGAATCGTAGAATTCTTGTGATTCATTCAGGTGGTGACAGCAAGAGAGTGCCGCAGTATTCTGCAATCGGCAAGCTTTTCTCACCGGTTCCAAGAGAATTGCCGGATGGAAGAAGTTCCACTTTGTTTGATGAGTTTATTGTAGGGATGTCAGGGGTTCCATCCAGGATTCAGGAAGGAATGCTTGTTTTGTCAGGTGATGTATTGCTTCTGTTTAATCCACTTCAGATTGATGCGCAGTTTGACGGAGCGGCAGCAATTTCCATTAAAGAGCCGGTAGCTACAGGAAAGAATCATGGCGTATTTCTGAATGACGGACATGATTATGTAAAGTGTTTTCTTCATAAACAGACAGAAGAGCGTCTGCGAGAGATGGGAGCTGTTAATAAAGCAGGAAATGTAGATCTTGATACAGGTGCGGTATTGTTTGGCAGCGCACTGTTGCAGGCACTGTTCCGTCTGATTTCAACAGAGGGCAAAGTAGACGAGAAGAAATTCCGTCAGTTTTGTAATGAAGAAGCAAGGATCAGCTTTTATGGAGACTTTTTATATCCGCTTGCAAATGATTCTACATTAGAAGATTTCTATAAAGAGGCAGCAGAAGGACAGCTCAATGAGGCACTGCATGAATGCAGGACACAGATCTGGAATGCGATCCATCATTTCTCAATGAAGCTGTTGTGTCTGTCACCGGCGGAATTTATTCATTTCGGGACAACAAGGGAATTGAGAAGCCTTGTAACAAAAAATGTGCAGGATTACGAGTTCCTGGATTGGAAGATGCAGGTGAATTCAGCGGTGCAAAAAGAAGGATTTGCAGCGCATAATGCTTATGTAGGAAGCCGTGCAAAGATAGGAAAAGAAGCATATCTGGAGAATTGTTATATTCTTGGTAATTCTGAGGTCGGCGACGGAACCGTTCTTTCCCATGTGCGCATTATGGACCGGAAGATTCCAGAACAGATTGTTATGCACGGAATTGAACTGACAGGTGGGAAAAAAGTAATTAGGATTTATGGTGTACCAGATAATCCGAAAGGAAAATATCCGGGAGAGGTTTCATTTCTCGGCACGACATTGAATCAGTTTATGGCTCAGAATAAAGTGACGAAAGAAGAACTCTGGAAAGGAGAAGAGACCTATCTGTGGTTTGCAGATCTTTACCCGGTGTGTGATGACTGGGAAGATGCACTTGATATGGCTGAAATCATTTACAAGATGGCACATGGTACTGCAACAAAAGAAGAGATTTCCAGATGGCGTGAGACTGAACGTTTGAGCCTCTATTCCAGTTTTAATGCAGCAGATATTGAGGCATCCTGTGATCAGGAGAGGTTTCTTGAAAACCGTATTCTTGCAAGGTGTTTCATCAGAAAACTGGAGCAGGGAATGTATTATGCGGATGCACTCAAGATATTTGGAAAGCGTGGAATATCGAAAGAAATCTTTAAGTTACTGATGGAAGATGCGGCAGAAGCAGATTTCTCATTGAAGATTCGAATCTATCATGCAGTCTCCTGTTATATGAAAAAGACAAGAACGATTTATGATGATCTGCATTATGATGCACTTGAGAATGACTGTTTTGGAACAATCCAGGAGGTAATTTATGAAGAAGCAGAGAAGAAACTTCCGGATAGTGCAGGATATAGAATTGTAAAAGATCAGGTTGATATCGCCCTTCCGGTTCGCGTGAACTGGGGCGGAGGCTGGACGGATACACCACCACATTGTAATGAAAAGGGTGGAGTAGTTCTTAATGCTGCAATGAAATTAAGAGGAATTTATCCGGTACAGATCACGGTGAAGAGATTAGATGAGCTTCATGTGGAATTTGAAAGTAAGGATATCGGAGTCTATACAACTGTAGACAGTGCAGCTGAGATCCAGGATTGTCATAATCCATATGATTCATTTGCACTGCATAAAGCAGCTTTGATCGCCTGTGGAATTATCCCGGTCAGGAAGAAGCAGATCTTCAGGAGATTTTAAAGCGGATGGGAGGAGGAATCTATCTTTCTACCCAGGTTTATGGAGTACCGAAAGGATCAGGACTTGGAACAAGCAGTATCTTATCAGGAGCGTGCGTAAAGGGAATCTTTGAATTTCTTGGTCAGGAGCGTACAGATGCAGAGATCTATGATGTTGTCCTTGGTATGGAGCAGATCATGAGTACCGGAGGAGGATGGCAGGATCAGGTTGGCGGACTGACAGAAGGAATTAAACTGATCTCAACAAAACCGGGGGGGATTGCTCAGAATCTTGTTGTAGAGAAGATAGAAATGCCGGAAGAGGGAAAGAAAGAACTGAAAGAACGTTTCGCATTGATTTATACTGGTCAGAGGCGTCTCGCAAGAAATTTGCTGCGTGATGTGGTTGGTGGCTATATCGGAAGCAGACCAGAATCATTGAAGGCATTAAAGGAGATGAAGCAGTCGCCGTGTTAATGCGTTTTGCACTGGAGCAGGGAGATATTGACGAATTTGCTGAGCTTTTAAACCAACATTGGAAATTGTCCTGTATGTTGGATGCCGGTACAACCAATACCTGTATAGATCAGATCCTTCTTGTATGTGAAGACCTGATCGATGGGAAGTTTATATCAGGAGCCGGTGGAGGCGGATTCATTCAGGTGATTCTAAAGAAAGATGTGACAAAGGAGCAGCTGCATGAACGTCTGCATGGCGTGTTCCAGGACAGTGGCGTAGATGTATGGGATTGCGAATTACTTGTTTAACGTATAAGTAAGACAAGAAATGAAATTTGACAAAGAATTTCTACATGGTATAATGAGCGAAAAAGAAAGCAGTATATCAGTTAGGAGTAGATTTTTGAAGAGCAATAAGAAAACGAATAGAGCGAAGAACAGGAAATTGACGATGATCTCATTTTTGCCGGCAATCATTTGGCTGATCCTTCTTCTGGTTTTGTCAAGCCAGAATGGACCACAGACAGCGGCAACCAGTCTGCCGATGGCAGAATGGATCCAACAGCACTTTTTTCCACAGGACAGTGTGGATTATGTGCATATGTATCTGAGAAAATGGGCACACTTTATCGTTTATTTCATAGAATCAGGATTATTGGTTCTGGCAATGAAGAATGTGATGAAAGCCTGGAAAGCGGCGTGTGCGGTATTCGGACTTTGTACGATCCTGGCAATTGCAGATGAGGCACACAAGGTTCTGATCGTAGGAAGACACTGTCAGTGGGATGAAGCAGGAATCAATATTGTCGGTGTGATCATGGGAGTGTTGCTGACCTGGAGTATTCTATGGCTGATTCGTTGGGCAAGGGGGGGAACACTTGAAGATTAGAAGGAATATTTTCGCAGAAAGCTTCATATAATGACATCAGGAAGACAAGCGGTGAAAGGGGAAATCGAAAGGTGGTTCTTGGATATATTGTCTGTTTTCTCGGTGGTCTGATTCTGGGCGTAGTCTTATGTGTTTGCTTCAGATAAAGAGATGATTTGTGAGAGAGGTTGAGAGGCCTCTCTTTTTTGTATATCAGGAAAGTATTTTCCTGATATACAAAAAATACTCCGTTTAGGATCTGCACAAATCCGAAAAACACCCGTTGTTGTTTTACATAAACTTAACATTTGGTTGATTTCAGACTTTACATTTCTTACGTAACATATGTACTGTGCTTGAGGGAAGCATAAATGACTGCAGAAAATAAAAAAAAGAAAATGCAGTGGGATTAGAAATGTGTATGAAATGTAAAGGAGATAATTGACATGAAAATGAAAAAGTTTATTGCATTACTTACAGTAGCAGGTATGACAGCAACAATGGCAGTTGGATGTGGAAGTTCATCAAACGAAACTTCAGATAATGCAGCAGATACAAATACAGAGAGCAGTGACAGCTCATTAAGCGGAACAATCACAGCAGCCGGTTCATCAGCACTGAAACCACTTGCTGATGATGCAGCAGATTCGTTTCTAAATGATCATCCGGATGTATCTATCACAATTGATGCAGGCGGTTCAGGAGAAGGACTGAAGCAGGTATCAGAAGGAACTGTAGATATCGGTAACTCTGATGTGGCAGCAGAAGATAAACTGGATGAGACAGCAGCAAAAGAGCTTGTAGATCATCAGGTATGTGTTGTAACTATGGCACCGATCGTAAACAAAGATGTTGCAGAAGCAGGTGTTAAGAGTCTTACAAAAGAGCAGTTGATCTCCATCTTCACAGGAAAGACAACAAACTGGAAAGATGTTGGAGGACCGGATGAGGATATCGTTCTTGTAACACGTCCTGAGTCTTCAGGAACAAGAGCAACATTCCAGAAATATGCACTGGACGGAAACGAAGAAGCTTCTAACACATCCATGGAAACAGATGATTCCGGAGTTCTTCTTACAAATGTAAAGAGTACAAACGGAGCAATCGGTTATGTAGCACTTTCTTATCTGACAGGAGATGCAGGTGTTGAGACAGTAGCAATTGATGATGTTGAGCCAACACTTGAGAATACTTACAGCGGAAAATATCCTGTATGGACATTCGAGCATATGTACACAAAGGGTGAACCAAATGAAGTGACAAAAGCATTCCTTGATTATATTACAGGTGATGAATATGGCGCTCAGATGGAGAAACTTGGTTATGGTGTTGCATCTAAGATGACTGTAACAGAGCATTAATAGTGTTACTGTTCACTCCCGTGTCAATCACTTCGCTGATTGACACGGAGGATGCATGTTTTGGCTTGAATGCATCTCGCCCCCCCATCGCCAAAGGCGATTTAAAATGGCGAGATGCGTTGCTGGTCGCACATCGTGTGAACAGTAACCTAATAGCATAAAGTGAAAAGCTATGAAATGTACTGTGTGTTCCGAGAAAATTCAGAACAGCAGTACATTTCACTGATAAAAGGTGAAAATATGAAGAAACAAAACATGTTTACAAAAGAGTATGCATGGAGAGGACTGATGACAGCAGGCGGTTTGCTTGTTATTGCCATCACAATCTGTATCGGAGCCTTTCTTATATATAAGGGATCCGGTACATTTACGATATTTGGTCATTCCATATTTGAATTCTTAGGATCGACAGACTGGAACCCGGAAGATAATGCACAGGGTGGTGGAACTGTCGGAGCATTGATCTTTATTGTGGGTTCTCTATGTACATGTGGTCTGGCACTTCTGATTGCGACTCCATTTGCAGTAGGTTCTGCAATCTTTATGATTGAGATCGCGCCGAAATTCGGAGAAAAGTTTTACAGACCAATCGTTGAAATTTTCGCAGGAATTCCATCAGTTGTTTATGGATGGGTTGGACTTACAGTTCTAATTCCGGCAATTAAGAAAGTATTTCATTTACAGGTTGGACATTCAGTTCTTGCGGCAGGGATTGTTTTGGCACTGATGATCTTCCCAACCATCAGTAATGTAGCAGCAGATTCCATTCATTCTGTGCCAAAAGATTACCGTATGGCAGCCTACGGACTGGGTTCTACAAGATGGCAGTCCATTTATAAAGTTGTCATTCCGGCAGCAGGTTCAGGAATTCTTTCAGGAATTATTCTCGGACTTGCGAGAGCATTCGGTGAGGCACTTGCGGTTGCAATGGTAATTGGACAGACAACAGCTCTTCCAAAGGGATTATTCTCCACAACAAAGAGTTTGACTACAGAAATCGCAGCACAGATGGGAAATGCAACGGAGGGCGGTGAGATGAAGACAGCACTCTGGACAATGGCATTGTTATTGTTCTTATTGTCTCTGTTATTCATCCTGCTGATCCATTATTTCTCAAGACCGAAGAAAGACAAAGAGTAAGGGGGGAGCAAATAGATGAATCGAGTACAACGTGCGCGTGGAATAAATCAAATAATGACCGGCGTGTTTTATCTGATCGCAGTGTTCTTCTTTACATTATTGATTGGATTTGCATCTTATGTAATTATTAAAGGATTTACAGGAGCAACACCGGAGATGTTTGCCTTTGCAAGAAAAGGAAGCATCGGAAACCAGTTGTTCAATACAATTTATCTAGTATTTATTTCGTTGTTATTCTCCATTCCGCTTGGAGTGACAGCCGGAATCTATCTGGCAATGTATGCGAAGAAAGGATTTCTTACAAAATTTCTAAGAATCTGTATTGAGACACTTTCTTCGCTTCCGTCCATTGTTGTTGGATTGTTTGGATATCTGGTATTTCTTGTGTTTTTCGGACTTGGAAAGAGTCTTCTCGCGGGAGCATTATCAGTTTCTATTCTGGCGATCCCAGTTATCACAACAACGACAGAGGACGCGATCAATGGTCTGCCGGGACATTACCTGCAGGCAAGTCTTGGACTTGGAGCAACAAGATGGCAGTCCATTTATCATGTGTTGATCCCGGCGTGTATCCCAAGAATCATGACAGGTGTCATCCTGGCAGCAGGAAGAGGATTTGGTGAGGCGGCAGCACTTCTGTATACAACAGGATCAGGAACAGATCTGCGCTGGAACAACTGGAATCTGACATCCCCCCCAACCTGCCCGCTGAATATTTTCCGTCCGGCAGAGACATTGTCATTGCAGATCTGGGGGGGACTTCAGATCAATGGACAGGATCCGAATCTTGCAAACCTGTCAGCAGCAATCCTGATGATTCTTGTTCTGCTGTTCAGCATTGGCGAAATGCATTGAGCCGACACATTAATAAGAAGAATTCAGGAAACTAAAGACAGAAAATGAAAGAGGAAGCCAACTGATAATTTCTATGTCAATCATTTCGTTGACTGGCATGTAGAAAGGATAATTAATAAAAATGGAAGCAAAAAAAGCAAATGATTATAAATTTGATATCAGCCATCTGAATCTTCATTATGGAGACTTCCATGCACTCAAAGATGTGAATATGAAGATCGAGGCGAATAAGATCACTGCATTTATCGGACCTTCCGGATGTGGAAAATCTACATTTCTGAAGACACTGAACCGTATGAATGATCTGGTGGAAAATTGTAAGATTGATGGAAATGTTCTGCTCGACGGTAAGGACATTTTCAAGGAAATGGACGAGATCACACTGCGTCATCGTGTTGGAATGGTATTTCAGCAGCCAAATCCATTTCCAAAGAGTGTGTATGACAATGTGGCTTACGGACCGAGAATTGCCGGAATCAAGAAAAAATCTCAGCTGGATGAGATCGTTGAGCGAAGCCTTCGTCAGGCAGCGATTTGGGATGAACTCAAAGACCGTCTGAATAAAAGTGCGCTCGGACTTTCCGGTGGACAGCAGCAGAGACTTTGTATCGCAAGAACACTGGCAGTTGAGCCGGAAGTAATTCTGATGGATGAGCCGACATCCGCACTGGATCCAATCTCAACATCTAAGATTGAAGACCTTGCGATGGAACTGAAAAAAGATTATACTATCGTTATGGTAACGCATAATATGCAGCAAGCTGTCCGTGTATCGGATAACACAGCATTTTTCCTCTTAGGAGAAGTGATTGAATATAATGACACTGAGAAATTGTTCTCCATTCCTGAGGATAAGAGAACTGAGGATTACATCACAGGGAGGTTTGGTTGATTTATGCGTAACAGATATGATATGCAGCTGCATCTTTTGGATACACAGCTTACACATATGGGTGAGTTGTGTGAAACAGCAATTGCAAAGGTAACTCAGGCATTAAAGGAAGGTAACACGGAACAGGCTCAGGTTGTGATCAAAGAAGATGAAGAGATCGATCAGATTGAAAAAGATATCGAGAGACTTTGTCTGAAGCTTCTGCTCCAGCAGCAGCCGGTCGCAAGAGACCTCAGAAGAATCTCAGCAGCACTTAAGATGATCACAGATATGGAGCGAATCGGAGATCAGACTTCTGATATCGCAGAGATCATCATTTCATCCAAGTGGGAGAAGATGGATGAGAATCTTGACAAGCTGACAGCGATGGCAACAGGCGTAAGCAAGATGGTTCGCAACAGTGTAACAGCATATGTTGAGAAAGATTTGGAGCTTGCACGTACAGTCATGAATGATGATGATGAGATTGATGATTATTTTGATGAGATCCGGGATCAGATCATCCAGCTGATCCGTGAGGCTGATGGCCGTGATGGAAGAAAACTCTTTGATTTTATCATGGTTACAAAGTATCTTGAGCGAATCGGAGACCATGCGACAAATATTGCCGAGTGGGTAGAATTTGCAATTACCGGAGTGCATAAGGATAGTGCTGTAATGCATTAGAAGGAGAAAGAAATATATGATTTTTTGTGTAGAAGATGACGATAACATTCGCGAACTTGTAATCTACACTCTGGAGACAACCGGACTGGAAGCCAGAGGATTTGCAGACGGGACGGCATTTATGGAGGCTTTGGCGTTTGACACGCCAGAGCTTGTTTTGCTTGATATTATGCTTCCAGGGGAAGATGGACTCGAGATTCTTAAGAAACTGAAAAATTCATCAAAGACAAAGGATATCCCTGTGATCATGGTGACAGCGAAGGGGGGGTCAGAGTATGATAAGGTAGTGGGATTGGATTCCGGCGCGGATGATTATGTGACGAAACCATTTGGTATGATGGAGCTGATTTCCAGAATCAAAGCAGTGCTTCGCAGAAGTGGAAAGCAACAGGATAAGACGAAACTTTCTGTTGGAGGAATCAGCTTAGATACGAAGAAACATGAAGTAAAAGTAGATGGCGAGCAAGTTGTGCTGACATTGAAGGAATTTGAACTTCTTGAGAAATTGATGCGCAATCAGGGAATCGTGCTGACAAGAGACCAGCTACTGACAGAGATCTGGGATATGATTTTGATGGAGAGACGAGAACGGTTGATGTTCATATCCGGACACTCCGCCAGAAGTTAGGTGAGCAGGGCAGTCTGGTCAAGACAGTTCGTGGTGTTGGATATCGGATCGGTGGAGAAGCGTAATACAAGTCTGGAGGATATGAGAAAGTGAGAAAACGAATTCAGAAAAGCATGATGTTTATACTGATTGCAATTTTAGTTCCGATATATCTGATCATGTCTGTTGTTGTGTATCAGCGGAACCTGAAGATCCTTGAGGGTGAGATCAAACAGGAAGCAGCGTATATCAAACGGGCAGTCGATCTGTCAGGAACAGAGTATCTTGCACAGCTGGATGATGTGGATCAGGGAACGCGAGTGACGCTGATCGCATCTACGGGAGATGTTCTGTATGATTCCAGAAATGATGGAAGTACGATGGAGAATCATAAGACCAGAGCCGAAGTACAGCAGGCTTTGAAGAATGGAACAGGCGAGAAGATCCGTATGTCAGATACCGTAAGCAAAGAATTGTATTATTATGCGGTTCTTCTGGATGATGGGAACGTTCTCCGTGTTTCAAAATCAATGGATAGTCTGATGTGGACTTCATTAAATATTTTGCCGGTGGTTATAGGGATTGGAATCATTGGACTTGTACTTGCCTGGTTTCTTGCAAAATGGCAGACAAACAGACTGATGGAACCTGTAATTCATCTGGATTTGGAAAACCCATTGGATAATGTTGTATATGAGGAGATGACCCCCCCGCTTTTGAAAGCTATGGATAAGCAGAATAAAGAAAAAGAAGCTGTGGCCAATATGCGTAAAGAATTCTCTGCAAATGTATCCCATGAGCTGAAAACTCCGCTCACTTCGATTTCCGGATACGCAGAGATCATGATGAATGGACTCGTGCGTCCGGAGGATATTCCGAGATTTTCTGAGACAATTTATAAGGAGGCACGTCGGCTTTTGACATTGATTGAAGATATTATTAAAATATCAAAGCTAGATGACGAATCTGTTGAGCTTGAGAAAGAAGATGTAGATTTATTTGAACTGACGAGAGAAATTGTCAGTCGTCTTTCTCTTACTGCGGCTCAGCGGAATATTCATATGGAACTGACAGGAGAATCTGTGAAAATACATGGAATCCGTCAGATTCTGGATGAAATGATCTATAATATTACAGAAAATGCTGTAAAGTATAATAAAGAAAATGGAAATGTAACCATTTGGGTAGGAAATACACTGGAAGGACCGAAAGTCCGCGTGAGTGATACAGGAATCGGAATTCCAAAAGAACATCAGGATAGAATCTTTGAACGATTCTACAGAGTTGATAAGAGCCATTCGAAAGAACGGGGGGGTGGAACAGGACTTGGACTGTCGATCGTGAAGCATGGAGCAATTCTGCATGGGGGGGCAAAAGTTCAGGTGGATAGTGAGTACGGAAAAGGAACAAGAATGGAGATTATATTTCCTGAGAAATAAAATAGTGCTGTTTTACGCAGGAGAAGAGGAAGAAAACCTTCCTTTTCTTCTGCGTTTTTGCTTGAATCAAACAAGAGGTTGTGCTAGGATAGATATAACAAGTGGAAAATATCCCCCCCTGCGGCTGATTTTACGTTACTGTTCACTCCCGTGTCAATCACTTCGCTGATTGACACGGAGGATGCGTGTTTTGACTTGAATGCATCTCGCCCCCCCATCGCCAAAGGCGATTTAAAATGGCGAGATGCGTTGCTGGTCGCACATCGTGTGAGCAGTAACGATTTTACAGAAGACAGCAGGAGATCTGTTTTACACGAAAGAGAAAGGGGCTACGCGTATGCTGATAGAAGTTGATTTCAACAGTGATGAGGCGATTTACATTCAATTGTGTAACCAGATCATTCTTGGTATTGCTATGTCAGATATTCAGGAAGGGGGATTCACTCCCATCTGTCAGACAGCTTGCAGATACGGTTGGAGTGAATATGCATACTGTGAACAAAGCGTATCATGTGTTGAAGCAGGAAGGATATATTAGTCTGGATAAACGCAGAGGTGCAGTGATCGCAGTTGATGTAGATAAACTTCAGCAGCTCGAAGTGATGAAAGAGCAGTTAAGGATCGTACTTGCGCGAGGGCGTTGCAAGAATATCTCACGGCAGGAGGTTCATGGGCTGGTAGATGAGATATTTGACGAGTATGAGCTGCACGAGAACCGGTAGCAGAGAAGTAGAAAGACATAAGGGAGATATATATGCAGATTTCATATACAAAGTCGGCGCAGCATGCGCTTAAGTATGCGGCTAGAGCTGCCAGAGAGATGAAGCATCCGTATATCGGAACAGAACATTTGCTTCTGGCATTGAGAGAAGAATATACAGGAGTGGCAGGACAGGTACTTGCGAACAGTGGAGTAGAGTCGGAGAAGATTCTGAAGCTGATGGATGAGCTGATCACTCCGGCAGAAGAACATCCGGCAGCGAAAGGAAAGAGGTTAGAAGAGAGTCCGAGACTCCAGTATCTGTTAGAGAACAGCGCGAAGGAGTGTAAAAGACTCCGTACAACGGAAATCGGAACAGAACATCTCCTTCTTGCGATGATACGTGATGTGGATTGTGTGGCAGCAAAGATTCTGATCACATTGAATGTGAATCTTCAGAAATTATTCCAGAGCATTATGAATGCAGCAGGGATCGATCCGAAGATCTATCAGGAAGAACTTCAGGAGGATAATCGCGGAAGCGGTGCGATGATGGAGCAGTACTGTACAGATCTGACAGAACGTGCGGCAGAAGGAAAAATGGATCCGGTTGTGGGAAGAAACCAGGAAATTTACCGTCTGATGGAGATTTTAAGCCGAAGAACAAAGAACAACCCATGTCTGGTTGGAGAACCGGGGTTGGTAAGACAGCAATTATTGAAGGTTTAGCACAGAGAATCGCATCCGGTGTGGTTCCGGAGAAGATGAAAGATAAGAAGATTTACAGTCTGGATCTTCCGGGACTGATCGCTGGTTCAAAGTACCGTGGTGAGTTTGAAGAGCGTATGAAAGGCCTGATCTCAGAAGTAGAGGCCTGTGGAAATGTGATTCTGTTCCTTGATGAGATCCATACGATGATCGGTGCCGGAGGCGCAGAAGGAGCGATTGATGCATCCAACATTCTGAAACCTTCACTGGCGAGAGGAGAGATGCAGCTGATCGGTGCAACTACGATTGCGGAATATCGGAAGTACATTGAGAAAGATGCAGCACTTGAGCGAAGATTCCAACCGGTGACGATTGAAGAGCCGACACAGGATCAGTGTATTGAGATCTTAAAAGGTCTGAAAGAGAAATACGAAGCGCATCATAAAGTTGTGATCGAAGAACAGGCACTGGAGTCAGCAGTACAGCTGTCAGAGCGTTACATCACAGACCGGAATCTTCCGGATAAGGCGATTGATGTTTTAGATGAAGCATGCTCAAAGGTGAGTCTGAAGGGATATGAGGTTCCAGAGAATCTGAAGCAGTTAGAACAGGCAGTGAAAGAACTTGCTTCGCAGAAGGAAGAGAGCATTGAACGGGGGGGAGATTTTGCAGAAGCGTCCCTGATTCAGAAAGAACAGGATGCAGTGCAGAAGAAATTAGACTCAGTGAAGAAACGCTTTGAGAAGAAACAGGCGAAGGTCAACCCACCGGTAACTGTAGATGCGGTTGCAGAAGTGGTGTCTGCTTGGACAAAAGTACCGGTGAGTAAGCTCGCAGAGAGTGATGCCCAGCGTCTGAAGAATCTGGAGCATGTCCTTCAGAAGAGAGTGATCGGACAGGACGAGGCTGTCGGCGCAGTTGCAAGAGCCGTGAAGAGAGGAAGAGTCGGACTGAAAGATCCGAAGCGCCCGATCGGTTCCTTCCTGTTCCTGGGACCAACCGGTGTTGGTAAGACAGAATTATCAAAAGCACTGGCAGAAGCATTATTTGGGAAAGAAGATGCAATGATCCGTGTTGATATGTCAGAATATATGGAGAAACATTCCGTTTCCAAGATGATCGGATCTCCTCCGGGATATGTCGGTCATGAAGAAGGTGGACAACTCAGTGACCAGGTGCGTACACATCCATATTCCGTGATTCTGTTTGATGAGATTGAGAAAGCACATCCGGATGTATTCAATGTACTTCTTCAGGTGCTGGATGATGGGCATATTACAGATTCTCAGGGGGGAGAAAGGTTGACTTTTCTAATACTGTAATTATTATGACATCAAATGCAGGTGCGAAAGCAATTGTTGAACCGAAGAAGCTAGGATTTGCGACAAAAGAAGATCCGGCCAGTGATTATAAGAAGATGAAGCAGAATGTGATGGATGAAGTGAAGCAGATCTTCCGTCCGGAATTCCTGAATCGAATTGATGAGATTATTGTATTCCATTCACTCGGCAAAGAAGAGATGAAGAAAATCGTTTCTTTGTTATGCAATCAGTTTACTAAACGTCTGGAATCACAGATGAATATTCATCTGAAACTGCGTGAATCTGCGAAGGCTCTCATTGTGGAGAAAGGAACGGATGCGAAGTACGGAGCAAGACCACTGCGCCGTGCATTGCAGACAGAACTGGAGGATAAGCTGGCAGATGCGATCCTGAACGGAGAGATTCAAGAAGGGGATCATGTGGCAGCAGGAGCATCCAAAAAGGGAATTCATTTTGTGAAGACAGAATCTTAAAATCACATCGAATTGTAAATGTGAAGAATAAATAAAATCTATAGAAAAACTATTTTAAGTAGTATATAATAGGAACATATATATACCCAGGAGGAAATTAAAAATGGCAACAGTGAAAGAATTATTGCGTGCAGAGAACGACGGAACATTAAGCTTTGGAGATTACACTCTTGCATCCAAGACAAAGAAGGACGGATTTGAATTTAAAGGAGATCTTTATAAAGTAAAGACATTTGCGGAGATTACAAAGCTGGAGAAAAATGGAATGTTCGTTTATGAGTCTGTTCCGGGAAGTACAGTAGAGAACTTCAAAGAGACAGAAACAGAAGTTGAGTTCACAGTTTCCGCACCGGAAGACGTACAGTTTACATTGGAACTTGAGCCAGAGAGCGAATATGAAGTATTTATCGCCGGAGAGTCTGCAGGTAAGATGGGAACAAACTTAAGCGGAAAATTAAGTGTAAGTGTTGAACTTAACGCAGATCAGAGTGCTGCAATCAAAGTTGTCAAATGCTAATCAGTCAGATTCGGATAGAAACAAGAGTAGTGTAAAAACAGAGGGAAAGGAATTGCAAGATGCGCCTTTCCCTTTTCTAATCTATAAACCTGGCAAGCTGTATTACGCTTGCTTCGAACAGAAAGGAAATTATGAATGGCAAAAGGAAAGAAAACAGTTTACTTCTGTCAGAATTGTGGGCATGAGGAAGCGAAGTGGCTTGGTCAGTGTCCAATGTGTAAGGAATGGAATACATTTGTCGAGGAGAGAATTGACAGTGGCATCACGAAAGGAACGACTGTAGCAGCCAGAGCGGTGAATGAAGCGAAAGTGGTCCCAATCACAGAAGTTTCCGCGGATGATGATACAAGGAATAAGACTGGAATTAAAGAATTAGACAGGGTTCTTGGTGGTGGGATCGTGCCGGGGGGGTCACTCGTTCTGGTAGGAGGAGATCCGGGAATTGGAAAATCAACTTTGCTCTTGCAAGTCTGCCAGAGGATGGCGAAGCAGCAGAAGATTTTATATATTTCAGGTGAAGAGTCTCAGACTCAGATCAAGCTTCGTGCAAACCGTATGGGTGAATTTAGCCAGAATCTGTTGCTTTTGTGTGAGACGAATCTTGGGATTATCCGCAGCGTGATCGAGAAAGAGAAGCCGGAGCTTGTGATCATTGATTCCATCCAGACGATGTACAGTGAAGATGTGAATTCCGCACCGGGAAGTGTCTCCCAGGTCCGTGAGTCTACGAATGTATTTATGCAGCTGGCGAAGGGACTATGTATCCCAATCTTCATTGTTGGCCATGTGACAAAAGAAGGAACCGTGGCTGGTCCGCGTGTGCTGGAACATATGGTGGATACGGTACTTTATTTTGAAGGAGATCGTCATGCATCTTACCGAATCCTCAGAGCTGTGAAGAATCGTTTTGGCTCTACGAATGAGATCGGTGTCTTTGAGATGAGACAGAATGGACTTGTAGAAGTAGAGAATCCATCCGAATATATGCTGAGTGGAAAACCGGAGAATGCATCCGGTTCAGTTGTAGCCTGTTCGATGGAGGGAACACGCCCAATTCTTCTGGAGATTCAGGCACTAGTTGCAAGAACGAACTTTGGTATGCCGAGAAGAACTGCAGCAGGAACAGATTATAACAGGGTGAATCTTCTGATGGCAGTACTTGAAAAACGACTTGGTATGAATCTTGGAAATTGCGATGCCTATGTAAATATTGCGGGCGGAATCAAGATGAATGAGCCGGCAATCGATCTCGGAATCGTGATGGCACTCGTGTCAAGTTACCGGAATCGTCCGATCGATGAAAAAACGATCGTGTTCGGTGAGGTTGGTCTGAGTGGTGAGGTACGTGCGGTGAATATGCCGGAGCAGCGTGTGGCTGAGGCGAAGAAGCTTGGATTCGAGACGTGTATCCTTCCGGAAGTGTGCATGAAAACGGTGAAGGATGTTAAGGGAATCAAGCTGCTGGGTGTGAAGAGTGTGAATGAGGCTGTGGCGATTTTTTAGTAATAAGAAACATTGCAAGGTTATAATGAAATAGAGCAAATGAAGAAAGAAGTTTCTGATATAAGATGAAAATTTTATGTTAGAAACTTCTTTTTATATCTTAGGACGCATTTTAGTTTACAACATGCTGAAAAATAATGGATAACGGAGTAATATAATAAACCATTGCTCTAAAAAATAAAAAAACAAACAGTATATAACAGTTGACAACAGTGATACACTGTTATATACTGTTTACAACAGGAGGTTGCTTATGAAGATTATAATCAATAATTCATCGATGGTACCGATCTATGAACAGATCATGGAGCAGATCAAGGCGCAGATCATCTCCGGAGAATTAAAAGAAAATGATATACTGCCGTCAGTGAGAACGATGGCAAAGGAACTGAAGATCAGTGCACTTACCGTAAAGAAGGCATATGACAATCTGGAAGCGGAGGGCATGACGGTCACGGTTCATGGAAAAGGAACTTATGTTGCAGCTTCGAATACACAGTTGATGGAAGAAGAGCGCAGGAAAGAAGTTGAGGCGGATCTGGAAGCGGCGATTCAGAAAGGAAGACGCTGCGGAATGAAAGAGGAAGAGATCCGCTCCTTGTTTGAACTCATCATGGAGGACGAATAATTATGTTAGATATCAAAGGGGGGGTAAAGAAAAGCTACGGCGAATTTCAGTTAGACTGTTCGCTAAATGTAGAAAAAGGAAGAATCACAGGTCTGGTCGGAGAGAACGGAGCCGGTAAGAGCACTGTGTTCAAGGCAGTACTCGGACTCATTTCCTATGATGGTGGCGAGATAAAGATTCTTGGAAAAACACCGCAAGAGTTAAGCGAGAAAGAGAAAGAACAGATAGGAGTAGTCCTGGCAGAAGCAGGATTCAGCGGATATTTAAAAGGAAAAGATGTTAAGGCAGTTCTTGCCAAACTGTATCCAAAGTTTGAAGAAGAAAAATTTCTTCAGATGTGTGAAAGATATCAGATTCCACTGGATAAATTCTTAAAAGAGTATTCAACCGGAATGAAAGCAAAGCTGAATCTGATCATTGCATTGACGCATCAGGCAGATTTTCTGATGCTGGATGAGCCGACAGCCGGTCTTGATGTCGGAGCAAGAGAAGGGATGCTGGATATTTTGAGAACATATATGGAAGAAGAACCGGAGAGAAGTATCCTGATCAGTTCACATATATCTTCAGACTTAGAGCATCTGTGTGATGATATTTATGTGATTCATAAAGGAAAGATCGTACTTCATGAAGAGATGGATAGAATTCTTGAAAAGTATGCCATGTTGAAAGTCAGCGAGGAACAGTATCAGGCTTTAGATAAAAACTATATCCTGAAAGAGAGAAAAGAAAATTTCGGAATTGCCTGTCTGACAAATGAGAAGCAGTATTATACAGAAAATTATCCGGAAATTGTAGTGGAAAGCGGATCACTCGATCAGGTGATTCTGATGTTGACAGGAGGCGGGATGTGATGAAAGGAATCAGAGGACTTTTGGAAAAGGATTTTCGGTTGTTTTTTCGGCAAGGTGGCAATCTTTTTTTTGTGTTAGCGTTTGTGGCGTTATTTTTTACGCTGACGGAAAAGAAGACAGCTACTTTTATTGCAATCTATATCCCATCTGTTATAGCAGTATATGCGGGGGAATACAATTAGTTATGATGAAAACAATCATGGATATATGTATTTATTTTCTTTACCTGTAAATAGAAAAGTATATGTTAGAGAAAAATATATTTTTTCCTTTATTATGACAGCGTGTGGATGGTGTATTGGAGTAATCTGTGCAGGAATCACTGTACTCATAAAGCCAGAAGAAGTGTTTGATCCGGAAACGCTGGCAATGGAGTTGATCACAATCTTTGTATTTCAGGCAATTGCGGGAATTACGATTGCAATTCGGTTAAGGTTTGAAGGAGAGAAAGGACGATTAGTGCTACCAATTGCAATTTTAATTGTTTTTGCAATTTGTTATGCAATTGGCTCTTTTGTGATGGATAACCTGGGATTAAAAGAAAGTATTTTGTATATGATAGAAGGGATAGGTGATTTTGAAATTGCGATTGCACTTATCGTGCTGAGTCTGCTTGTATGGTTCATTTCTTATATTTACAGTATGAGAGTCATGAAAAAGAAAGAGTTTTAGTTATTGTTCACTTTTTAAGATGGAGTGATGAAATCAGATGGTGTCAGCCATTTGGTTTCATCATTTTTATATATTGAATTTAATTAACTATCTAACTTGTTTGTGTGCAAAAAGTATTAAGAAAATGTGAAAAAATAGAAATAATATTGACTTACTTTGTGAAAAGTACTATATTTTCATTTAGTTAATTAACTAACTAATTTTCACTATTCATTCTGTGGAAAAAGGGATAGTCAGAATTTTTTTGTAGAATGTATCAATAGATCAAGGAGGGAAAAGAACGTGAAGTGTCATAAAGAAGATGCCCCATTACTTGGATTGATGGGACAGAGTATGCGCCTGATCGGAAAGAGAGCACAGGAATTGTATGCAGAATACGATTTGAACAGAGCCAGTCAGGGATCTTATTTGCCCTTCATCAGGAAGATTCCATGTCTCAGAAAGAACTTGCGAAGCGCCTGAATGTAACGCCGCCGTCAATTACATCGATGATCAAGAAGATGGAACAGGAAGGTTACATTACAAGAAAAGCCGATGAACAGGACCAGAGAGTGATGCGCCTGACTCTTGCACAGAAAGGGAGAGACAGCATTGCTTATGTGATCAAGACAGCTGAGAAACTGGAAGAAAAAGTGTTTGAAGGAATGAGCGTGGAAGAGAAGATGCTTTTTCGCCGGCTGCTCCTGCAGATTATAGAGAATGTGGAGTAGTGAATGAAGTAGATTACTGTCGCTGAGAATCAGCGGTTAGTGATAAATTGTGTAACTTGAAGAGAGTTGTTGTTGCTTACACATATTGCGAACAGTAACAGAGAATTACCAGGAAAGGAAATACGCAGATTATGAAGAACTTATTCAAATACGCTGCATCGTACTGGAAAGCCATGATTGCGATCGTGCTGATTCTGGTTGTGCAGGCGTATTGTGATCTGTCCTTGCCGGCCTATACATCAGATATTGTAAATGTAGGAATCCAGCAGGGCGGTATTGAAGATGAAGTACCGAGACAGATTGCAATAGAAGAAATGGAAAAATTGCTTTTGTTTGTATCGGAAGACGATCAACAGACGGTGATGGATGCATATACAGAAGATAATACTTCTTATAAAAAAGAAGCTTATGTCTTGAAAGATTCTGTTGCTGAAGAGGAAAATACGATGGAGAATCTGAAAGATATTCTTCAGATTCCAATGATGATGACATCCGGAATCGAGTCCGGAAGTGATACAACAAAACAGATGGAAGACAAGCTGAAAGAGCAGATGTCCCAGGGAATGGCGCAGAGCATGCCACAAGGGGGGGCAGACCGGACAATGCCGGAAGGTGAATCCCAGGCGGAATCCCAGGCAGTGTCACTGGATGACATGTCTATGTTTGATCTTCTGAAAATGCTTCCGGCTGAGCAGAGAGCAACAATGGTTGAGAAGATCGAAGAGCAGATGTCAGAGATGCCGGATACAATTCTTGATCAGGCATCAGTGAGCTTCTGCAGGAGTGCATATAAAGACCTTGGAATGGACATGGATCAGACACAGATTCATTATCTGTTAAAAACAGGAGGTCAGATGGCTGCACTTGCTCTTCTTGGAATGGTAGCAAGTATTATGGTTGCATTTCTGGCATCAAGAGTTGGAGCAAGTGCAGGACGTGATCTGAGAAGTGGAGTATTCCATAAGGTTGTTGGATTTTCAAACAACGAGTTCAATCACTTCTCAACAGCATCTTTGATCACGAGAAGTACGAATGATATCCAGCAGATTCAGATGCTGATCGTTATGCTGCTTCGTATGGTTCTGTATGCGCCAATCCTTGCAATCGGTGGAGTGCTGCAGGTTATGAAGACGAATGTATCCATGTCCTGGATCATCGGACTTGCAGTTATTATCATTGCATTTGTAGTTTTGTTGCTGTTCCTTGTTGTTATGCCAAAGTTCAAAGTGCTGCAGAATCTTGTTGACAAGTTGAACCTTGTAACAAGAGAGATTCTGACAGGACTTCCGGTTATCCGTGCCTTCAGCACAGAGAAGCATGAGGAAGAGAGATTTGATGATGCAAACCGCACTCTGACAAAGACGAACCTTTTCGTCAATCGTGCAATGACATTTATGATGCCGGTGATGATGTTAGTCATGAACGGTGTATCTGTTCTGATCGTATGGACAGGAGCACATGGAATCAGTGATGGACAGATGCAGGTTGGAGATATGATGGCATTTATCCAATATACGATGCAGATCATTATGGGATTCTTAATGCTTTGTATGATTTCAATTATGCTTCCAAGAGCAGCTGTGGCAGCAGACCGTGTTGAGGAAGTATTGAAGAGTGAGACGATGATCCACGATCCAAAGCAAGAAAAACATTTCCCAGAAGACGGAAAAGGAGTACTTACTTTCGATCATGTATCTTTCCGTTATCCAGGTGCAGATGAAGATGTTCTGGAAGATATTACATTTACGGCAAAACCTGGTGAGACAACAGCAATCATTGGAAGTACCGGAAGTGGTAAGTCTACGCTGGTAAATCTGATTCCACGTTTCTATGATGTGACATCCGGAGATATTACGCTGGATGGTGTAGATATCCGTGAAGTGAAACAGCAGGAACTTCGTGAGAAGCTTGGATATGTTCCGCAGAAGGGAGTTCTGTTCTCGGGAGATATCGCATCTAATATCATGTTTGGTAATTCACATGGAAGCGATGATGAGATGATCGAGGCGGCAGAGATTGCACAGGCAACAGAATTTATTGACACAAAACCGGAGAAATATAAGAGCCCGATCTCACAGGGAGGTTCGAATGTATCCGGTGGACAGAAGCAGAGACTTTCTATTGCAAGAGCAATCGCAAAGCACCCGCAGGTATTTATTTTTGACGACAGTTTTTCTGCCCTTGACTATAAGACGGATGTAACACTCCGCCGTGCGCTGGCTGAAAAGACAAGCGGAAGTACGGTGCTGATCGTTGCACAGAGAATCAGCACGATCCTGCATGCAGAGCAAATCATAGTATTGGACGAAGGCAAAGTGGCAGGTAAGGGAACTCATGCGGAGCTTCTCAAGAACTGTCCGGTATACCGTGAAATCGCAGAATCCCAGCTGTCCAGGAAAGAGTTAGAAGCAGCGTTAAATGAGCAGACAGATGGAAAGGAGGATCAGATTCATGGCTAGAATGCATGGCGGTCGAAGACCGAATGAAAAAGCAAAAGACTTCAAAGGAACAATGAAGAAACTGATCCGCTACATGGCAATTTACAAAGTACAGGTATTTTTCGTAGCCGTGTTTGCTATCTGTGGAACGATATTCAATATTGTCGGACCGAAGATTTTAGGAAAAGCAACGACGGAGATTTTCAATGGACTTGTAAGTAAAGTTTCCGGTGGAGACGGAATGAATTTCGGTAAAATCGGACAGATTCTGCTGACTGTTCTTTGCCTGTATGTGATCAGCGCAATCTGCAGTTTTGTGCAGGGATATTTGATGACGGGGGGGGTGTCTCAGAAGACAACCTACCGTTTGAGAAGAGAAATCTCCGAGAAGATCAACCGCATGCCGATGAGCTATTTTGACACAAAGCCGGTAGGTGAAGTGCTTTCCCGTGTGACAAATGATGTTGACACACTTGGACAGAGCCTGAACCAGAGTGCGACTCAGATGATCACATCGGTTACAACTCTGATAGGTGTATTTATCATGATGTTGTCAATCAGCCCGCTGATGACAGTGATTGCAGTTTTGATTCTTCCGCTTTCTGCCGGATTGATCGGATTCGTAATGAAACATTCACAGAAATATTTCGTAGGGCAGCAGACATACCTTGGAAATGTGAATGGACAGGTAGAAGAAATCTATGGTGGTCATAACATCATCAAGGCATTTAATAAAGAAGAGGAAGTAATTGAAGTATTCAATGAAACAAATGATAAGCTGTATGATTCCGCATGGAAATCCCAGTTCTTTTCCGGTTTGATGATGCCTGTAATGCAGTTTGTAGGAAACTTGGGTTACGTGGCAGTGGCAATCCTTGGGGGGGGATATCTGACAATTAAGGATGTGATCGAGGTTGGAGATATCCAGTCCTTTATTCAGTATGTACGTAACTTTACACAGCCATTGCAGCAGATCGCACAGGTGGCGAATATGCTTCAGTCAACAGCTGCAGCATCAGAGCGTGTCTTCGAGTTCCTGGAAGGACCGGAAGAAGATCAGACAGTAGAGAATCCGGTTTCTGTAGAGAATCTTCAGGGAAATGTTGAATTTGAGCATGTACGTTTTGGATACAATGAAGATAAGATCATCATCAATGACTTCTCAGCGGATGTGAAAGAAGGCAGAAGATCGCAATTGTTGGTCCGACAGGAGCCGGAAAGACAACAATGATCAAATTGCTCATGCGTTTCTATGATGTGAATGGAGGTTCGATCAAGATTGACGGACACGATGCCCGGGACTTCAATAGAAGTGAACTCCGTGAAATGTTCGGAATGGTTCTGCAGGATACCTGGCTGTTCCATGGTACGATCAGTGACAATATCCGTTACGGAAAACTGAATGCGACAGAGGAAGAAGTGATTCAGGCAGCGAAGGCGGCACATGTGCATCGTTTCATCCAGACACTTCCGGGTGGATACAATATGGAACTGAATGAAGAAGCAAGTAATGTATCCCAGGGACAGAAACAGCTCCTCACAATCGCAAGGGCAATCCTTGCAGATCCGAAGATCCTGATTCTCGACGAGGCGACAAGTTCCGTTGATACCCGTACAGAAGAAATGATCCAGAAAGCAATGGACAATCTGATGAAGGGAAGAACAAGCTTTGTTATTGCCCACAGATTATCAACGATCCGTGATGCAGATCTGATCCTTGTTATGAAAGACGGGGGGGATATCATCGAACAGGGAAATCACGAGGAACTTCTTGCAAGAGGCGGTTTCTATGCAGATCTGTATAATTCTCAGTTCGAAAGTACGACAGAGATCGCGTAAAATAATAAGAAACTCTATTATCTCTTCCAGATTAGAATATGGCAGGGATAATAGAGTTTTTTTCTATAAAGGATTAGCTAAAAATTCAATCGTATATTGTTCAAGTGAAGCAAGAAGCTTATCAAGTGGAAATACCTTAAGATCATTTACAGCATCTTCGGTAACACTGAGATATCCATGCAATGAATCCAGGACTTGCTGTACATTTCCATACTGAATTTCATTAATCCCTGGATTTATTATCTGTGCGTTCAGATCGAGTGGAATCTGATAACGATTTACAAGATAAGTATTCATCTTTGTATAGTCACCGTAATAATATTCCTCAGTAAGATACTTTTCAAAAGGGATATAAGTCTGAAAATTTCTGATATAAACGGTCGCAATCTCTTCTTTTATATCTGTAATCTGTCCGGTTTCATCATAAAAATCAACAATCTCCGGAATAAAATCCTTGAAAAACCGACGGTCGATATATAAATGAAAATAGTAGCCCAAAACACTGGAATCAGAAAGAAGAGAGTCATATTTAGCAGTAAAACGTGTTAAATCCGGAAATACCATCATCTTATCACGATAAACAGGGTTACGGAAATGTGAAACCTCTTTTTGGTCTGTTGCATCCGGTAGAAGATTCCCAATCAGAAAATCATTTACAGATTGAATCGGATAAGGAAAATCAGGGTACTCGTGAAGATGGCTTCGCAGCATCTGGGCTGCAGTTAAATGTAAAATAAAACCAGGCATGAGAAAATCCTTTCATAATATAAAGCTGATACTATCTTAACATGAAATGAGTATATTATACAAGCAGGCTGATACGGGAGTAAAATAAGTCCTTTTTGTCATGTCACGAATTTGATATTTTGAGTTCTTATTTTGTATATTAATGTGTTCTGATTTGATATTCTTTTATCACAGTAAAGATAGAATTGCAGATAGTAGGAATGGCTGCAATTTGTTTATAATAAGTGTGATAGGAGAATGTGAAGTATGAAATATGGTTTTTTTGACGAATCGAAAAAAGAATATGTGATCACAAGACCGGATACACCGGCACCTTGGGTGAACTATCTTGGATCTCCAGAATATGGAGCAATTATTTCTAATAATGCAGGTGGATATAGCTTTGCAAAATCAGGAGCGAACGGAAGAATTTTAAGATATATCTTCAATCAGTTTGACCAGCCGGGAAGATATATCTACTTAAGAGATCAGGAGAGTGAAGATTATTGGTCAGCTTCCTGGCAGCCGGTAGGAAAAGATCTGAATTCTTATAAGAGCGAATGTCATCATGGTACAGCATACACAAAGATGATGGCTGATTATAGCCAGATCCATTCAGAAGTAAGATACTATGTTCCGCTGAATCAGTCTTATGAAGTGTGGAATCTTGCAGTGACAAATACCTCAGATCGCATACGCAAGATCAATGTAACAGGCTATGCAGAATTTACAAACAACAGCAATTACGAGCAGGATCAGGTAAATCTTCAGTACTCTCAGTTCATTACAAGAACAGTGTTCCGTGGAAACCGTGTGCGGCAGATGATCCATGCCAATCTGGATCAGCTGGAAGATGGAAAAGATGTGGATGACAAGATCGTTGTTGACCGTTTCTTCGGACTTGCAGGTGCAAAGGTTGATTCCTGGTGTGGAAGCAGGGAAGGTTTCCTTGGAAGATATCATGGATACAACAATCCGGTCGGAGTGGAAGATGGTATTTTAAATTGTGAAGGAAATTATAATGAAAATGGATGTGGAGCATTAGCTACAATCCTGACTTTATATCCGGGAGAGACAAAAGAAATAGCATTTATTGTTGGTATGAAAGAAGATGCTGATGCAGAAACAATCATGTCTCGTTATGAGGATTGTGAAACAATCTGCAGAAATGAATTGGAAGAACTGATCCAGTACTGGCATGGACATCTGTCCCATTTCCAGGTGAAGACACCAAGCGAAGAATTTAATATAATGATCAATACATGGAATGCATATAACTGCTTTATGACATTTATCTGGTCACGTGCTGCATCCTTTACATATTGTGGACTGAGAAATGGATACGGTTATCGTGACACAGTACAGGATATCCAGGGTGTGATCCATCTGGCACCGGAGATGGCAGTAGAGAAGATCCGCTTCATGCTTTCTGCGCAAGTAAATAATGGTGGAGGGCTTCCACTTGTAAAATTCACACACAATCCGGGACATGAGGATACACCGGATGATGCTTCTTATGTGCAGGAGACAGGACACCCGGCTTATCGTGCAGATGATGCGTTGTGGCTGTTCCCGACAGTATACAAATACATTTCCGAGACGGGAAATCTGGAATTTATCGATGAAGTGATTCCGTTTGCAAATAAAGAAGAAGGTACCGTGTACGAGCATTTGAAACGTGCAATAGATTTCTCCATGAATCATCTTGGAAAGCATGGTATGCCGGCAGGACTTTATGCTGACTGGAATGACTGCTTAAGACTCGGAAAAGATGGAGAGTCAACCTTCGTTGCATTACAGTTCTACTATGCAATGACAATTTTGAAGGAATTTGCTGAGTATAAGAAAGACACAGAATATCTGAATTATCTGGAGGAAAGTCAGAAGAAGCTGGAAAAACTGATCCAGGATCTCTGTTGGAACGAAGACCGCTTTATCCGTGGTTTCACAGAGGATGGTGAAGTGATCGGACAGCGCACAGATCCGGAGGCAAATATGTGGCTGAACCCACAGAGCTGGTCTGTGATCAGTGGGCTTGCAAATGAAGCGCAGGCAGATCTTGCACTTCAGAATGTATATGACAAACTGAATACAGAATATGGTGCAATCCTGATGGATCCTCCGTATCATGCACATGCATTTGAAGGTGCACTGGCTGTGATCTACAATGCCGGAACAAAGGAAAATGCAGGAATTTTCTCACAGTCTCAGGGATGGATCATTCTTGCAGAGGCGCTTCGTGGACACGGAGAGAGAGCATTTAACTATTTTATTGAAAATGCACCGGCTGCACAGAATAATCGTGCAGAGATCAGAAGACTTGAACCATACTGCTATGGACAGTTTACAGAAGGAAAACACAGCCCGAACTTCGGCCGTTCTCATGTACATTGGCTGACAGGAACAGCATCTACGGTTATGGTGGGATGTGTAGAAGGGATTCTCGGAATGCGGCCAGACTTCTATGGACTGAAGATTGCTCCGTCAGTACCGAAAGAGTGGGAGGAATTTGAAATCGAAAAAGATTTCAGAGGTTCACATTTACATATCGTTGTGAAAAATCCGGGGGGCATGCAGAGTCAGGATGTGAAAAACTTTTCGTAAATGGAGAACAAATGAAAGATAATTATATTCCACAGGAGAAGTTAACAAAGACAACAGAGGTAGAATTATTCCTTTCTTAAATGAAATGACGAGGGACTGGACATGAGAAAAATCAATTTTACAGATAAAAACGGAACATTTACGATTACAAATCCGGAAAATTATAGTGGACTTTACTTACCACTGGCAGGAGAAGAAGGTCTGAAATCCAGTATTACACCAACTTTGGGGGGAGATAGTAAAACGGACCAGAATCATTTCCTTCTCGAACCTGTCAGCATTGAAAACCTTCACAATAACCGTGGCACCAGAAATTTCTGGTGTCGGGTAGAAGGAAAAGGCTACTGGTCAGCATGTGGAGTTTCAGCGGAGCAGGAGTTTGATAAATATACAGACAGACAGGATGAAAGTACTCTGGAAGCAGGAATGATGTGGCAGAAGTTGACAAGAACTTCAAAAAAATATGATCTTCAGTCAGAAATCACATCCTTTGTTTCTATTGATGGCACAACAGAGATCCAGCTGATCAAGATTACAAATCTTTCGGAAGAAGAACAGGAAGTAACACCGATCGTTGCCATTCCGGTTTATGGAAGAAGCGCAGATAATATCCGCGACCACAGACATGTCACATCACTTCTTCACAGAATCGACACGAAAGAATGTGGCGTAGAAGTTACACCAGTATTATCCTTTGATGAGCGTGGACATCAGAAAAATGATACGACTTATTTTGTATATGGTTTTACAGCAGAAGGAAATGCCCCCGAAGGAGTTTTATCCGACTGTTGAAAGTTTTATTGGAGAGGGAGGTTCTTTCCTGATTCCGGAAGCAGTACGTGTAGAAAAAACGGGGATGTACCGCAGGCTGCCATCTGGAGGGGGGGAAAGAGGCTGTTGGGGGGGCATTCAGGTTTGAACGCAGAAAATTAAAAGCAAATGAATCAATAGAGTATGTTGTTCTTGCCGGAGCAACGGGAGAAAAGGCTTCCATTTCAAAAATCTGTACTTCATTTGGTACGAAGGAGCAGGCGGAGAACGAGCTTGCCAAAGTGAAAAAGTATTGGACAGAAAAAGTAAATGTAGAGTTTGAAACCGGTGATGAAGCTACAGACAATTATCTGAAGTGGATTTGCTTCCAGCCAATTTTAAGAAGAATTTATGGATGTTCCTTCCTTCCATATCACGATTATGGAAAAGGAGGAAGAGGCTGGAGAGATCTCTGGCAGGATTGCCTTGCACTTCTGATTATGGATCCTTCAAACGTCCGTCAGATGATCGTGGATAATTATGGCGGAGTAAGAATTGATGGAACAAATGCGACAATCATCGGAAATAAGCAGGGTGAGTTTATTGCAGACAGAAACAATATTACACGTGTCTGGATGGATCATGCATTCTGGCCATTTGTAACGACTCGTCTGTATCTGGATCAGACAGGAGATATGGATGTTCTGTTTGAAAAGGTTCCGTATTTTAAAGATTTGCAGTCTATGAGAGGTACTGCACATGATAAGCTTTGGAACAGCGAATATGGACAGAAGCAGAAAACAGAAAGAGACCACATTTATTTCGGAACAGTTTTGGAGCATATTCTTTTACAGAATCTGTGTGCGTTCTATGATGTAGGAGAGCATAATGAAATGCGTCTTCATGGTGCCGACTGGAATGATGCACTGGACATGGCATGGGAGAAGGGTGAAAGTGTTGCATTTACCTGTGCTTATGCCGGAAATTTGAGAAATATTGCAAAAACACTCCGTCAGTTGGAAGAAATCAGTGGAAGCAGCAAGATTGAAATTGCACATGAGATGGAAGATCTTCTTGCAGGAAGCGTGGAACTGTATGAAGATGCAGCACGTAAGCAGGCACTCCTTGCAGGATACGCAAAGAAGTGTGAACATAATATCAGTGGAGACACAATTGTTGTAAGATTGGATCAACTTGCGGCTAATCTTGAGGGAAAAGCAGACTGGATGATGAAAAACATCCGTGCCAACGAATGGGTGAAGGATGGAGAAGATGGCTGGTTCAATGGCTATTATGATAACCATGGCAGAAAAGTAGAAGGCGTTATGGATGAAAGCGTGAGAATGATGCTGACCGGACAAGTATTTGCCATTATGAGTGGAACGGCAACAGAAGATCAGGTGGAATCTATCTGCAGGAGTGCAGACAAGTATCTTTATGATCAGAAAGCCGGCGGATACCGTTTGAACACAAACTTCCATGAGGAAAAATTTGATCTTGGAAGAATGTTTGGATTTGCTTATGGCGAGAAAGAGAATGGAGCAGTGTTCTCACACATGGCTGTTATGTACTCAAATGCATTGTACCAGAGAGGATTTGCAAAAGAAGGAAATAAAGTACTTCAGGCACTTTTAGATGCAGCAATGGAATTTGATAACAGTAAGATGTATCCTGGACTTCCGGAATATTTTGATAATCAGGGAAGAGGCCTCTATGCATATCTGACAGGCGCTGCAAGCTGGTATATGCTTACCATGATCACAGAAGTGTTTGGGGTGAAAGGAGATTGCGGTGACTTGAAGATCGCACCTGCACTTATGCCGGAACAGTATAATCAGAATGGAAAAGCAGTACTTAAGATGACATTTGCCGGAAGGAACTTTGAGATTATATTCTATAATAAAGAAAAGAAAGAATTTGATCAGTTGAAGATCCAGAAAGCAGCTTGCGATGGAAAAGCATTAGAAATAACAGCTGAAAGGTGTACAATACTTTCAAAGAGAGAGATTCAGATGCTCTCAGTGAAAGAGACACATAAGATTGAAATTGAATTAGTATAATCGACAGATTAAAAAAAGATAAAAATACTGTCAGAAAGAGAATTGCTTTCTGACAGTATTTTTTGTGGGAAAATCTGCGAATTCTTCTGTGAAGAAATCTGATTTTACCACATGCTTTTATAGTATTTGTCCCGGTACTTCTTTGGAGTGAGCCCGGTAAAGTTCTCGAATGTCTGGATGAAGTGACTCTGTGAAGAAAATGCAAGATAATTTGCGATATCTACAATTGATTTGTTTGAGTATCGCAGCAGATGAGTTGCTTTTTCTATCTTCTGTTCACGGATATAATCGCTGACAGAGACTCCCAGATTCTGCTTGAAAATGCGTGAAAGATAATTCGTGGAAAGTCCGGTGTGGTCAGCAAGAACCTGAATCGTGATTCTTTCTTTGATGTGACTGTAAATATAATCAACACATTGCATAACGGGTTTTGATAAAATGGAACTTTTTTCTGAAGAATCATCTTACCTGTAAAATCCTTTGCCATCTCATGGTGAAGATCTGCAACCTGACGGATCGTTGTGCAGGAATCCATCTTCAGAATATAGAAGTCACTGAGCCTGTAAGCCTGCTCTGGTTCGAGCCCACCGTCGATACAATAACGGGTCAACATTGCAGTGGTGACAACAAAATGGTATTTTATATTAGTAAGCGCATTACGGGATAGAACACCTGTTCCTTCCAGGCGAATAAATTCATCTTCGGAACAGTTTTTAATGACTGCTTCCATGTCGCCGGAGCGTACAGCATTATAGAAAGAATATTCTACAGTTGGTGATCTGTGAAGAGTTTCTAATTCGCTGTTTTCGAGTTCTGTATTGTACCATTCATTAGATAAAGTCATAAAAAACCTCCTTTTTTATATTATGACATGAATTTGATATTTTGTTAAGATAAATAATATAATCGGAGGAAAAAAGATGGTATATTTAGTTCAACAACAAGAAAAGCATAGCAGAGTGCTTAGATAAAGGAGGATTTATAAATGAAAAAGAGAGTTGTTGCGATTCTTATGGCAACAGTAGTTGCTGTTGGATCACTCGCTGGATGTGGAAGCAAAGGCGGAAATGGCGGAGAGGCCAGTACAGAAGAAGGAAAGGTAATTAACATTTATTCTTGGAATGATGAGTTCCGTGAGAGACTGGAAGCTGTATATCCTGAAGTTGAGTCAACATCCAAAGATGGAACTGTTACAACATTGAAAGATGGAACAGAGATCCACTGGATCATCAATCCAAACCAGGATGGTGTTTATCAGCAGAAACTTGATGAGGCACTTATGAAACAGGCAGATGTTGATACAGATGATAAGTAGATATCTTCCTGTCAGAGACAGACTATGTATACAAATATACAGATGCTGAAGCAGACACTGCAGTACCACTGAAGGATCTTGGAATTGATCCGGATAAAGATCTTGCAGATCAGTACGACTTCACAAAAACAACAGCATCTGATGCAGACGGGGGGGTTCAGAGAGGATCTACATGGCAGTGCTGCCCGGGAACAATGGTTTACCGTCGTGATATTGCAAAAGAGGTATTCGGAACAGACGATCCGACTGCTGTAGGTGAAAAAGTAAAAGACTGGGCTGCTATGAAACAGACAGCAGAAGAATTGAAGCAGAAAGGATATTATGCATTTGCTTCTTATGCTGATACATTCCGTCTCTATGGAAACAACATTTCTAATTCATGGGTAAAAGATGGAGACACAAAGGTTACAGTTGATCCAATGATCATGCAGTGGATTAATGATTCAAAAGAATGGCTGGATGCAGGTTACTTAAACCCGACAGTAAAAGGTCAGTGGAATGATGACTGGAACAAAGCAATGGGAAGTCAGTCCAAAGTATTTGCATTTCTCTTCCCGGCATGGGGTATTGATTTCACATTGAAACCGAACTGGGATGGAGAAGACGGCGTATGGGGGGGAGTAACAAACCCACCGCAGGAATACAACTGGGGGGGAGGATCTTACATCCATGTTGCAACAGGTACAGATAATCCGGAACATGCAAAAGACATTATCCTTGCTATGACAGCAAAAAAAGATAATCTGTTAAAGATCTCCAGGATTACTCAGACTTTACAAATACAAAATCCGGTATGCAGGAAGCAGCAAACGATGATGCTACATATGGTTCAGAATTCCTTGGCGGACAGAACCCATTCCAGTACTTTGCACCAGTTGCTGAAAACATCAAGATCGCACCACTTTCCGCTTACGATCAGGGATGTGTGGAGTTGATCCAGAACGCATTCAGCGATTACTTCCAGGGCAAAGTTGACTTTGAGAAAGCAAAATCAAACTTTGAAACAGCAATTAAAGAACGTTATCCTGACATTACAGAGGTTGTTTGGCCAGAATAATGTCTGGAATGAACAGCTACTAACGCAGGGAGCTCTGTGACAGCAGAGCCTCTGTTCTGTTAGAAGATATTGTGGAAAGGAAGAACCATTATGAAGAAAAAGAAAAAAAGTATTGATTATGGAAAATGGGGATATATATTTATTCTTCCTTTTTTCGTAGCATACATTATTTTCTCATTGATACCGTTGATCGATACAGTAAGGTATAGTTTCTTTGAATATTACCGATCAGGAATTAAAGAGGTTGGACCGAATTTTATAGGAATGGCAAACTATGTGAGTCTTCTTCATTCAGATATGCTGAAATATGGAGTGAATACTTTAATTCTGTGGGTAATCGGATTTATACCTCAGATTGTGATCGCGCTGGTACTTGCAGCGTGGTTCACTGATGTCCGATTAAAGATTAGAGGGCAGCAGTTTTTCAAAGTTGTCATTTATCTTCCAAACCTGATTATGGCATCTGCATTTGCATTGTTATTCTTTACAATGTTCTCAACAAATGGACCGATTAACTCAATTCTGATGTCAATCGGAATCCTGAAAAAACCGATCGATTTCCTTGGATCTGTATTTGGAACAAGATCGTTGATCGGATTTATGAACTTCCTGATGTGGTTTGGAAATACAACTATTATGTTGATGGCAGCAATCATGGGAATCAGTCAGGACGTCTTCGAGGCATCTGACCTGGATGGATGTAACAGTATCCAGAGATTCTTCTATATTACACTGCCTTTGATCCGTCCAATTCTGGCATATACATTGATCACATCCATTATTGGCGGACTTCAGATGTTCGATGTTCCTCAGATCCTGACAAATGGACAGGGTAACCCGAACAGAACATCCATGACTCTGATCATGTTCCTGAATAGTCATCTGAAGAGCAAAAACTATGGAATGGCCGGTGCACTTTCTGTATATCTGTTTATCGTAAGTGCAATCCTCTGTTTCTTTGTATATCGTATGACAAATGATAACGATCCGGATGGTTCTAAGAAAGCAGCTAAGAAAAGAGCAAAAGCAGAAAGGAGAAAGAGATAATGAAATCAAAAACAAAGTCAAGTCGTGGACGTAGCATACTGGCACATACCGTATTGATTCTGTTATCTTTTATGTGTCTGTTTTTCTTCTATGTATTGATTATAAATGCAACACGTTCTCATGCAGAGCTACAGAAGGGATTCTCAGCACTGCCGGGAAAATATTTCTTGACAAATCTAAAAAATGTAGCGAATGACGGAAGCTTCCCGATGTTCCGTGGTATTTTGAACAGTTTGATCGTATCAGGGTGTTCAGCAGCATTATGTACCTATTTTTCAGCTCTGACAGCATATGGACTTTATGCTTATGATTTTAAAGGAAAAAAAGTAGCATTTACATTTATTATGGCAATCCTTGTTATGCCTACACAGGTTACAGCAATGGGATTCCTGAAATTGGTTACGAACATGGGAATGTATGATTCTCTGCTTCCATTGATCATTCCATCAATTGCATCACCGGCTGTATTTTATTTCATGTACAGTTATCTGCAGTCTTCCCTTCCGATTTCTCTTGTAGAAGCGGCAAGAATAGATGGATCTGGAGAATTTAAGACATTTAACCACATTGTTCTTCCAATCATGAAGCCGGCAATTGCAGTTCAGGCAATCTTTACTTTCGTAGGTTCCTGGAACAATTACTTCGTTCCGGCTTTGATCATTCAGTCAAAGAATAAGATGACAGTCCCGATCCTGATCGCAACACTTCGTGGAGCGGACTATATGAACTTTGATATGGGTAAAATCTACATGATGATCACGGTAGCAATCGTGCCGATCATTATTGTATACCTGCTGTTGTCTAAATATATCATTGCAGGAGTTACTCTTGGTGGAGTAAAAGAATAATAAGAATTAAGTTGTTGGAGGAAAGCTGTCATTTAGTGGGCAGCTTTTTTCTTACAGTTGGTTTATCTCAGTCGAGAAGACTCCCACCTCTTCAGGTGGTGAGTAATAGCAAATTTGTCTCAGTTGGAGTCCAATCTCCGACTGAGATAAACGCTCCGCGAGGATGCGCAGTGATTCTGATAGGAATATGTCAGCTTCGCTGACCAGAATCACGCGCCAAGTCTCACGGAGGTTCGAATTGAATTAAGGAGATGTGTAAATGGAAAAGAATTTGAAACATAGTGGAACAAGAAGTACAGAAGTTTGCCAGCGTGAAATAGATCATGCTGTGTTTGCACGTGAGGCAGCAGAAGAAGGAATTGTTCTGTTGAAAAACGAAGGACTGCTTCCATTAAAAAAGATACAAAGATTGCACTTTTGGGGATTGGGGCAGAAAAGACGATTAAAGGTGGTACTGGTTCCGGAGATGTAAATAACAGAGAAAGTGTATCTATATATGCCGGAATGAAAGAGAAAAACGCGGGTATTGTAAGCGAGGAGTGGCTGAAAGATTATCACAACCGCTATGAGCAGGCGAGAACAGAGTGGAAGGAGCAGATCTTAGAAGCTGCAAAACATGTAGACAATCCGTTTGATGCCTATGCTGCCAATCCATTTGCCATGCCGGATGGCCGTGCGGTGACAAGTGAAGATATCAAGGCTGCGGAAGCAGCGGTTTATGTTATAAGCCGTATTTCCGGCGAAGGAAAGGACAGAAGAAAAAGAAAAGGGGGGGATTATTATCTGAGTGACCAGGAAGAAAAAGATCTGTATTTCCTGAATGAGCAGAAAATCCCAACTGTATTGATCCTTAATGCAGGTGGACCGGTAGAACTTACAGACCTGCTGGCTGGAACAGAAAATATATGTGCAATCCTGAATATTTCCCAGCTTGGACAGGAAGGTGGAAATGCAGTTGCTGATATATTGTTTGGAGAAGTTACACCGAGTGGAAAGCTGACAACAACATGGACAAAACGCTACGATGATTGTCCGGCAGCAGAGGAGTTCAGCTATTTGAACGGAAATCTTGAGACGGAAGAATATGCGGAAGGAATCTATGTTGGATACCGCTATTTTGACAGCTTTGGAATTGAACCATTATTTTCATTTGGTTATGGTCTGTCTTATACAGAATTTGACATTCGACTTTGCGATATAAATACTGATTCGAAAGGTGTGACAGTAACTGTTGAGGTAGAAAACACAGGAACAACATACAGCGGAAAAGAAGTTGTGCAGATTTATGCTTCTCTTCCTCAGGATGGAAGCAGAAAAGAATTCCGTCGTCTGGTCGGATATGAAAAGACAGAAGAACTGAAACCGGGAGAGAAAGAGATGCTGAATATTGTTCTTCCTGCAAAGGCGTTCGCAAGCTTTTTAGAAGAGCAGCAGGAGTGGAGAATCCAGGCTGGTGCTTATGGAATATGGATTGGAAACAGCTTGTCAGAGGCAAAACTTTCAGCGGGGGGGGTAAAGGTATCTGCTGATGTAATGATGGAGAAAACAAAGAAACTGGAAGATCATAGTGAAGTTGTTGAAATCAAAGACTGTGCAGAAGAATTATGCAGACGCGCAGAAGAATGGACAGCACTGCTTGAGGAACTTCCGAACGTATCATTTGAACCAGAGGCAGAAGAAAAGAAAGTATGCAGATTTCCAGAAGAAACGGAGATTCCTGTAGAAGATTTGATTCCACTTATGTATGGAAATATGTCTGAAATCAGAAGTACACTTGGAGCATCTGGAATTAAAGTGCCGGGAACAGCAGGAGAGACGAGTGAAGCACTGCTTGATCAATACGGAATCCCATCTTTGATCATGGCAGACGGACCGGCCGGAATCCGCCTGCAGCAAACTTATGAAGTAGACCGTGAGAAAGATACAGTTTATGGAACAGGTGTGCTTGGTTCACTTGAAAATGGTTATCTTGTTGGAAAAAAAGACCATGAGGGCGCGGAACGTTACTATCAGTATTGTACTGCATTTCCGGTAGGAACAGCACTTGCACAGTCCTGGAACAAAAAACTGATGGAACAGTTTGGACGGAAGGTTGCGGCAGAGATGGAAGAATTTCATATTAATCTCTGGCTTGCACCAGGATTGAATATTCACAGAAATCCGCTGTGTGGAAGAAACTTTGAATATTATTCAGAAGATCCATTCCTTGCAGGCACACTGGCAGCAGCAGTGACCAGAGGAGTTCAGAGCAGACCGGGATGTGGTGTTACAATCAAGCATTTTGCATGCAATAATCAGGAAGATAACAGAATGGGTGTTGATGCACACATATCAGAAAGAACATTGAGAGAAATTTATCTCAGAGGTTTTGAAATTGCAGTGAAAGAGGGTGCACCAACTGCGATCATGTCTTCCTATAATCTGATCAATGGTGTGCATGCAGCAAACAGCAAGGACCTTTGTACAAGGATTGCACGTGAAGAGTGGGGCTTTGACGGAGTTATCATGTCTGACTGGAATACAACAGTACCGGAGGATGGAAGTATTCCGTGGGTTTGTGTGGCAGCAGGAAATGATATTATCATGCCGGGAAATCCGGATGATGATAAAAACATTCGTGATGCGTATAAAGAAGGAAAACTTACAGAAAAAGAAATCCGTCTTTGTGCAAACAGAATCCTGAAACTGATTCGAAGATTAAGTTGATTATGTCAATTTAGTTTTTGCCCTATGTTCCCTAACCCTATCAGCTTACTGTAAGCAAGCTTGCAATAGCTGTCGTGTTTTGGAATGTATGTTACGCATCTGCAACAACCGAAAGAACTGACGTCCTTTCGGTTAAGGCATTCGCCCTATGTTCCCCAACCCTACCAGCCTGTTGCAAGCAAGCTTGCAATAGCTGTCGTGTTTTGGAATGTATGTTACGCATCTGCAACAACCGAAAGAACTGACGTCCTTTCGGTTAAGGCATTCGCCCTATGTTCCCCAACCCTACCAGCTTACTGCAAGCAAGCTTGCAATAGCTGTTAGTGTTTGGGAACGCAGATGCTAATTTTTCAGAATATTCTGAATTGCATGAAATATATAAAAAACATTGACAATTAGAAATGGCTATGATAAGATAACATTCGTCGCTGAGAACGGCACTGAAAACTACAGAACAGATGCTTGGGTAAGAGGAAGGCGCGGAGGCGGACAGTCCCTGAGAGAGAAAAAGTTCGAAGAAAAGATTTATAAGTAAAGATGATAAAAACTTATAAGAAATTTTAAAAAGTGGTTGACAGAAAAGTTTGAATGTGATAGCATAAATACACTGCTAGTGAGAAGTAATCAAACGGATTCGGCAGTGAAAGAAAAATAAAAAAGTTCTTGACAAAGAT
>BBDW01000014.1 GCA_001312505.1 Mediterraneibacter faecis JCM 15917
TTGTTTTGAATAACAATTCTGGGTTCTTTTTTTAGAAAGCGATTTAGTTTCACATTATTATTTGATATTTTTTTCTATATTCAGACGGGGGGGAAAGCCCGCTTTGTTTCTTGAAAATACGGCTAAAATATAGTGGGTTTTCATATCCGATCGCTCGAGAAATTTCCGATATATTAAAAGAAGTATTTCGTGGCTTTTCACTGGAAAGCCGGTGCGTCAGAATTAAGAGTTCCATTAAATAATAAACACAAAGTTCTTCGTACTCACTTTTGCAAAAACGTAATTCATTTATAATAGATGTAAAAATTCGTTTATATTCAAGAGAAGTACCGGTATAAATTATATGCATATCATCAGAAATACCATGCTGTCTCAAAATATTCGTTATATTATTCCCAGTAAAATGAACCCAGTAAACTTCAGTTTGGTCTACACCATAATAGTAGTAGCGTTGCTCTTCTTTGGGGCGGTAGATCACCATATTTCCGGCATTTACAATTTCTTTCTTACCATGAAAATAAAATTCTCCTTTTCCTGAGGCAATATAAATAAGTTGGAAATCTAATCTTCCCCGAGGACGGTGTGTTGGTAACTTTTCGACGGTTTTCAGACGATATGTGCCGCAAAATCTGTTAGCAGAAAAATCCGTGCAGTTAAAGAAAGAAAATGACCACTTAGAGGGTACAATCTGTATTGATTTAGAAACTGTTAGACTGTGGGATAATCATGATCCTTATTTATATCATGCGTATGTAGAACTTAAAGCAGAAGATGGAAGTTTAGTAGAAGTAATTCCTTACGATATTGGTTTCGGAAGAATTGAGATTATTGATAAGATTATTTATTTAAATGGAAAACGCCTGGTTATTACAGGAGTAAACCGTCATGAGTGGAATCCAAAAACAGGAAGATGCATTGGATTAGAAGATATGCGAGCAGATATCGCATGTATGCTCAGAAATAATATTAATTCGGTACGCACCTGTCACTATCCGGATCAGATACCGTGGTATTATATGTGCGACAATGCAGGAATTCAGACCGGGAATTTGCTTTTTCATGCCTTCCTTATACAGCATCTGAAATTGAAAATGCTTTGCATCATGAGGAATTACCACCAGCAAGAAGAACAGTTTTATGCGTATACGGAGCAGTCAGAGGAGTCGGAGGTATCGACAGCTGGGGGGAGTATTTGGAAGATAGTTGGTGATGTTTGATGACTAGATTGGCAATAATTCTATGTAGGTCAATGAAGATAGGGGAACTGTTACCTGAGAAAAGTCAACAAATTTGTAACCCGCTACACCATCCATTGCCTTTGTCACATAAGCATGTTAAAATACAATAAAATACTACAATATTATTTGTAGGGTGCGTGGGGACACACTTTACAAGAATTTACCATCACGAAGAACGAACTGTTTTAAGTGAGGTGGTATTTATGAAAAACTTGAAGGAATTAATAATTCTTCATTCAAACGACATGCACGGAGATTTTCTGGCAGAACAGATTGATGAAAAGCTGGTAGGTGGTGTATCTCTTCTCTCAGGATATGTGAACATGGTGCGTAATCAGGAAAAGAATGTGCTTTATGCTATTGCCGGTGATATGTTCCGTGGTTCTGTTATCGATTCCGAGTACAAGGGCGTATCAACCATCGGTATTATGAATCTACTTGGGCCTGATGTGGCAACGATTGGTAACCACGAGGTTGATTATGGTCTGGCGCATTTGCTGTTTCTGGAGAAATGTGCAAACTTCCCGATTATCAATGCCAACTTCCATATCCGCTCTAATCATAAGCGACTGTTTCAGCCTCACTATATTGCTGAAATAGATGGCATGAAGATACTTTTTATTGGAATAATAACAGAGGATGTACTTGCACAGACAAAAGCAGAAGAACTGATTGGTTCCTTTGTGGATATCAGCGAAGCAGCACAGGAAGTAGGCAATATATGCAATGCTTACAATGCCATTGATATTGATTTCACAGTACTTCTGACACACATCGGATTCGAGGAAGATAAAAAGCTTGCAGCTTTACTGGATCCAGCCTGGGGGGGTGTGGATGTAATCATCGGTGGGCATTCACACACGTTTCTGGAAGAACCTGCACTTGTTAATAATATCTATATCGTGCAAGCCGGTACAGGCACAGATCAGATCGGACGCTTTGATATTATGGTAGATACTGATCTTAATGCAATCGATACATTTACCTGGCAGTTGATTCCGATCAACAACGATACTGCGCTAAAAGACGAAGCTATGGAACAATTTATAACACAGTATAAGCGGGAAACTGACAAGAAGTATGATCGTATTGTAACAAGATTCACCAAATGTCTGACGCATCCACTCCGCAATCAGGAAACAGCTCTTGGTAACCTGATCGCAGATATTCTGAAAGACAGCCTTGGAATTGATCTGATGCTTCTCGGTTCCGGTGAAGTCAGAAGTTATGAATTGGGACCTGTCGTACATTATCACAGCCTGGTAGAATGCCTGCCATATGATGAAGCTGTCTATATGCTGAAAGTAACCGGAGCACAGTTAGAACATATGCTACGTTTTATCCTGCGCGAAGAAGCCTTTCTTGGAGAACATACGGAGTTCTATCAGTTCTCCCACGGTATGCAGATTATATGGTCGCGTAAAGAACAGGTTTTCCGGAAACTTAGTCTCAATGACCAGCCTATTGAAGAGCATCAGTTATATTCTATTGCTCTTTCAAAATATCACTTTATGAATATCTCTGATTTTATGGATATTTCACTGGAAGAAACGAAAAAAAATGCACTTCCTCGTGTACTGGCCACATCAAGTCGAGATATTGTAGAAGAATATATGATGGTTACACCGCATCTTTGCCGTGAAGTTGAAGGACGCCTGATTGTTGTAGATTGATCCATTATTTGAATTAAGTTTTTCGCATGAATCAAGAATTGCCAATTTGTAACAATAAAACCCAAAACATTGGCACTTGATTAAAAAATAGAATCTCCCTCATACCTAATGGAATCTAATTGGTTCCGGCAGATATGAGGGGGGGAGATTCTATTTTTATGATTTTGCAATTCCAAGAGAACTGTTTTGGTTGCATTTGTTGACTTGCTTTTTGTTTTTACAGTTAGTTCCTAGCGTATCGTTACCCGAGAAGCGCAAAACTGCAAAGCAAGTCAAAGAAGAGAGGCATACCGTTACCCAAGAATTGAAAAATTGAGAAGCAAAGTCAACGAATGGATCATTGCCTGTTAGAACCGGAGCAAATGGAATCGGGAATCCGCCTGGGAGTCACTAGTGCATTTTATGAATCATCATATGTTATCGCAAGAGCCTATCAAAACGGGGGGGTTTTTTATCTGCGGATTAATCCGTAAAATCAATATTCCTTGACATTTTAATAAAATAGTTTATACTTAAAATAGTTTGAAATTCAAAATAAAATACAGGAGAATTGAAAATGAGTATAAACAAACAATTAAAAATAGGTGATCTGACTGCGAAGCTCCCGATTATCCAGGGCGGCATGGGAGTAGGTGTCAGCAGAAGTTCCCTTGCAGGTGCAGTGGCGAAAGAAGGCGGAGTTGGAATTATTTCGACAGCGCAGATTGGTTATGATGAAGAAGGGTTTGAGAAGGATCAGGCTGCATGTAACAACAGAGCAATCCACAAGCACATCAAGCGAGCAAAGGAACTCGCGCAGGGAAATGGTCTTGTCGGTGTAAATATTATGGTTGCACTGAAGCATTATGCGGAGCATGTGAAAGAGGCCGTGGCAGCAGGTGCAGATGTGATCATCAGTGGCGCAGGGCTTCCGATGAACCTGCCGGAGCTGGTCAGTGAGACTTGCAGAACGAAGATCGCGCCAATCGTTTCTTCTAAAAGAGCTGCGCAGCTGATCTTGAAAATGTGGGCGCATAAGTATGACAGAACAGCAGATTTTCTTGTTGTAGAAGGTCCGAAAGCCGGAGGACATCTTGGTTTTTCAAGAGAGCAGTTAGATGAGATTGATACGATGGATTATGATGAGGAGATCCGTCAGATCATTGCCTGTAAGGAAGAGTATGAAAAGCGATACGAGAAGAAGATTCCTGTGATCGTTGCTGGGGGGAATCTTCGACAGAGCAGATATTGATCACGCATTGGAACTTGGAGCAGACGGAGTCAGATTGCGAGCAGGTTCGTGGCAACAGAAGAATGTGATGCGTCAGAGGCGTATAAGCAGGCCTATATCAATGCAAAAGAAGAGGATGTCCAGATTATCCAAAGTCCGGTTGGAATGCCGGGGCGTGCTCTTCGCAATGCATTGATCGAGCGTGTCGAGAAAGAAAAAGAGCCTATTAAGAAATGTTATAATTGCTTAGCAAAATGTAATCCGGGAAAAGTTCCGTACTGTATCACGAAGGCGTTGATTGATGCGGTCAAAGGTGACGTGGAAAATGGACTTGTGTTCTGCGGAAGTAATGTCGGACGGATCAATCAGATGATGAGTGTACATGAGCTGATGCAGGAACTTGTGTCTTAGATAAATGGGAAGAATCCAAAGTCATATTGAGGAAAATTAAAAAAGAGAGAATAGTGTGAAACAAATTTAAAATATCACATTATTCTCTCTTTTTATGATATACTTAGATGATATCAGATATGAAATAATGAGATGATTTATTAAAAATAGAAGTAACTTACAAGGAGTAGCAAGGATGAAGATGCAGAATAACGATACAAAAGATGAAGGACTGAAAGGAAACGAGAAGATTGAGGAAGCAATTTTTGCACTCCAGCAGGAACCATCTCAGGAACTTTTAGCACATGCGTTGACAATGATCCGTAGACGAATGAAAGAAGAAGGACAATTGATTCTTGCGGTAGAGCCTTCTGTTGCAGAACAACTGAAGATACAGGCAGTGAAGACAGCTGATGGAAAGAAGTGGTGGAGTGCATTTACAAGTTTTGAGGAAGAATTAAAAGGTTCTAATAGTGTGATGTCTACATTTTTGACAGCAATCGAACCATTATTCCAGTCTGCTGTACAGGAGAATGAGATTGAAGGTATCATTCTGAATCCATGGAACCGGACAATCATGCTTGACAAGACACTGCTTCGACTGATTCTTGGAGAAAGTGGAAAGTGAGAACAAAGCGAAAAATGACAGTAACTATAATATGTATTTTATTTGCAGTGTTATTTGCCTGGTATGGATTCTGGATGAGCGGAAATGGATCTGGGACGGGATTCTTCCTGATCTGGTTTGTATTGGCTGCATTGCTTGGAGGATGCGCAGCAATTACATTTCTGGATGGATGGGCAAGACTTCCGATGTGGATGATGTGGATATTAAGGGGAATACTGCTTGTATTTGTAGTTTCCTTTGTGATTATCGAAGGATGCATTATCAGTCAGATGCATGCGAAGGCAGATGAAAATCTGGACTACATCATAGTGCTTGGTGCACAGGTGAGAGCAGATGGACCGAGCAAAGTGCTGAAGCATCGTTTGAACACAGCAATCGATTATCTGGAGAAAAATCCGGAGACAATCTGTATTGTGTCAGGTGGACAGGGGGGGTATAACGAGCCATGTACGGAAGCGCAGGCGATGGCTGATTATGTGGAAGCGGCCGGAATTGAGAAAGACCGTTTGATTCTGGAAGACAAATCGAAGACAACAGAGCAGAATATAAAATATAGTAAAAAATATATGAAAAACGGAGCAAGTGTGGGAATTATCACAAATGATTTCCATATGTTTCGGGCAATGCAGATTACAAAAGGTGAGGGATTAAAGTCAGCGAAAGCAATTGCTGCAGGCTCGAATCCATTGTATCTGCCAAACAATATGCTTAGAGAATATCTGGCAGAATGGAAGTATCTGATCAGGTCAATCTTATAAAAAGCAAGAAAAGAGAGATGAAAGAAACAAATGGGTAGACGAGAATTAGAAGAACGAATCGAGAAAAGAAGAGAGGACTTTGTAAGAAACAGTCTTCTTTCAGATGAATTTATTGACTTTGTACAGGAGAATTTAAAGCCGGTCAATACGATGATGGCTTATTATCAGTGTGCGATCATGGAAGTTGAGACGAAATTTAAGGTGCTGAGCGAACAGTATTCGCTGGAGTATGACCGCAACCCGATTGAGAGTATTAAGACGCGTGTAAAATCTATGGAGAGTCTGCTGAAGAAGATTCGTCGTAAAAATATTCCATTGACGATTGATGCAATCGAAGAAAATATTCAGGATATTGCCGGTGTGCGTGTGATCTGCGCTTTTCAGGATGACATTTATAAACTTGCGAAATGCTTCCTTGATCAGGACGATGTAATTTTAATTCAAAAAAAAGACTACATTGCAAATCCAAAGCCAAGTGGTTACAGAAGTCTTCATCTGATCGTGAAGACTCCGATTTTCTTAAAAGAAGGAAAAAAGATGATCACAGTTGAAGTGCAGCTTCGTACGATCGCGATGGATTTCTGGGCGAGCCTGGAGCATAAGCTTCGCTATAAAAAGAGTATTCCGGAAGATCAGAGTAAGTATCTGGCAGAAGAGATGATGGACTGTGCACAGATCAGCTCAGCTCTTGATGAGAGAATGCAGAAGGTGCGTGATGTGATCATGCAGGCGGAGGAAAAAGAGGAAGAAAAAAGTAGCGGCGTGGAACCGTTAATGCTTCGAGGATTGACAGAGCGGATAAGACAGAAGAATCTCTGATGTAGACAGGCGGAAGATGTTTGAGACGAACAGAAAGCTGTCGAGATATGCAGAGATTTGTAGGGATAAACAGAGAGCCGGAGGGAAAAGATTATGATCAATCGAGAAGATATGCTGGCGCTGACCAGACGAATGACAGTGAAACGGACATCGATCACTCGGATCGCCGGGGGGGGATATATGGATATAGACGGATTTATAGATGGAACATTTAACACCAGTTTCCTGAAATTAAGCCCGGCAGAACAGGAGAAGAATCTGGCACTTGCGAAGAAAGTGCCGTTTGCAAAAACAAATAAAAATCTGAAGGAATATAAGTTTTCTGATGATCAAAGAAATCCGGACAGTATGTGGAAGCTTCTGATGGGGATGCGTGCCTGTGGCTTGAAAAATGATGCTCTGATGGAGACATTTTATGAGATTATCGGGGGAACATTACCAGGCAGATGAAGATTATGCAATCTATGTTTTTCATGACAGATATGACATTCCGGCGAAGGGGCTGGATCATATACGTCAGGGAGAATCAGAACGAATGTATGAATACATTTTATGCGTGATCTGTCCATTAAGCGGAGAATATGAACCGGGCGAACCGGAATGCGGTTTCCTGTTTCCTGCATTCGTAGATGGAGGCGCTGCAATGAATTACGTGGATATTTACCAGGAAGACGAAGAATACCCGCATGAAGAACTGCTTGAACTGCTTGGAGTGGAAAGGAAAAAGTTATGGCAGAAACATACAAGTCAGGAGAAAAAGTAAAATACCGGTTGGCAGAGGCAATGAAAGAATGCATGAAAAAAGCTCCGGTCGAAAAGATCACTGTGAAAGAGATCACAGAAGAATGCGGAGTGACACGTCAGACCTTTTACCGGAATTTTCAGGATAAATACGATTTGATCAACTGGTATTTTGACAAGATACTGATTGAATCCTTTGAACATATGGGAGAGGGACAAACAGTCTATGAAAGTCTTGTAAATAAATTTCAATACATTCAGAAAGAAACACTTTTCTTTCGTGCGGCATTTAAAAATGACGACCAGAACTGTTTGCGTGATCACGACTTTGAACTGATCACACAATTTTATACCGATCGTATCGAAGGAAACACCGGGAAAAAGATGTCCGACAAGATTCGCTTTCAGTTAGAAATGTACTGCCAAGGCTCCATTTACATGACGGTCCAATGGGTTCTCGCAATCACAAAGCCACCCCCCGAAACCCTGGCTAGATTCCTCTCCGAATCCATGCCCGCAGAACTAAGAGACGTCTTTAAAGAACGTGGATTGTTGTAGATAGATTTATTTCTACACACAAAAAAATGTGCGAATCATTTCACCCCCTTCGTATATTCCGTAAATCTATTTCTATACACAGAAAATTCGGAAATGTGGGATAAAGTGAATCTCCGAAGAAGGATGACGCATCGAAGATGGTGAATGTGGAGTGTGCTTGATAATACTTGAAAAACTTAAGGTTACGTTAAAGAAAGGTTTGGAAACTGTCTGAGCGGCAGTGAGTTTTCCAAACCTTTCTTTGTATTTAGTAATCTTAAGTTTTTCCTAGAATTATCAGTACACGTAACCCTGAGCCAGATTCGATGCGTCATCCTTTGAAGGAATCACAGCTTATCACATTTCAGAATTTTCGTCCGTGTATCAGAAATCAATTTACATAAGCTTTCTAAAGAGCTCTTTCAGATCCTCTACACTTGCATCTTTCGGATTACCCGGTGCACAAGCATCAGCGTGAGCAGACTCAGCGAGGAACTGCAGGTCTTCTTCTTTCAGAGCTTCCAGTTTTGTCGGGATTCCAACGTCAACAGAAAGTTTCTGAACAGCATCAACAGCAGCTTTTCTGTATTCTTCAACAGACATGTCGTCAACACCTTTAACGCCCAGTGCTCTTGCGATTTCACGGTATTTCTCACCTGTACAATCTGCATTGTATTCCATAACGATTGGAAGCATCATAGCACATGCAACACCGTGTGGAGTATCGTATACAGCACCAAGTGTATGAGCCATAGAATGAGCGATTCCAAGACCTACATTAGAGAATCCCATTCCTGCGATATACTGTCCAAGAGCCATTCCTTCACGGCCTTCTTTTTCATTTGCAACAGCGCTTCTTAAAGATTTTCCAATGATCTCAATTGCTTTGATATGGAACATATCTGTCATTTCCCAAGCAGCTTTTGTTGTATATCCTTCAATTGCATGTGTCAGGGCATCCATACCTGTGGAAGCTGTAAGTCCCTTTGGCATAGAGGACATCATATCCGGGTCAACAACTGCGATAACCGGCATGTCATGTGGGTCAACACAAACGAATTTTCTCTTTCTTTCAACATCTGTGATAACGTAGTTGATTGTAACCTCAGCAGCTGTTCCGGCTGTTGTTGGAACTGCGATGATCGGAACACAAGGTTTTGTTGTCGGTGCAACACCTTCAAGGCTTCTTACATCTTCAAATTCCGGGTTTGCGATGATGATACCGATTGCTTTGGAAGTATCCATAGAAGAACCACCACCGATTGCAACGATGTAATCTGCATCAGCTTTCTTGAATGCTTCTACTCCGTGCTGTACATTTTCGATTGTTGGGTTTGCTTTGATATCAGAATAAATTTCGTAAGCAAGTCCATTTTCATCAAGAATATCTGTTACTTTCTTTGTAACTCCGAATTTGATCAGATCAGGGTCAGAACATACAAAAGCTTTCTTAAATGCTCTTGCTTTTGCTTCTGTAGCGATCTCTTTGATTGCGCCTGCTCCATGATAAGATGTTTCATTTAACATAATTCTGTTTGCCATGATTTTCGATCTCCTTTTTTAAAAACAGATTTTCGGGAAGCTTTAGAGATATTCCCGATGTACTATGTCTTTATTTTAACAAGCGTAAATAAAAAAGAAAAGTTACAAAAGGTTGAAAATGTAACATTTTAAGCTTTTTTTGTGGAAAAGTTTTGAAAATTATAAAGGGTTTATTAAATTATTGTGAAACAAGCACAGAAAATAAAATCGAATACTAGACGAGATGAAGAGAAAGTTGTAAAATCTAATTATAGTTTTGAATCTGGAAACAGATCATTTACGGAAGGAGACAGGCATTATGGAAAAATTAACAGACAACTTAAAGAAGGTAATACTGGCTGGAATCGGAGCGGTTGCTACAACTGCAGAGAAGTCAAAGGACGTTCTTGATGATATGGTAAAAAAAGGCGAGCTTACAGTGGAGCAGGGCAAGGTTCTGAATGAGGAACTCAAGCATAATCTGAAGCAGACAGTAAAGAACAATGTGAATGTGAAAGTCAAAGTCACTACACCGGAAGAGTTGAGCGAACTTCTCGACAAGATGACACCGGAGCAGTTAGAAGCACTGAAGGCTCAGATCAAGGCGAAAGAGTCAACCGTAGATTCGGAAGCAGAAGAGGTAGATGCAGAAGATACAGCGGAAGATGTTGAAAATGTAGATGATGCAGAAGTTGTTGAGGAAGAGACAAAAGAAGAGTAAAAATATTAGAGAAGCTGCCGAAAAGCGGCTTCTCTGCTTTCTCAAGAAAGAAAAAAGTGACTATTACTTTTGAACTATCAGCAAGGGATACTGAAGAAAAGAGGAACTCGTCACCGAGACAGCAGGAGAATACAGATATGAGTGAGAAAGAAAAGGGAACAAATAATTCAAGATTTAGAGAGATTATTTCTGTACTTCGAAAACATAATATTACACGTGGACTTAGTCCGAAGAAACTTCGTTTGATCATGGAGGATCTTGGTCCGACTTTTGTGAAGATCGGACAGATCATGGCACTCCATTCTGACATTCTTCCAAAGGCCTATTGTGATGAATTGATGGAATTATGTACGGATGCAAGACCGATGCCCTTCGAGGAGGCAGTGTCTGTAATCGACGAGTCTTACGGACGCTCCTGGAAGAAAGTTTTTTCATCAATCGAAGAGACGCCAATCGGTTCTGCATCAATTGCGCAGGTACATAGAGCAGTCTTAAAGTCAGGAGAAGAGGTTGTCGTTAAGATTCAGAGAAAAGGCATTTATGAGATGATGGCGCGGGACATTGAGTTTATCCGTAAAGCAATCAAGCTGATGCCGCCGATCAGTCTGAAAGGAATGGCTGATTTTGATCTTGTGCTTGACGAACTCTGGTCAGTGACAAGAGATGAGATGAATTTCCTGACCGAAGCATCGAATATCGAAGAATTTGCCAGAAGAAATAAAGATGTCAATTTTGTTCAGACACCGGTTCTGTATCAGCAGTATACGACCGTTCATGTGCTGGTGATGGAATATATTGATGGTTGCGGTATTGATGAGAAGGATAAGCTGCTCGAAGATGGCTATGACCTGAAAGAAATTGGAAGCAAACTTGTAGATAACTATATTAAGCAAGTAATGGATGATGGGTTCTTCCACGCTGATCCGCATTCCGGAAATGTTAAGATCCGTGATGGAAAGATTGTCTGGATTGATATGGGTATGATGGGACGACTGACAGAGCATGACCGTGAGATGATCACGCTTGCGATCGAAGGCGTTGCACTGAATGATGTTGGTCTGATCCTAAAGGCGGTTCTTGGACTGGGTGAATTCAAAGAACGACCGGAGCAGAGAAAACTTTATGAAGACATTGAAGGATTGCTTTTGAAATACGGAAGTACCGATATGGGCAAGATTAATGTGGCAGAGGTCATGACGGATCTGATGGAAGTCATGAAAGAAAATAAGATCATGATGCCACATGGACTGACGATGCTTGCCAGAGGACTTACGCATATGGAAGGTGTACTTTCCAATATCGCACCGGATATCAATATGGTGGAGATTGCCAGAGCAAGACTTGCTGCGGATTTTCTTCACAATTTTAACTTTAAGAAGGAATTGAAGAACACAGGAAGAAGCCTTTTGAAATCTGTGCGGAAGATGATTGACCTTCCATCCATGACAACGGACTTAATGGATGAATTCATGAAAGGTCAGTCAAAAGTAAACCTGGATCTGCGTGTGTCAAAGGATCTGGCATTTCTTTTAAGACGACTTGTAAGGAATATTGTTATGGGTCTGTGGGTCATGGCACTTCTGATCAGTTCAAGTATTATCTGTACAACGGATATGACACCGAAGTTTATGGGAATCCCGGCACTTGGTGCGTTCGGATATCTGATGGCAGTGGTGATTATGATCTATGTATTTGTGAAACATATTTTCTCGAGGAAGTAAAAAAGAATAGAAAGCAAAGGAAAAGAGAGATGAAATTTTCGTCTCTCTTTTTATATATTAGGAAAGTCCTTTCCTAATATATAAAAAACGCTCCGCTCAGGATGCGCACTGCGGCGTACAAGGTAGGTGTCGCAAGCGGTCTACGTTTCCACTTCGGTCCTTGCTAAACAAGCGCCACTGGCGCTTAGCAACGCCGCAGGCGCAAGAATGTGCCGAGGCACATTCTTTGTTCATGAGAAAAATATATAAGTTTAAAACAGATAAATGAGAAAAGTTCTCAAATAATAAAAATCCAATTGACTGTATAATAGACATCCTGTATACTTACGGAGTTAGTTAGACTAACATGAGTTAGAAAAGTATAACCAGGAGCGATTACATGAAATTAAAAAATATAAAATGTTTACTTGCAGTCTGTCTTTGTGCATCGGCCCTGTTGGTCGGATGCGGACAGAAGACAGCAGATAAATCCGAAACATCGTCAGAAAGTGCACAGAATCAGTCGAAGGATATTCAAGAAGCATCCAGAGATGTTTTTGCAATGGATACCTATATGACAGTGACTGCGTATGGAGAAAATGCAGAGGTAGCTGTTGATGCGGCACAGGCAGAGATTGAGCGTCTGGACGCACTTTTATCGACAGGAGATGCAGACAGCGAGATCGCAAAACTGAACGCAGATGGAAGTGCAGAGCTTTCCGAAGATGCAGGTTATCTGACGGAACGCGCATTGGAACTTTATCAGAAGACAGATGGGGCGTTTGATATTGCGATTTATCCGGTGATGGAAGCATGGGGGATTCCCAACACAGAACTTTCAGGTTCCGTCACAGGACACATTGGATCAGCTTCTTCCACTCACTGATGCGGGAAATATTTCTTATGACAAAGAAACGAAAAAGATATCTTTCGGTGTAGAAGGAATGAAAATCGATCTCGGAGGAATTGCAAAAGGATATACCTCATCCAGAATTATGGACATTTACAAAGACAATGGAATCACAAGTGGATTAGTGAATCTTGGCGGAAATGTGCAGGCACTCGGAACAAAGACGGATGGAACGAAATGGAAGATTGCAGTGCAGAGTCCCGATGACACAGAAGATTATCTGGGAATTCTGAGTGTTCAGGATAAGGCTGTTATCACTTCAGGGGGATACGAACGGTATTTTGAACAGGATGGTGTGACGTATCATCACATCATTGACCCAAAGACCGGATACCCGGCAGAAAGTGGACTTGTCTCTGTAACAATTGTAAGTGAGGATGGAACACTGGCAGATGGACTGTCTACTTCACTTTTTATTATGGGAAAAGAGAAAGCGGCAGATTTCTGGAGAGAACATAAGGATGATTTTGATGCAATCCTTATGAGTGATGATGGGACGCTATATGTAACAGAAGGCTGGAAAATGATTTTTCAACGGAGAGAACAGTTGAGATCATTCGATAGAAAAGTGTAAGACAGAGTAGATTTTGGAGGAAAAATGGATTTAAAAGAAACAGGAAAGAAGCTGAAACCATTTGCACCGGTACTTTCGGTAGCAGTTGTGGCATCCTGTGTAGCAGGCACTCTGAGTGGATATCAGCCACCGGTTTATGCAGCGCAGGAGCAAACGAATTCTGTAAAAGAAGAGACTACAAAGTCAGAAGAGCAGGAGCAGGCGGTAAAAGGTTCTTTTGATCTGACGGATGGTGTTTATAAGGGAACTGGAACAGGTTATGTAGGAGAGATCACGGTTGCGGTTCAAATCAAAGACAAACAGATCGTTGCAATCGATATTCTGAGTTCTTCGGATGATGCGGCATTTTTTAAACGCGCACAGGCGGTGATCGATAAGATCATCGAAGGACAGACATTGGAAGTTGATACTGTTTCAGGGGGGGCAACCTATAGTTCCCGGGGGGGAATCATCAGTGCGGTGAAGAATGCACTGACAGGAGAAAAAGACAGCGGAACAACAGGACAGTCACAGTCTGGTGGCGGAGCGGCAGCAGGAAGTTCTACTTCTGTCGCAACAGTGGAAGACCCGGCAGCATATAAGGACGGAACTTATTACGGAACAGGGACTGGATTTGGCGGAACACTGAAAGTAAAGGTTGAGATCAGTGGCGGAAAGATCATAGACATCCAGATTATGGAGAATCAAGATGGAAGCGAATACATTTCCAAAGCCTCTGCACTGATCAATGCGATCATCAGTAGTCAGAGCACCAATGTAGATACCGTGTCTGGAGCAACGTACAGTTCGGTTGGAATCATCCAGGCAGTAAGAGATGCATTAAGTCAGGCGGCAGTGAGTGGAAATGGAGCGACTTCGGATTCTTCAGAGACGAATGGCTCGAACAGTTCTTACAGTCAGGATCAGAGTACATCCACAACCGGAACAGTTCCATACAAAGAAGGAATCTATTATGGAACAGCGGAAGGATACAGTGGAGATGTATCGGTAGCTGTGGTGATCCAGGAGCATACGATCAAAGCGATTTTAGTCACAGAGACATCAGATGATGAAGCATTTTTCAACCGCGCAATGGATGTAGTGAAAAATGTGCTTAAAAATCAGAATACAGATGTAGATACTGTATCTGGTGCAACTTACAGTTCTAAGGGACTTATCGGAGCAATCAAGAATGCTTTGAAACAGGCGGAGAAAGTAACGAATGGAGAATCCATTGAAGAGAAAGCAGATACAACGGAACTGGAAAATGCAGTCAAGTCAGCAGAAGCACTTGTGATGGAGGAGTATACGCAGAGTAGCTGGGCGGTTCTGAGTCTCCGACTGAATGATGCAAAAGAGCTGTTGGAAACAGCTGCGAATGAAACAGTGGAACAGCAGGCTGTTGACAAAGCGGTGGAGAATCTGAACCTTGCAGTTGCACAGCTTGAGAAAAAGAAGTCAGATCAAGAGGAAGAAGTGAAGACAAAATACATCGATGGAACTTATGAGGTGAGTATACCGTGTAAACCGGATGAGGATGAAGATTTTACAGAGTATCAGCTTTCTATGAAGGTGACAATACGAAATGACAAAATTGTATCCATTACTGACGTGTCAGGAGATGGGGATGCAGCAAATGACAGCTATATCAAGAAGGCGGCAAATGGAACTTCAAGCAAAAAAGGTGTCGTTTCCCAGATTATTACCAAAGGAATGCCGGAAGAAATTGATACGGTATCCAGAGCAACCTGTTCTTCGAATGCGATTATTGACGGATGCAAAAAGGCACTGGAAATGGCTTTAAGACCAGAAGAGACGGAGGCGCAGTAGGATGAAAGAGTTTATCGTAAGACTGTTTAGTCTGCTGGCAATCGTCGGTGTCCTTTTCGGATATAACGAAGTGTTGGATGTCCGTGCAAAGGATGAGGAAATCGCAAAACTGAATGCACAGTTGGAGGTACAGTCATCTGGTGCCAGCAGTGATTCTGAGTCAGGGAGTGATTCAGGAGATGGAGCAGGATACAAGGATGGAACCTATACCGGAGAAGCGGATGGATTTGGCGGAACGGTTGCGGTAGAAGTTACTGTAAAAGATGGAAAGATTGAAGCGGTAGAAGTGACTTCCGCCGAGAAGGAAGACAGTGCATATCTTGCAATGGCGGAAGATATCATTCCAAAGATCATAGAGGCGCAGAGTGCAGAAGTTGATACGATCAGCGGCGCAACGTTCAGTTCGACAGGAATTAAAAATGCAGCAGAACAGGCATTAGAACAGGCGGTAAAGTAGTTTGAAGAAGTTGAATATACATAATTTGAAAGCAAAAGAAATTAAAAAATTGCATACTTGGCTTCGTGCCTTGATTCAGATCCTTTATTTTCTGTTTCTGCCATCTGTGTATACAGCGGCATTTGCCGGCGTGAAATACATTTTTACACAGATAGGAGCAGGCGAGGTAATCGGGCTGACCTCTTTTGTAACGGTGCTTATAGTTCTCTGCGCGTATACGATTCTTTTCGGAAGATTCTTCTGTGGATTCGCATGTGCATTCGGAAGTCTTGGAGATGGAATTCATGCATTTTATATCTGGTGTTTTAAGAAGAAAAAGAAAAAGCCGGTGCTGCTTTCAGAAAAGATCACAGAGAAGTTAAGCTATTTGAAATATCTGGTGTTGACCGTAATCGCAGTACTTTGTTTTGCAGGAATATATGGAAAGGCAAAAGGGACAAGCCCGTGGGATGTTTTTTCTATGCTGCATGCAGGAAATTTCCATTTGCAGGGATATTTGCCGGGAGTGATATTACTACTTCTTATTATTGTGGGGGGGATGTGTCTGGAAGAAAGATTTTTCTGTCGGAATCTGTGTCCGATGGGAGCAGTATTCTCATTGCTTCCGGTGCTTCCGTTCTTTGCATTGCACCGCGACAGAGAAAATTGCATCAAAGGCTGCAGCGGATGCACGAAGAAATGTCCATCCGGGATCGGACTCCCGGAAGACGGATCACTCAAAGTCGAGGGAGATTGTTTCCAATGCCAGAAATGTATTGATACCTGTCCAAAGAAGCATATCCATACAGGAATCAAAGGTCTGAAGGGAAATGAATTCTGGTTTACGATTCTTCGGGCAATTCTGTTACTTGTAATTATGATCTGGGCAGGAGTGTAATAGATGAAGAAAAAAGATCTGTTTTTAGGAGGCGGAATCCTCTTTGCGGCATGTGTACTGTTTCTTGTGATGAATCTGATGCAGTATGTACAGGCAAAGGAAAACGGACAAAAAGAAAATCAGGAAAAACAGGTTGTGATCAAGGTGGACGGAGAAGTTTACGGAAGATATGCTTTGGATGAAGACCAGGTGATCGAAGTGCAGGAAGGAGATTTTTACAACCGTATCCGGATTGAGGATGGAAAAGCTTACATGGAAGAGGCTGACTGTCCGGATGGATATTGCGAAGAGCAGGGGAAGATCAATAACCGGACACAGACCATTGTCTGCCTGCCTCATAAGCTGGTTGTAGAAATAGAAGAAGTTGAGAATTCTGATGATTCTCAAAATGAAAAGGAACATTTACCGGATACAATTTCTAAATAAATCAATTGTTCGACTGTAAAGGAGAATGTATGAATAGAAATAAAAAACTTGCGAATATGGCAATGCTTGTTGCGCTGGCAATGATTTTTAGTTATGTGGAAAGCCTGATCCCAATTAATTTTGGAGTGCCGGGGGGGATGAAGCTTGGAGTGGCTAATCTGGTCACTGTTACAGGTCTTTATTTTCTGGAAATTCCGGAGGTACTGGCGGTATCGGTACTGCGTGTACTTCTGACAGGATTTCTTTTTGGAAATGGAATGTCGATCATTTACAGTCTGGCAGGGGGGGCGGTTGTCAGCCTTCTTGCCATGGTACTTGTAAAGAAGATGGATGGAATTTCCATTGTAGGAGTCAGTATCACTGGCGGCGTCTTTCATAACATAGGACAGATTCTTGTTGCGATGGCAGTGGTGGAGAATCTGAAACTGATTTATTATCTGCCAGTTCTTCTTGTGGCAGGAACAGTGACAGGGTTCGTGATTGGAATTGTCGCAGGAAAGATTTTACCGGTTGTGAAGAAAGAAGCTGTAAGGACAGTATAGATAATAATACTTTTTGATTACGGGTTAGCAAAAACTAACTTGATAATATATTCCATGCGGAAGCAGGAAAGCAGAACTGCGACAGGCAGGATCTGTATGTAACTATTTTAGTTAAAAAGGAGGTTTCTATGAAAAACAAAGAAATGAAAGTAAAGGCAATGTCCATGGCAGTGGCAATGTCTATGGTAGTAGGACTTTGCCCGTCAACGATCTTTGCGGCAACAGGAAGTCAGACTGCAAAGGATGGAACTTATACAAAGACGGCTCATGTAACCAGAACAGAAGATGACAGTGACGATGAGTGGGAAGAATATGATGTAGAAGTAAGCTTGAAAGTAGAGGATGGAAAATTCTCTGAGATCACAGTTACACCGAAAGAAGGATATGACGAAGGAAATGCATCCTACTTTAATAAAGCATATTCCAAAACAAAAGGATTTAAAACAAAGCTTGAAGGCCAGGCCGCTACAGAAGATACAATTAACAGCTGGGATACAGTTTCCGGTGCAACACGTACTTCTGATGCAATTAAAAAAGCTGCACTTGAAGCAATCCAGTCAGCTCCGGTAGCAGGGGGGAGACAGTTACCATTGACACAGCAAAGCTGGAGTCAGCAATCGCAGCGGCTGAGAAACTGACAGAATCTGATTATACAGCAGACAGCTGGAGTGCAATGCAGACAAAATTAACTGTAGCGAAGGCAGCTCTGAAAGCAAAGGAATCCCAGAGTGCAGTGGACACAGCGGAAGATGAGTTGAATGCAGCAGTGAAGGCATTGAAAAAGGCAGAAGTTGCGAAAGAAATGTATGTGTTGATGAATATTCCATATTCTGAATTTTATGCAGCTGATCAGGTAGCAGGAGCAGACAGTGTATCCTCCGCTACAAAAGCGAAAACAAGATCAACACTTGTAGCTGGATCTTATCATGTAAACAGTGATGGAACAGATATTACAGGTATTACATATCCGGTTAAGATTAGTGATGCATCTGTATTGAAAAACTATACACAGATCACAGATGACAGCAAGCTTTCTATTACAGTGAATATGAAAGGAAAAGAGACAACAACAGAATATAATGGAAAAGATGCGTTATTCGAGAGCGCAAGCTATTCTTACTATATTTTAAGTGAGACTCCTTCCTATTATAAGGAAGCAACAGTAAATGCAGATGGTTCCCTCAGCTTTAGTGAAGTGAAAGGTGCAACTGCACAGAAGTTGAGTGATGCATCAATTGATTTCACAACAGATACAAAGTATGGAGATTATGAATTAGATGTAAATGGACTCCCAGAAACAGTTAATACAGTATATGGAGTTGTGATCAGCACAAAAGAAGGAGACAACTACGGACTTCGTCATCTTGAAAATATCTGGAAAAAGAAAGAACTGGCATGGAGTACAGGATTTGTGACAACATCTCATGGAAACACACTGGACTCAAAAAATTATGAAAAGATGATGGGTCAGACAATCAATAAAATCACATATTACACAGATAATGGAATCTATGAGATTGATGCAGATCAGTATGTGCCGGTTAAATTCAATGGAACTATCGCAGCAGAGAATGCAGATGTTGAAAGTGGAAAAGTAAATGTAACTGTAGAAGGCCTTCCTGACGATTATCAGGCAGAATATACAGTTGAAGGTCTTGAGGATGTTCAGGTAAAAGACGGAGTACTTACCTATAAGACAAAAGGCGCTGAGATAGGCAAATATACTCTGAAAGTATCTGATAAATCCGGAAAATATGCAGATCTTACGACAGATTTTGAATTGACAACAGAAGCTGTACCGGTTGTATTTAACAGTGAAAGTGCAGCACTTGTAGCGGCAGAAGGATATGCAGCAGAGGATGTAACTTCTTATGTAAAGAATATCGAATCCGTAACAGTTGACGGAACAGAGTATGCGGCAACAGGAAAACGTGCAGTGAAGATCATCAAAGAAGATGGAACAATTGATACAACTGCAGCTCCGTTTAAGAATGCAGAAAATGGACAGGAATTTAAGATTACAGTGAAAGCAACAGGCTATGCAAAGGATTGTGAATTCACTTATACTTTATCACAGGAGAGTGAGTATACTTACGCATATGTAGGACTTAGCTGGGCAGAGTACTGGGCTGCTGAAAATGTGCAGGCAGCAGGAGATACATCTTCTTCAGATGCAAAGGATTCAAAAGGAGAGTCTGACAAGGTGCATTCGATACTGTAACAAGAGCTACAGTAAATCATGGACTTCACAGAGGTTCTTTCCAGTGCAACGCAGTAATCAAGGCGGAAAATGGAAAAGAGTATGCAGTAGAGTACTGGACAGATGGAACTACTGCAGTTCTGACAGACGGAAGCAAGATTACATTTAACAGAGGAGAGATTACAGAAGAATCCGGTGCAACAACAAAGATGACAGAGTATGATGTACTCGGACTGAAATATGTGCCGGTGAAAGTAAAAACATCTGATCTGGATGCACTGAAAGCAAGCTATCGTGTGATCGAAAACGGAAGTGAACTTGCGGGAGGATATTCAGAAAAGAATTTGGTAAGCTATACAGGACTGGTTGCCAATGTAACAGAGAATACAAACGGTCTGAAAACAGCAACAAAGAATGAGGATGGATCTTTCAGTTTCTCTGCAAGAGTGAATAATGGATCAGAGTCCGGAATCAAAGATCAGGCACTCAAGACAGCACCATCAGCAGAGGAAGCAGGGCTGACAGTAAAAGAAGCAAGCGGATCTTATGGAGAATTCTTAAGAGTTGATCTGACAGGAAATTATGGTGATCTTGGATCAAATCTCCAGACTGTTACATGGACTTACTATGGAGATGACAGCACATATACAAATGCAAAAGCTACTTATGGAACAAAATTTGCAGCAGATAACTGGATGCACAAAGCAATGGGAATCCAGCTTGGACTGACAGATTCTCTTCGTTGTACACTTCCGAAAGGAACGGATGGAACAGGATATTGGACCATTACACTGACAGCACTTGGATATAATGACGTGACATACAAATTCCAGGCAACAGAGGAGAACATTGTAAAAGCATCTGAGGATAAAACAATCACAACAACAGAGCTTGAGGCAGCTATTGCAAAAGCAGAAGCCCTGAAAGAAGCTGATTATACAGCGGAAAGCTGGGCATCTATGCAGATGGAACTTCAGGAAGCAAAAGATGAATTGAAAAATCCAAAAACTCAGGCAACTGTAGACGAGGCAGTAAGCCACCTCAACGCAGCTGTTGAAGCACTTGTTAAGGCAGAGGGAGATAAGACAGAAGAGGATAAGAAAGACGACGATAAGAAAGAAGAGCCGGCAGCAGTTGATACTTCTTCCCTTGAGAAAGTAATCAGTGATGCGGCAGCTCTTAAAGAAGCTGATTACACAGTTGACAGCTGGAAGGCATTGCAGAGTGCACTGACAGACGCTAAGAGCGCATTAAATGCAAAAGAAAGCCAGGAAAAAGTTGATAAAGCAACAGATGAGTTGAATGCAGCAATCAAAGCACTTGTAAAGAATGGAAATCAGGCGGGAAGTCAGAATGGAAGTGCAACTCCGACTGTTACAAAGAAGGCAGGAACAACTACGGATGGATCAGCTTCCAAAGGAACAAGTGGATCAAAAGCCGCAAAGACAGGTGATCCGGCAAATGTTCTTGGCTTATTAGGACTTGCATTCTCCTCACTCGGAGCAGGAGTTGGCGGATTTGCATGGAAGAGAAAAAGAAAATAAAGACAAGAAAATTGAGAAAATTTTTCAACAATTTCGCGAAAAAGATTAAAATAGTGCATTGACACTATCGCTTTAAAGTGATAAACTCCTAGCAAATGGAATAACGCTTTAAACCGATGAAGCGGAGATCAAAGTAATTATGCGCGCACAGAGAGTCCGGGAAGCTGAGAGCCGGATCGAGATGCAGGTTGCCAAATGGACCGCTGAGGGCACAGTCAAAGGATTTGAGAATCCGAGTACTCTGTGACGTGTGGGCATACGTCAGTTGCCGGAGATATGTTAGTATCTTACAGAGCGCAGGGGGGGAGTGTACCCGTGAATCAAGGTGGCACCGCGGAAAAGATTTAGATTTACCGTCCTTGACAGAATAGGAATATTCTGTCAGGGACTTTTTTCTACCATAAACATATATTTCCTATCGGGATAAAAGAGAAATTTATTTTGCAGCATAACTTCAAGGAGGAATACACATGGACAAGACATTAGAACAAATCAGATCCTACGCTGAACAAGGCAGATACAAGCGAGTTCCGATCAGCAAAGAGCTGTATGCAGATGCATTTACGCCGATTAGTGTGATGCGGACGCTGCGGGCGGCAAGCAAGCATTGCTATCTGCTGGAAAGTGCGGAGGACAGACAGCAGTGGGGGGGAAGATATTCCTTCCTTGGATATGCACCAACGATGGAGATCACTTGTACCGATGGGCGTGTGATCATCAGCGAAGGGCATGAAGATGAGGATAAGACCATCCGGGAAGTTTTAACCGACCATCCGGGAAAGGTTCTAAGAGAAATTCTCGAAGCATATAAAAGTCCGGTTGTTCCGGGACTTCCGCCATTTACAGGAGGGCTTGTTGGATATTTTTCTTATGACTACATCAAATATGCAGAACCGACATTGAAGCCGGTTCTGGAAGAGAAGAATGAGACTACAGGAAAGACAGCAGCAAAAACGGCAGTAAGAGATTTCCGGGATGCGGACTTGATGTTATTTGACCGTGTCATCGTATTTGACAATTACAGACAGAAGCTGATCCTGATTACAGGCGTGAAGCTGGAAGGTGATCTGGAAGAAAATTATGCGAACGCGAAGCAGGAATTAGAAGAGATGGAACGATTGATCCGAAGCGGGGCGCAGGCAGATTTCCGACCACTGGTTTTAGAAGAAGCGTTCCATCCGGGAGTGGATAAAGAAGATTATTGCAAGATGGTTGAGAAAGCTAAGGAATACATTTATGAAGGTGATATTTTCCAGGTCGTGTTATCCAATCCGCTGACAGCGAAGGCAAAAGGAAGTCTTTTTGATACCTACCGGGTGCTTCGAACCTCGAATCCATCTCCGTATATGTTCTACTTTTCAAGTGATGATATTGAAGTGGCAGGGGGGGCTTCACCGGAAACGCTGGCGAAGTTAGAAAACGGACAGGTGTGCACTTTTCCTCTTGCTGGTACAAGGAAGCGAGGAGTGACCGAAGAGGAAGATCAGGAATTGGAGAAAGAGCTACTTGCAGACGAGAAAGAGCTTGCAGAGCACAACATGCTTGTAGATCTTGGGCGAAATGATGTCGGCAAGATCAGCCAGCCGGGAACAGTTAAAGTTGATAAATATATGGAAATCCAGAGATATTCCCATGTAATGCATATTGGTTCCACAGTAACAGGCAAGATTCGGAAAGATAAGGATGCGCTGGACGTAGTAGATGCGATTCTCCCGGCAGGAACGCTTTCCGGAGCACCGAAGATCCGCGCATGTGAGATTATCGCAGAACTTGAACAGGAGAAGAGAGGTATCTACGGAGGAGCAGTCGGCTATCTCGATTTTGCAGGAAATGTAGATACATGCATTTCCATCCGTCTTGCTTATAAGAAAAATGGATACATTCGTGTACAGTCAGGAGCCGGAATCGTAGCAGACAGTATCCCGGAAAATGAATTCCAGGAGTGTTTAAATAAGGCAGGGGGGGCAGTACTTCAGGCAGTGGAAACTGCGAAAGGAGGATTGGAATGATACTATTACTTGACAATTATGACAGCTTTACCTATAACCTATATCAGTTTATCGCAGGAGTAGAATCAGAAATAAGCGGCATACAAAAAGATCAGACGAATTCAGAAGTAAAGGTTGTTCGAAATGACCAGATCACACCGGAAGAGATTCTGGAACTTGCACCGGAGGCACTGGTGATCTCACCGGGGGGCCGGGCAAACCTTCTGATGCCGGAATCTGTATCGAAGCAATTCAGAAGCTGAAAGGAAAAATCCCGATGCTCGGCGTTTGTCTCGGACATCAGGCGATGGCGGAAGCATTCGGAGCAACGGTAGGTCACGCCGGACAGCTGATGCACGGGAAGACATCACAGCTGAAAGATGTAAAGACAGACAGTGTTCTGTTTCAGAATCTGACACTTCCAATCCAGGTGGCAAGATATCATTCACTCGCAGTTAAGGAAGAGACACTACCGGAAGAACTGATTGTGACAGCGCGAAGCGAGGACAACGAGATCATGGCGATGGAACACAGAGAATATCCAATCTTTGGGTTACAGTTTCATCCGGAATCTGTGATGACACCGCAGGGACTTCAGATGATAGAGAATTTTATTAACTATGCAAAAGCATTGAAGGAGAATTAAGAAATGATAAAAGAAGCAATTATAAAATTATCAAAGAAAGAAAATCTCATCTATACAGAAGCAGAAGAAGTAATGAATGAGATTATGGAAGGAAAGGCATCGGATGTTCAGAAGTCAGCATATCTGACAGCACTTTCCATGAAAGGTGAGACAATCGATGAGATCACAGCATCAGCAGCGGGAATGCGTGCACACTGCATCAAGCTTTTGCATGACATGGATGTGCTGGAAATCGTAGGAACAGGGGGGGGAGACGGAGCAAATTCATTTAACATTTCAACAACATCCTCCTTTGTGATTGCGGCAGCAGGAATCCCGGTCGCAAAGCATGGTAACCGTGCAGCATCTTCTAAGTCCGGTGCGGCAGATGTACTTGAAGCACTTGGAGTGAAGATCGATGTCGCACCGGAGCGCAGCACTCAGCTTCTCAAAGACATTCAGATCTGTTTCTTATTTGCACAGAATTATCATATTGCGATGAAATATGTCGGACCGATCCGTAAAGAACTTGGTATCTGTACCGTATTCAATATTCTTGGGCCACTGTCTAATCCGGCAGGAGCGAACATGGAACTGATGGGAGTTTATGATGAAAGCCTTGTAGAGCCACTTGCAAGAGTCATGGCGAATCTCGGAGTCGTCCGCGGAATGGTCGTTTACGGACAGGATAAGTTAGATGAGATTTCCATGTGTGCACCGACTACAGTCTGTGAGATTAAAGACGGAACATTTACAAGCTATGAGATCACACCGGAGCAGTTTGGTTATGAGAGATGCGAAAAAGGTGCACTAACAGGAGGAACACCTCAGGAAAACGCACAGATCACATTGGATATCATTTCTGGAAAAGAGCTGGGAGCAAAGAGAAATGCTGTTTGCCTGAATGCAGGAGCAGCAATCTATCTTGCAGGAAAAGCAGATTCGATCGAAGCAGGTGTAAGAAAAGCAGAACAGATCATTGACGAAGGACTTGCACTGAAGAAGCTGGAGCAGTTTAAAGAAGAAAGTAATAAATAAAAAGTCTGATCCCCCCCGGCTATGCAGGAGAATGGAAGAAGCAACTTGAAAGAAAAAGAGGAACAAATAGTATGAATATACTCGAGAAAATTACCGAGCGCACGAAAGAGCGGATCGAAGAAGAAAAGAAAATAGTTCCATTAGAAGAGGTTCGAAGGCAGGCGGAAGAAAAAGGAATTAAAGATCAAATCCCAGTATTCGAACAGGCACTTCGGGCAGACGGATTATCCTTTATCTGCGAGGCAAAGAAAGCGTCACCTTCCAAAGGATTGATCGCACCGGATTTTCCATATGTAGAGATCGCCAGAGACTATGAAGCAGGCGGCGCGGCAGCAATCTCCTGTCTGACAGAACCGTTTTGGTTCCGGGGCAGTGATGCGTATCTGAAAGAAATTGTGCAAAATGTATCCATTCCGATACTCAGAAAAGATTTCACCTGTGATGAATACATGATTTATCAGGCGAAAGCAATGGGAGCCTCGGCAGTACTTCTGATCTGTTCGGTATTAGAAGATGGCAGGTTAAAAGCGTATCATCAGTTGGCAGACGAACTCGGACTATCTGCTTTGGTAGAAACACATAACGAAGAAGAAATCTTAAGAGCACAGAAGATCGGTGCAAAGATTATCGGTGTAAATAACCGGAATCTGAAAGATTTCACAGTGGATATCAAGAATAGCATTCGGCTAAGAGAAATGGTCAGTTCGGAAACAGTTTTCGTATCTGAGAGCGGTATCCGCGGAGTGGAAGATATGAAAGCACTTTATGAAAATGGAACCGATGCGGTACTGATCGGAGAACTTCTGATGAGAAAATCTGATCGGAAAGCAGCACTGATGGAGTTGAAGCAGCAGACAGGAAGGCAGCTAGATATGAATTAGCGGAAGATATAGTATGAGACAAGAAAAAATGAACATGCCCAAGATTAAGATCTGCGGATTAAGCCGCCCGGAAGATATTACCTATATAAATGAGGCAAAACCGGATTATTGCGGATTTATCATCGATGTGCCAAAGAGCCGGAGAAATGTATCCATTTCGAAGTTCGTGAACTGGTTCAAAATCTTGAATCGCAGATTTGCCCGGTCGGAGTATTTGTCGATAAAGACTGTGGCGAGGTCGCACAATTATTAAATGAAGGAACCATTCAGATCGCTCAGCTTCACGGGCAGGAAGATGAGGCATATATAAAGAAGTTGAAAAGTCTGACAGACCATCCGGTGATGAAAGCATTTTCGATTCAGGAGAAAAAAGATCTTGATGCGGCGGCAGCGAGCAGTGCAGATCTGATTCTTCTCGATCACGGAAAAGGCGGAACTGGCGAGACATTTGATTGGAGTCTTTTGGAAGGCTGGACAAAGCGGCCGTATTTCCTCGCAGGAGGACTGAATCCGGAGAACATACCGGAGGCAATACAGCGAATACATCCTTGGGGGGGAATTGACCTGAGCAGTGCAGTGGAGACAGATGGAAAGAAAGATCGTGAGAAAATTCTTCAAGCTGTGAAAACTGTGAGAAATTTTGAAAGCAGTAAACATTTTTTGAAAAACAAAAGAGTATACAAGTAAATGAATAAATTTACCAAAACAATAGAAACAAGAAAGAAGGAGAGACAACCATGACAAAAGGAAGATACGGAATCCATGGTGGACAGTACATTCCGGAGACACTGATGAATGCAGTGATCGAATTGGAAAAGGCGTACAACTACTATAAAAATGACAAAGAATTTAATGACGAACTGAATACATTATTAAATGAATATGCAGGCAGACCGTCTCTTTTATACTATGCAGCACGTATGACAGAAGATCTTGGCGGGGGGGCGAAAATTTATCTGAAACGAGAAGACCTCAATCACACAGGTGCCCATAAGATCAACAACGTGTTAGGTCAGGTTCTTCTTGCGAAGAAGATGGGAAAGACAAGAGTGATCGCTGAGACCGGTGCAGGACAGCATGGAGTTGCAACAGCGACAGCAGCGGCTCTGATGGGAATGGAATGTGAAGTCTTCATGGGAAAAGAAGATACAGAGCGTCAGGCACTGAATGTATACAGAATGCGTCTTCTCGGAGCACAGGTACACGCGGTTACAAGTGGAACTGGTACTTTGAAAGATGCTGTTTCGGAGACGATGCGTGAGTGGACAAGAAGAATTGATGACACACATTATGTACTCGGATCCTGTATGGGACCGCATCCATTTCCGCAGATCGTGCGTGATTTTCAGGCAGTTATATCTAAAGAGATCAAGGAGCAGATCCTTGAAAAAGAAGGAAAACTCCCGGATGCAGTGCTTGCCTGTGTCGGCGGAGGATCCAATGCGATCGGTGCATTTTATAATTTCATTGAAGATGAAGGCGTGCGCCTGATCGGATGCGAGGCGGCAGGACGCGGCGTGAATACAGCAGAGACAGCTGCAACGATCGCGACTGGTAAGCTTGGAATCTTCCACGGAATGAAATCTTATTTCTGTCAGGATGAGTACGGACAGATCGCACCGGTTTACTCAATCTCAGCCGGACTGGATTATCCGGGAATCGGACCAGAGCATGCAGATCTTTATGATAAGGGAAGAGCAGAATATGTAGCAATCACTGATGATGAGGCAGTCGATGCATTTGAGTACCTTTCTAAATTAGAAGGAATCATTCCGGCGATCGAGAGTGCGCATGCAGTTGCATATGCAAGAAAGCTTGCGCCGACAATGGGAAAAGACCAGATTATTGTAATTAATATTTCAGGACGCGGAGATAAGGACTGTGCAGCAATCGCACGTTACAGAGGGGGGGAGGATCTTCATGAGTAGAATACAGGAAGCATTTAAAGGGAAGAAAGCATTTATACCATTTGTCACATGTGGTGACCCGGATCTTGAGACAACGAAACAGATTGTCTATGAGATGGAGAAAGCAGGGGGGGCGGCGTTGATCGAGCTTGGAATCCCATTTTCCGATCCGACAGCAGAAGGACCGGTCATTCAGGGCGCAAACCTGCGTGCGCTGACAGGAGGCGTGACTACAGATAAGATCTTCGATATGGTAAAAGAAATCCGTCAGAATACACAGATTCCACTTGTTTTTATGACATATGCAAATGTTGTGTTCTCTTACGGAACAGAAAGATTTCTTGAGAAAGCGAAAAATGTCGGAATGGATGGTCTGATTCTTCCGGATGTTCCATTTGAAGAGAAAGAAGAATTTGACATCGTGTGCAAAAAGTACGGAATCGATCTGATCTCATTGATTGCACCGACTTCTCATGACCGAATCCGGATGATTGCAAAAGAAGCATCGGGATTCGTATATTGTGTTTCTTCACTTGGTGTAACAGGAACAAGATCCTCGATCACGACGGATATCGGAGCAATGGTGAAGCTTGTAAAAGAGGAAAATGATATTCCATGTGCGGTTGGATTCGGAATCTCCACTCCAGAGCAGGCGGCGAAGATGTGTCAGAACGCAGACGGTGCGATCGTTGGAAGTGCAATCGTTAAGTTGTGTGAGAAATACGGAAAAGACTGCGTGCCGTATGTTGCAGAATATGTAAAGAGTATGGTTGAAGCTTGTAAATAAGTGAAAAGGATATGCGATTCGAAATCCGAGTATTCTTTTGATAATAATAGGAAAATACCTCTTTTGATAAGGAGTCAGATGTGGTATCATAGAAATTAGATTTGTTGCTTGATCTATGATACGAATCCGAAAGGAGAATACGAATGAAGAATCGAAAACAGCCTTTATTCAAAAGCTTTGGCTATGCCTTTGAAGGAATCTGGACAGGGATTTCAAAAGAGAGGAATATGAAGATTCATTGCCTTGCAGTGATTCTTGTAACAGCAGTTGGAACCTTTGTAGGATTAACACCGATGGAATGGTGTATCTGTCTTCTCCTTTTTGGAATGGTGATCTCACTGGAACTTGTGAATACGGCAGTGGAAGCTGTTGTCGATCTTGTGACAGAGGAGAGAAAGCCACTTGCTAAGATCGCGAAGGATACGGCAGCTGGTGCAGTGCTTTTTACGGCAATCATGGCTGTGATCATAGGGGGGGTATTATATTTATACCTCATTTCATTGCACTACTGTAATGTAAAGAAAAGCAACCAGAAAGGAAAACAAAGAGATGGATGAGAATAAGTAATTGTCAGTACAGAGATGAAGCAGGTATTGGTGAATCTGCGAAATCTCGAAGAGATTTATGTGATCATGTCAGGTGTGACGAAGATGCCGTTTGTCCTCTGTGATGAAGAGACATTTGATGACGAGGTTCTGGTATATTATCAGGAAGAGTCTGCAAAGGAAAAGGCAAAGACGCTTGCAGAAGATCGTTATCATGTAGGAATTGCCAAGATTGAAAAGAATGTCAGACTTGGATTTTTTACAAACCTGTATACAATGGGCGTGAATGCACTGGCAGTGAATGTTGGTACAGAGGAGGAGATCAGGGTTCAGCTGGAACAGCTTGTAGTTCGTAAGAATAAGGAAGAACTGCCTGACGGAAAGAAACTGATCGAGAATCCGGAGCTTCATCTGACAGCAATGTATCTGATGCAGGAGATGCACCGCAATATCGGATCGGAGATGCCGGAGAATGTGAAGGAACTTCAGGAAGAGATGATGGCGCATTATAAGAAAGGAACCTTTATCGTAGGAGTTCAGGAAGATAATCAGGTTCCACTTCTGAGACAGCCGGACGGAAGTCTGTATCAGCCGATCTTTACAGATATGATAGAATTTACCAGATTTGCACAGGGCAAGAAGATGAAGACAGCAGCAATCCCGGCGGATAAGATTCCGGAGATACTGATTCCGGATGCAAAGGGAGTTGCAATCAATCCATTTGGTGTGAATGTACGTCTGGATATTACAAAAGCAAATAAGCAAAAGCCAGAAGCGTAAAATGAAGAGAAGTTAATTTAAATCAAAAGAAAAACTTTAATTTACTAAAATAATCACTAAGTAACATATTCAACAAAAAAACAGGATAAATATTGTTGAATATTACAGATTGACTGTTGGAAGTGAGTATGGTTATACTATACGTGGTTAAAAGAGAAAAGCGCACGATAGAGTGTTACTGGTAAAGCAGGCATAAACTATCCTTAATAAGTTCACCAGATAAGGTGGATTTAGTTATTGAGGATTAGTTTATGCTTTTTTGTTGCGCTAACTCTATGAGAAATTTTATACGAGGAGGATTACAGATGAAAGACAAGATTTTTGGAGTATTGCAGAGAATCGGAAGAAGTTTTATGCTTCCAATCGCAATTCTTCCGGTAGCAGGACTTCTGCTTGGAGTAGGAAGTTCATTTACAAATGCAACGATGATTGAGACATATCATCTTCAGGCAATTTTAGGCGAGGGGGGGACAATTCTGAATTCCCTGCTCACAATTATGAGCAAAGCGGGAAGTATTATTTTTGATAACCTGCCGATCATTTTTGCTGTCGGTGTAGCAATCGGTATGGCGAAGAAAGAGAAGGAAGTTGCGGCACTTGCGGCAATGATCTCTTTCTTTGTAATGAATGCAACAATGAATGCCATGCTTCTGATCCGTGGAGATCTTCTTGCAGACGGAACACTTGGAGCCGGAGTTCTGGAAGGAACTGTGACAAGTGTCTGCGGAATCCAGACATTACAGATGGGTGTATTTGGCGGTATTATCGTTGGACTTGGAGTAGCAGCACTTCATAATAAGTTTTACAAAATCCAGCTTCCGAATGCACTGTCATTCTTCAGTGGATCAAGATTTGTTCCGATTATTTCAACATTGACTTATGTGGCTGTCGGAATCGTACTCTATTTTGTATGGCCAACCGTTCAGAATGGAATCTATGCACTCGGCGGACTTGTAACAGGAACAGGCTATATTGGAACATTGATCTTTGGTATTATTAAGAGAGCGTTGATTCCATTTGGACTTCACCATGTATTCTATCTTCCATTCTGGCAGACAGCGGTTGGAGGAACAATGGAAGTTGCGGGACAGCTTGTACAGGGCGGTCAGAACATCTTCTTTGCGCAGCTTGCAGATCCATCCACAGTACATTTCAGTGCGGATGCGACAAGATATTTTTCCGGTGAATTTATTTTCATGATCTTTGGTCTTCCGGGTGCGGCACTTGCAATGTATCAGTGTGCAAAACCGGAGAAGAAGAAACAGGCAGGCGGACTTCTGCTTTCTGCAGCACTTGCATGTATGATGACCGGAATCACAGAGCCACTGGAATTCTCATTCCTGTTTGTAGCACCGATCCTTTTTGCGGTACAGGTGATCCTTGCCGGATCAGCTTATATGATCGCACATATGTTAAATATTGCAGTAGGACTTACATTTTCCGGTGGATTTATTGATCTGTTCCTTTTCGGTATCCTTCAGGGAAATGCTAAGACAAGCTGGATCAGAATCATCCCGGTTGGAATTATTTATTTCTTCTTATATTATATCATCTTCCGTACTTTGATTCTGAAGCTGAATCTGAAGACACCGGGAAGAGAAGATGATGATGCGGAAACGAAGCTGTATACAAAAGCTGATTATAAAGCAAAAGTAGATGGAAATGATGCAGATTCTGAAAATGAAATGACACCGGAAGATCAGAAGAGCGCACTGATCACAAGAGGACTTGGTGGAAAGAAAAACATTTCTGATGTAGACTGCTGTGCGACAAGACTTCGTTGTACGGTAGTAAAGCCGGAACTGGTAAATGAAGATGTCTTAAGAATGACATCCCCCATCCGGAATCGTAAGAAAAGGACAGGGAATCCAGGTAATCTACGGACCGGCTGTTTCTGTGATTAAATCCAATCTGGAAGATTATCTGGAGAAAGCTCCGGATGTGGAATATCTTCCGGAAGAAAACGAAAACAGCGCAGAAGAAACGAATAAATGTGCAGAAACAAAAGATGAAGCGAAGAAAGATGAGAACAAAACTGTTGCAGCCGGAACTGTAAAGAAAGAGCTTTGCTATCCATTCACAGGAGTGGCAGCACCGATCGAAGAAGCGTGTGACGAAGCATTTGCAGGGAAAATGATGGGAGACGGTTATCTGGTTCGCCCGGAAGAGGGAATGGCTTATGCGCCGGAAGATGCAACTGTATCTTTTATCTTCCCATCAAAACATGCAGTTGGTCTGACTAGTGATGACGGAACCGAATATCTGCTTCACATTGGCGTGGATACTGTAAATCTGGATGGAAAAGGATTCGAAACTTTTGTAAATGACGGAGACCGAGTAAAAAAGGGTGACAACTGATAGGTTTTGATATAAAATATATCCAAGAGCATGCAAAATCCGATGAATGTATGGTTGTATTTACAAGTCTTCAGGAAGGTGAAGAGATAAGAATGTCTAAGAGCGGAAAAGTAGAGAAGCTTGAGAAGACAGCAGAAATCGTAAGCTTGAATTAAGAGAAAGAAAGAGAGGCTCCGGGGGATGTATCGAGTCATTAAAGTTCTGAATAATAATGGGATTCTTGTATATCATGTTGAGACAGGGAAGGAGATGATCCTTCTCGGAAACGGTGTGGGATTTGGAAAGAAACCTACAGAACAGATCGAGAAACTTCCCGGAGCCAAAGTATATTCCCTTGTCACAAGAAGAAAGCAAGAGTCTGTTCTGAAAACAGTCAATGGAATCCGCCCGGAGTTTATTGAGGCAACAGGAAAGATCATTGAAGAAGCAGAGAACGTGTTTCAGAAGATCAATCATGAGATGCTACTTCCGTTGGCAGATCATATTGCGCTTGCAGCGAAGAGAGCGAAGGAGAACCGCCAGCTTCCGAATCCATTTACACCGGATATCCGTGTGTTGTTTGGAGAGGAGTATCAAGTGGCCCTGAAAGGGCGGGAAATTATACAGCAGCTGACAGGATATGAAATCTCAGAGGATGAAGTCGGATTCATTACGCTACATATCCATGCAGGCCTTTCTGATGAGGCAGTATCCCAGACTCTGGATGCGACCAGGATTGTAAATGAAGGGATTGCCATGATTGAACAGGAATTCGATCAGAAGCTGGAGAGCGGCTCACTTGGATGTACACGTCTGATGAGTCATATGTATTATATGATTCTGAGAACACGTAAGGGTGAAGGGACGAATGCAGACTTTAATGAGTTCATTTTTCAGAATTACCCAAGGACCGGAGAGGCGGCGAAGAGAGTGTGTGACTATATGTCCAGACAGCTGAAACAACCGGTCGCAAAAGAAGAAATCGGATTTCTTGCAATCCATATCCAGCGGGTTATCTCGCCGGATACGGTATGACCGTGTGCTCTTGAAATACTGTATACTATGATATATAGTAGTGGATAAGAGCGAAAGGGGAATCCGCAGAATGTATAAGATTCTAATCATAGAAGATGACCTTGTGATGGCAGGGGCAATTAAAAAAGAGATGGAAGCGTGGGGAAATGAAGCACGTTATGTGGAAGATTTTGCAAAGGTTCTTGAGACATTTGCAGAGTATGGTCCACATCTGGTGCTTTTGGATATCACGCTTCCTTTTTATAATGGATATCACTGGTGCAGCGAGATCCGTAAGATATCGAGCGTTCCAGTGATCTTTATCTCTTCAGCAGCGGATAATATGAATATTATCATGGCGATGAATATGGGCGGAGATGACTTTGTGGCAAAACCGTTTGACTTAAGTGTACTGACAGCGAAGATTCAGGCTCTGCTGAGAAGAACGTATGATTTGTCAGGAAAAGTGCCGATGCTGGAACATAGAGGAGCAATCCTGAACCTCTATGATACAACAATGACCTATAATGGAGAAAAGATTGAGTTGACAAAGAATGAATTTCGTATCTTACAGACATTGATGGAGAATAAAGGACGCGTGGTCAGCAGAGACACGCTGATGACAAAGCTGTGGGAGACAGACAATTATATCGAAGAGAATACATTGACAGTCAATGTCGGAAGACTTCGGAAAAAGCTGGAAAAAGCGGGACTGGAAGGCTTTATCAAGACGAAAGTCGGCGGTGGATATATCATCGAGAAGGAGTAAAAATGTTTTTACAATATTTGAAAAGAATCCGCTTTGTGCTTCTGTGGAGTTTGCTGTGTGTGGGAATCTTTTTTCTGATTTTTGTGCTGGAAGAGATTAATCTGAAGGCAGCGGTTTATCCGACAGTGTTGTGTCTGGCATTTGGATTACTTTTTCTTCTCTGTGGATATTTGCGGTATAAGAAAACCGGGCAGAAGCTGGAACATTTGCTGCAAGGAGAAGGACCTTATGAGGATTCACTTCCGGTGGCACAAGATGGAATTGAGTCAGGATATCAGGAGCTGATCAGAAAAGAAGAGCAACAGCAAAGAAAAGAACATGCCAGATGGGAGAAGTCCGGTCAGGACATGGAGGACTATTATGCAACCTGGGTGCATCAGATCAAGGCACCGATCGCTGTGATGAATGTATTACTCCAGCAGGAAGATACTGAGACGAATCAGAATCTGAAAGCTGAACTGTTCCGGGTGGAGCAGTATGTGGAGATGGCACTTGGGTATGTGCGTCTTGACAGTGGCACGAAGGATCTGGTAATCGCACAGTATCCTTTGGATGAAATTGTAAGAAAATCGATCCGTAAATATGCAGGACAGTTTATTCGAAGGAGAATCCGTCTGATCTATGAAGGGACAGATCAGATTGTTTTGACGGATGAGAAATGGCTTTCGTTTATCATTGAACAGTTGTTGTCCAATGTGGTGAAATATACACTGAAAGGAACTGTGACGATTATTGTCAGTGAAGAAAAGAAATTGACAGTTACAGATACCGGAATGGGGGGGATTGCACCGGAGGATCTGCGAGAATCTTTGAAAAAGGATATACGGGATATAATGGAAGAATGGAACGGAAATCAACGGGAATCGGTCTGTATCTGAGTCAGATGGCGGCAAAGAAACTTGGGCATCAGATTACAGTTGAGTCAAAGTTGGGGGAAGGCAGCAGTTTTACGATTGATTTGGCAGAGTATCCATTGAGATCAGAGTAAAACACTAAATCACACAGAGAGAAACAAGTGACAAATTTGTCACATCAGACAGCTGGAATGTCACAGAAATCAATGTCGGCATTCTGGCTGTATTGCTATACTGAGGATGTTGAAAGAAAGAAGAGGAGGTCGTAAGAAATGACAGTTTTGGAAGTAGAAAATTTGAAAAAAATATACCGTCCCCCGTTTTGGCGGTAATCAGGTACAGGCACTCTCTAAGGTGACATTCTCAGTAGAAGAGGGCGAATATGTAGCAATCATGGGAGAGAGTGGTTCGGGGGGGAAGACGACATTACTGAACATGCTGGCAGCATTGGATAAACCAACCGAAGGGGGGAAGTTTATCTGGATGGAAAACCGTTATCAGCAATCCGTGAGAAGGATCTGTCCAAGTTCAGGAGAGATCATCTTGGGTTTGTATTTCAGGATTTCAATCTTTTGGATACATTTAATCTAAAGGACAATATCTTACTGCCATTGGTACTGCAGGGAGTTGATTACAGGAAAATGAATGTCAGGATGATGCCAATCGTGAAAGAACTTGGAATTGCAGGACTTCTAGAGAAGTATCCGTATGAAGTATCAGGAGGACAGAAGCAGCGTGCAGCAGTGGCGAGAGCGCTGATCACAGATCCGAGACTGATCCTGGCGGATGAGCCGACCGGGGCACTCGATTCGAAATCAACGGATGAATTGCTCGGGGGGGTATTTGAGCGGATCAATCAATCGGGACAGACGATCCTTATGGTAACACATTCTGTCAAAGCAGCGAGCAAGGCCGGGAGAGTGTTATTTATTAAAGACGGAGAAGTTTTCCACCAGGTATATAAAGGCGAACAGACAGATGAACAGTTCTATCAGAATATCTCAGCGACACTTACAATGCTTGCGACAGGTGGTGAGAGACAATGAAAAGTGGACTTTATCTGAAACTTTCCGTCAATGGAATTAAGAAAAATAAGAAGCTGTATCTTCCTTATCTGATCACTTGTATCTGTATGGTTATGATGTTCTATCTGATCGATTATCTTGCAGTGAGTCCGCAGTTTGCCAAGATCAAAGGTGGGGATACTATGCAGATGATCCTTGGATTTGGTTCTGGTGTGATCTCAATCTTTTCTCTGATCCTTCTGTATTACACAAATTCATTTCTGATCCGCAGACGACAGAGAGAGTTTGGGTTGTATCACATCCTTGGAATGGGAAAAATTGACCTTGTAAAAATCATGGTTCTTGAGAATCTGATCATCAGTGTTCTGACGATTGCAGGAGGAATCGTGGGAGGAATCCTGTTCTCTAAATTAGGGGGGGAACTTCTGGCAGCGAAGATACTTGGAAGTAATGCCGGACTTTCTATGAAAATCAGTGTTCCGGCACTTGTGGCTACGGCACTGTTATTCCTGGTCATTTTTGCATTAATCATGCTTCGGATGATCGTGTCCGTCTATCGGTTAAAACCTGTAGAACTTTTAAAAAGTGAAAAGACAGGAGAGAAACCTCCGAAGGCAAACTGGATCTTTGCAGTACTCGGGTTGCTTCTGCTTGGTGTGGCTTATTATTTATCCCTGACAATCAAAGATCCGCTTGTAGCGATGATCTGGTTTATGGTTGCCGTCGTGCTGGTAATCCTTGCAACGTATCTGTTATTTATTGCCGGCTCGGTCACATTTTGTAAAATAATGCAGAAAAAGAAAGGATATTATTATAAAACAAATCATTTTATTTCACTTTCATCCATGATTTACCGTATGAAACGAAATGGGGCAGGATTAGCGTCTATTTGTATTCTGTCCACAATGGTTCTGGTTATGGTATCTTCTACAACCAGCCTGTATCTGAGTATGGAACATGGCTTGAATCTTCGATATCCGAAATCTGTCCAGATTGAGATGTACACGAAACCGGAGCAGACGGAAGAAATGAAAGAGAATCAGAATGGACAGATTATAGAGCTTGTACAGAAGGTTTTGAAAGAAAATAACCAGACCGCGGAGAATCCGGAGAATTACCGGATGCTTACAGTCAGTGGAATTGTTTCAAAAAATGAAATCTATTTTAATCCGGAGAATGCTCCGGGAGTCAATGAAGTGAATACATTTGATCATTTAAAAATGTTCTATGCTCTGCCGTTGGAAGCGTATAATCGGATCATGGGGGACGAATCTGGAGCTTGCTCCCGGGGGAAGCGTATCTGTATGCGAAAGATTCCGATTTCCCCCCCTATGATCAGATCACGGTGGAGAATTCCGGGACATGGAGGATTAAAGGACATTTGGATAAAATGATTTCAAATGGAAATAATATGGCAAATATGAACAGCAGCTTCTATCTGGTGGTTTCCGGACTGGAAGATATAAAAGCTTTGGAAGAAGGAAATGTTTCCGTTTACGGTGTCAATGGTTCTTATGAGAAATGGTACTACAATTTTGATCTGTCCTGTGGAGATGAAGAGCAGATCCAGATTCAAAACGAGATTGACAAGAAAATCAATGCATTGGCTGAACAGGAATCAGAGGAATCAGATACCCTATTTTTTGGAGCTTCTACAGACAGCAGAGCCGCATCAAGAGCTGATTACCAGGCTTTGTACGGCGGTCTGTTCTTCCTTGGAATCCTTCTTGGAGTCGTATTCATTCTTGGAATGGTGCTGATCATTTATTATAAACAGATTACAGAAGGCTATGAGGATCAGGACAGATTCCAGATTCTGATGAAAGTGGGGATGACACAGAAAGAAGTGCGTCAGACGATCAATTCTCAGGTAATGACAGTATTCTTCCTGCCTCTTGTGGCTGCCGGAATTCATACGGCATTTGCATTTCCAATGATAGAAAAAATGGTGCATCTGCTTGCTTTTTCTGACAGAAAATTCCTGATTCTGGTGACAGTGTGCTCCTATTTAGTATTTGCATTATTCTATATCATTGTCTACATGGTGACTTCGAAACAGTATTACAAAATTGTTAGCGGAAAACAGGAAGAAAGTCTTTTTTCTTAATTCAAAGAGTGATAGAATAGAATTATCAGAAAAAGGAGGACTTGCTTATGATGAATCACACAATTATTACAATTGGAAGACAGTTCGGAAGTGGCGGTCATGAAGTAGGAAACAGACTGGCAGAGAGACTGAACATTCCTCTTTACGATCACAATCTGATTCGAATGGCAGCAAGAGATCTTGGAATTTCGAACGAAGATGCTGGAAGAGTAGATGAGATGAGACTGGGAAATGTGTTATCAAGCTATTATATTGGAATGGGTGATTACACAACATTTATGCTTAGTCCTGAGGCCGAGAAGCCATTGAGTGACAAAGTTTTTGAGACGCAGTCAGCAATCATCCGCAAGCTGGCAGAACGTGGACCTGGAATCTTCGTGGGACGCTGCGCAGATTATGTTCTTGGGGGGGATTATTCAAATGTTGTGAATACATTTATCTATGCTTATAAGGATGATAGAATCAATCGAATCATGGATATCTATAAGCTTTCCGAGAAAGAGGCTGTAGATAAGATTAAGAAGATTGACAGAGAGAGACGCCTGTATTATGAAGGTAGAACAGACCGTAAGTGGGGCAGTATTGAAGCGAATGCAATTCTGCTGAATTCAAGTCTTCTTGGAATCGATGGTGCGGTAGATGCACTTGAGGCGATTTATCATAAGTGGGAAAACAGATAACAAAATAAGCAGAAAAAATGAAATAATTAACAAAAATTAAGAGGGTGTCGTTTAGTGCGACACCCTCTTTGCTACGTCTTTATTCTGGAATCTGTATTTATTTCATCATGCCGGCAAGAATCTGATTGACTTCTTTACCATCAGCTTTGCCTTTTACCTTCGGCATGAGTTCTTTCATGATCTTACCTTTATCCTTTGCTGTAGGAGCATCGATACCAAGATCTGCAAGAACGGATGTGATCACTGCTTTGATCTCATCTTCGCTCATCATCTTTGGTGCATATTCTTCAAGAACAGCAAGACGCTTCTGAGCCTCTTCAATCAGATCTGTACGATCTTCAGGTGTCATATCAATTGTTTCTTTTAACTGTTTGATTTCTTTTAAGATTACCTGTCCTTCTTCCTCTTCTGTCAGGTCGGCACGTTTGTCGATAGCTTTATTCTTCAGAGAGGAGAGCAGAAAGGAAAGTGCGGCTTTTCGTTCTTTGTCTCCTGCCTTCATTGCAGCGACCATAGCGCTTCTGATTTCATCAATTTTGCTCATTTTAGAGTCCTCCTTATAATTTAATATGCTTGAAATAGTTACAATTATTGAAAAGAGCGGATTGCTCTTGATTCATAAGATAAATTTTAGCAGATGGTGGTTTATATTGCAAGAGTGCACTCTGTTTTGTGAAAATATATAAAAAATGCATGAAAAGCATAAAAAATCAGAAAATTTACGAAAAGTAAAAATATAGGTTGACAATATTGGGCTCGAGGAGTAAACTACGTGACATAAAAGCAAAGGCGCTTTGAGAAACAGATCTCAGAGTGCCTTTTTCTTTTAATAAAATATGGTACCTATAGATTTGCCGCGAACAGCAGCAAGTCTCAATGACACAAAGGCGTGTCTTACAGCAAGAACTGATTCAGGGGGGATGGTTCAACGAAGCTGTGAGATATGTCTTTTTAGTTTCTAGGTATGAGGAGGAAGTAGTATGACACAAGAAATTATTACTCAGATTACAGACACAGTCGGAACAGAAGTGTTCGGCATCTGGTTCCTGATCGGAGCTGCATTTGTATTCTTTATGCAGGCAGGATTCGCTATGGTAGAGACAGGATTCACCAGAGCAAAGAATGCCGGTAACATTATCATGAAGAATCTGATGGATTTTTGTATTGGAACAATCGTGTTTATTTTCCTTGGATTTGGATTGTTACTCGGGGGGGAAGATGCACTTGGCGGACTGGTAGGAGTTCCAACACTTGGAATCTTTACGGATTATGCAAACTTTGACTGGTCTAATTTTGTATTCAACTTGGTTTTCTGTGCGACAGCAGCAACAATCGTATCAGGAGCTATGGCAGAAAGAACAAAGTTTCTTTCCTATTGTATTTATTCCGCAATGATCTCCGCAGTTGTGTATCCGATCGAAGCACACTGGATCTGGGGAGGCGGATGGCTTTCACAGCTTGGCTTCCATGATTTTGCAGGATCTTGTGCAATCCACATGGTAGGTGGAGTAACAGCATTTATCGGAGCTGCAATGGAAGGAGCCAGAATTGGTAAATTCTCAAGAGATAAGAATGGAAAAGTAACAAAAGTCCACGCATTTCCAGGACATAACCTCGTAATAGGTGCTCTTGGATGTTTCATCCTCTGGTTTGGATGGTATGGATTCAACGGTGCGGCAGCAACAACAGGCCCACAGCTTGCATCTATCTTTATGACAACAACAATCGCACCGGCAACAGCAACCGTTGTATGTATGATCTTCACATGGCTTCGTTATGGAAAACCAGATGTGTCTATGTGTCTGAATGCATCCCTCGCAGGTCTGGTAGCAATCACAGCACCTTGTGATGTGACAGATGGATTAGGAGCACTGATCATTGGAGCAGTTGCAGGAGTTCTCGTAGTATTTGGCGTTTGGTTCTGTGATAATGTAGTGCATGTAGATGACCCGGTTGGTGCCGTAGCAGTTCATTGTTGTAATGGTATTTGGGGGAACAATCGCAGTTGGTCTTTTTGCAACAACAAATGCGCCGGAAAGCACACTGAAAGGTCTGTTCTACGGCGGTGGATTCGGACTTCTCGGAACACAGCTTCTTGGTGTAGTAACAGTTCTTGCTTGGACAGTTGTAACAATGACAATTATCTTCAAAGTAATCGATATGACAATTGGACTTCGTGTTTCAGAGGAAGAAGAGATTGTTGGTCTGGATTCCAAGGAGCATGGTCTTGCATCAGCATATGCAGGATTCAGCATCATGGATATTACGGAAGGTGCAATGAATGAAAATGAAAACACAGATCTTGGTGTAGCAGATTATGACGCAGCATCTCCAATCCAGAGAGCAGCAGCTGTACCTGTAGCCGGACCGGTAGATGCAGATACAGGAATGCATAAAGTAGTTATTATCGCAAAGCTTTCTAAGTATGACAGGCTGAAATCAGCGTTGAACAATCTTGGTGTTACAGGAATGACAGTTACCCAGGTTATGGGATGCGGTATCCAGAAAGGTGCCGGCGAGAAATATCGTGGAGTTGAGATGGACGTAACCGTTCTTCCAAAGGTAAAAGTAGAAGTTATCGTTGGAAATATTCCGGTTGAGAAAGTCATCGAAACAGCATCCAAGACACTGTATACAGGACATGTCGGTGATGGTAAGATCTTTGTATACAACGTGCAGAAAGTAGTAAAAGTACGTACAGGAGAAGAAGATCTCGAAGCATTGAAAGATGTAGAATAATACTTGATAAAAAAATAATCTCCCAAAAGCAGTAAAGACTGTTTTTCCGGAGATTATTTTTTATGATTATTGAACGATTTTTTGAATAATTTTTTTTATAAATAAGATTGAAATCTTATATACTACTATATTTAATAAGAAGTAACAGCGTAAAAAACAACACAGGATGGTAAAAATTACCTAAAAATTTTTTAGATTATCATATAATTTGAAAAGAAAAATGTGAAAAAAATACTATTTTATGTAAAGAGAGTTAAATAAATATAAAATTTTTCTTTAAAAAGCTAAAAAAATGTGATATAGTGTAATACAAACATATGATATTGAAATTCAGGAGGGAAAATTAAGAATGAACAATTATATGTATCTGGTTCCAGTTGCAGCTGTCATTGCTCTTCTTTTTGCAGCATATCTTGCAGCAAAGGTTAGCAGACAGGATGCCGGAACAGAAAGAATGAAGGAAATTGCCGGTGCAATCGCAGATGGTGCACGTGCTTTCCTGACAGCAGAGTACAAGATCCTTATTGTATTCGTAGTAGTACTTTTCGTACTGATCGGATTAGGAGTAGGTAACTGGGTAACAGCAGTTTGCTTCGTAGTAGGTGCTCTGTTCTCAACAATCGCAGGTTACTGCGGAATGACAGTTGCTACTAAGGCAAATGTCAGAACAGCTAACGCAGCTAAAGAGAGCGGAATGAACAAAGCTCTTTCCATCGCATTTTCAGGTGGTGCCGTTATGGGTATGTGTGTTGCTGGACTTGGTGCACTTGGTGTCAGCCTTGTGTACATCGTAACTAAGAATGTAGATGTATTATTCGGATTCAGCCTTGGTGCTTCTTCCATCGCATTGTTTGCACGTGTTGGTGGTGGTATCTATACAAAGGCAGCAGACGTTGGAGCTGACCTTGTAGGTAAAGTAGAAGCAGGTATCCCGGAAGATGATCCGCGTAACCCGGCTGTTATTGCTGACAACGTTGGAGATAACGTAGGTGACGTAGCAGGTATGGGAGCTGACCTTTTCGAGTCTTACTGTGGATCTCTGATCTCAGCACTGACACTTGGTGTTGCAGTAAGCGAAGTTTCAGGAGTATTATTCCCACTTGCAATCGCAGGATGTGGTCTGATCGCTTCTATCCTTGGAACATTCTTCGTAAGAGGCGGAGAGAACACAAATCCTCAGAAAGCTCTTACAAAAGGAAGCTATGCTTCTTCAGCAATCGTAATCATTGCTTCTTTAGCACTTAGCTGGGTGCTTTTCGGAAACATGAACGCAGCAATCGCAGTTATCGCTGGTCTGATTGTTGGTGTTATCATTGGTAACATCACAGAGTACTACACATCAGCAGATTACAAACCGGTTAAAGGAATCGGAGAGCAGTCTGAGACAGGTGCAGCTACAACAATCATCAGTGGTCTTGCAGTTGGTATGAAATCAACAGCTATCCCGCTGCTTCTGATCTGTGTAGGTATTTTTGTTTCTTATAATGTATTTGGTCTGTATGGAATTGCTCTTGCAGCAGTTGGTATGCTTTCTACAACAGGAATCACTGTTGCAGTTGATGCATATGGTCCGATCGCAGACAACGCTGGTGGTATCGCAGAGATGTCCGGTCTTGATGAGTCCGTTCGTGACATTACAGACAAGCTTGACTCTGTAGGTAATACAACAGCAGCTATGGGTAAAGGATTTGCTATCGGTTCTGCAGCACTTACAGCTCTTGCGCTGTTCGTATCTTATGCAGAGACAGTAGGTCTGAAATCCATCAACCTTCTTGACTACAAAGTAATCATCGGTATCTTTATCGGTGGTATGCTTACATTCCTCTTCTCAGCATTCACTATGGAGTCTGTATCTAAGGCTGCATATTCAATGATCGAGGAAGTTAGACGTCAGTTCCGTGAGAAACCAGGCATCATGAAAGGTGAAGAGAAACCTGACTACAAGTCATGCGTTGCTATTTCTACAACAGCAGCACTTCACGAGATGCTTCTTCCAGGTTTGATGGCGGTTATCGTTCCTGTAGTAGTAGGTGTTCTTCTTGGAGTTGACGCTCTTGGCGGACTTCTTTCAGGATCCCTCGTAACAGGAGTTCTTATGGCGATCTTCATGTCAAATGCAGGTGGTGCATGGGATAACGCTAAGAAGTATATCGAAGAAGGAAACCACGGCGGAAAAGGTAGTGAGGCTCATAAGGCAGCCGTTGTTGGAGATACTGTAGGAGATCCGTTCAAGGATACATCAGGTCCGTCTATCAACATTCTGATCAAACTTATGACAGTTGTATCACTTGTATTCGCTCCACTGTTCCTTTCTATCGGAGGACTTCTGTAATACTTTTGTCATTCATATATGGATGACATTAAGAATATAAGTTGAAAGAAAACGTTCTCCGGGGATTTCCCCGGGGGGGGACGTTTTTTTTCTGTGTTGCTTTTACTTGTTTTGTTATATAACTATAAAACTGGCTTGTATAAATATTTTAAAACTGGATATATCTAACAGACCAGGGCGCTGATATAATAAGGCGGTATGTTGGGAAAATTCACTTACAAGTCTCACGGATGTTCGACTTGAATACTCAACATAAGAGATAACAAACAGGAGATTTACAAAATATGAAAAACGAAAGTATCAGCACAAAGAAAATCGTAATGACTGCATTTTTTGCAGCTATTATTTATCTGGGAATCCAGTCTTTCCGTATTCCGCTTCCGGCGGCTGTCGGAACACCATTTCTGCATTTCGGACACATTTTCGTAATGCTTGCAGTATTAATGCTTGGACCTAAGCTTTCAACTGTGGCAGGAGTTCTCGGACTTCTCGTCTTTGATGTATTGAACGGTTATATTCAGGCAATCCCGAATGTATTCGTCAGCACAATTATCAAATGTCTGCTTGTGGGCATGATCTTTCAGTCTCTGAAGAAAAAAGCTCAGGGAGATGCGAAGAAGGAATATGGTTATGCAGTCCTCTGTGCGGCTATCTACGGCATTACGAACATTATCGTAGACTTTATCTGGTCAACAGTTGAACTGGTTGTTCTTGGAAGTTCCTGGAGTGCAGCGTTGGCGGCAGAGATCACATCTATCCCGGCTACGATCATCAATGCAGGATTTACAGTAGTAGGAATTGCGATTCTGTATGTTCCGGTGAAGAAGGCTTACCAGAGAATCCTTGGAGCATAGGAAATTAATAAGCCAGGAAGTCAATGTCATAGCACATATGTCTGATAATCAAAAAGGAGAATTATTAAGTTGGATATTGCAAAGATACAGATCTTATTACAGGAAGCAGAATTAGACGGTTGGTTGTTTACAGATTTCCAGGGACATGATTTTATCACAAAAGAGTTTCTTGAGCTTGGAAATCGTTTCTGCACAAGAAGGATGTTCTATCTGATTCCGACGCAGGGTGAACCAGTCAAGGTGCTTTCAGCAATTGAGCCGCATCTCCTTGATCATCTTCTGGGAGAGAAAATGTTATATCATGGAATTGAAGGACAGAAGAAAGTGCTGTCAGAATTATTGAAGCCGGGTATGAAGATTGCCTGCCAGTACTCTCCGGGTGGAAATGTCCCGACAATCAGCTCTATGGATGCCGGCCTGATCGAGTATCTTAGAACTTACGGAATCGAACCGGTTACAAGTGCAGATATGATGCAGCATTTCGGTGCGGTACTAACGGAACATCAGATCGAGACACACCGACAGGCTGGAGTTATCATACATAAGATTCTTACTGATACATTTTCTTGGATCAGAGAGAATATAGATGCAGGTAATTATATTGATGAGTATGCGATGCTTCAGCAGATGCAGGAACTGATAGGGCAGGAGAATATCTATATGGATTCTCCGCCGTTTTTCGGAGTTGATGAGCATGCCTGTGATCCGGGATATGAACCGAAAGAAAATGGTTCGAAGCAGATTCGTGAAGGCAGCAGATTGATCATAGATATTGCCGGACGTCTTCCGGAAGAGGATGCGGTATATTATGATGTATCCTGGTGCATGAATGTCGGAGAAAAGATTGATCCGGAGTATGAGAAATGGTTTCAGATCGTATATGATGCGCGGGAAGATGCAAGACAGTTTATTCAGGCGAGATTAGATGCAGGAGAAAAAGTCAGAGGATATGAAGTGGATCGAAGGCTGAAAGAAAGATTCGAACAGCTTGGATGTGCACAGTATCTGATGCACCGGACAGGACATAATATCGGTCACAGATGTCATGGAATTGGTGCCAATCTGGATGATTATGAAACACATGATGACCGCTGTCTGCTCCCTGGTACGATGTTTTCCATAGAACCGGGACTGTATACAGATAAGTATGGTGTGAGACTGGAATATGATGTGCATATTACTTCGGAGGGAGAAACGAAAGTGTATGGACCGGTGCAGGATGAGATTCTTGTGATTTGATCAAGGGTGAAAGAAATATAGTTGAAAAAGTGAAAGAAATGGCGAAGATTTGTACCAGTAAGGTGTAAGCTTCGTCCTTTTTGTTAAATACAATTCTTGATAATGTATAATAGGTGTAGTATTCTTATTAGAAATAATACATCAGTAAAAGAAATAAACAGGAGGTTATTCAAAATGAAACAAGTAGAGACAACAAGAGAAGCAATAATCAACAGACGAAGTGTTCGCAAGTATAAAACTGATATGATTCCAAGAGACATAATCGAGCGAATTGTAGAGGCGGGGGACTTATGCAGCAAATGGAAGAGGACACCAGGCATCTATTATTCTGGCAGTGACAAATAAAGAATTACGAGACAGACTTTCAGAGATGAATCGTAAGATTGGTGGATGGGATGAAGGATTTGATCCGTTTTATGGAGCACCTGTGGTATTGGTTGTACTGGCAGAGAAAGACTGGCCAACACATGTGTATGATGGAAGTCTTGTAATGGGTAATCTGATGCTGGCAGCACATACAGAAGGAATTGGAAGTTGTTGGATTCATCGTGCAAAGGAAGAGTTTGAAAGTGAAGAAGGAAAACAGATTTTGTCTGATCTTGGAGTGACAGGAGAGTATGAAGGTATCGGACACTGTATACTTGGATATCCGGATGAAGAAATAGAAGAGGCGAAACCCAGAAAAGATGATTATGTTTTCTGGGTGGAGTGATAGCCCATAAATATAATAGAGGGTTACTCACCATAGCTTCAAACTATGACAAATGCATAAATTTATATATTTTTCAAAATAAGCATGGAATGATAAGATAATTGCAGATAAAACATCACTTACAAAAATAAAAGGAGAATTAATTTATGAGCAAATATCAGACACCATGCAGATATGATTTTGTGGGAAGTTTTTTGAGACCGGAAGAGGTTAAGAAAGCGAATGCAGATTATCAGGAAGGAAAGATCAGCGAAGCAGAAAAGAATCAGATCATTGATAAAGCGGTTACAGAAGTTGTAGCAAAGCAGAAAGAGCTTGGATTTCATGTGATCACAGACGGAGAGTTCAGAAGAACTTACTGGCATCTGGATTTTATGTGGGGGGGATTTGAAGGTGTCGGTCATGAACAGACCGGCAGCGGGGGGGTACAGTTTGATGGAGAGCTGGCATCACTGGAAGATACTTATCTGACAGGAAAGATAAAGGCAAAGGCGCATCCGTTTGTAGAACATTTCAAATTCCTGAAACAGTTTGAGGATGAGAACACAGTTGCAAAATATACAATTCCGGCGCCGGCGCAGATGTTCCAGCAGATGATTATTCCGGTCAACTATAAAAATACGAGAAAATATTATGAGACAAACAAAGAACTGATCCACGACATTGGAACAGCTTATCAGGAAGTGATCCGTCAGTTCTATGAAGCAGGATGCAGAAATCTTCAGCTTGACGACTGTACTTGGGGGGGAGCAATTGTCGGGGGGGATGCGGCAAAGCAGAGATACAAACTTCTTGGAACGGATATTGAAGATGTGAAAAAAGAGCTTCTTGAAGTGAATAACCTTGCACTGGAAGGAAAACCGGAGGATATGGTAATCACTTCCCACATCTGTAGAGGAAATTATCATTCAACATTTTTTACAAGCGGACCGTATGATTCTGTAGCAGATTATGTCTTTGCAAAAGAAAATGTGGATGCATTATTCCTTGAATATGATGATGCAAGATCCGGCGGATTCGCTCCGCTTGCAAAGGTGTCTCCGGATAAAAAAGTGGTATTAGGGTTAATTACAACGAAGACACCTCAGCTCGAGGAGAAAGAAGTTGTAATCAAGAGAATTCATGAAGCTACAAAATATATCCCATTAGACAGACTTTATCTCAGTCCACAGTGTGGGTTCGCTTCCTGTGAAATCGGAAACAAACTGACAGAAGAGGAACAATGGGCAAAGTTAAAGCTTGTGAAAGAAATTGCAGAAGAAGTCTGGGGAGAGTAATAAGAGTTGAGTTGCTGCTTATACAGAGTGTAAACGGCAACTCAATTTTTATGCACAATACTTCTTCAACATTCTTCTGGCTATTTTTTCATCTTCTCCATGAATAACGAGGAGAAACGGAAGACCAAGCTGGATCGTGGCGAGTTCAGAAAGATCTTTTCCGTTGATATCTACGCGATTGTGGTTCTCAAGATCCTGGATGCGCACATCCGAAGAAAGATTTTTACAAGTGTGTGAAAAAGTGAGAAATTGTCCGGTTGTGAGAAATTTAATATTTTGCTTGATCATGATATCGCCCCTCGTAAATGAATGTGTTTGATTTTTTCGTCATTCAGTATATAATAAATAACAAAGAAATAAAAATACATATTTGTTATGACAGATATACATTTTTTATATGATTTATCAGATGTGGTTTGACTCCCACCTCTGCAGGTGGAGAGTAACAGATTAGTGTCAGTTTAGGGGGGGACTTATGGAAATTACTTATGATTATTACCGGATTTTTTATTATGTAGCAATGTATAAGAGCTTTTCTAAAGCGGCGAAAGTATTGATGAGCAACCAGCCGAATATTACTCATTTTATGAATAATCTGGAGAATCAGCTTGGGTGTAAATTGTTTGTCAGATCTAATCGAGGAGTTACGCTTACAGCGGAAGGAGAGAAGCTGTATCAGCATGTTTCTGTTGCATATCAGCATCTTCATGCGGCTGAAGCGGAACTTGCAATGGAGCGAAGCATGGAGAGCGGAAGTATCACGATCAGTGCGAGTGAGATTGCACTTCATCTTTTACTTCTTCCTATACTGGGGCGCTTTCATAAGCAATATCCGGGTGTTCGGCTGAGACTTCTGAATCATTCCACGCCGGAGGCAGTTGAGTCCGTCAAGAACGGACTGGCGGACTTTGCAGTTGTGACTACGCCGCTTCAGGCAAAGAAACCGTTGAAAAGTACTTCTTTAATGTCTTTTAAGGAAATTGCAGTGGGAGATCATTCTTTTCAGGGGGGGAAAGAAAAACCAATGAGGCTGAAAGACTTAATTGAGAATCCGTTGATTTCTCTTGGGCAGGGAAGCACAACCTATGAGTTCTATTCCAAATTTTTCCTGGAGAATGATCTGGTTCTATCTCCGGATACGGAAGTTGAGACGATCGATCAGGTGTTGCCGCTTATTATGAATGGACTGGGCATTGGATTCCTTCCGGAGCTGTTCGTAAGACCAGTGATCGAGGAAGGAAAGGTCTGTCAGATTCCACTAAAGGAGAATATTCCGGAGAGAGAAATCTGTCTGGTTGAGAATCATACATTTCCACCAAGCATTGCGGCGGATATGTTCAAAAAAATGTTAGTTCTGAAATAAGGTATTGTTTAAGAAGATATTGCGGATCCAATCTATTCCTATGTAGAAAATATATATCAGGTATGTGAATAAAACAGTATGCGCCGGTTTGACTTTGAAACCGGCGCTTTCTATATTAATAAGTGGGACTTTGTTCTGTTTAACAAGCAAAAGACAAACAAAGAAATAATAAAGGAAGTGTAAGTATGCAGACAGTATTACCACGTGAAGAAGCTGTAGAAGCGGTTATATCTAAGGTTCTCGGTTCACAGGAGGCTTGTGACCGGTTAAATGAAGTGTTTTATGAGCATTTGGAAAACTATCAGGAGATAAATGACGATGGCGACAGACATTTTGCAGAGGTCTTGCTCCAGGCGTATAAAAATGGAGATGTCAGCGCGTTGCTACTTGAATTGTGCGGAGGAAGTATGTTTGATCTGCTTCGGGACGCATATCTGATTCCAAAGAAATTTCATGGAAAATCAGGAGAGAATCCGGTTCTCCTGACTGATGTAGAGGGAAAGCTTCTGGAGAGTAAGAAAAGGGGAAGTAACAGCTCATGAATATGAAAAGTTCCATGAGACGTACAGGCAACATCAATGTGCACCTAGATCAAAACTGTATCTTGCTGACGGATATGACATAGTTCGTTCCTATACAGAGGGCATGCAGATTCAGGAGAAAAAAGAGAACAAGAAGCGTGGCGTGATGGCGTTATATGCATTACCGGATACCAGAAAGCTTGGACTGACAGAAGCACAGGCCTATGCAGTTGTCTGGGATACTTTCCAGAAGATTCAGAAACAGGCTCCGAGAGTGGAAGTTTATTATGGGCAGGATACCGGTGAGAAGCGTCAGAAAGGATTTGACGAGATAGGAGTTTTACTTCCAATTCATGGATTTGAGAAACGAATGCTTCATCATCTGGATGAGATTGATGGGATTGTTCTTTCATGCAGAGAGAAGATGATGAAAAAGGCCGGAGCGGAAAGCCTTGACCTGGAATAAAGAGGAAGTGAATGAGATGCAGACACAGAAAATAAGAAAAAATCATATGGATATTCTCTGGCATGAATACACAGATAAAGGTGGAGAAGAAATACCGGTAACACAAGCAAGTTTGACGGAGAAAGCATCAATTGTCGGAAGAGTGGGGGATTATGCTTCTCTCCTGTGGAACCGGAGCTTGGAGAGTGAGAAGTTCTATGAACGCACTAGCAGAAGAGATGGGGGATAACGTGTACAGCGGATATTGGTTTGATGTCGATTGAGTATACCTGTTTTGATGGTGATGATGGATTCACGCAGTCTTTGTGTCTGACGAATACAGGCGTGAATACATCTAAGTTAAACAGACTGGAACACTTTATCCGTGAGTTCGAACAGGGCGGACAGGATATGTCTGGTGAACAACTGCATAAGCTGCTGGATCAGATTGAAGAGATTCACGGACTATATTCTCCAATTGCATTGGGAATGGCAGCAGCATTGGCATGCGGTGGATTTACATTTCTGCTTGGCGGTGGATTGATTGAAATGTTCTGTGCATTTGTCGGTGCAGGGATTGGAAATTTTATCAGGTGCAAATTGAGTAAACATCATTTCACATTATTTTTGTGTATAGCCTCATCTGTTTCGGCAGCCTGTCTGGTTTATGCGGGACTCTTGAAAGCAGCTGAGATTTTGTGGGCGATTCCAATCCAGCATGAGGCGGGATATATTTGTGCAATGCTATTTATTATTCCAGGTTTCCCTTTTATCACAAGTGGAATTGACCTTGCAAAATTGGACATGCGTTCTGGCATGGAACGACTCATGTATGCACTGATTATTGTTTTGGTAGCTACAATGTCTGCATGGATCATGGCACTAGTCTTAAATTTACAACCTGTGGATTTCCTGAAACTTGATCTGACGCAGGAAGAATGGATTATTTTCCGGTTACTTGCAAGCTTTTGTGGTGTGTTTGGATTCTCGATTATGTTCAACAGTCCTACACGCCTTGCGGCAGTGGCGGCAGGAATCGGTGCTATTGCCAATACATTGCGATTGGAACTGGTTGATCTGACGGCATTGCCTCCGGCGGCAGCAGCATTTGTCGGAGCATTAACAGCCGGACTTCTGGCAACTATGATTAAAAATCAGGTCGGATATCCGAGAATCTCTGTCACGGTTCCGTCGATTGTAATCATGGTTCCTGGATTGTATCTGTACCGTGGATTTTATAATCTGGGAACAATGAATCTTTCTGTATCAGCTTCCTGGTTTGCGGCGGCAATACTGATTGTTGCAGCTCTTCCGTTAGTTGATCTTTGCAAGAATTCTTACGGATAAGACATTTCGGTATTGCACGTAAGAAGAATATATACAAAAAAGGAACAGCTCACAAAGAGCTGTTCCTTTTTTAAATAAAATAGAAAAGAATTTATTTCTTTTTATCTTTTTTCTTGTCTTTGTCTTTCTTCTTTCCGGAAGATTTCTCGTTGTCCTTATTCTTCTCGCTATCCTTCGCTTTTGCAGAGAATTTCTTATCTGCTTCAGCTTCCGGCTGATATCCGTTGATATCATATTTCTTCTCATATTCCTCAAAGGCTGTAAGATAAGTTTCATCCTTCAGCTTGCGGACACTCTTTGTATATTCATGAATATCAAAGTTAGAAGAATCAAGCTCGAGAATCGCTACAGCAACGTTAGAACAGTGCGCTGCGATACGCTCGTAGTTTGTAAGCAGGTCATTAAAAGCAAATCCGGTATTCAGATCACACTGACCATTTCTAAGTCTCTTAATGTGACGAAGTTTCAGATCATTACAGAGAATACCAATCAGTTCGCGCAGAGGTTCAACCTTTGCAGCAGTCTCAAGATCTTCATCTACAAAAGAATTTACTGTAAGATCAACAATCTCAACCAATGCCTTCTCAAGCACATTCAGCTCATAAGTAGCAGATTCAGAGAAGGTGCGGGACTTTTCATGAAGTTCCTGGGCAACTCTGGAAATGTTGACTGCGTGGTCACCAAGTCGCTCGAAGTCACTGATCGTATGAAGGAACTTGGAGGTCTGTTTCGCCTGCTCAGGTGTCATATCATGCATACTTAACTGCATCAGATAAGTACCAAGTTTATCCTCGTACTTGTCGATCATGTTTTCCTTTTCCTGGATCTTATTGAACTTGCTGTCGCTAAAGTCTGTCAGAAGTTCGAAAGCGCGCATGAGATTCTTGCGGGCATTCTTTGCCATACCGTTAACAGCCATCTGGCTCTGACTGATCGCCAGCGGTGGGTAATCCAGAAAACGTTCCTCAAGCAGATCAAAATCAGCCTGCTCTTCGTTGTCTTCGTCTGTATCCTTGATCAGGAAGAAGACAAGCTTCTCAATCTTGCTGATAAATGGAGCAAGGATCAAGATCGTAGCGATACGGAATACCGAGTTCAATAAAGCAATGTTGACAGGACTCATGACCATGTCCATAAATGTAAAGTGGACAGCGGCATTTACTGAGTAAAATACGATAGACCAAAAGATCATTCCGAATAAGTCATTCAGCAGGTAAATAAGTGCTGTACGCTTTCCGTTCTTGTTCGTACCGATAGAAGAAAGCAGTACAGGACAGGCAGCTCCGACACCGATACCCATTGTAATAGGCAGTGCGGCAGCAAATGTAATAGAGCCTGTGATTGATAATGCCTGAAGGATACCGACAGAAGCAGATGCACTCTGAAGCACTGCAGTAAATGCGATACCAACAAGAATACCCATAAATGGATTCTTAAACATTGTCAGAAGGCTGACAAAATGTGGGTTCTCTTTCAGAGGTGAAACTGCACCACTCATTGTCTGCATTCCGAACATCAGGATCGCAAAACCAAGCATAATGTCACCGATATCGGAATAAGGTTTCTTCTTTACGAATGTACGGAAGATGATACCGATGATCGCAACGATCGCAGAGATTGTTGCGGTGGACAGAAGCTGCGCAATGCCACTGGAGCCATCAATGTAAGAAAGACATAAAATCCAGCCTGTGATACTTGTTCCAATGTTGGCACCCATAATGATTCCGATTGCCTGAGCAACTTTCATCATACCGGAGTTTACGAATCCTACGACCATAACAGTTGTAGCTGATGACGACTGAATGATCGCTGTTACGACTGTACCAGCAGCAATCCTTTGATTGGGGGGGAGTTTGTGAGCTTGTATAAGATAAGTTCCAGTTTGTTACCGGCAACCTTCTTAAGACTGTCTCCCATGAGTGCCATTCCGTACAGGAAGAGGGCAACTCCGCTGAGCAAGGACAAAACCATTGTAATTCCCATTTTCTTTTTTCCTTTTTCTTAAGTTATTAAGTTGACATGTTACGTCTTGCAAAAAATTACGTACATGGCTATTATAAAACACTTTACCCAGAGTTTACAATTATTTTCTTTAAACTTTACAGAAAAATATTGATTGCAAATTACAGAAAAATTGTAGGGATAAACAAAATATTGATCTTAAGCAAAAAAGTCCTTGACTTGTTCATGGATAATTTCCATCAGATGAGTTCTCGCTTCCACGCTCGCCCAGGCAATGTGTGGTGTGATCAGCAGGCGTTTACTGTCTTTGAGCTTGAGCAATGGATTATATGCGGACATTGGTTCCTCACAAAGGACATCTAATCCTGCTGCGGCAATCTGATTTCTGACCAGTGCATTATATAATGCCTGCTCATCGACGATCGGTCCTCTTCCGAGATTCAGAAAAATACAGGAAGATTTCATTTTTTCAAACGTTTTGCTGTTGATCAGTCCTTCTGTATGCTCGTTGAGTGGAGCGTGGACGGAAATAATATCAGACTGCGTAAGCAATGTCTCAAAGTCAACCTGTTCATAACCTTCCTGCGCCGGAGCACCGGAGGCGGAGTAGTAAATGACTTTCGCTCCAAATGCACGTGCAATCTCAGCAACACGTCTGCCGATTGCCCCCCCAAGACCGATGATCCCCCCCCAGGTTTTTCCATGGATTTCTGTGAAATGTTCTGCAAAATGAGTGAAAGAGACATCATTTACATAGTGCTCTTCTTTCACATAATCATCATAATAGCGCAGCTTTTCTAATAGAAAGAGAAGCATTGCAAATGTGTGTTGTGCGACAGTCTCTGTAGAGTAGCCGGCAACATTTCTCCAGGCAATTCCTTTTGAATCAAGATATTCCTTATCCAGGTTGTTCGTGCCTGTGGCTGTGACACAGACGAGTTTCAGATTCTTTGCAGTTCCAATAGTCTGCTCATTGACCGGAACTTTATTTAATATGATCACATCGGCATCCGTGACACGCGCCGGGACTTCTTCAGGTGAAGAAAAGCTGTACTTTACAACTTCACCGAGTTCATCATATGCGGAAAGATCAATATCCTCTCCAATTGTTTTGACATCTAAAAATACAATTTTCATTTAAAATCTCCTTGTTTCATAATCAGTATTAATTATTTTATCGTAACTGTTCAGAGCCAACCTCCAAAATGCTACGCATTTCGTCGGTGTGGCGTATCCGCCAAATAAAATTTCAAAAACAGTCTTAAAAATGCAAGCATTTTACACCTGTTTTATGAAATTTTGCTTGGCTCTGAACAGTTACATTTTATCATAAAAAGAACATAATTTCCTATATTTTACCACATACTAATTAAAATATAATTATGGAGGAAATGTGCCATGAAAGCCACAGGGATAGTCCGGAGGATAGATGATCTTGGAAGAATCGTAGTTCCAAAAGAAATAAGAAGGACATTGCGGATCCGTGAAGGTGATCCACTGGAAATTTTTACAGACAGAGAAGGGAAGGTGATTTTAAAGAAATATTCTCCAATCGGTGAATTAGGAACACTGGCAGGGATTTATGCAGATAGTCTTTCGAAGACACTTGATTGTACAGTCTGTATCACTGATACAGATCAGGTGATCGCGGCAGCAGGAAACGGGAAGAAAGAACTTCAGGAAATGCTGTTGAGTGCAGAGCTGGCAGAAGTGTTTCAAGAAAGAAAGACCGTGTTGAAAAAGAGCAGTGACGCTGAGTTTGTAGCAATTACAAAAGACAGGAGTGAATACAGCGAGGAAATAATCAGTGTGATTCTCAGTGAAGGTGATATTGCAGGTGGAGTGATCTTTCTGCAGAAAAATGAGAAAAAGCATTTCGGAGAGATGGAAAAGAAGTTTGCGGCAGGCGCAGCAGATCTGCTTGGGAGGCAGTTAAGTTAAAAGTGTCATATTTTTCCGGGAGATGCATAGAATAGTATCAGTGGAAAACCGGACATGCATCGAAAGGAAAAGAAAATGAGAGAAAATCATGGGAAAAAAGGGATAATATACGCAGAAAATTTAGTGAAGGCATTACTTTGCGCCTATCTGGTCACAGGAATGTTTCTGTTAATTCTTGCACTTCTCCTTTATAAAGCAGGATTGAGTGAAGAAAATGTGAATCTGGGAATTATTCTCATTTATGTAATAGGAACTTTCTCGGGAGGCTTTGTGATGGGAAAACTGGAAGGCCAAAAGAAGTTCCTCTGGGGGGCTTGGAACCGGAGTGCTCTATTTTGTTCTATTACTGCTCATCTCATTTGGAATGTACCGTGAGGTTTCGTCAGGGACAGGCGATTTGTTTCTGACATTTGTACTTTGTACCGGAGGCGGAATGCTCGGAGGGATGGTCTCATGAAGAAAAACCAGACGGATGTGTGAAAAAATACTTTAAAAACCTGGCTGTGTGTGCTATAATAACGAAAGCAATATGTGCGAAGTTAGGAGGAGTAAAAATGAAACACATTAAAACACTGAATACACAGACACTGAACAACACAGTTAAAAAAGGTGGATGCGGAGAGTGCCAGACATCTTGCCAGTCTGCATGTAAGACATCCTGTACAGTAGGAAACCAGACTTGCGAAAACGCAAAATAAGAAAACCTGAAAGTGAAGATAATGTTGCTGCAGAGTTGCTTTGAGCGGTGATACTGCCTGCAATTATGCGAAAAACAGCAACAGGATTACAGGTGAGGCAGCGGTGCAAATCGCTGCCTTAAGCATGTTTTAGACGTATCTGCTTAGAGCTGCATTGTGAAAATGCCGGGCTTTGAACAGTTACAAATAGATTTACAAATACATATAGAAAGCGAGGTATCCACGTGATACATCAGTACCAGAACAATGGATATAATATCGTCCTCGACGTGAACAGCGGAGCTGTACATGTTGTGGATCAGGAAGCGTATGATGTCATCGAAGTGCTTAATCGCATGAATGAAGATCATACAGTGGAGACATTGAAATCTCCGGAAACAGCAGAAGCATTGAAAAAAGAGCTTGGAGAGAAATATTCTGAGAAAGATCTGCTGGATATTTTAGAGGCAGTAACAGAACTGACGGAACAGGGACGTCTGTTTACAAAAGACATTTATGAGAGCTTTATCGACGTTGTAAAGCAGCGTAAGACAGTTGTTAAGGCTTTATGTCTTCATATTGCACATGACTGTAACCTTGCCTGTAAGTACTGCTTTGCGGAAGAGGGAGAATACCACGGCCGCAGAGCTTTGATGTCTTACGAGGTTGGTAAGAAAGCACTTGATTTCCTGATCGCGAATTCAGGAACAAGAAGAAACCTTGAGGTTGACTTCTTCGGTGGTGAGCCGCTGATGAACTGGCAGGTTGTCAAAGACCTGGTTGCTTACGGAAGAGAGCAGGAAAAACTTCATGACAAGCATTTCCGTTTCACACTTACAACAAACGGAGTTCTTTTGAACGATGAAGTTCAGGAGTTCGTGAACAAAGAGATGGACAACGTTGTCATCAGTCTTGATGGAAGAAAAGAAGTGAATGACCAGATGCGCCCGTTCCGTAACGGAAAAGGAAGCTATGATCTGATTGTTCCGAAGTTCCAGAAGCTGGCAGAGAGCCGTAATCAGGAGAAGTACTACATTAGAGGTACATTTACAAGAAATAACCTGGATTTTTCCAAGGATGTAGAACATTTCGCAGATCTTGGATTCAAGCAGATGTCAATCGAGCCTGTAGTAGGTGATGACACAGAACCATATGCAATCCAGAAAGAAGATCTTCCACAGATCTTTGAAGAATATGATAAACTCGCAAAATTCCTGATCGAGCGCGAGAAGAGCGGAAGAGGATTCAATTTCTTCCACTTCATGATCGATCTCGAAGGTGGACCGTGTGTGTCTAAGCGTCTGTCCGGCTGTGGTTCAGGTACAGAGTATCTGGCAGTGACACCTTGGGAGATTTCTACCCATGTCATCAGTTTGTAGGACAGGAAGAATTCCTCATGGGAAATGTCGATGAGGGAATTACAAAACCGGAGATTGCGGAAGAATTCCGTGGATGCAGCGTATATTCCAAGGAAAGCTGCAGAACCTGCTTTGCCAGATTTTACTGCAGTGGCGGCTGTATGGCGAATTCTTACAAGTTCCACAATACGATCCATGATACTTACGAAGTGAGCTGTGAGATGGAGAGAAAACGTGTGGAATGTGCGATCATGATAAAGGCTGCTCTGGCGGATGAAGAACAATAAAGTTAGAGAGCAGTAGTCAAGAAAGGAAAGAAAGAGATGAAGAAAGGTAAGAGTATTCTCAGCCTCATTCTCGTAATCGCAGTTACAGCACTCTTCGGTATGACCTGTGTGCTTGGACTTGATTTAAAGGGAATGGGAGCTGCGAAGAACATCAATCTCGGTCTTGACCTGGAAGGCGGAGTCAGCATTACATATCAGGTAAAAGGTGACAAGCCATCTCAGGCAGACATGGATGACACCGTGTACAAGCTTCAAAAACGTGTGGAGCAGTACAGCACAGAGGCACAGGCTTATCAGGTTGGAGACAACCGTATCAGTATCGAGATTCCGGGTGTGAGCGACGCAAACAAGATCCTGGAAGAACTTGGACAGCCGGGTTCACTGTACTTTATCAAGCATAAAGACAGTGAGGGAAATGAAAACTATTCCCTGACAGCTTCCGGATATACACTGAATAAGTCAATCGACGAACTGAAAGATACAGACTCCATCGTACTGACAGGTACAGAAGTAAAGACAGCTTCAGCCGGAGTGCTCAACGACTCAACAACAGGAAATAAAAAGTATGGTGTTGATCTTGAGTTGACAGATGAGGGTGCAGAGAAGTTCAAGACAGCAACAGAAGAAGCTTATAACAATAACCATGACACAATCGCTATTTACTATGATGGTTCTCTGATCAGCGTGCCAAGCGTAAATGCAGTGATTGAGAATGGAAAAGCTCAGATTTCAGGAAACATGGATTATGACGAGGCTGATAACATCGCTTCTACAATCCGTATCGGTGGACTGAATCTGGAACTTGAAGAGCTTAGCTCAGAAGTTGTAGGAGCACAGCTTGGACAGGACGCTCTGAAAGGAAGTCTGATCGCAGGTATCATCGGTCTGGCAATCGTATGTGTATTCATGTGCTGGGTATACCTCCTTCCGGGACTTGCATCCAGTCTTGCACTGATCCTTTACACAGAACTGATCTTAATCCTTTTAAATGCATTTGACATCACACTGACACTTCCGGGTATTGCAGGTATCATCCTTGGTATCGGTATGGCGGTAGATGCGAACGTTATCATTTTCGCCCGTGTGAAAGAAGAGCTGACAGCAGGAAAGAGCGTACACGCTTCACTGAAATCAGGATTCCAGAAAGCAATGTCCGCAATCGTTGACGGAAATATCACAACACTGATCGCAGCCGGTGTGCTGTGGCTTCGCGGAAGTGGTACTGTAAAGGGATTCGCCCAGACACTTGCACTTGGTATTGTCGTATCCATGTTTACAGCACTCGTGATCACAAGACTGATCATCTTTGCATTCTATGGAGCAGGCATCCGCAATGAGAAAGTATACGGAAGACATCTGAAAGAACGTAAACCAGTTGATTTCCTTGGAAAGAAAAAGATTTTCTTCATTGTTTCCATCATCCTTTGCCTGGCCGGACCGGTCATGATGGGCGTGAACCATGCAAGAGGAATCGGTGCGATGAACTACAGCCTTGATTTCGTAGGCGGTACTTCAACAAATGTAACATTTGATAAAGAATATACTCTCGAAGAGATCGACAGCCAGATGATCCCAAGCCTGGAAGAGATCACAGGAGATAAGAATATTCAGGTTCAGACAGTAAAAGACAGCAATCAGGCAGTCTTCAAGACACAGACACTTGATCTTGAGAAACGTGAAGCACTTGCTTCTTATCTGAATGAGAACTACGGGGGGGTAGAGGCATCTGATATCGCTACAGAGAATATCAGCTCAACAGTAAGTTCCGAGATGAGAAGAGATGCTGTTATAGCTGTGATCATTGCTACAATCTGTATGCTGCTTTACATCTGGTTCCGTTTCAAAGATATCCGTTTCGCAACAAGTGCTGTTGTCGCACTGATGCATGACGTACTTGTAGTTCTTGGATTCTATGTGATCGCAAGAGTATCTGTCGGAAATACATTTATCGCATGTATGCTGACAATTGTCGGATATTCTATCAACGGTACGATCGTTATCTTTGACCGTATCCGTGAGGCGCTGGCAACAAAGAGCCGTACAGAAGATCTGAAGGATCTTGTAAACCGCTGTATTACTCAGACACTGACAAGAACGATCTATACAAACTTTACAACATTTGTCATGGTCGTTGCTCTGTATATCCTTGGTGTAAGCTCCATTAAGGAATTTGCTGCACCTCTGATGGTAGGTATCATCTGCGGTGGATATACATCCGTATGTATCACAGGTGCACTGTGGTATGTGATGAAGACAAGACTTGGTGAGGAAGCGAAGGCTGCGAGAGCAGCTTCCGGCACAAAGACAGTTTCTGTAAAAGCAGCAGACAAGAAAGAAGGAACTACTTCCACAGAGAGTAACGCAGCAGATACATCTGCAGACGACAGCTCCAAGAAGAAAAAAGGAAAGAAGACTTCTTTCAAGAACAAAAAGAGTAAAAAACGCTAAGAAATAAATAGCAGCCTGGAAACAGTAACGAAATAGAATCTGCCGTATCGAAAATGAAAAATGATTTTCGATACGGCAGATTTTTGCTATAATAAGAAAATATGATACTGACAGACTGGGAGGGTATTTGGATGGAGAAATGGTTCGTCGCAATGAAAAAGGCGGATTTTAATGGAATAGCAGAGAAATATCAGATCTCCCCCCAATCATTGCACGACTGATGAGGAACCGTGATGTGATCGGAGATGAAGCAATTGATTTTTATCTGAATGGAACAGTGGAGGATCTGTATGACGGTTTACTGATGAAAGATATGGATCGTGCAGTAGATATTCTTAAGGAGAAAATAGAAGAAGGAAAGAAAATCCGTGTGATCGGTGATTATGATATTGATGGAGTCAATGCAACGTATATTTTGCAACAGGGGGGGCTTGCAGGACTTGGGGGGGCAGATGTCGATACGGATATTCCAGACAGGATCAAAGACGGATATGGATTGAATCAGATGCTGATCGACCGTGCACTGGAGGATGATGTAGACACGATCATCACCTGTGATAATGGAATTGCGGCACTGAACGAGATCGCTTACGGAAAAGAAAATGGGATGACGATCGTTGTGACAGATCACCATGAAGTTCCGTATCTGGAAGAAAATGGGGGGAGAAAAAATATCTCCTGCCACCGGCGGATGCAGTGGTCGATCCGCACAGAGCAGACTGTGAGTATCCATTTAAAGGGCTGTGCGGCGCAGCTGTAGCGTATAAGCTGGTTGAGGTTTTGTACAGAGTGTCTGGAAAGTCAGAGCAGGCGGTAGAGCATCTGCAGGAAAGCCTGATGGAAAATGTTGCGATTGCCACGATCGGTGATGTGATGGATCTGGTTGGAGAGAATCGTGTCTTTGTGAAAAAGGGACTTGAGCTTCTGAAGACAACGAAGAATGAAGGGCTTCACGCATTGATGCAATGTACAGGTAGATACAGCGAACCTGAATACTTATCATATCGGATTTGTGATCGGACCGTGCATCAATGCCGGCGGAAGACTGGATACAGCCAAGCGTGCACTGGAACTCCTTAATGCATCGAACCGGAGAGAGGCAGTGACACTGGCAGCAGATCTGAAAGAATTAAATGACAGCAGGAAAGAAATGACCGAAGAAGGTGTAGAAGAAGCTGTCCGGCAGATTGAATCAAGTTCCTGGAAGGACGACCAGGTGCTGGTCGTGTATCTTCCAGAGTGTCACGAAAGTATCGCTGGAATTATTGCGGGGGGGAGGATCAAGGAACGTTATTATCGTCCGACCTTTGTACTGACAAAGGGAGAGACAGGAGTGAAAGGTTCCGGACGGTCGATCGAAGCCTATGATATGTTTGCGGAAATGAGCCGCTGCAGGGAATTATTTACGAAGTACGGTGGACATAAGTTGGCAGCAGGACTTTCTCTGGAAGAGGAAAATGTCGAAGTTTTCCGGAAACGGATCAATGAACTGGCAGATCTGACAGAAGAGGATCTGCAGATGAAGGTGTCGATCGATATGCGGCTTCCATTTCCATATATTAATGAAGAGCTGATCCATGAGCTTAAGATATTGGAGCCTTTTGGAAAAGGCAATGGGAAACCGTTATTTGCAGAAAGTAAACTGCGTGTGATCCAGCCAAGAATCTTCGGAAAGAACCGGAATGTGCTGAAATGCAGACTGGAGGACCAGCAGGGAAATCAGATGGAAGCGGTTTATTTCGGAGAAGTGGAAGACTGTCTGCGGCAGATGGAAAAGAAGCAGATCATGTCTTTTACATACTATCCATCCATCAATGAGTACATGGGACGAAGAACAATTCAGCTTACAATTGTCAATTATCAGTAGATAATATCGAAAAAACCGTACAAATTGCTTAAAATGAAGAAGAATGGGAAGTTCTTATTTGAAAAAGGGAAAAATAGTGATATACTAAATCATATTAATTGTTCAGACTAAGGCGTTTTGTGTCTAAAATTGTCGGATATGCCATACTGACGAAATACGAAGCATTTTGGAAGTTGGATCTGAACAGAACACAGGATGAATGAAGGGGGGGGAAGATGATATGGCAGGCACTCGGGAATATGAAGATCTGAATAAAAATCTGGAGATAGTGGACGGGCATGCAGTAAAAGCGCCGGAGGATTATCAGGATCCGGAGGAGTTATATCAGGCCTTAATAGCTCGTGTGCGTAAGTATCATCCATCTGCAGATATTACGATGATCGAGAAGGCCTATCAGATAGGCAAAGAAGCGCATAAGAATCAGTTCCGTAAATCCGGAGAACCTTATATCATCCATCCACTCTGGGTGGCAATCATACTTGCAGATCTCGAGATGGACAAAGAAACAATCGTGGCTGGAATGCTTCATGACGTGGTAGAAGATACGACAATGACACTCGATGAGATCTCAGCAGAGTTTGGTGAAGAGGTGGCACTTCTTGTAGACGGCGTTACCAAGCTGGGACAGTTGAACTATTCCCAGGACAAGCTGGAGGCCCAGGCAGAGAACTTAAGAAAGATGTTCCTTGCGATGGCGAAGGATATCCGTGTTATTATCGTGAAACTGGCAGACCGTCTGCACAACATGCGTACGATGGAGTTTATGACACCGGCGAAGCAGAAAGAGAAATCAAGAGAGACGATGGATATCTACGCTCCGATCGCCCAGCGTCTCGGTATTTCAAAGATCAAGACAGAACTCGATGACCTTTCTCTGAAATATTATCAGCCGGAAGTTTATAATCAGCTGGTTCATGATCTGAATGCACGTAAGACGGAACGTGAAGAATTTGTGCAACAGATCGTTGCTGAAGTATCAAAGCATATGAAGAATGCGGATATTGAAGCGAAAGTATACGGACGTGTAAAACATTTCTTCAGTATTTATAAGAAGATGGTGAATCAGAACAAGACACTTGACCAGGTGTATGACCTGTTCGCTGTCCGCATTATCGTAGATTCAGTGAAAGACTGTTATGCAGCACTTGGTGTGATCCATGAGATGTATACGCCGATTCCGGGACGTTTCAAGGATTATATTGCTATGCCGAAGGCGAATATGTACCAGTCTCTGCATACAACGCTGATCGGACCTTCCGGACAGCCGTTCGAGATCCAGATCCGTACAGAAGAGATGCATAAGACAGCGGAATATGGTATCGCAGCACACTGGAAATATAAAGAGACAGGCGGAAGCAACACGAAAGGACTGAACACACAGGAAGAGAAGCTGAACTGGCTGCGTCAGATCCTGGAATGGCAGAGAGACATGTCTGATAACCGTGAGTTCTTAAGCCTGCTGAAAGGTGACCTGGATCTGTTCCAGGAAGATGTATACTGCTTCACACCGAACGGGGGGGATGTGAAGAACCTTCCGAATGGCTCCACACCGGTTGACTTCGCCTATGCGATCCACAGTGCAGTCGGCAATAAGATGGTTGGCGCCAGAGTGAATGGCAAGCTTGTGAACATTGATTATAAGATTCAGAACGGAGACCGAATCGAGATCCTTACATCTCAGAATTCCAAGGGACCGAGCCGTGACTGGCTGAATATCGTCAAGAGCACACAGGCAAAGAGCAAGATTAATTCATGGTTTAAGAAGGAATACAAAGAAGATAATATTATCCGCGGAAAGGATCTGATCAGTGCCTACTGTAAGAGCAAGGGCATCAATCTGCCGGATATCATCAAGCCGAAATATCAGCAGATCGTTCAGAAGAAATACGGATTCCGTGACTGGGATGCAGTACTTGCAGCAATCGGACACGGCGGACTCAAAGAAGGTCAGGTTGTGAACCGCCTGCTGGAAGAGTACGAGAAAGAGCATAAGAAAGAGATCACGGATGAGAATATTTTGGAGAAGATCTCAGAAGCGAATAAACAGAGAGTACACATTGCCAAATCAAAGAGCGGAATCGTAGTTAAGGGAATCAATGATATGGCAGTACGCTTCTCAAAGTGCTGTAATCCGGTGCCGGGAGATGAGATTGTCGGTTTTGTAACAAGAGGGCGCGGAATGTCGATCCACAGAACAGATTGTATCAATATCATCAATCTTTCTGATGTGGAGAGATCCCGTCTGATCACAGCAGAATGGGAGGATAATGATCTCGAAGAAGGCGGTCAGTATCTTGCAGAACTGAAGATATTTGCAGACGACAGAAGAGGACTTCTGCTGGATGTATCAAAGGTATTTACTGAAGAGAAGATTGACGTGAAGTCCATGAATACTCGGACGAGCAAGAAGGGTACGGCGACAATGGAGATGGGATTTGTTGTACACGGAAGAGAAGAATTGAATCGTGTGATCGGAAAGCTCAGACAGATTGAAAATGTAATTGATATTGAGAGAACAACAGGCTGATGGAGGAAAACGAATGAAGGTTGAAAGTATTGTACTGGGGTCAATTGGAACGAATTGCTATATTGTAACTAATGAAGAGACAAAGGAATGTTTTGCAGTGGATATGGCAGAATGTCCGCAGGAATATGTCAATTATATCAAGAACAATGGACTAGAAATGAAAGCATTGTTTCTGACACATGGACATTTTGACCACATCATGGGAATCGATGATTTCCTTAAAGCCTTTCCTGTGCCGGTTTACGCAGGCGAAGATGAACTTCCGGTGATCGAGGATGACCGCCTGAATGTTTCTTGTATGTACGGACCGAAATACGCATTCCACGGAGCACAGCCTGTAAGAGACGGTCAGGTGATCGAGTGCGCAGGAATTGAAGTTGATGTACTTCATACACCGGGACATACAGTAGGAGGATGCTGCTATTACCTACCAAAAGAACATAGATTGTTCAGTGGAGATACGCTGTTCTGTGCTTCCATCGGAAGAACAGACCTACCGACAGGAAGCAGCAGCCAGCTGGTCCGCTCTGTACAGGAGAAGATCATGACACTTCCGGATGATACAAAGATCTATCCGGGACATATGGAAGAGACATCAGTTCAGTTTGAGAAGGAGCATAATCCATTCATATGATAAAGATAGAAAGTAAGAAGAACAAATTTACTTATAACGTATACCATGTCACGAAAGCATTTTATCCAAAAGAGGATATCGTGCAGACAGTAGATGAGAAGCAAGAACCACTGGTGAAGATACATTTGCCGGAAGGGACTTGCTTTTCCCTTGCACCGGAAGAATGCGTGCAGACAGAAGATGTGCAGGAAGAGAAACGCGATGTAACGAAGAAAGTCTATCAGTTTCTCTCAAAGCAGACAGGACAGGAACTTGCCTGGGGGGGAATGCTGACCGGAGTCCGTCCGACAAAGCTTGTAATGCAGAAAATCGAGCAGGGAATGACAAAAGAAGAAATTTTTGGATTTCTAAAAGAACAATATTGTGTTGGTAATAAAAAAGCACAGATTGCGTATGAGATTGCATGCCGTGAAAAGGCACTTCTTGATCAGTTGGACTGTAAAAATGGCTATAGCCTGTATGCAGGAATTCCATTCTGTCCAAGCATCTGCTCCTACTGCTCATTCAGCTCTTCACCAATCACTGAGTGGAAAGATCAGGTCGAATGTTACCTTGATGCGATGATCAAAGAATTGAAAGCTACAGCAAAGCTGATGCAGGGAAAGACGCTGGATACCGTATATATCGGCGGCGGAACACCGACAACACTCGAGGCAGATCAGCTTGACCGTCTGCTTGGAACGATCCGGGAGAATTTTGACCTGGAGCATGTGCTTGAGTTTACAGTTGAAGCCGGAAGACCGGACAGCATCACACGAGAAAAGCTCGAAGTGATCCGCAAATATCCTGTAACCCGCATCTCTGTCAACCCACAGACAATGCAGCAGAAGACACTGGATCTTGTCGGAAGAAAACATACGGTAGAAGATGTAGAACAAATCTTCCACCTCGCACGTGAGCTTGGATTCGATAATATCAATATGGATCTGATCGCCGGACTTCCGGGAGAAGATGCAGCAGATATGCAGGATACACTTGAGAAGATCGAGAAGCTTCATCCAGACAGCCTGACAGTACATGCACTCGCAATCAAACGTGCGGCGAAGTTCGGCCAGGAAGGAAGAACAATGGACCCGGGGACTGAGATCACACAGATGGTCGAGGCGGCAGCAGTGTCAGCAGAACGCATGGGACTTGTGCCATATTACCTGTATCGCCAGAAGAACATTGCCGGAAACTTCGAGAATGTTGGATATGCAGAGCAGGACAAGGCTGGGGGGGTGTATAACATTTTGATCATGGAAGAGAAACAGGCCATCCTTGCTTGCGGAGCCGGAGCATCCACCAAACGTGTATGGAATCTACCAGACGGTTATCACATCGAAAGATGCGAGAATGTCAAGGATATCAAGCAATATATCGCTAGAATTGATGAGATGATTGAACGAAAAAAGCACTTTTTGAGAAGGATTGAAAATGAAAAATACCTCCTAAAAAGGGCTGGTACATTATTTGTACATTAAATTAGTTCAAAAATCTGTGAAAATCAGTGCTAAATAATACCAAATTTACTATATGACGTACAAGAAAACCTAATAACCTTACCTTAAAAGACGAATTCATTATGCTAAATGAGTTCGTCTTTTTTCTGTTATTGTTTAAAACTTGCGAAAGGAGGAGGAAAAATGACATGTACAGCGTTAGGAGGAAACAGCAGATGTTAAAGATACGATTAATGGGAACGAAAAGTGATATTAGATGGTTTCAAAATTTTTTGCAGATTGATTCTGACATAGAGGTATTAGAATTATCAGATATCTATCCGAATAAAGGAACAGATAGATATTATAGATCATATGCAGAAGTAGAAAGAAAAGATGGCAACGCAGGCCGCCCAACAGAGAATGGAAAAAGCAATCGGAAAAAGCAAATAAAGGCACCAGTTCCACCGATCAAAGCAAAGTATCCTATCATGGATTGGAAGAATCTTCCGTTTAATACAGCAGTCTGGAAAGAATCCGAAAGACTTGCAGGAAAAGAAGGATATAAACATCCGGTGCGTGTCGTATATAATCCAAAAACAATGACCTATCGAACCATCTTAAATAAATCAAAGTTCCAAGTGAAAGAGGAGTGGGATTTGTCCGGAACGATTGAACAGTGTATTATTCGATATGCATCAAAATTAGATGGAGATCAGATGAATGAAATCTTGTTGGGGGGGTTGGAAGAAGGACTGACTGATGAGCAGGTGAAGTCTTATTTTAAGTTGCCAGCAGATCAAATGAAGCAGTATCGAAGAGAACAGCTAGAGAAAGAATAAAAGAATCTAAAGCGGAAAGGAGTTTGTCAATTCTTTCCGCTTTAGATCTATTAGTGAATCGCTTTTATTATTAATCTTCTTTTAAACTAATGTAACGGTACACAGTGGATTCAGAAAGTTCTAATTGTTTGGCAATTTCTGAGATAGCACCTTTCATACGCGGAATTCCTTGGTTTGTAAGTTCCCAAACGATTTCCATTTTTTCCTGTCTGGTCATGCGTTCAGGCGGAATATTAGAATCAGCAATCGTTTTAGAAATAATAGATTCTGCAAAAGAAACAATTGGAACATCTAGATTTTCTTCTACCATAGTGGTAGATCCAGTAATAGTTTCTCCCATTGTCATGGAAACTCCCATTGGTAAACAACCGACAAATTGCTGAGCCGCTTTCATGAAATTTGTGATAATGGTAGTATCTGTATTTAAACAAAGCATGCCAATTAGTTCACCATTATTTTTATATAAAAAGTAGAAGCGATAAAATCCTTTCCTCTCGCTTTTGCAGTGTAATTTACCAAATAGTCTTGTGTCGTATACGCTTGATTGTTTGTGACTTGGAATGCAAAGTCTGTAAGCGAACTTCCAATGGTTCGTCCAGAGTGGAATCCGTTTTGAATTGCAATAACAGAATGTTCTGGATTAGACACATCATGTAGCACAATTTCGGTGTTTTCACCTAATATTTCACTAAAAAAATTGACAATAGGGACGAAAATGGAAAGAATCTCTTTGTTAGTCATTATGAATACTTCCTTTACTGTTTTTATAATTTTAATATACATGTTATACAAAAATAAGTCAATAAAATTGTAATAATAGTAAAAAACTATTTTTTTAATAAGAAATTATTGTAAACAAAAACGTAGGGGTGTAAGATGTGATTAACAGAAAAAAATAAGGGAGGTGAACCTAATATGAAGGAAAAAATTGAATCAATGAAAGCTCCAGCAGCAATTGGACCATATTCACAGGCAGTGAATAACGGTGGATTGGTATTTGTATCAGGACAGTTACCAATCGATTGTGAAACTGGTGAATTTGTATCTGATGACGTATCAGATCAGACACGTCAATCGCTCGAGAATATTAAGTCAATTTTAGCCGAAGTTGGATACGATATGGATCGGATTTTAAAAACAACTGTATACCTTCAAGATATGAACGATTTTTCGGCAATGAATCAGGTTTATGAGACATATTTTACAGCCCCCATATCCTGCTCGAGCAGCATTTCAAGTTGCAAAGCTTCCGAAAGGTGCAAAGGTAGAGATTGAAGCAGTTGCAATGTGAGTGTTTACGAAAACGAGTAAACTAAAGGAAAGATGAGAAGAGGTGCATCTTATGGATGAAAACAAAAAATTAGAGTTTCGTGGTAGTAGTTTTATGGCATTAGTTCCATTTGCAATCTTTATTGTTATTACAATTGCATTATCATTCTTTAATGCGGCTGATACAAACATGATGATCGGCGCAGGTGTTATCGGTTTGTTAGTCGGAATGTTTTTCGCAAAGAATCTTAATGATTATTGGGACATTATATTGGAAGGTTTAGGTTCAAAAGTTGCAATGACAGCAGTAATGTTGTGGTTAGTTGTAGGAATTTATGGAAATATTTTGAACCGTGGACAGATTGTAGAAGGTTTGGTTTGGTTAAGTGTAAAAATTCATGTTAGTGGAGCAGCATTTACAGTTGCAGCATTTATCTTTGCGGCAGTATTTGCAATGGCAACAGGTTCTGGTTTCGGAACAATTTCTACAATGAGTTTTATTCTTTATCCAGCAGGTATTTTGTTAGGATCAAATCCGGCAGTATTGGCAGGTGCAATTCTTTCAGGAGCAGCAGTTGGAGATAATATTGCTCCAGTTTCAGATACAGCAATTATCGCTTCTTCCAGTCAGGAATATCAGAATAGAGAAGGAGTTGCTGATATCGGAAGTACAGTAAAAACAAGAGCAAAATTTGTTGTTATTGCAGGTGTTATTTCCATTATTTTATTCTTTATTTTTGGTGGTGCAGGTGAAGCAACAGATGCAAAACAGGCAGAAATGCTATTAGCTCAGTATCAGAATCCGAAAGGACTGTTACTTTTAATTCCGACAATTCTGGTTATTGCGTTAGCAATCAAAGGCATTAATATTTTTGCAGCATTAGGAACAGGAATCATTACAGCATCCGTAATTGGTCTTGCAGCAGGATTATTCCCAGCTTCAGCGTTATTCTCAATGAAAGACGGTGCGATTTCAGGAGCAATTCCTGAAGGTGTTGCAGGAATGACAACAGTAAGTATCGTATTGATTTTGGTTGTTGCTATGGGAAATATGCTTGTTAAAAGTGGTTGTATGGAAGCAATCGTTGATTGGATGAATAATACGATAATCAAGACTCCTAGAGGCGCAGAAGTAGCTATTTGGGTATTAGCAACAATTTTTGGTATTTTGATTGCAGCGATTAACACAATTGCAAATATTTGTGTGGCACCATTTGTTAATGCAGTAGGTAAGAAGAATAATCTTCATCCATATAGACGTACAGATATTCTTGCAACAACAATTTGTTCCTTCCCATTCTTCCTTCCATTCGGAGGATGTGTACTGTTATTGTTAGGTGGAATTTCTTCCATGATGGATACATACCCATTCCTTCCTAAATTAGGTGGAGCTGATATGATGTTTACAACATTTTATAGTTGGGCAATTTGGATTGTAATGCTTATTGCATGTTTGACAGGATGGGGACGAGCTTTTGAAGGCGAGAATGGAGAATATATCCCTGCAAAAGAAATGAAAAAGAATAAGTAATAGACATACTAAATAAGAAGCAAGTAAATAAGGAGGTTTTTACTATGCATGAATTGTCACAGATGATTAAAGACGATATGAAGCCAGCATTAGGCGTAACGGAACCGGGCGCAATTGCATTTGCAGTAGCAAAGGCAAGAAGTTTCACGAAGGGTGATATTAAGAAAGTTAATGTTGCAATGAATAGTGGAATGTACAAAAATGCATTTACTTGTGGAATCCCAAACAGTAATGAAGTAGGTAATGTATTTGCAGCTGCATTAGGTGTAGTAGCAGGAAATGCAGACAAGGGATTGGAGTCTCTTGCAGATGTTACACCTGAAGATAATGTAAAAGCGCAGGAAATGATTGATCAGGGCAAGATTACAGTTGAACTGAGTGGCATTACAAGTCGTATTTTTATTGAAGCTACAGTGGAGACAGAAGAAGATAAGGCAATCGTAACAATTCGTGATTCTCATACTAATATCACAAAAATTATAGTGAACGATAAAGTCGAATTGGAAACAGAGGATGAGAAAAAGACAGAAGAAGATGGCGGTGAAGAAGAATCTCATTCTATTCATAAATATACTTTACAACAATTATACGATTATGTAACAACAGTAGATATTGAAGAAATTCGTTTTATTAACGAAGCATACAAAGTAAACCTGGAATTGTTCCATGAAGGTTTGGAAAATCCAAGAACAACATTTGCAAGACAGTTGTTAGCTATTAATAAAGGAAAAGAAGTTTCTGACGATGAGCAGAAAACAGCATCTTTGATGTGTAATGCAGCAATTGAGGCACGAGTTATTGGTTTGGATAAACCTGCTATGAGTATTACAGGTTCTGGAGCACATGGAATTATCGCTACAATGCCATTATATGCAGCGTATAAAGTAAATGGATACACAGAAGAACAGTTGCTTCGTGCAACAGCCTTGAGTTATCTTGTATGTATGTACATAAAAGAGTATTCAGGACGATTATCAGCATTCTGTGGCTGTGCTATCGCTGCAGGTTCTGGTATGGCATGTGCACTGGTTTATTTACGCGGTGGAACAGTCGAAATGATGGCTCATACATTGAATAACATGGCAAGTAGTATTACAGGTATGATTTGTGATGGCGGAAACCAGGGATGTACAATGAAGGGAGTTGCAGCGGTAGATGTAGCGTATAAATCAGTTGAATTTGCAATGAATGGTATTTATATTTCAGAAGTGCATGGAATTAATGGAAATACACCGGAAGAGACTATGCGAAATATGGGACTGATTGCTTCACCTGGAATGGTTGGCACAGAGAAAACAATTGTTGAGATTTTTGAAGACAAGCTGAAAAAGTAATATTTTTTAATTTTTAATCCCAAAAAGAGGCGGATATCAATGGAACAACCCAGAGATATTCGCCTCTTTGGAAATATTATAACATCACATTATTTTTTACAATAATATCATATATTGCTTCGAAGTCATTTTTTATTTGATTAATAAGATCACCTTTCATCATTTCTAAGTTAGTCATAAAGTTCCCCCCCTTTTATCTATACGATGATTCTTGTAATCATTGTACATACAGACATTGAATAGATATGACTCTACTATACTTAACTTCAAATTACAAAGCAAGATTTTAAAGAAAATGCAATAAAGTGTTGCATGTTCCGGTAAAAATTTGGAATGTGCAATACTAAAATAACAGCTGTACACATGTTTTTTAGCAGACTTATTATATATAGCATAATCAAAGCAGAAAATGTAATAAGTAGTATAGCAGCGTGTCGGACAGTTATACCATCAAGAGATAACTTCCATAAATATTTCTCCAAGACTGGTGAACTTCCTTATCTGTAGTAAGCCAAGTATTATCATGGGAACTATCAGTGTTCTTCCTTTCATGGATATGTAATTTGCCATTGAAAATCTTATATTCTCTTTTGTAAGCCCCCCCATCTTTGTTACTATTATAGGTGGTGTTTATAATAAATCCATCATTCGAGTCAAGAAGTATTTGACAGTTGTTTTTTGTCAATTTAATTAATCTAAGTTTATCAAAAGTATCCATTTTCACCTATCAGAAATCATATTTTTTAGGATCTAGTCCAGAAGCTATAAGCAGTTTCTTTCGTTCTTCAGGATCCATAAATTCTAATTCAGTAGGATCCAGTCCGGATAATTCCAATTCAGTTTTTGTAGTATTTTGATCTTTCATATTATTACGTCACCTCACGTTAATATTAGATAGCCATTGTGACATAATTATGATAGAGGTGTGTATAAAAATTTGACAGAGAGTGTTGCTTTTGTCAGAAGAAAAATACTAATAGGGATTTGGGCAGTGATTATAAGTACATATGTAAAGATGTTGATAAAGAAATATACTGCGAGTTGTAATTGGAAAATTATTAATAAGAAGAGCAGATGGTTTCTTTAGACCATATGAATATTCCAGTCTCGGTGTCCATACAGTCCGGTGATAAGGAAACCGATTGGCAATTATGAAGAATACAAGAAATCTCACAAATGTAAAGCCTGCTTATGCCCCCCCGCAAAGCGGCTCTGGGCTTGACATTCGTTCGATTACTTATGAGTATTAATCAAGCCAATCAATGGTGGTTTCCGCTCCGGAATACCGGTTTCCATATTACCGGAATTTGGGTTTCTTGAGACAAGAATATACAATACTAAATTATCAAAAGAGGTTGATAATCATTTGAAAAAACAAGCACAACTTGATGAGAAAAGTGAAAAAATAGTAGATAGATTTTTGAAACAGCACACGAAGCCGGAAATATATGGATTGATTTTGTTATAACCAGTGGAGCACCAAAACACTCAGAAGCTATAGAAGAGTTTAAAGTAAGTTATGAAGAGAATCATTTGAGTGTAAAGGATATCAAAGTATATCTTGATATTTTTGATATTCATAAAGATAGAATGAAGCAGCCGAAAGATAATGAACTTTTAAACGGAAATAGAGCTGAAAGTGAATTAGGAGGAGAATAATGAGTAAACAATTGGTTTTTACAAGGAAAAGATCTCCGAATAAGAAATTGAAAAAATTTATAGAAAAGTATCAATTGACATGTAGTTATAATAGTAGATCAAAAGAAATATTTGAAAATGAAATAATGTTGACAAGCGTTACAAATAAAACTTATCATGTATTATTATATGATGATGAGGATTCAAAATTAGAAATTGATATAAAAATTTTTTTTATGGTGAAAAATATGAACAATTTAAAGCAACAAACTAGAAATCATTTGGAAAAGGTGTTTTCAAAAATTAATATTGAATATGAGCAGATAAATTTGGATGATGATGATATAAACTATATAGTATCATTCACACCGAGGAAACTGAAAGACAGTCTTGGATCTATTGAATTCTTAGCTTTTTACTCTGGCGAAAATAGTGAATTAGTAGTAATTTGTCCTAATATTTACAAAATAAGAGAGCAGGATAGTACACTTAGTATTTTAAATGCATTGAATAATGCAAATCAAAGGATATCAAGTGGAAGTGTAACTTTGAACGATAATGTTGTCATATATAGATGCATAAAGCGTTTTAAAGATATAGAGGATATTAAGGAGCAAGATATAAAAGATATTTTAGATAATGTTTTGATTGCTATTATTTATACACATGAAGAAATAAAGGAAATTAAAAAGGGTGAAAAATAGTATATTTATTTTCAGCGTGGGAATTGCAGTGTCATTATTTAGAATATACATGCAGTATAAACCGGAAGAAGAACTGATTTTTGTTATGGCTGTAATTAATGTCATTGCATTTAATTATGTGATTTTATTGATAGGAACTGATACGTTAGAATTGATAAAAGAGAAGTTAAATAAAAGTTCTTTATGTTTTGAACAAAAAGATAAATATGTAAAGAAAGTACAATATCTTATTAGATTATTTTATTGCTTCATTTTTATTGGGATGAGTGTTGGGTATATATGGAAAATAAGATCCGCAACGTGGAATGATATTATCTCTATCATGGCATTGATTGTTTCAATTTCTGCGAATGATATATCAAGTTATATGAGCGAAAAAATATATACTATGATTTAATTAATCCGGATGCGGGAAAGCCGCACGTCCGGAATTCTGTGAGGGATATAGCTGGTAACGGATGTATCTACTCGATCCATGAAAGTTATACGTGGTGAGTAGCGGGCAACGATTTAAGAAGCTATTTAAACTATAATTATATAGTCGGCTGAGATGTGATAAGAACAATAACGAAACACTTATTATTAAGAAGAGGATAGTATATGAGTTTGACATGGATGGAAAACGGATTTATTTGCAAAGATTTATATGCGCCGTTCATTCTGGAAAAAGATTTTGATTATTTTGATGATTTAAAAAAGAAGTATAAGCTTGTGATTCAACAGGCAGAAGGCGCAGGCGCCGATGATGATAGCCTTAAGATACTTAGCGAATTCAAAAGCAAAATTTTAAAAGCATTAAAGTGTTATTATAAAGCAGATATCGAGAAATGTAATAAAATCATAAGAAATCTTATTAAGGATGTAGGAAAAGATTCGTTTGCGGTTAACACATTGGATAAAAGTTATGCTTTTCCAGGTGGTTTAGGAACAGAACTACAACTTTTTAGATGTCGAAAGGGAAACCCTTCTAATGCATATCAGGCAAAAGATATGTTACATTTGCCTCAGAAACTAAGGGAGAAATCAGGCAACTATCGTTTTAGTATTCCTGGAAATCCAAGTCTTTACTTGGCAAATTCATCGTATGGATGCTGGATAGAAACAGGATTTCCTTCTGAAAATGAATTTAATGTGTCACCGGTTCTTATGGATGGAACACAGAAGATTCTAAATTTGGTGATTTCTATAAGAGATTTTCATGCTTTGAATGGTTTTGAAGATAGGAGAGTTCACTGTTGGTTGAAATTATATATGCTTACAATTGCAACATCCTATAGGATAAAAGAAGCAGATAGAACATTTAAATCCGAGTACATAATTTCTCAGTCAATAATGATGGCATGTAAAAGATTAGGATATGATGGTGTGGCATACTATTCCAAAAGAGTTAATGATGAGATTTTTGCATTGTGTGCAATTAATCTAGCACTTTTTGTGGATTATGAAGGTAATTATTCAAAAATTGTTGAACATATGAAAATGGATGATGCATTTAATTTTGGTTTGTATAAGCAACTTTGTGCATCTCTTACATATAAAAATTATGAATTACGTTCGATGAGATCTGGATTTATCACAAACATAGGTAACTATGATAGACAAAATCCATACACTGAAACAAAATTTTTTGATTTTGACAAATACATGTTTACTTCGTGGAGAGATAAGCCTAATGGGAAAGGAAAAGATCAAATTCCATGGGGGGGAGTACCAGTTGCTTAATGATTGATATGGCTTACAGAGAATTATTATTTAAAAGCTTCAGCCAGGGTTAATAATATCCCTAGAGGTATCAAAAACAATTGAAAAGGAGATAAAGAAAATGGGACATGTTATTGCACGAATTTTAGATGAACTATTAACATCTTTCAAAAAGAATTATAAGAGACCAAGAGTATGGATCGGATTATTGAGTGTATTTTTCTGTCTGGTTCTGTTGTTTCCATATGTCGATTCTAACATCTTTTATTACTCGAGAATTCAAAATAGAATTGATGTATTAGAAAGTGTCATGGAACTGGATGAAGCAAAGATAAACAAGAATTTATTATACAAGGAAGAGTATCAAAGTATATTACAAGAGATCGGACAGCAGAAAGAATATACAGTGAATTCCATATGGAACAGATTTTTTCATATATCGAAAAAATAGCATTGCCACCTGTGAAATCTAATCTGGGAAATAGTATAATTAAGTTCATTACTGGGGCATTGTGGTGTATTGTGCTTGATATAGGAATTTTATTTTCATCCATTAAAATTTCTGAAAAAATCTTAACGCTCATATTAATGTTAATCATTACGATGGGTGTGGGAACATTTTTTGCATTAATCCCAGTAATTGTTATACCTTGGATAAATTATATTGGAATTCCTGTGATACAACTGATTCTGATTATTTTGTGGTTCGATGCTATAGGGAAAAGCTCTGGGAACTGATTTGTCGAATGTAAGGGCGAGCATGTATATTCCGTTCCGAGTGAACCACTTGCACGGTCAAACTGAGCCAGTCCAACGGAGGATGCATTGCCATAAAAGGTGTC
>BBDW01000015.1 GCA_001312505.1 Mediterraneibacter faecis JCM 15917
GATTCCCCTTCTTTTATACCTTCTTTTATGCCTTCTCTTATCCCTTCTTCTCTTTTTTCATCTAATTCATCTTTCATTAATTCTAATAACGCATTACACATATCTTGTTTTCCCTCCTTTAGTCGATTCTCGTTTGCTTTTACTATGATCTCCATAACAGCCTGATACAGCTGATCTTCTTTGTTCTTTTTATAATCCTCTAAAAGCTGTCTGGTAACAGACATATCTTTCAGGGTATCTGTCAAACTATATAACCAAAGATTTTTCTCCGGTGACAACTGATTTGTTACAAGAACCTGAATCGGTAAGATATCTCCAATTACATAATAAATCCCTTCTTCCGGATTATCAATAGTGTAGTGGCGTACTTCTTTCAAATGTCGGATCAGTTCTCTTGGATATCGTTTTGACACTAAGGTGATCGTCAGCTCCTGAATCGGAATTTCATTTACCTTCCCTGTATCTGCTTTATAAAAATTCGTATATCCATATACCTTATAGAAATCATCCACAGAAAGTGAATCGGATGGTGATTTATATTCGATAATATTATACTTGCGGAATATTTTTCCGATATTTTTATGGATCGGCTCCGCATTCTTCTTTTTAATAATCAACACATCAATTGCCATTGGCTTTGAACTTAATAGATACTCTCGCTCAAACTTTAATTTTTCTTTTTCTTCTCTGAATTCAATCTGTAAGTCTGCATAAAATGCAGGGTGCCACTGAAGCAGCTTTCCATCTGTCGGTTGTTGTTTTTCCGGCAATTGTTTTCTCTTTTGTTTCATCTAAGAGACCTCCTTATGTGATTTTCACAGAAGTTCTCTCTATCAGAAAACCTCTGCTTTAAATAATGGATTTTAAAAGCATGAATTTTCTGATTTGGCAGGTACGTTCTACCTGTAATGAAACTTTTATATGAATTTAGATGTTTTAGAAAATATGCTTTGAAATAGAATAACATATTTATGTACAATATTCAATGCGTTTTGATAATAACTTACAACATCTTTTTACACAAAAAAAGAGAATTGTGTTATGATAGAATCAAGAATAAAAAGCTTTATGCGTAAAGATAATTGTGCAAATTTTTTACGAACAGAGAAGCTTTATATTATTGCAACTTATTATAGTGAGAGAGGTGCTTTCGGATGGACAGCTTTGGAAAAAAGATGCATAAAAAACGAAATTACAGTAAGATTTTAATGGTAACATTACTTTTGATTATTTTATGCTGTCCTATATCCGTTTTAGCGAAAAACAAAAATTCGTTAAGTGCGCAGAAAAATCACAGACTTTTATTTATCAGTTCTTATTCTTATAATTGGTCTACGGTTCCTTCACAGATAGAAGGAATTCAGTCGAAGTTGGATTCAAATATTTCTTTGGATATTGAATTTATGGATACAAAACAAATAAACACTGAAATGGCGGAACAACTGCTTTATGATAAATTACGCTATAAAGAGCAGCATGACGGGGGGGAGTATGATGCGGTGATCGCAGGTGATGATGCGGCACTTGTTTTTGCTATGTTATATAAGGATGAATTATTCTACAAAACTCCGATCGTGTTTGAGGGGATTAATAATATTGAATATGCCAAAGAGGTGAGTCAGGATCCGTTTGTTACAGGTGTGATCGAAAGGTTTTCTTATAAAGAAAATTTGGAATTTGCAAAGAAGATTGAACCACAGGCAAAAAATATTGTGGCAATTGTAGATAATACAGTGACAGGAATTGGTGAGCAGCAGCAATTTTATGCCCAGGAAGAGGAATATCCAGAGTTCACGTTTGATGTGATCAATGGTTCACTGCTGACACAGCAGCAGATTCTTGACCGTATTTCTGCGATAGATAAGGATACTATTTTAATTTACCTGATTCTTTCGGAAGATGTGAATGGAAATATCTATACGAATGAACAGGTTTGCCAGATTATAAAGGAATATGCAAAGGTTCCGGTTTTTCGTTTTGTTCAGGCGGGAATCGGTGAAGGCGTTTTAGGCGGAAATATTGTATCACATAGGAAATCTGGTGAGATTGCTGCGCAAATGGTTATGGAGATATTTAAAGGCACTGATTTATCTGAGATATCAATGATGGATGAAAGTCCGAATGAATATTATCTGGACCAACAAGTGTTAGATGAATTTAATATTTCTAAAAATCTGATACCGAATGTTGCGGAAGTGATCAATCAGAAAGATGGATTTTGGAAATTGTATGGTAAAGTGATCCTTGCTGTTTTTAGTATCTCAGTAGTTATTATGCTTGCGATACTGGTGAGGATTCGTACTGTTTATGCGCGGCGCAGATATGCAGAGCTGGAAAAAAGCAATCATCAGTTAGAAGAGGCGGTAGCTGAGGCGCAGGCAGCAACACAGGCGAAAAGCCAATTTCTGCATAGCATGTCGCACGATATCCGAACACCGATGAATGCGATAGTCGGATTTACTAAAATTGCGATGAAACAGAATTCAAATGCAGAAGTAGGAGACTGTTTGCAGAAGATTTCAAATAGTTCAGAACATTTACTGTCATTGATCAGTGACGTACTTGATATCAGCAGGATAGAGAATGGGAAGCCGGTTTATACCCCCCCTGTTCCGACAGAACTGTATTCTGCAGCAGACAAGGTACGAGATATCATACAGGGATTGACTGGTGAAAAAGAATTGATCTTTCATACAGAGATACCATTTTCAAATCAGAAGTGTATGGTACTTACAGACCCACTTCGTATTCAGGAAGTATTGGTCAATATTCTTGGAAATGCAGTGAAATTTACAGATGCTGGTGGTACGATTTCATTTATTATGAAGATAAATCCAGGGGGGGAAGATGAAAAGCATATAATAGTGAAGTATATCATTACCGATACGGGGCGTGGAATGAGCAGTGAGTTCCTTCCTCATGTTTTTGATGAATTTTCACAGGAACGGTCTGGAGCAAGAACACAGTATAAAGGGACAGGACTTGGCATGGCGATCACAAAGCATTACATTGATGCGATGGGTGGGACAATTCAGGTTGAAAGTAAGCTTGGCGAGGGAACCACATTTGTTGTAGAGTTACCGATGGAAATTCTATCTGTTAACGAAATGGAGAACTCAGATCAGACGGATCAAAAGAATTCTGAAATGCAGTTACAGGGAAAGTGTGTTTTGATTGCAGAAGATAATGAGCTGAATGCGGAGATTCTGGAAACGTTGCTTCAAGATAAAGGAATACAATATGTCAGGGCTGAAAATGGAAAAGAGGCGTTGAATCTGTTTGCTGCTCATCCGGAAGGGAGTTTTGATGCAATTCTTATGGATATTATGATGCCGGAGATGGATGGTTATGAAGCAACGAGAAGAATAAGGAGCATGAAAGATCGTCCAGATGGAGAAAAGATTCCAATCATTGCCATGACAGCAAATGCTTTTGCGGAAGATATGCAGGCATCTCTGGCAGCAGGGATGAATGCACATCTGACAAAGCCGATAGAGATAGACAGTCTCATAAGGACAATTTCGAACCAACTGAAGAAATAACATGGGAAGATGTGATCCTGATATTAATAAGAAATAGAAAAGAGGATTCAAAGTGAACTACGGAGAAATTAAAAAATGTGATATTGCAAATGGAGAGGGTGTTCGTGTTGCCCTTTTCGTGTCAGGCTGCAGGCATCATTGTAAGGGATGTTTTAACAGTATGACATGGGATTTTAATTATGGAAAGAAATTTACGGAAGAAACAGAAGAAGAGATTCTGGAAGCGTTGAAGCCGAATTATATTGATGGACTGTCATTGCTTGGTGGCGAACCATTCGAACCGGAGAATCAGGAAGTGCTTGTGAAGCTTTTAAGAAAAGTGAAGGAACGTTATCCGGAGAAGAACATCTGGTGTTACAGCGGTTATTTGTTCGATGAGGAACTGAAGAAAGAAAGCAGGGCAAGATGTGAGTATACAGATGAGATGCTTTCTATGCTGGACGTACTTGTGGATGGAAGATTTGAGGAAGATAAGAAAAATATTACACTGCTGTTCAGAGGTTCGGAAAATCAGCGCTTGATTGATGTGAAGAAATCACTGGAACAGGGACAGGTTGTAGAATGGAAACCGGCAATAAAAAGAGGACTTTAAGCGGAAAAAAGCCTTGACTTATATTCATATAGTTTTTATAATAAGTAGGTATATTGTAAAAACGCAGATGAGGAGTAGTAGAAGGAAAAGATGCTTTTCAGAGAGCTGTCGGCAGGTGTGAGGCAGCAGCACAGACTTTGAACTGACCTCGGAGTTCTTTCGGTGAAAAGATGTTATATTGATTAGCTGAAGGCGGGAGTTCCCGTTATAGAATAAATGAGTGCATTTGGCGTTGAGCCGGATGAATAAGAGTGGTACCACGGAATTAAAGCCTTTTCGTCTCTTGAATATATGAGAAGAAGAGGCTTTCTTTATATTGATGAAAGAGAGGAATTACGTACATGGGTACAAAGATTGTTTACAATCACAAAGCCATTGAGAAAAAATGGCGTGAGAAATGGGAAGAGACACCGGTCAATCCAAGAAATGGAAAAGACGGAAACAAGAAGCCAAAATATTACTGCCTGGATATGTTCCCGTATCCATCAGGAAATGGTCTTCATGTAGGGCATTGGAGAGGATATGTAATCTCTGATGTATGGAGCCGCTATAAATTACAGCAGGGATATTACATTGTTCATCCAATGGGATGGGATGCTTTCGGTCTTCCGGCTGAGAACTATGCGATCAAGATGGGCGTTCACCCGGCAAAATCAACAGAGGCGAACATCACGAACATCAAGAGACAGATCAATGATATTGCAGCACTGTATGACTGGGATATGGAAGTAAATACAACAGATCCTGAGTTCTACAAGTGGACACAGTGGATCTTCGTGAAGATGTTCAAGGAAGGTCTTGCTTATGAGAAAGAGTTCCCGATCAACTGGTGTCCGTCATGTAAGACAGGTCTTGCAAACGAAGAGGTTGTGAATGGTAAATGTGAGCGTTGCGGTGCAGAGGTTACAAAGAAGAACCTTCGTCAGTGGATGCTTCGTATCACAAAATATGCAGACCGTCTGTTGAATGATCTTGATAAACTTGACTGGCCGGAGAAGGTTAAGAAGATGCAGGCTGACTGGATTGGAAAATCTTACGGTGCAGAAGTTGACTTCCCGGTAGAAGGAAGAGAGGAGAAAATCACTGTTTATACGACAAGACCGGATACACTTCACGGAGCTACATTTATGGTACTTGCTCCTGAACATGAACTGGCAGCATCTCTCGCAACAGATGAGACAAGAGAAGCTGTAGAAAAATACATTTATGATGCATCTATGAAGTCCAATGTTGACCGTATGCAGGATAAGGAGAAGACAGGTGTCTTCACAGGAAGCTATGCGATCAACCCACTGAATGGTGCAAAGACACCAATCTGGCTGTCTGATTATGTACTGGCTGACTACGGTACAGGAGCAATCATGTGTGTACCTGCACATGATGACCGTGACTTCGAGTTCGCAACAAAATTCAATATTCCGATCATTCAGGTTATCGCAAAAGACGGAGAAGAGATCGAGAATATGACAGAGGCATATACAGATGCGGTCGGAACAATGATCAACTCCGGTGAGTGGAATGGTATGGAGTCTTCTGTGCTTAAGAAAGAAGCTCCGCATATGATTGAAGAGATGGGAATCGGACGCGCAACAGTAAACTACAAGCTGCGTGACTGGGTATTCTCCCGTCAGCGTTATTGGGGAGAGCCAATCCCGATCATTCACTGCCCGAAGTGTGGAAATGTTCCGGTGCCGGAAGAAGAACTCCCGCTTCGTCTGCCGGAGGTAGATTCCTACGAGCCAACAGGAACAGGTGAGTCACCGCTTGCTGCAATCGATGAGTGGGTAAACTGCAAGTGTCCGGTTTGTGGAAGCGATTCCAAGAGAGAGACAAACACAATGCCACAGTGGGCAGGCTCCTCCTGGTATTTCCTGCGTTATGTAGATAATCATAATTCAGAAGCACTCGTTTCCAGAGAGAAAGCAGACGAGATGCTTCCGGTAGATATGTACATCGGTGGTGTAGAACATGCTGTACTTCACCTTCTGTACTCCAGATTCTATACAAAATTCCTGTGCGATATCGGAGCAATTGACTTTGATGAGCCGTTCCGCAAACTGTTTAATCAAGGAATGATCACAGGTAAGAACGGAATTAAGATGAGTAAGTCTAAAGGAAATGTTGTATCACCGGATGATCTCGTACGTGATTACGGATGTGACTCCCTGAGAATGTATGAGCTCTTCGTAGGACCACCGGAGCTGGATGCAGAGTGGGATGACCGTGGAATTGACGGTGTAAACCGTTTCCTGAAACGTCTCTGGAACATCCTTATGGATAGCAAAGAGAAGGATATTCAGCCTACAAAAGAGATGATCAAACTTCGTCACAGAATGGTTTATGACATCACAACAAGACTTGAAAGCTTCAGCCTGAATACAGTTATTTCCGGATTTATGGAATATAACAACAAGTTCATGGAAATTGCAAAGAAAGAGGGCGGAATCGACAAAGAGACACTCGAGACAATCGCAGTACTTCTTTCTCCATTCGCACCACACTTTGCAGAAGAGATGTGGGAGCAGCTTGGACATGAAGAGACAATCTTCAATGCAGGATGGCCAAAATATGATGAGAACGAGATGAAAGATGATGAGATCAAGATTCCGGTTCAGATCAACGGTAAGACAAAAGCTGTAATCGAGATTCCAGCTGATATCTCTAAAGATGATGCAATCGCAGCAGGTAAAGAGGCAATCGCTGATAAGCTGACAGGAAATGTGATCAAGGAGATCTATGTTCCGAAGAAGATTATCAATATTGTAATGAAATAATTCGAATAAATGAGAAATGGCGCAGATGGTAGAGATATTGTCTGCGTTATTTTTGATGTTTAACTTTATGATTTCGTAGTTTCTAAGAGGAGAGAAATATAGTAAGGTTAAAGATTTCCAGCGTCCTTGCAATGATACGTAAAATACGTTGACACACGTATTTTTACGTAGTATTATTACTTAAACAAGCAGGGCTTAGATAGTCCTGTCGCTTGAAAGAGAGGTTATTTGATGAAGAATAGATTATTTTATCCAGCTGTTTTTCATAAAGCAGAAGAAGGCGGTTTCTGGGTTAGCTTTCCAGATTTTCCTGAATGCATGACACAGGGCGATAGCATGGATGAAGCATATGAAATGGCGATAGATGCATTAGGTTTGTTATTGTCCAGTATAGAAGATGAAGGAACTGATATCCCAAAAGCATCAGAATTTGAAACGGTGGATCCCGAAGATGGGATTTTGGTAATTATAGAATTTGATATGGCAGAGTATCGGAGAAAGCACAGATCAAGGGCTGTAAAAAAGACGCTCAGTATTCCAGAATGGTTAAATGAAGCGGCTATTCGAGAGAATCTTAATTTCTCTCAGATTCTTCAAGAAGCGCTTATGATGAAATTAGGAGTAAATGGAAGACAGCGGTAATATGTCTAAAAATTGTTCCTAAGCCCTTTGTGTATTATTAAATCCTTGGATGTTCCACAAGATCAAATGCAGAGTTATGAATCAGATAATCATAAGCAGCTGCAATCTCTTCCGGGGGGGTATATGTGATATCATGCATGATTGCATATTTTACAGAATCTGCGAGCCCAAAGGTATAAAAGCGTGCAATCGTCTCGCGGCTGAGTATCTGGAGCTTCGCAGGTGATTTCAATGGATATTTGTTTAATAATGTAAGCAATGTATCATAAATAAATTGGAACATCAGATTGTCAAAGGAGTTGGCTCCTTCGATTAAATAAAGTTTCTTATAAAATTCTTTGTCTTTAGAAAGACAGGTGAAAAGAAGACGGAGAAGATTGTCTTCCATGTCATTTTCAATGAGTACCCGGATTTTATCTTTGATTTCCTTTTCGAGGATATATTCGAGAATTTCATACTTGTCCTGAAAATGTTTATAAAAAGTCGGACGGATTACATCAGCTCCGTCGGTGATCATCTTAACTGTAATCTTTTCAAAAGGCATCTTCATAATAAGTTCCTTGAAAGAGAGTGTCAGCAGGTCTTTTGTCAGTTCTTTTTTCTCTTCTGTCATTTGTTCAAATCCTTTCTACAATGGAAATATTATACCATAAAAAAGAGAATGTGATTAAAAAAGTTTCTAAGATTGACAGTTCTTTAACGTGACTTTTCAAGAACATAGTGTTGAGATTTCTTGATATTTCGGATACATTTCACATGATTTGTAGCCGAAAAAGAACAACAGAAAGAAAATGTTCAAACCACAACACATTCAAAAAAATCTGAATCTTACATGAAAAAAAGGAAAATGCTAAAGTATGGAATAATAGCTTATACTTAAGAAAGGTTCCTTGAAAAGTAAGGAAAAGGTGAAAAAAATGGCAGGATTAAAATTTCAGGCAGAAAGAGCAGCATTTGGTTTGGCAGCAGATAAAGTACTTAAATATATGAACAAGACAGATGATAGAACGAAAGCACTTCTTAAGCTTGTAGATCTTACAGAAAATTTTGCAAAAGATCGTTTCCAGCCAGGGTCTTATGAAGCTGCAAGAAAGATGATTCAGGATCCGGACAACAAATGGGTTCAGTATCTGAACAGACTTTTTGATGAAGTAGATCCGCATGTCCTTAAGACAACAGCATTGAATCTTGGATTTGACGCAATGCTTTATGGAACAAAGTTAATGCACGAGTCACGTGAAAAATATCAGTGTAACATTCCATGGCTGATCCTGATGGACCCAACCAGCGCATGTAATCTGAAATGTACCGGATGCTGGGCAGCAGAGTACGGACATCTTTTGAATCTTTCTTTTGAAGATATGGATCGTGTGATCACACAGGGAAAAGAACTTGGAATTTATCTCTATATGCTGACAGGCGGAGAGCCTCTCGTGAGAAAGAAAGATGTCATCCGCTTGTGCGAGAAACACAACGACTGTGTATTCCATGCATTTACAAACGGAACACTTGTAGATGATGAGTTCTGCCAGGAGATGCAGCGTGTAGGCAATCTGTCCTTGTCCATCAGTCTGGAAGGATATGAGGAAGTCAACGACGGCCGCCGTGGAAAAGGCGTTTATCAGAAAGTTATGCATGCAATGGATCTTTTGAAAACATACGGCTTGATTTTCGGAACATCAATCTGCTATACACGCGCTAACATTGAAACTGTAACATCTGACAAATTCCTTGATATGATCATTGAAAAAGGATGTCGCTATGCATGGTATTTCCACTACATGCCGGTTGGAAATGATGCAGCATTGGATCTGCTTCCAACAAAAGAGCAGAGAGAATACATGTATCACCGCATCCGTGAGATCCGTGGATTGACAGGTGGAAAACAGCTCTTTGCATTCGATTTCCAGAATGATGGAGAGTTTGTAGGAGGATGTATTGCCGGCGGAAGAAATTACTTCCATATTAATGCAAATGGAGATGCAGAGCCATGTGTATTTGTTCATTATTCAAGCGCAAATATTAAAGAAGTAAGCGTTCTTGATGCATTACGCCAGCCACTGTTTATGGCTTACCATAACAATCAGCCATTTAACAACAATCATCTGCGCCCGTGCCCAATGCTCGAAAATCCAGAAAAACTGCAGCAGATGGTACACGAAACCGGCGCAAAATCAACAGACCTCCAGTCCCCCGGAAACTGTAGAACACCTCTGTGGAAAATGTGAACATTACGCCAAAGAGTGGAAAACAAAAGCGGACGAACTTTGGGGGGGTAAGAGATAATTCCAAATACACTTTGTTCAGTATGTTAATAAAAGCCAGAACAGGCACCACACACGGTAACTGTTCTGGCTCTTATGTTACATACTTTCAAAGGGATGAGGTAGAGCGGGCCGGTGCCCATGGTAATAGTAGGGCTGTCCTTGCGTATCATTCTAATGAAAGTATTCGATTTAATTGTATGAATCCAAGTTCAACAAATTCCTCTTACTTCTTCTGTGATTCTACTTCCTGCATTTTCATAGCACGAACTTTCAGAGGAAGTCCGAACAGGTTGATGAATCCGTCAGCGTCATGATGATCATACAGATCTCCTGTTGTGAAGCTTGCAAGGGATTCGCTGTACAGTGAGTATGGAGATGTCTCTCCGGCACGGATGATATTTCCTTTATAGAGACGGAATTTAACTTCTCCTGTTACATACTGCTGTGTAACATCAACAAATGCCTGGATTGCTTCACGAAGTGGTGTATACCATTTTCCTTCGTATACGATCTGAGCAAATTTATTTCCAAGATCTTTCTTAACTTCATATGTAGCACGGTCGAGAACGAGCTCTTCAAGCTGGTCATGTGCTTCCATAAGGATTGTTCCACCAGGAGTCTCGTAAACACCACGTGATTTCATTCCAACAACACGGTTCTCAACGATATCAACGATTCCGATTCCATGTTTTCCTCCGAGACGGTTCAGTTCTGTGATGATTTCAGAAACTTTCATCTCTTTTCCGTTTACGCTCTTTGGAACACCTGCTTCAAATGTCATTGTAACGTATTCATCTTTGTCTGGTGCTTTCTCTGGTGTTGTGCTCAGTACGAGAAGATCATCGTAGTTTGGCTCATTTGCCGGATTCTCAAGTTCAAGTCCTTCATGGCTGATGTGCCACAGGTTACGGTCACGGCTGTAGCTGTGCTTTGCGTCAAATGGAAGATCAATTCCATGAGCTTTACAGTAATCAATCTCGTCTTCACGGGACTGCATTGTCCATACATCTGTCATACGCCATGGAGCGATGATCTTGATGTCCGGAGCAAGAGCTTTGATACCAAGCTCGAAACGGATCTGGTCATTTCCTTTTCCTGTTGCACCATGCAGATAGCAACAGCGCCTTCTTTACGTGCAATCTCAACCAGTTTCTTAGCGATTGCCGGACGAGCCATGGAAGTTCCGAGAAGGTATTTGTTCTCATAAACAGCTCCGGCCTTTACGCAAGGAACGATGAAGTCATCACAGAATTCATCAATGATATTTTCAATATATAATTTAGAAGCTCCGGAAAGTTTTGCTCTTTCATCCAGTCCGTCAAGTTCTTCTCCCTGTCCACAATCGATGCAGCAGCAGATAACGTCATAGTTAAATGTTTCTTTCAGCCACGGGATAATTGCTGTAGTATCAAGACCACCTGAATATGCTAATACAACTTTTTCTTTACTCATTTTATTGCCTCCTGAATGTATTTTATCAATTTCTGTTTCTCAGTTTCTTGAGTTCTAAAGATTTCTGCTTTAACAAGCTAAAACATACTATACACCACATTTTATAATTATGCAAGTATTATTTTAAAAAAATGAATAAAATGCATAAAGACACACATAATAAACAAAAAGAATGCATAAAACAATAGGCTATAAGAAAAAATATACAAGATATGATGAAAAGAATGAAATAAGAAGAAAATCAAAAAAATATTTAGGCCAATATCATCGCCTTCTTTATATATCTTTATATAGTAGGAAAATACTATATACAAACTTTTTTGAAAAAACGCTTGCATATTATACATGAAAGATGTATTATTATGCAAGTAAAGCACGGGAAGTGTATTTTTATACATTCAATTTCAGGAAATACTTTACATCCCGATTAAAGTGGTATATTATAAGGAGAAATGATTGCGGTAACACGTTACCACAGCACAGTAAATATGCAATTCCCAGGGAACTTCTATTGGCTCCCATGGAAATGGTAAAAGAAAGGACTTGAGAACGATGATTAAGGTCGGAATTATTGGAGCAACCGGTTATGCAGGCGGCGAGCTCGTAAGAATATTGATGGGACATAAAGATGCAGAGATTGTCTGGTACGGATCCAGAAGTTATGTAGATCAGAAATATGCAGATGTATATAGAAACATGTTTCAGATTGTAGATGCAAAATGCATGGATGATAACATGGATGAGCTTGCAGAGCAGGTAGATGTGATCTTCACAGCAACTCCGCAGGGACTGTGCGCATCTCTGATTAATGAAGAAATCCTTTCAAAGACAAAGATCATTGATCTCAGTGCAGATTTCCGTCTGAAAGATGTGAAGGTTTACGAAGAGTGGTATAAAATCGAACACAAAGCACCGCAGTATATTGATGAAGCTGTCTATGGATTGTGCGAGATCAACCGGGACAAAGTGAAGGATGCACGTATCGTGGCCAATCCGGGATGTTATACAACATGTTCTATCCTGACAGCATATCCGCTTGCAAAGGAAGGACTGATCGATATGAGCACTCTGATCATCGATGCGAAGTCTGGAACTTCAGGAGCAGGAAGAGGAGCAAAGCTTCCGAATCTTTACTGTGAAGTGAATGAAAATATCAAAGCATATGGAGTAGCTACACATCGCCATACACCGGAGATAGAAGAACAGCTTGGATACGCAGCAGGAGAGAAAGTTGTATTGAACTTCACACCGCATTTAGTTCCGATGAATCGTGGAATTCTTGCTACAGAGTATGCAAAGCTTACAAAAAAAGTTACATATGAAGAAGTAAAAGCAATTTATGATAAATATTATGCAGATGAGAAATTTGTTCGTGTTCTAGAGAAAGATCAGTGTCCGGAGACCAAATGGGTAGAAGGAAGCAACTATGTAGACATTGGATTTAAGATCGATGAGAGAACAGGACGGATCATTATGATGGGAGCTATTGATAACCTTGTAAAAGGTGCCGCAGGACAGGCGGTTCAGAATATGAATCTGCTGTTTGGTCTTCCGGAGAGTGAAGGACTTGAACTCGTTCCGATGTTCCCATAGGATATATTGATAAAGGTGGTATGTATGATACGTGTAATGACAATAGAGGATTATGATGAAGTATATAAATTGTGGAAGAAGATCCGGGGATTCGGAATTCGCAGTATCGACGATTCAAAAGAAGGTGTCGAAAGGTTTCTGCGACGGAATCCGACAACGAGTTTTGTCGCAGTGAAAGAAGGAAAAATCGTCGGAAGTATTCTCTGTGGTCATGATGGAAGACAGGGAAGTCTCTATCATGTATGTGTGGATGAGGCATACCGAAGACATGGAATCGGAAAAGACATGGTCGTACATAGCATGAAAGCTCTTCAGGAAGAGAAAATTAATAAAGTCTGCCTGATCGCATTTGCACAGAATAATGTAGGAAATGCATTTTGGAATACAATCGGATGGACGGAACGACTTGATGTGAATTATTATGATTTTATTTTAAATGAAGAAAATATTACAGCATTTAATGAACAGTAGAAAGGAAGCAGATCATATGAAGATAATCGAAGGCGGAGTTACCGCAGCAAAGGGATTTGAAGCAGCAGCAACAGCAGCAGGAATCAAATACCAGGGTCGTACAGATATGGCGATCATTTACAGTGAGAAACCGTGTAAAGTTGCCGGAACATTTACAACGAATGTAGTAAAGGCAGCTCCGGTGAAGTGGGACAGACAGATTGTAGAGAGCAAACAGAAATCACAGGCAGTTATTGTAAACTCCGGAATTGCAAATGCGTGTACCGGAGAGGAAGGTATGAAATACTGTGAAGAGACAGCAAAAGAGGCAGGAAAAGTTCTTGGAATCGATGAGAAAGGTGTTCTTGTAGGTTCTACAGGAGTCATCGGAATGCAGATCCCAATCGATAAGATCAAAGCCGGAATTACAGAACTTGCCAAGGGAAAGAAAGATGATCTGGCAAGTGGAACAGAAGCTGCAAAAGCAATCATGACAACTGATACGAAGAAAAAAGAAGTTGCGGTTACATTTATGGCAGGAGATACAGAAGTAACGATCGGAGGAATGGCGAAAGGTTCCGGAATGATTCATCCGAATATGTGTACAATGCTTGCATTTATTACAACGGATGCAAAAATTTCCAAAAAAGCACTTCAGGCAGCAATGAGCAGTGATGTTGAGGATACTTATAACATGATCTCTGTTGACGGAGATACTTCAACAAATGATACAGCACTTCTTCTCGCGAATGGAATGGCCGGAAATGAGAAGATCAAAGAAGGCACACCGGAATTCGATGCGTTCAAAGAGGCTCTTCATTATGTAAATGAGACACTTGCGAAGGCAATGGCGGGAGACGGAGAAGGTGCAACAGCACTTTTTGAAGTAAAGGTTGTCGGAGCACAGACAAAAGAGCAGGCAAAAGTTCTTGCAAAATCTGTTGTATGCTCGAATCTTACAAAGGCTGCAATCGCAGGACACGATGCAAACTGGGGGGGAAGAATCCTTTGTGCAATGGGATATTCCGGAGCGCAGTTTGATCCGGAGCAGGTAGATCTTTTCTTCGAGAGCTGTGCAGGAAAGCTTCAGATCATTGCTAATGGAACAGCAACAGATTATAGCGAAGAAAAGGCAACAGAGATCCTTTCACAGGAAAAAGTGACAGCCATTGCTGACTTAAAAGCCGGAGATGCAGAAGCTACTGCGTGGGGCTGTGACCTGACACATGGATACATTGATATCAATGCGGATTACAGAAGTTGATTTATAGAGAAATTATTATTTCTTTAAAGACGCTGAAAAGATAAAAAAGGGAGACAGAAAAAATGACAAGCAATATGCAGAAATATCTGGATAAAGCGCAGGTGCTGATTGAGGCACTGCCTTATATCCAGCGCTTTAACCGTAAGATCATCGTAGTAAAATATGGCGGAAGTGCCATGGTGGATGAAAGTCTGAAACGCAGAGTAATCGAGGATGTTACACTTCTGAAACTGTGTGGATTCAAACCGATCATCGTGCATGGCGGTGGTAAGGAAATCAGCAAGTGGGTTGGAAAAGTTGGAAAAGAAGCAGAGTTTATCAACGGACTTCGAGTGACAGATGCAGAGACAATGGAGATTGCTGAGATGGTTCTTGGTCGTGTAAATAAGAGTCTTGTACAGCTTGTAGAGAGTCTTGGCGTGCGTGCGATCGGAATCAGTGGAAAGGATGGAAATCTACTCCAGGTTGAGAAGAAGCTTTCAGACGGACAGGATATCGGATTCGTAGGAGATGTCAAGAAAGTAAATGCAGAGATTTTGTATGACCTTTTGGAAAAAGATTTCCTTCCGATCATTTGCCCGGTTGGTATGGATGAGGAATACAATACTTATAATATCAACGCAGATGATGCAGCCTGTGCGATTGCTCGTGCCATGAAGGTTGAGAAGCTTGCGTTCCTGACAGATATTGAAGGAGTTTATAAAGATCCGAAAGATCCATCTACATTGATTTCTGAATTGGAGATCAAAGAAGCCAAGGAATTGATTACAGACGGATATATTGGAGGTGGAATGCTTCCAAAGCTTCAGAATTGTATTGATGCGATTGAAAATGGTGTGTCACGTGTACATATTCTGGACGGAAGAATCCCACATTGCCTGTTGCTTGAAATCTTTACAAACAAAGGAATCGGTACAGCAATTTTAAATCAGAAAGAAAGCAGGTATTATGATGGTGAACAGTAAAATACAGGCGGCAGAAGAGAACCTGATCCATGTATACAATCGATTTCCGATTGCACTGGATCACGGAGAAGGAATGTATCTGTATGATACAGAAGGAAAAGAATATCTTGACTTTGCAGCAGGATTTGCTGTGTCAGGACTTGGATATGATAATAAAGAACTGAATCAGGCATTAAAAGACCAGATTGATAAGTTATACCATACATCAAATCTTTATTTTCACGAGAGCTGTGGAGAGGCAGCAAAAGAACTGAACCGCATTTCCGGAATGGACAGAGTTTTCTTTACAAACAGTGGTGGTGAGGCAAACGAAGGTGCCTTGAAAGCAGCCAGAAGATATGCTTATACGAAGAAGACAGGAAGATATGAATTTATAGCGATGCAGAATTCTTTTCATGGAAGAAGCTTCGGAGCAGTTTCTGTGACAGGACATGATTCTTATCGTGAACCGTTTGAGCCGGTTGTTCCAGGTGTGAGATTTGCAGAGTTTAATGATCTTGATAGTGTGAAAGCACTGGTAAATGATAAGACTTGTGCAATTATTTTGGAACCGCTGCAGGGCGAAGGGGGGAATCAATCTTGCAACACAGGAATTTATGGAAGGAATCCGTAAAATCTGTGATGAAAATGGAATCCTGATGATCTGTGATGAAGTGCAGTGTGGAATGGGAAGAACCGGAAATATGTTTGCATGGCAGGGATTTGGTGTAAAACCGGATATTCTGACGATGGCAAAGGCAATCGGAAACGGAATTCCGGTCGGTGCATTTGCAATGACGGAAGAAGTGGCAAAATATTCTCTTCAGCCGGGAGATCACGGCGCAACTTATGGAGGAAATCCATTGGCATGTACAGCCGTTAAGACAGTGATCGAGATTTTTGAACGTGAAGATCTTGTAGGGCATGTGAATCAGGTTGCTCCATATCTGACAAAAAAACTGGATGAGCTTGTGGATGAGCTGGACTGTGTTGTCAAAAGAAAAGGAAAAGGTCTGATGCAGGGAATCGAGATTACAAAACCTCTTGCAGAAGTAAATAAAAAGACAATCGAAGAAGGGCTTTTGATCATTCAGGCGCAAGGAAATGTCATCCGTTTTGTTCCACCGCTGATTGTAGAAGAAAAGCATATCGATGAGATGATCGAAAAACTGAAACGTGCACTTGTATAAGAAATCTTATACATAAAAAAGCCGGCATTTGCTTATACTATTTCTATAGGGAGGTATGAGCTTATGGCCGGTTTTTTGATTGCACTGCTATCAGGCGCGCTGATGAGTGTACAGGGAGTGTTCAACACGCAGGTGACAAAGACGACAGGAGTCTGGGTAAGCAATGGGTGGGTACAGCTTTCAGCATTTCTTTTGTGTTTGTTTATCTGGCTGGCAACAGGAAGAGACTCTGTTACAGCACTTATGGAAGTCCAGCCGCGTTATATGTTGCTGGGAGGTGTGATCGGAGCAGGGATCACATGGACTGTGATTAAAAGTGTGGATGCTCTGGGACCTGCAAGGTCAGCACTTTTCATTGTTGTTTCCCAGCTGGCGGTTGCTTATCTGATCTCATTATCCGGAATGTTCGGAATGGAAAAAGAACCATTTTCATGGAGAAAACTGATTGGATTGCTGATTGCAGCCGGTGGAATTGTTCTTTTCCAATGGGAATAGACAGTTTTGCGGATATTGTAATAAGTCTGTAACAAAGCGTTAAATTGTCTATTGTATTTTTGAGAAAAATTCGTTACAATATTTATGTCCGGTTTTAATTAAGGGGGGGAAGTCTGGCTGTCTGAGAACAGTGAGGCAATAGGATGAAGAACGGATGGAAGAAATTATGCAGATGCCGTAAAGGGCAGATGCTAAAAGGAATTGTATTGACTTTAACTTTGGCTTTTTTGACCATGGGATTGTGTGGCTGTGCTAAGAAGCAAGACGCAGCGGAAGAACTTGAAGAGTTCACACTGGAGGGGGGGGAATCTGATGTAGAAAAGAATTCCCAAAATCCCAAAACAGAGTCAGAAAAAGGATCTCAGGGTGGCACAGATGCAGAAGAAGGACTGCCGGAGACGTTATATGTTCATGTATGTGGAGCTGTGAATGCTCCGGGGGTGTACGAACTGAAGACAGATGCACGGATTTATGAAGCATTGGAAGCGGCCGGTGGAATGACAGAAGATGCTGCCGCAGATTGGATCAATCAGGCAGAAGCGTTGAGTGATGGAGAACGGATCTATGTGCCAACGCAGGAAGAAGCAGAGGAGTCAGCACAATCTGTTTCCGGTCAGTGGGCAGATCCGAATGGAAATGCAGGTGGATCAGTCAGTGATAAAATTAATATAAATACAGCCGCGAAAGAAGAATTGATGACCTTGAGTGGAATCGGAGCATCAAAGGCAGAGAGTATTCTGAAGTACAGGCAGGAGCATGGAAACTTTCAGAATATAGAGGATCTCAAGAAGATCGAGGGAATCAAGGATGGCGTATTTAATAAGATAAAAGACGATATTACGGTATAGGAGTGGGAAGGCAGAAGAACGGCCAGAAAGAGGAGTATGAGCAAGAAGATATTAGTTGTTGATGATGAGAAATTAATCGTAAAGGGAATCCGGTTCAGTCTGGAACAGGAAGGAATGGAAGTGGATTGTGCTTATGATGGAGAAGAAGCATTAGAATATGCGAGAAGATGTGAGTACGATCTTGTACTTCTTGATGTCATGCTTCCGAAACTGGATGGTTTCCAGGTATGTCAGCAGATTCGTGAATTTTCAGATATGCCGATTGTTATGTTGACTGCAAGAGTGAGGATATGGATAAGATCCTTGGTCTGGAATATGGTGCGGATGATTATATTACAAAGCCGTTCAATATTCTTGAAGTGAAGGCAAGAATCAAGGCAATCATGCGCAGAACAGCGAAACGCAAGGAAGAGCCAGCCGGCAGTCCGGTGCTTGTGAAAGGGAATATGAAGATTGATTGCGAAGGACGCCGTGTTTTTATCGGAGAACGAGAGATCAATCTTACAGCGAAGGAATTTGATGTGCTTGAGCTTCTGGCAATGAATCCGAACAAGGTTTACAGCAGAGAGAATCTGCTGAATCTGATCTGGGGGGGATATGATTATCCGGGTGATGCAAGAACTGTAGATGTACATATCCGTCGTTTACGAGAGAAGATAGAACAGAATCCAAGTGAACCAAAATACGTACATACAAAGTGGGGAGTGGGTTATTATTTCCAGGGGTAAGAATACATTTTCATTTAAGAAAAAGATCTTTAACAATCTTAGATTTCGAATTTTTATCATAGTGCTCCTTGCCGGGCTTGTGCCCAGCGTAGTAGCACTATTTGGAATCGTAAAAGTCTATGAGTCACGTGCTGTGTCACTTCGAACAGCAGAAATTCAGAATCAATGTACAATTTTAACGAATCAGATCAGTGCAAGTCATTATTTTGAGGACACCTCACAAGAGGTGGTCAATGACAGTCTGAATCAGCTGACTAACATTTATAACGGAAGAGTTATGGTGATTGACGATCTGCTGAGGGTAGTCAAGGATACTTACAGTCTGGATGAGGGAAAGCTGGATGTATCTGAAAGTGTAGTGCGCTGTATGAAGGGGACGAGCACGAATAATTATGATAAGAAGAATCATTATATCGAGGTGACTGCACCGATTACAATACCCGGAGAGGATCAGATTCGCGGTGTAATACTGGCAAGTGTTTCAACCGATAGTATTGAGGATTCTCTGGATGTATTATACACACAGGGAAGCGTGATTATTGGTCTTGTCATGATTTTTCTGACGATTGTTGCAGTGTTTGCAGCAGATCGTGTAGTACGTCCGCTACATCAGATTGCAGCTACGATCGAGAATGTAAGTGCAGGGTATAGCGACGATGTTCTGCATGTGGATACATTTACAGAAACAAAGAGTATCAGCGAAGCGATCAATAAGATGATGGGAAGGCTGAAGCTTTTGGATGATTCCAGGGAAGAATTTGTATCCAATGTATCTCACGAACTGAAGACCCCGATGACATCAATGAAAGTACTGGCGGATTCACTTCTGGAGCAGGAGAATCTTCCGGTTGAGATGTATCAGGAATTCATGGGTGATATCGCAAAAGAGATTGACCGTGAGAATAAGATCATTACAGATCTTTTGTCACTTGTGAAGATGGACAAGAAGGGTCAGACGCTGAATATTGAATCCGTTAATATTAATGAACTTCTGGAACAGATTTTGAAGAGATTAAAACCAATTGCAGAGAAAAAGAATGTGGAGATCGTAATGGAAAGTTTTCGGCCGGTCACAGCTGAAATCGATGAGACAAAACTGTCACTTGCGATTTCTAATCTGGTAGAAAATGCAGTAAAGTATAATCATGATAATGGATGGGTTCATGTATCGTTGAATGCAGACCACAAATTTTTCTATGTAAAAGTAGAAGATTCAGGAATTGGAATTCCAAAAGAGGATCAGGCGCATGTTTTTGAACGTTTCTTCCGTGTGGATAAATCTCATTCCAGAGAGATCGGAGGAACGGGACTTGGACTTGCAATTGCGCGAAATGCTGTGATTGCACATAGAGGTGCGATTAAAGTATTTAGTGAAGAAGGTGAAGGAACAACATTTACTGTGAGAATCCCACTGATCTATACAGCTTCTTAGGAGAAAAGTTATGAAAAAAAGAAAAGGAATCGCAGTGTTGCTTATTCTGATTCTTTCTCTCGCAGTAACTGCGTGTGGGGATCATTATGGAGTAGAGGAAGGCGAATCTTACATTTACTGTATGAATACAGACAAGACAGGACTTGTAAAGGTCGCGACTAAGATCAGCGGCAATTCTGCGATAAAAAAGGCGGAATCTGTAATCGATGAGATGAAGAAACCAACGAATGAAATTGAATATACACAGGCAATTCCGGAACAGGTGAAATTGCTCGATTGTGCTTTAAAGGGCAGTATCCTTGAGATTAATTTCAGCGAAGAATATTATGAAGTGAAACCTCTGGATGAGAAACTGATGCGGGCAGCAATCGTACAGTCACTGTTTCAGATTGACGGAATTGATGCGGTATCTGTCCGTGTGGAAGGGAAACCACTCAAAGATAATGAAGGAAATGATGTTGGCTTAATGAATGAGGATGACATTGTTGATGCAACAGGATCTTCATTAAGTTCTTATCAAACGGATACACTGACATTGTATTTTGCAGATCAGAATGGATCCAAACTGGTCAAGCAAGAGGTTGATGTTCATTACAGCAGTAATGTTTTGAAAGAAAAGCTGATTGTAGAAAAGTTGATGCAAGGTCCATCTGAGGAGGGGGGCTTATCCAACGATCAATCCAGCCGCTAACCTGTTGAGCGTAACGACAAAGGATGGGATTTGTTATGTGAATTTTGACAGCACATTTCTGATCAGTGCGTATGATGTGTTGCCTGAGATCACGATTTATTCTATTGTGGATTCTCTTGTAGAGGGAGCAGGAGTAAGGCAGGTACAGATTACGATCAATGGTGAATCGAATGCAAAATACATGGAGAAGGTGGACTTGTCACAGCCATTGAATGAAGAGCAGGACTGGATAGCAGCAGATAATAAAGAATGAGAAAACGCCCGCTCTGTATGGTATGTCTTGTACTGCTTGCCATACAGCTTGTAAGAGTGAGTTTTTTACAGAATACAAAAGATCAGAAACCGTCCCTTGCAGAAACATTGATTTTGGATGAAAAAGATGTGATTTGCGAGGGCACGGTTTATAGAATTGAAAATAAATCACAATCAACTGCAATTTATCTGAAAGATGCGGTTGTTTCTTGTACAGATCAAAAGAGTAAGAATCAGATAATCAAAGAAAAGAAAATCCTTGTAACAATAAAAAATAATAAATCCGGTAAAAAAATCAGAATGAAAATAGGACAGAAGCTGAATGTGTGGGGGGGATAAAACAATCGTTTCATCTGCCAAGGAATCCGGGTAATTTTAACCAAAAAAGTTATTATCAAAAACAGGGAATCCATGTTGGGGGGGTTTTAACAAAGGCAGAACAGGTTGAGATCGTTTTGTCTGAAAAAGACAAGAACTGGATTGTATCACGATGGAATAGCATACGGAATCAGCTGGATCGGCTGAAAAATTACTGGAACTGGAAGATGGTGAGCCAGATGGGAAAAACACATGGCGCGATGCTTTCAGCAATCTTGTTGGGAGAAAAGAGCGGACTTGATCCGGAGATGAAAAAATTGTATCAGAAGAACGGATTAGGACATCTGCTTGCAATTTCGGGATTACACATGTCACTGATCGGAATGTCTGTTTACCGGTTATTAAGAAGAATGGGAAATTCATTTCTGTTTTCCGGAATTGTCGGAGGAGGGATTCTGTTTTTTTATTTGGTTATGACAGGGCCACAGGTATCCAGTCTTCGTGCACTTCTTATGTTTTTTATCCGTATGGGGGCAGAAATTACCGGAAGAGATGTGGATCAACCTACAAGCCTGGCGGTTACAGCAGCTATCTTAAGCATATATCAACCGCTGTATCTGTTAGATGCAGCATTTTTACTTTCGTTTGGTGCAATTCTTGGAATTTTATTATTGTATCCAATTTTTGAACAGAAAACACGTTTGAAAGCATGGGAAGGATTTAAGATTAGTTTAGCTGTTAATGGAATGCTTCTGGGAATCATGCTGTATTATTATTTTGAGGTGCCGCCGTATGCACTCGTTTTGAATGTTATTTTAATTCCGTTGTTTCCATTTGTGATGTTGACCGGTATAGGTGGACTTTTATTTTCAGAATTATCGGGAACCGTAGGAAAAATTGGATTCAGAATCTGTGATCGCCTGTTGTCCTTCTATGATAAATTATGTGAGCTGACATCAGCGCTTCCGGGCAGCAGGATTGTGACCGGACAGCCAGAGTTATGGTGGGTGCTTATTTACTATGGTGTACTATTCTTTTTGTGCTTCCTGTTTCATGCAATGAAAAATAAGACAGATAACCGAAGAAAACAGGCAGGATTTTCGCTGCTTGTTTGCATTGTCATAGCAGGATCAATCGGTGGGTGCAGAATTCTTATGAATGATTCAAAACACCTTCAGGTGACTGTCCTGGACGTTGGACAGGGGGGGACTGTATTTTTATAAGAGACAGAGAAGGAAAGAAAATGCTGGTGGATGGAGGGAGCAGTGATCTGTCTTCTGTCGGTACTTACCGGATAGAGCCGTTTCTATTATCGCAGGGGGTCAGAAAACTGGAGTATGTTTTTGTGACACATGGTGATGCGGACCACGTCAATGGAATTCAGGAACTTCTGCAAAATCAGAAACAGGGAGTGGAAATCGATGCGCTTGTTCTTCCGCCGGAAGAATATATGGATGAGAAATTGCTCCATCTTGCAGAAATGGCGAAAGAAAACGGGACGAGAGTGCTGACAATTTATTCAGGAGAAGAAGTCGGAATATATTTAAAATGCATCGCTCCGTTGACAACGAGGAAAAACGAGCGTATTCGTGGCAAGGAAGAGGAGGTACCTCGTCTGGAAGCAGGAAATGAAGCATCTGTTGTACTTGAATTGAAGGATGGGGCATTTCAAATGCTTCTGACTGGAGATCTGGAAGGAAGAGGAGAGGAACAGCTGGTGGAAAGCGGAACGTTGGAAAGCTGTCCAATCTTAAAAGCAGGACATCATGGGTCGAAGAATTCAGGGAGTGAAGACTTCCTTCAGATTGTGAACCCCCAGATTAACATTAATCTCAGCGGGGGGATAGAGAACCGCTATGGACATCCACATGAGGAGACGCTGGAACGCCTGCAGGAAATCGGAAGTGAAGTATTGTCCACGCAGGAATGTGGTGCAATTACACTAAGGAGCGATGGACGAAAAATAAAGGTTCACAAGTATTTATAAAACAGGAATAGGTGATAAAAAGGCTCTTGTCAAAGTATTGGTTATTCATTTATAATAGAATAGTTATGAAGACCTTAAATGAAGATTTAAAATCAGGACAATTTAAGCAGGTATATCTTCTCTGCGGAGAAGAAGGATATCTGAAGAAACAGTATAAGAACCGTTTTGTGAAGGCAATGCTTCCGGAAGGCGATACGATGAACTATTCGTATTATGAAGGGAAGAATACGCCAGTGAAAGAAGCAATCGATCTTGCAGAGACCTTACCTTTTTTTGCAGAGCGCAGACTGATCGTATTTGAGAATACGGGATTTTTTAAAACTGCGGCAGGGGGGGCAGATCTGGCGGATTATATCAAGGATATGCCAGAGACAACCTGTTTTATCTTCGTGGAAGAAGAGATTGATAAGAGGAACAGGCTCTACAAAGCAGTGAAAGCGAAAGGATATATTGCAGAGCTGTCCACGCAGGATGCAGGAACACTGAAACGCTGGGTTGCAGGTCTGGTCCGAAAAGAGCAGAAGCAGATTTCGGAGTCTGTGATCGTGTATTTTCTGGATAAAGTTGGAACAGACATGGAAAATATCCAGGGAGAGCTGGAGAAAGTATTCTGTTATGCACTGGAGAGAGATACGATCACGAAGGAAGATATTGATGCTGTCTGTGTGACGCAGATCACGAATCATATTTTTGAGATGGTAGATGCGGTTGCAGCCGGAAATCAGCAGAAAGCACTGGATCTGTATTATGAACTGCTGGCTTTAAAAGAACCGCCGATGCGTATTCTTTTTCTGCTGGTACGTCAGTACAGGATGCTTTTCCATGTCAAGGCACTTGCGAACCAGGGATATGGAAGAAAAGAGATTGCGTCTAAAGCAGGATTACATCCGTTTGTGGCAGGAAAGAATATGGAACAGGCGAAGCGGTTTAAGATGGGACAGTTGCGCCGTGTGATGGAAGAAGGGGGGGCACAGCTGGAGCAGGATGTAAAGACAGGATTGCTGACAGACAATCTTGCAGTAGAACTTTTTATTGTAAAACAGTCAGAAAGATAGATGGAGGAAGAAGTATTGTCAACAATTGATCAGAGTCATATTAGAAATTTTTGCATTATAGCACATATCGATCACGGTAAGTCTACACTGGCGGACCGTATCATTGAGCAGACAGGACTTTTGACTAGCAGAGAAATGCAGTCACAGGTTCTCGATAACATGGATCTGGAGAGAGAGCGTGGAATCACGATCAAAGCACAGGCAGTCCGTACTGTATATCAGGCAGATGACGGAGAAGAGTATATTTTCAACTTGATCGATACACCTGGACACGTCGATTTCAACTATGAGGTATCCCGAAGCCTGGCAGCCTGCGACGGAGCGATTCTTGTTGTTGATGCGGCACAGGGAGTTGAGGCACAGACACTTGCGAATGTATATCTGGCACTCGATCATGATCTGGACGTTATGCCGGTTATCAACAAGATCGATCTTCCAAGTGCAGAGCCGGAACGAGTAAAAGAAGAGATTGAAGATGTGATTGGAATTGATGCGGAGAATGCGCCGCTGATTTCTGCAAAGACAGGTCTTAATGTACATGATGTTCTCGAGCAGATCGTACAGCAGATTCCGTCACCGGTCGGAGATCCGGATGCACCGCTGCAGGCATTGATCTTTGACTCCAAGTACGATTCATACAAGGGAGTTATCGTATTCTGCCGTATCAAGGAAGGTACGGTCAGAAAAGGTACACCGATGCTCATGATGGCAACAGGAGCAAAAGCAGAAGTTGTAGAAGTCGGAACTTTTGGTGCCGGTCAGTTTATTCCATGTGATGCACTCGAAGCGGGAATGGTAGGATATATTACAGCCAGCCTTAAGAATGTAAAGGATACGCGTGTCGGAGATACGATCACGAATGCATTAAATCCATGTGCAGAGCCGCTTCCGGGATATAAGAAAGTAAATCCGATGGTATACTGTGGACTTTATCCGGCAGACGGAGCAAAGTATCCGGACCTGAGAGATGCACTTGAGAAGTTGCAGCTTAATGACGCGGCACTTCAGTTTGAGGCTGAGACATCCGTGGCACTTGGATTCGGGTTCCGCTGTGGATTCTTGGGACTCCTTCATCTGGAGATCATTCAGGAACGTCTGGAAAGAGAGTACAACCTTGATCTTGTTACAACAGCACCGAGTGTTATTTACAAGATCCATAAGACAAACGGTGATGTGATCGACCTGACGAACCCGACAAATATGCCGGATCCTGCAGAGATTGAATATATGGAAGAGCCTATGGTAAAGGCAGAGATCATGGTGACATCCGAGTACATCGGAGCGATCATGGATCTGTGTCAGGAACGCCGTGGAATCTATCAGGGAATGGAATATATTGAAGAGACAAGAGCCGTGTTGACATATCATCTGCACTCAACGAGATTATTTATGATTTCTTTGATGCATTGAAATCAAGATCCAGAGGATACGCATCTTTTGATTATGAGATGCTTGGTTATGTACGTTCCGAGCTTGTCAAACTTGACATTCTGATTAACAAAGAAGAAGTGGATGCTCTTTCCTTTATTGTATTCGAGGGAAGCGCTTATGAGCGTGGAAGAAAGATGTGCGAGAAGCTGAAAGAAGAGATTCCGAGACAGCTTTTCGAGATTCCGATCCAGGCAGCAGTCGGAAGTAAGATTATTGCGAGAGAGACAGTTAAGGCAATGCGTAAGGACGTTCTTGCGAAATGTTACGGCGGTGACATTTCACGTAAGAAGAAATTGCTTGAAAAACAGAAAGAAGGAAAGAAGAGAATGCGCCAGGTTGGAAACGTAGAGATTCCACAGAGTGCATTCATGAGTGTCCTGAAGCTGGATGAGAACTAGATAAAAGAAGGAAGGGGAAGGTACTGTTTTTGTCAGACAGTATCTTTCTGTATTTAAAGATGAAAAAGAGAAATTTAGAATTATATCTCCATATTCCATTTTGTGTAAGAAAATGTAATTATTGTGATTTTTTCTCAGCAAGTGGAACACCGAAAGAACAGGCGGATTATGTCAGTGCTATGATTCAGGAGATTCAGAGTTATCAGGAATTATCTGGAGAGTATGAAGTTCAGACAATTTTCCTGGGAGGAGGAACACCGTCTCTGCTGACTCCGGAACAGATAGAAAAGATTTTTACTACAATTTACCATATATTTTCAGTAAATGAGAATGCAGAGATCACAATGGAAATGAATCCGGGAACCGTTGATATTGAAAAGCTTCGTGCTATGAAAGCAGCAGGCGTAAACAGGTTGAGTATCGGACTTCAGTCTGCACAGAACGAAGAACTGAAGATGCTTGGAAGGATCCATACCTATGAGGAATTCCTTGAGACATGGAAACTGACAGAACAGGCAGGTTTCAAAAACAGAAATATCGATCTTATGTCTGCGCTTCCGGGACAGACGATAGAAAGTTATGAAGATACACTTTCAAAAGTTCTGGCACTTGAGCCGGAACATATATCTGCATATAGTTTGATATTGGAAGAAGGAACAGTATTCTACGACTGGTATGAAAAAGGGAAATTAGACCGCGGTGCATGGAAACTTCCGTCAGAGGAAGAAGAGTATGCGATGGGAGAACTGACAATACAAAGACTTGCAGAAGCAGGAATGCATCGATATGAGATTTCCAATTATGCAAAGCCGGGAAAAGAATGCAGACATAATCTCGGCTACTGGGACAGAGTGGAGTACCTTGGGATTGGGGCAGGTTCCTCATCGCTGATCAAAGGGGGAACGGTTTGACCATATCCGTGATCGGAAAGCATATATTGAAAAGATTAGAAATAGCGAGCCGATTCTTATTGACAGAGAAATCCTTTCTGTGGAATCACAGATGGAAGAATTCATGTATCTAGGACTTCGCAAAATAGAGGGAGTTTCGAGAACAGATTTCCAGAATTATTTTGGAAAGAATGTGGATGATGTTTATGGGGAAATTCTTGATAAATTAGAAGAAGAACAATTGCTGGAATTTAGTGGAGATCGAATCCGACTGACGCATCGGGGGGGGATGGATGTCAGCAACTGTGTGCTGGCAGAGTTTTTATTCTAAAATAACTGTAACTGTTCAGAGCCAACCTCCAAAATGCTACGCATTTCGTCGGTGTGGCGTATCCGCCAAATAAATAGAAAGAAGGGATGAATACAATGGGAACTGCTTATATCAATGAACGTTGCAGGAAGATACTTACATTGCTGCTTATGGCAGAAGATTATATATCTCTGCAACAGTTGGCAGAAGAAACAGGGGTATCTAAAAGAAGTGTCTATTATGATCTTTGTAAGGTAAATGAATGGTTGACAGAACAGGGGATCTCCGAATTAGAAGTGGTTCGTGGTAAAGGAATCCTGATTTCAGAGAAAGATAAGAACATGATCAATGAGGTGATCGATCATAAAGAAGTAGAAGAAAGCTACGTGTTTTCACCGTCAGAGAGAGTGAAAATTATTTATTGTTATATTTTAATTACGCATCTAAGTGAAGCGGTTTATATTGATAAGATTGCAGAGTATTGTCAGGTGAGCCGTAACACGATTTTTAATGATATGCGTGCGGTGGTGGCCCAGCTTCAGGAATACAATTTAACTTTGGTATATGAGAAGAAAAAAGGATATAAGATTTCCGGAGATGTTGTGAGAATCAGAGCATTATTTTTTATGTATTTTAATTCACTGTATCCTTTATTCGAGGCCGGAGTTTTGGATTTTCTCTATCAAGAGCCAATTCGTGAACATTATGAAAAACTACAGGCAATTGCAGAAGAATTAAACACAAAATATGTGAAAGGGGGGGTTCTCTTTGCCTTGGCGTCTCTGGTTCCACTGATGTATAAAGGAGCGAGAAGACCGTATTTTCCAAATTTAAATATGGATAAACTCCTTCCTACACCAGAATATCAGATTGTTCAGAGATATTTTCCTGATCTTGATGAAAAAGAACATATTTATCTGTGTCTGCATCTTCTTGGTTCCAGAGTGGCGGAATCTGTGATTGATGAGATGTTTGATAACCATGCAGATCAGTCAGTTTATGAAATTTCAAAAGCACTTGTGTCAGAGTTTGAAAAGAAAGCATGTATTGAATTTGAAGATAAAGAAGAATTGGAAAGAGCCTTATTTTTACATATTAATTCATCGATGTATCGTTATCAGTATGGTATTCAGATTGGGAATCCACTCAGTGATGATATTATGAGAGAATATCCGAATTTATTTGATATAACAAAGATTGCATCAAAGTATTTGGAACAAATGATCGGACTTCCAATTCCAGACAGTGAGATTGCATATCTTGCACTTCATTTTGGCTCGCATATGAAAATTGCAGAACGTCCAGAGGATCATTTGCGGATTCTGATCGTCTGCGTGAATGGAGTGTCTACTGGAAATATGCTTAAAAGAGAGATTCAGAAACTTTTGCCGTATGCGGAGATTCTTGATGTGGTTGCGGCAGTTGATCTGCTCAATGTCCATGAGCAGTGCGATCTGATTATTTCAACTGTAAAATTGAAGTCTATCGTTCCGGTAATTATTGTACGTCCGATTCTGACAGATTATGACAGAAAAGCAATTTTAAATCATCGTCTGATTGAGAGGCAAAAGAAAACAACAGATGTTACAGAACTTTTTGAAGTGGTTCGAAAATATGTTGATGAAGAAGACTATGAAAGCTTGAAAAAAGATTTAGCTAAATATATGCAGGGAGAATCTGTAAAGCGGCAGATTTCAGATGGGAATAAAAAGACAGGACTTGTAGAGTTTCTTGCAAAAGATCGCATTCGTATAGAAAGAGAAACCTATTCCTGCAGGAAGCCATTCGAAAATCAGGAGAAATGCTCTTAGAAGCAGGGAGTATTGAACGATGTTATCTAGATAATATCATTTCTCAAATCCAGTATTACGGTCCGTACATGTTTATCACAAAAGGAATTGTACTGGCACATGGAAAACCGGAGGATGGAGCAAACTGTCTGGATGTATCAATGACAGTTTTTGAGAAACCAGTACATTTCACAGAGTTTTATGATGCACAGATCATCATTATGCTGGCGGTAGAAGACCAGGAAAAACATTTGAAAATCCTTCGAGATATTATGAATCTGTTCGAAGAACACAATGGTTTGCACGAAATAATGCAGAAATGTGCAAAGGATGAGATTCTTGTATATATTAACCAGATATTACGAGAAGAAAACACAACGGAATAGAATATTGTAAGTAGTAAAAAGGAAGACAATTCACGATAAGAGAAAAAATTTACCGTGGACGGTCTTCTTTTTTGCATATAATTTTTTGCACAATAACATAACATTTCTTGTACTTTTCTTTGCAAAACCTGGATGCTATGATGAAATCACAAAAACAAAGCCGGCTGAAAAATAGAAAATAAGATATAAATAGTGTGAAACAAGAATTATGAAGGAGAACAAAGTAATGAGTAAAATTGAAAAAATCACAAGAGAAAATTGGATCATGAGTACATTTCCTGAGTGGGGAACATGGCTTGTAGAGGATATTGAAAATGAGAAGGTAGCACCTGGTAATGTGGCAATGTGGTGGCTTGGATGTACAGGAATCTGGATGAAAACACCAGAGGACACAAATATCACGATTGATCTCTGGTGTGGAAATGGTAAAAGAACTCACGGCGACGGTAAGATGAAAGTCGGACATCAGATGGCGAATATGTGTGGTGGTCGCGCAATGCAGCCAAACTTAAGAAATGTTCCGTTTGTGATCGACCCATTTGCATTCAAGAAAGTAGATGCAGTGCTTGCAACACATTATCATCAGGATCATATGTCCGCAGAGTGGGCAGCACACGTGATCCAGAGTGGTATGACAACAGTAGATGAGAATGGGAAAGAAATTCCGGTTCCATTTATCGGTCCTAAGAAATCAGTTGAGCTCTGGCAGAAATGGGGGGGTGTTCCGGCAGACAGATGTATTACTGTAAAGCCGGGAGATGCGATTAAGATCAAAGATCTTGAAATTATTGCACTTGATTCCTTTGATCGTACCTGTATCGTGACAACAGATAAGACAGATGAGACAAGAGAAGAACTAACAGGAGTTTGCCCAACAGATATGGATGATAAGGCAGTTAATTATCTGATCAAAACACCAGGTGGAAATATTTATCATAGTGGAGACTCTCACTTTTCAATTTATTTTGCAAAACATGGAAAAGATTACGACGTAGATGTAGCATTTGGCTCTTTTGGAGAAAATCCGATTGGTATGCAGGACAAGATGACTTCTATTGATGTATTGAGAATGGCTGAGAACCTGCAGTGCAAGGTTGTTGTTCCAATCCACTGGGATGTATGGACAAATTTCCAGGCTGACTGCGATGAGATTAAAGTTCTTTATGATTTCAAGAAAGATAGAAATGAATACAAATTCCATCCATTCTTCTGGCAGGTGGGCGGAAAATATACATATCCGGCAGATAAGGATAAGATTTATTATCACCACAGAAGAGGATTCGAGGATTGCTTTGAAGCACCACAGAATATCCCATATCGTTCCTGTCTGTAAAAGCTTTTCATTGCATGAAAATGTATCAGGCAAGAGCAGCGCTTTAAGTGAGAATATGGAGGAAGTAAATGATGTTAAAAGAATTTGTTGAGAAAAAGCATTATAAATTTGCAGACTCAGCGGCGGATTGGAAAGAGGCAATCCGCATGAGCTGCGAACCGTTGGAATCAGATGGAACAGTAGAAGATAACTACAAAGAAGATATTATCAAGTGTGTTGAAAAATATGGTCCATATATTGTGATTGCTCCGAATATCGCAATGCCGCATTCTCAGGAAGGAGCAGAGGGGGGGTTAATAAGACAGCAGTTTCTTTTATGAAACTGGAGACTCCGGTAAGTTTTGAACCTGGAGATTCGGAACTGGATGCACAGTTATTCTTTACGCTGGCATCCTGCAATCCAGAACAACATTTGGATAATATGTCAAGATTGTCTGAAATGCTGATGAATGAAGATCTTGTAGAAGAACTTGCACAGGCAAAGACACCGGAAGATCTGTTGAAATTAGAAGAAAAATATATCACAGAATAAGCAAGAGTCGCTGCTATTCAGATGATGAAGGTGGCAGCGGGGGGGAGTTGAGGAGGAAATACATATGGAACTTTTAATGAGAGCCTGGTCTTATTTTGCGACCAATATATTAGAGCAGCCGGCATTTATGATAGGTCTGATCGTTGCCCTTGGATATATCCTTTTGAAAAAGCCATGGTACGATGTGCTTGCAGGTGTGATCAAAGCAATTGTAGGATATTTAATTCTGACAGTTGGCTCTAGCGGACTGGTAAGTAATTTCCGTCCGGTACTGGTTGGATTGAAAGATCGTTTTAATATGGATGCAATGGTTATTGATCCATATTTTGGACAAAATGCAGTAACCGCAGGAGTTGAAGAAGTATTTGGAAAAGGCTTTGGAGAAGCAATGGTTCTTCTTCTTATTGCTTTTATCGTAAATATCATTTTAGTAAGATTTAGTAAAGTAACAAAAATGCGTGCGCTGTTCACAACAGGACACGTGCAGGTGCAGCAGGCAGCAACTGCTTATTGGCTGATCATGTTTGCATGTCCGTTCCTTTTAACAAAGAATGTAGCAATGATAGTAGTTATGGCAGTTGTTCTTGGACTTTACTGGGCTGTAGGTGCCAACCTTACGATTAAGCCATGTCAGGAGTTATCTGATGGTGCAGGCTTCTGTCTTGCACACCAGCAGATGTTTGGAATTGCACTCAATACATGGATTGCAGAGAAATTCTTCGGAAAAAAGAAAAACGGTAAAGAAGTAAAGAAAATTGATGATGTAGAGCTGCCGGGATTCATGTCTATCTTTAATGACAATATGGTATGTACATCAATCTTGATGCTGATTTTCTTTGGTGCGATTCTTGTGATCCTCGGGAGAGATTATCTGACAGAACAAGGATTTATGACAGAAGGACAGAGCATGGTATTTTATGTGATCCAGACTTGCCTGTATTTTTCAGTTTATCTTGCAATCCTTCAGCTTGGTGTACGCACTTTCGTAACAGAGCTGACACAGTCCTTCCAGGGTATTGCAGACAAGCTTCTTCCGGGATCAATTCCAGGTGTTGACTGTGCAGTAGCATTTGGATTTGGTTCTGCAAATGCAGTACCGATTGGGTTCCTTGCAGGGTTTGTAGGGCAGATTCTTGCAATTGCAGTATTGATTGTATTAAAGAGTCCGGTACTTGTGATCTGTGGATTCGTTCCGGTATTTTTTGATAACGCAACAATCGGTATTTTCGCAAATGAAAAAGGCGGAGTTAAAGCAGCCTTGATCCTGCCATTTATCTCAGGTCTTTGTCAGGTGTTTGGTTCTGCAATCATCGCAGGATGGGTAGGAATGGCAGCGTATGGCGGATATATCGGAATGTGGGATTGGGCAGTTGTGTGGCCGGTTATGACCGCAGTAATGAAGTTCTTAAGTTATGCAGGTATCGTGATTGTTGCAGTTGTACTGATCGCAATCCCTCAGATCCAGTATCGATTGGATAAGGAAGGATATTTCAAGATTACAGAAGATTATGAAGCATATAAAGAGATGAAAGCAGCAAAAAATAATTAATTGATAAGAAATAAGGAGATAGAAATTATGAGTACAAAAAATCTTAAATTTATGGTATGTTGTGCAAACGGAGCAGGCTCCAGTATGATGATGAAAATGACACTTCAGAAAGTATTAAAAAAAGTAAATATTACTCCGGGAAGATTGCACCATTGTGCATTATCTGAAGGAAAAAGTGCTGCAACGCAATTTGATGTAGTTCTTTGTGCACAGAATTTTGCAAATATGTTTAAAGATGCTGAGAAAAAAGGCGTAAAAGTAATTCCATTGAGAAATATTATGTCTGCACAGGAAATTGAAGAGAAACTGAAAGAATATGGAGTGATCGAATAAGATCCGGAGGCAGGTTATGGAAAGAGAATATACATTAGGTTTGTATGAAAAATCCATGCCGTCAGACTTGAGCTGGGAGCAGAAGATGCTCTCAGCGAAAGCAGCAGGATTTGATTATATTGAAATCAGTATTGATGAGACAGATACAAAGCTTGCAAGACTTGATATGTCAAAGGAAGAACGTTTAGAACTGGTTCGATTAATGATGATGACCGGGGGGTACCGATTCGTTCCATGTGTTTGAGTGGACACAGGAAATATCCATTTGGAAGCAATGATCCGGAAATTGAAAAACGTGGAATGGAAATTATGGAAAAAGCAATCCGGCTTGCAGAAGATCTTGGAATTCGCATTATTCAGCTTGCAGGATATGATGTCTATTATGAAGATTCTTCTTTTGAGACAAAAAAGCGTTTTCTTAAGAATTTAAAGAAAGCAACACATATGGCAGAAAAAGCCGGCGTTGTTCTCGGATTCGAGACAATGGAAACAGAGTTCATGAACACAGTGGAAAAGGCAATGAAATATACCACACTGGTAGATTCACCTTATCTTAATGTCTATCCCGATATCGGAAATATTACCAATGCAGCAATAGAATATAAGAATGATGTGCTTGAAGATATGATGATTGGTAAAGGTCATCTTTGTGCAATGCACCTAAAAGAGACAGTGCCTGGTAAATTTCGTGAGATTCCATTTGGAACCGGACATGTGAATTTTAAAGAGGCAATTGCTCTTGCATGGCAGCTTGGAATACGAAAATATGTGACAGAATTCTGGTATGTAGGAAATGAGAACTGGAAAGAAGATCTTGTATTTGCACATGATATGTTTGAAAAAATGCTCGATGAACAGATGACAAGAAAGGATGAGAAAAATGTGGAAAGTTGAGAAAAAAGTAATATCAAATCTGACCAAATGCTATTCCATCGCTCCACTGGAATACCAGGGAAAGAAACATTTTATGGTAGCAGCAGAGAAAATAGACCGTTGTATTTTATTTGATCAGGATGGAAATGAAGAAGATACAATCTGGAGTGAACCAGGTGGAGTTATGAGCATGGTGCAAGTTCCGGGAAGAAATGGACAGTTTCTTGCAACTCATAAATTCTATTCTCCAAATGATTCAAAAGAAGCAAAGATTGTAATCGTGACTCCAATTGAAAAAGGAAACTGGGAAGTACGTACATTAGTTAATCTTCCACATGTACATCGCTTTGATATCGTTGAGAGAAATGGAGTTTATTACTTAATTGCATGCGCATTAAAGTCAGGACATGAGTATAAAGATGACTGGTCTATGCCGGGCAAGGTTTATGCAGCAGTATTGCCAGAGGATCTTTCTTCTTATAATGAAGATAATCAATTAGAATTAAAAGTGATTAAAGAAGATATGCTTAAGAATCACGGTTACTATCGTGTGAGAGAAAATGACATGGATACGAGCGTAATCTCAGCTGATTGCGGAGTGTTTCAGTTTATTCCACCAGAAGAGAAAGATGGGGAATGGGAGATTCGTACACTTCTTGAGACAGCAGCGAGCGATGCGGTATTAATTGATCTGGATGAGGACGGAGAGAAAGAGCTTGCAGTATTATCTCCATTTCATGGAAATCAAATTTCTATTTACAAGAAGAATGACGGAGCATTCGAGAAAGTTTATGAGTATGAAAAACCGGCAGAATTCACACACGCAATTTATGGAGGTAATCTGTGTGGACAACCAGTAGTTGTGATTGGACACAGAAAAGCAGAAAGAGATCTGATTGTATTTGCATATAATAAGGAGACAAAGCAGTATGAGTCGGAAGTGATCGATCATGACTGCGGTCCGGCAAATGTGGCTCATTATGTGAAAAACGGAAAAGATATTATTATCTCTGCAAATCGTGAGACAGATGAGGTAGCGATGTATACGATTTCAAAATAGAAAGAGGAAAGTTATCATGTTAGAACAATTAAAAAAAGAAGTTTATGAAGCAAATATGCTTCTCCCACAATATCATCTTATAACATTCACATGGGGAAATGTAAGTGGAATCGATAGAGAATCTGGGTTGTTTGTAATTAAGCCAAGTGGTGTGGAATATGATCAATTGACACCGGAGGATATGGTAGTTGTTGATCTGATGGGAAATAAAGTAGAAGGAAAATACAATCCGTCTTCAGACACAGCAACACATGTAGTGTTGTATAATCGTTTTCCGGAAATTGGTGGAGTCGTTCATACTCATTCATCATGGGCAACAAGCTGGGCGCAAGCCGGAAGAGATATTCCTTGTTACGGAACAACACATGCTGATTATTTCTATGGTGCGATTCCATGTGTGAGAAATCTTACAAAAGAAGAAATCGAGGAAGCATATGAGAAAAACACAGGAGTGCTGATAGCAGATGATTTTGAAGAGAAGAACAAAGATTACATTGCTGTTCCGGGTGTTCTTTGCAAAAATCATGGTGTGTTTACCTGGGGGGGAAAGATGCACATGAAGCTGTACATAATGCGGTTGTTGTAGAAGAAGTGGCAAAAATGGCTGCCAGATGTGAGATGATTAATCCAACAAACCAGCCAGCACCACAAGAACTGCAGGACAAACACTATTTTAGAAAGCATGGAGCAAACGCATATTACGGGCAGTAAGTAAATTGGGTTATGGCAATATTAAATTCCGAAGACAACCGAATTTGTGCAAAATCAACCAAAAACAGTCACGAATTTTGTTGATTAGTTTGATTGACTGTGAACGAGTTTGAACGTATAATACAAGCATAAAGAAAAACAATGAGTCAGAGAGAAGGAGAATGTAAAATGATTTACACAGTAACATTTAATCCGTCATTGGATTACATTGTCTCTGTTGAGGACTTTAAGCTTGGACTTACAAATCGAACGAGTTCGGAGCTGATCCTTCCTGGTGGAAAGGGCATCAATGTTTCTACAGTGCTTGGTAATCTTGGCATCGAGAATACTGCACTTGGATTTTTAGCCGGATTTACCGGAAAAGAGATTGAAAGAAGACTCAAAGAGATGGGGGGGGTTGCATCCGATTTTATTGAGATCAATGAAGGTGTTTCTCGAATCAACCTGAAGTTAAAATCAATCGACGGAACAGAGATTAACGGAAGTGGACCGGTGATTTCTCTGGAAGATGTAGAGAAGCTGATGGAGAAGCTTGACAAACTTGGAGAAGGTGATGTCTTATTCCTGGCAGGAAGTATTCCATCATCTATGCCGGATGATATGTACCAGAAGATTATGGCGAAGCTCGACGGTAAAGGCGTCATGATCGTTGTAGACGCAACGAGAGATCTTCTGTTGAACGTTCTTGCATATCATCCATTTTTAATCAAACCGAACAACCACGAACTTGGAGAGATTTTTGATGTGGAGCTTCTGACAAGAGAATCTGTTGTACCATATGCAAAGAAACTGCAGGAAAAAGGAGCAAGAAATGTTCTTGTATCCATGGCAGGAGAAGGTGCGGTTCTTGTAGCAGAAGATGGAAGTGTTTATGACACTCCGGCGCCGAAAGGAGAATTAAAAAACGGTGTTGGAGCAGGAGACTCTATGGTAGCCGGATTTATGGCAGGCTGGATGGAGAAACATGAATACAGACACGCATTCCACATGGGAGTTGCATCAGGAAGTGCAAGTGCATTTTCAGAGAATCTGGCAACAAAAGAGGAGATTGCCGGAGTATATCAACAGGTTGTAAAGGAGGAGCGGTAGGATGAGAATTACGGATTTGCTCGATAAAAGAAGCATTGCCTTTGACAAGAATCCGGCGAATAAGCAGGAAACTTTGGATATGGCCGTGGATTTGATGTGTGCAAGTGGTAAGATCAATGACACGGAAGCCTACAGAAAACAGGTTTACTTAAGAGAAGAGGAAAGTACAACAGGAATTGGTGAGGGAATTGCTATTCCACATGGAAAAGGTGATTGCGTAAGCAAGCCGGGACTTGCAGCAATGGTCATTAAAAATGGTGTTGATTTCGATTCTCTGGATGGAGAACCGGTAACACTGTTATTCCTGATCGCAGCACCAAATACAGAGGATAACGTTCATCTGGAAGTACTTAGTAAATTATCAATGATGCTGATGGATGAGCAGTTTACAGAAGCTCTGAGAAATGCAACATCTGCGGAGGAATTCCTTTCTATTATTGATAAAGCAGATGATGAGAGAGCTGACATTGATGAGCAGCTGGCAGATACAGGAAATGCAGAGAGTGATTTCAAGATTCTTGCAGTAACAGCATGTCCGACAGGTATCGCACACACATATATGGCAGCGGAAGGAATCGAGAAAGCAGCAAAAGCTGCCGACTGTTTCGTGAAAATCGAGACAAGAGGAAGCGGCGGAGCGAAAAATGTGCTGACAGACCAGGAAATTGCTGATGCGGATTGTATTATCGTTGCAGCAGACACACAGGTTCCGATGGACCGTTTTGACGGAAAGAAAGTAATCATCTGTCAGGTATCAGACGGAATCAGCAAGGCAGATGAGCTGGTGGCACAGGCAAAATCAGGAAATGTTCCGGTCTTCCATGGAAATAATCCGGCAGCAGCCTCTTCTTCTACAGGAAAGAAAAGCGGCGGTGTCGGACATCAGATCTACATGCAGCTGATGAACGGTGTTTCTCATATGCTTCCACTCGTTGTTGGTGGTGGTATACTGATTGCAATCGCATTTTTGATCGACGGAATATGTGTAGATCTGAATGCACTTCCGGCTGATCAGAGAGCAAACTTTGGTATGATCACTCCGGTAGCAGCAGTATTTAAACAAATCGGTGGAACTGCATTTGGATTCATGCTTCCGGTACTTGCAGGATTTATCGCAATGGCAATCGGTGACCGACCGGCGCTTGCAGTTGGTCTTGTAGGCGGTATGATGGCAGCAAGCGGAAAATCCGGATTCCTCGGAGCTCTTGTAGCCGGATTCCTTGCAGGATATATCATTGTACTTCTTCGTAAAGTATGCGATAAGCTTCCGGATGCATTGGAAAAAATCGCGCCGGTACTTATTTATCCATTGATCGGAGTTCTTCTGATCGGACTTGCTATGATGTTTGTAATCGAGCCAATCATGGGTGGAATCAACACAGGCCTGAATAATGCATTGACAGGCATGGGAGATTCAAGTAAAGTAGTATTAGGACTGATTCTTGGAGGAATGATGTCCATCGATATGGGTGGTCCGTTCAACAAGGCAGCTTATGTGTTCGGTACAGCATCAATCGCAGCTGGTAATTATGATATTATGGCAGCAGTTATGGTTGCAGGAATGGTTCCGCCATGTGCCATCGCCCTTTCCACACTGTTGTTTAAGGATAAGTTTACAAAAGAAGAAAGAGATGCAGGCCCGACAAACTTTATCATGGGTCTTGCATTTATCACAGAAGGAGCAATCCCATTTGCAGCATCTGATCCGCTGCATGTACTTCCATCTTGTATCATCGGTTCAGCAATTGCCGGTGGAATGTCAATGTTGTTTGGATGTACACTGATGGCACCACATGGTGGAATCTTCGTATTCCCGGTTGTTGGAAATGCAGTAATGTATCTTGTTTCCCTCGTAGTAGGAACAGTCATTTCCGCAGTACTGCTTGGACTCCTTAAGAAGAAAGTTGCATAAAGCAATCACCATTTGGATGAAATGCCGAATAAGATAATCTGTCAAAACCAATAAAAGAAATATAAGAATCAGGACCTGAAGTTGTGGATCTGGAAGCGGATGCTTGAGATTCATGGCTTCAGGTTCTTTTTTAAAAGGAGATACTAAAATGCTTACAGAACAAAGATATCAGATTATATTGGATCTACTGAAAGAGAAGAAAAGTGTCACAGCGACAGAATTGAAAGAAATTTTAGATACATCAGAGTCTACGGTAAGAAGAGATATTACTGCACTTCATAAAGCCGGAAAGCTCATCAAGGTATTTGGCGGAGCGGTTGCACTGGAAGAAGGAGAAACTGTTTCGGCATATGAACCGACAGTTGAGCAGAAGAGCGAACTCTATGTGAAAGAGAAAAGAAAAATCGCTCAATATGCGGCAGAACTGATCGAGGAGGAAGACTTTATTTATCTTGATGCCGGAACAACGACAGGTTATATGATTGATGCTCTTGGGCATACCGATGCAGTTTTTGTGACCAATGCTGTTTCACATGCGCAGAGACTGGCAGCGAAGGGAATCAAAGTGTTTCTGATCGGCGGAGAACTCAAGAGTTCTACAGAAGCAGTGATCGGTGCTCAGGCAATGAAGAATCTGCAGGAGTATCATTTTACGAAAGGCTTCTTTGGAGCAAATGGAATCACAAAAGCAGAAGGATTCACAACACCAGATGCGAATGAAGCCTGGTGAAACAAACAGCGATTGAGAGATGTAAGAATCGATATATTCTTGCAGATCATTCGAAATTCGGATGTATCAGTTCTGTGACATTTTCTGCTTTTGTGAATGCAAAGATTCTGACAGATTGCTGTCCGGCAGATTATCAGGAGATGGATTGTGTGATAGGGGTGGAAGAAAGAAATTTGATTTAACTTTGTTTCTTAGCGTGCTTGTTAGTTGTATAGATAACAAGCACGCTTTTTCAATTGTCCGGATACGGACAGTTTATGTTGTCAACATCCTTCTTGCCTCTTCACGGATGTATTACAGCTACAGACAGTGTTCTCCAGAAAATGTTAGAAGTAGGAACAAAAGCACCAGATTTTGAATTACCGGATCAGAATGGAGAATTACATAAATTAAGCGAATATCTTGGAAAGAAAGTAAAAAAGAAAAACTACGGAAAAGTATCCATGGGTGTGGTCAGAATAACATATTTTATTGACGAACATGGAATAATAGTAAAAGCTAATGATAAAGTAAAAGCAGCGTATGATCCTGGAAAAATGCTGCAGGAATTAAGCAGATGAAAAACAAAAGGAAGGAATGGTTGCATGAATAAGAAAAAATCAAATTCAAAAAAGGCAGTTATGATAGGCTGCGGATTCGTAGGCTCAGCATCTGTATTTGCGCTTATGCAGAGTGGATTATTTACTGAAATTGCGTTAATAGATGCGGATAAGAATAAGGCAGAGGGAGAGGCTATGGATATCAGTCATGGAATACCGTTTGCTAGCCCTATGAGGATATATGTCGGTGACTATGATGATGTGGCAGATGCTACGATTGTTATTATATCAGCAGGCACAGGGCAAAAGCCTGGAGAAACAAGACTTGATCTGGTAAATAAGAATGTGGCAATATTTAAGTCTATTATTCCGGAAATCGCCAAAAGAGATTTTGGAGGAATCCTTCTGGTTGTAGCAAATCCTGTAGATATTCTGACACAGGTTGCAATCAAATTGTCAGGACTTCCGGAGAAGAGAGTTATCGGTTCAGGAACAGTTCTTGACAGTGCAAGACTCAGAAGCAAGCTTGGACAGCATTTATCAGTGGATAGTCGAAGTGTGCATGCATTTATAGTAGGAGAGCATGGAGACAGTGAAGTTGTGGCATGGTCATCTGCCAATGTATCAGGTGTTCCACTTAGTGACATGTGTGAGATGAGAGGACATTATAATCATAAGGAAAACACAGAGAAAATCGCAGCTGCCGTCAAAAATAGTGCCTATGAGATTATTAACAAGAAGCATGCGACATATTATGGAATTGCAATGTCAGTAAAACGTATCTGTGAAGTGATTATGCGTGACGAAAAATCAATCCTACCTGTATCACACATGATACATGGAGTATATGAGATTGATAATGTTGTATTAAGTATGCCTGTTATTATGGGTGTAGACGGAATTGAATCTGACATTCCGATTAATCTTAGTGGAGAAGAAGCATTGAGGCTAAAAGAATCAGCAGACGCATTAAAGAATATAATTGACACATTAGAGCTGTAAAAAGGACAGAGTATCCACAATGAACGTGGCAGATATGGTATATGAAATGGAGAACGATAGAATCTCATGAAGTTGGTGAAAGTCTATAAAAGAAATATCATTTTTATAAAAATTCTATTGCATAATCAACAATAAATGTTATAATTGTCCTATTGAGTATTGTACGTATAGGAGGATTTTGAGATGAAACAGTTAAATGAAAAAGTGGCTATTGTAACAGGAGCCGGACAGGGAATTGGAAAAGGAATTGCACTTTGTCTTGCAAAGAGAGGAGTAAAGATTGTTGCAACAGGACGACGTCTTGAACCAATCGAGCAGACAATCGCTGAGATTAAAGAACTTGGTGGAGAAGGCTTCGCTATGTCTTGTGACTCAGCAGACAGAGCAAGAGTAGAAGAAGTTGTTAAAGCAGCAGCTGATACATATGGAACAGTAGATGTTATTGTAAACAATGCACAGGCAATCGTTCCATCGGCTTCAGTTGAGGATACTACATATGACAATATGCTTAAAGCCTGGGAAAGTGGTGTGATTGGTTCTCTTAACTATATGCAGGCAGCATTTCCTTATATGAAAGAACAGCACGAAGGAAGAGTGATCAACTTTGCTTCGGCAACAGGTATGTTTGGTATAGCAGGACAGTTAGCGTATGGCTCTAATAAAGAAGCATTACGAGGTATGACTAAGATTGCAGCAAAAGAATGGGGGACAGTATGGAATCTGTGTAAATATCGTACTTCCAGGAGCAGAATCACCGGCAGCAAAAGCATGGGCTGAGAAATTCCCGGAGGAATATGCAAAACAGGTGAATTTAAATCCTATGAAACGTTTTGGAGATCCTGAAATTGATATTGCTCCAGTCATTGCATTTCTGGCAGGACCAGATTCATGCTATTATTCAGGTCAGAGCGTAATTGTGGATGGTGCAAATTCAATTATGCCATAACTAAATTACATTAAAGAATATTATAAGAAAGGCTCACAGCGGGTTGAAGGCAATCAGCTGCGAGCTTTTCTTAATTTATGATGATTGATTTCCTGAGATAGTGTATAATGAACGGTAAGAATATTTGGGATAAGGAGAAATTACACCATGTATGAAATAATGACTGCCGATGAAGCAATCTGGCTGATTCGGGACGGAGACTGTATCTGTGTGAATTAATTTGTCGGAATAGAGAGTCCAATTGAACTTCACGAAGCAATTTACAGAAGATACCAGAAGATGCAGTCCCCCACACATCTGACAATGATTTCCAGTGCCGGATTTGGTGTCTGGGATGATGAACATAATGCAGAAGGTATATCAGAGAAGGACCCGGAATTAATAGAATCTCAATTGATGATTCGCTGGTTAAGCATGTAGAAGTGGATGGGGGGGAGGAATTCCTTTATTATAAATTGCCAAAGATTAATGTTGCATTGATTAAAGGAACAGCAGCAGACAGAAAGGGAAATATTACTTTTGACGATATGTTTATGTCCGGTGATGCGCTGTCTATTTGTCAGGCAGTAAAAGCGAATCGCGGGAAGGTAATCGTGCAGGTAGACCGTTTGGTGGACACCCCCCCGTCACGACCGAGAAATGCAATTATTCCGGGATGTCTGGTAGATGCAATCGTTGTAGCAGAACCGGAAGCAAGAAATGAAGCCTATACAGCACTGACTGGAAGCTTTGAGATTCCATATGAAGAGTGGAACACATGGAGTGAGCGTTTAGATTCTGTTTCAGTGAAACAGTCAAAGAACAGTACGGTGGCAAATATCATCGGAAAACGTGCATCGAAGGAATTACGTGTGGATGATATCGTAAATATTGGAATCGGCATTCCGGAGATGGTTTCTCGTTTTGCAAGAAAGAGTGGAATGCTTGACATGGTGACATTGACGGTTGAGTCAGGAGGAATCGGCGGTTTTGCGAATATCACATCTAAGACGCCGACAGTTGTTTTTTGTTTTAGTTTTACTGCAAAAGGCCTTGAGGTTTCACAGACAAAAGGAATTGTAACGGTTGAGAAGGAAGGGACAATTCCTAAATTCGTGGATCAAGTCAAGAGTACCAGTTTTTCAGCCAGACGTGCAATTGCAAATGGTCAAAAGGTGCTTTACGTGACAGAACGCTGTGTATTTCGCCTGACACCGAAGGGACTGAAACTGATAGAGGTTTATCCGGGGATTGATGTACAGAAAGATGTTCTGGATCTTCTGCCATTTGAGGTGGAAGTATAGGTGCATTCCATAATGATGATAGCAGCAAACGATTCGCAGTTCATGCGGTATGTATAGATACACAGAAAACAAGTGAGGAATGATCATGGAAAGCAAAGGGAAGCAAATGACAGAGAATGAACAAGAGTTAATTCCGTATTCTAAGCTGGAACGGGAAGAAGATATATTGGAATTACTATGTCAGTGGGAGAATCAGAAAATCCCGTTGGATGTTATGAAGATAAGTGAGTATTTTGGAATGGAGAAGAAAGAGAGTCTGATCTGTTTAAAACGTATGTACGAGTACCGATATATAGAGAAGCCGAGAGCAAACCGGGAAGTTGTGTTGACACCATATGGAAGATCTGTTGGAAATGATTACATATATCGTCACACTTCAATCAGTCAGCATTTACAGTTTATTGGTGTAAATGAAACAATCGCTGAGCAGGATGCGTGCAGAATCGAACATGTTATGTCCGAAGAGTCGGTACGGGCAGTCTGCCAGTTTGCCAACTATGAAAATATGTATTATGAGCGCAGAATTTGTAATTCTGAGTTGACAGACCGTTACCTGCCGGGAGTCTATACATTTGTTATGCAGATGTATAGCATGGAACTGTGCCACCCAAGAAGACTTGCAAAAGAATATAAAAGCTATTCCAGAGACATCTTTCTCGAAATCAATGAGAGCAGAGGCTTTTTTGAATTGAAAAGAACAAAAGCATTTCCTAAAAAACCATTGTGGTATCAGAATACCAGAAATGAATGGGTTCAGGCAGAGCGTGGGGAATACGGAGAACGGATCCCGGCGAGTATGTTTGAATTTGTCATCAAGCCAAACGACCGTGTGATGGAAGGAACCATCCTGATTACATTTATGAATGAGAAAGATGGAGAACCAGATAGATGGGGGTGCGAGCAACTGGAAGTAGAGATTTGGTAAGAGGAGTGGAGTATGGACAGAAAAAAGGAATATAAGATTGAAAATCTTACAATGCTGCAGATACAATACCTGATAGAGCTTAATAAGCTTGAAAAAAAGAAAGGTGCAGTCCGGATGATCGCGGCAAAGTGCGGAGTAAATCATTCCCAGGTCAGCCGTTTCTTCAAAAAATGTATCGAAGAAGGAGAACTGACAGAGAGTCTGGATTTCACGGAAAATGGGAAAAGAAAATTAGACTGGCGCTGCAAGATGATGCGGGATGTCCGTGACTATCTGGAACGAAGCGGCATCACAGAAGGAACAGAAGAAGTCCTAAAAGGGATGATTGAAAATATAGATTACATTCAGTTAGAAAAGTTGGTGAAGAGTGACCGTAGAACGAACCCGGAGACAAAGATGCGGAAACGCGAGGATGTCATCACGGATATAAGAGATATTCTGGAATATGGGAATTATGAAGTAGCAGTTACGATCTTACAGCATGATGGTGCAAAAAGGTCGATGGCAGACAGAGGATTTGAACCAGTTGCCTTGATTAAGTATAACAAAAGAGGTGCTTATCTCGAACTTACGATCCGGGAAATAGATGCAGTGTCAAGAGTAAATGGAGAGGATATGTCCGGACATCTGGCTACATTAAAATATCTTCACCAGGGGGGGATATTCAGATATGCGGATATCAAAAACGGAAAGGTAAAGATTCCGTTGGATGCCTGTTATTATCAGAACTTTGATAATGGTGTTCTGAGAGGAAATGTAATGATCACCGTGACCTGCTCGGTAGGAAATGCACATATGCCGGAAAGTACGGCCAGGGTGGTGTTTAAATTATAAAATGATGATGTGAAGGAAATGAATCATTATATGAATGATAAAAGCCTCCTCCGATTGTGCAATCACACAGTCGGAGGAGGCTTGCTTTATAGTTAGTAAAACTATTCTTTACCTGCCAGAACTTCATCAATAATTGGCTGGATTGTCGATACGTCTGTTATTGGGTATCAAAGCATAGATTTCTGAATTGTAATTAGAAAATAGAAGGTGCGTTGCATCTTATAGAATTCATATAGAAATAATGCTAATTAAAGTAAAAACGAAGAAAATAAATGATAAAAAATATTAAAAACTCTGAAATGCCTTGAAAAAACCTAATAATTTATGAGAATAAAACGGTGCATGAGCGCACCAAAAAAGTAAAAAAGATTGACATAAGAAAGCAGAGTGAATTATGCTCAAATAGGATAGATACAACAAACAGTGAGTAGCCATATCTTATTGCCGTACAGGGCGCAACAAAAGAAAAGAGGAGGAAAAAGGGAGAGAACTCCACAGGAGAAAAGAAAGAAGATGAAAAATCCATTAAAAATAGTCTGGATCGTGCTTGGATTTCTTTGTCTGGGACTTGGTACGATAGGAATTGTACTTCCTATCCTGCCAACTGTTCCGTTTTACATGGCAACGCTGTTCTGCTTTGCCAAGAGTTCAAAGAAACTGCATGATTGGTTCATAGGAACGAATTTATATAAGAAACATCTGGACAGCTTCGTCCAGAAAAGAGCCATGACGATGGGAACAAAGTGCAAGATTATCGGAATGGTAACAGTAGTCATGGTAATCGGATTTATCTGTATGAAGAATGTGCCGGTTGGAAGAATCTGTATCGCAGTAGTGTGGGTATGTCATATCCTGTACTTCTTCTTGAGGGTAAAGACAGTAAAACTGGGAGAAATTTACGAATAACAATATGAATAAAAAGAATAAAGTAGAAAAAAAGCGGCAGAAAGAACAGTATGTCGTGGAAGAGATGATCCGGCTGTACTGCCGGAAGAATCATAAGGAATATGACAAAACGACAGGAAAGATGTGTCCTTCCTGTCAGGAACTTTCAGATTATGCCAGACTCAGAAGCCAGAAATGTCCCTTTATGGAAGAGAAAACATTCTGTGCAAACTGTAAAGTGCATTGCTACAAGCCGGAGATGAGGGAGAAGATTCGAGTGGTCATGCGGTTTTCCGGACCGAGGATGCTTCTGTATCATCCGGTGCTGGCGGTATGGCATCTGATATGCAGTAAAAAAGAATCGAAGAAATAAACAAAAGGATAAGATTTTTATGATTAAAACAAGACTGGTGGGACTTTTATCCCACGCAAAAAAGTACATTGTCTACACCATCCTGTGGCAGTGGGCGGCATTGCTCTCACAGGTGCTGGCGGTATTTACGCTTGCCGACCTGTTGGAGCGCGTGGTCTATCGTGCGGTGACAGTGCCGGTGATTGAGAAGACAATCCTGATCCTCGCACTGGTGGTGATCATACGATTTGTATGCGAACGGATGTGGGCAAGGTCTTCGTATCTTGCATGTGTAGATGTAAAGAGAATTTTAAGAGAAAAGATTTATGAGAAAATGTTGAAGCTGGGAGCTTCCTACAGTGAGCAAGTATCCTCTTCGGAGGTCGTACAGGTGTCAACCGAAGGTGTGGAGCAGTTGGAAACGTATTTTGGAAAATACCTTCCGCAGTTGTTCTACAGCCTGATCGCACCACTGACCTTATTTCTCATTCTTTGCAGAGTGAGTGTAAAGGCAAGTGTGATCCTGTTGATCTGTGTGCCACTGATCCCGATCTCGATCGTTGTGGTACAGAAGATCGCAAAGAAACTTTTGAGCAAATATTGGAGTATCTATACCGGGCTGGGTGATTCGTTCCTTGAGAATCTGCAGGGACTGACGACGTTGAAGATCTATCAGGCAGATCAACAGAAAGCGGACGAGATGGATGTGGAATCCCAGAACTTCCGCAGGATCACTATGAAGGTACTGACCATGCAGCTCAATTCCACAAGTGTGATGGACATTGTGGCGTATGGTGGTGCAGCGATTGGTATGGCAGTTGCGGTGTCCGAATTCTTAAAAGGAAATATCAGTGTGGCAGGAACGTTATGTATCGTCCTGCTTGCCAGCGAGTTTTTCCTGCCGCTTCGTCTGCTCGGTTCCTTTTTCCATATCGCAATGAATGGAATGGCAGCAAGTGACAAGATCTTTAAGATCTTGGATCTGCCGGAACCACAGGCGGGAGAAAAATGTCTGCCGAATGGCGCATTGGATGTGTCGTTGAAGGATGTTCATTTTTCTTACGAAGCGGACCGAGAGATTTTAAAAGGCATCAACTTAAATCTCCCGGCAGGAAGTTTTGTATCACTGGTTGGTGAATCCGGATGTGGTAAGAGTACGATTGCAGGAATCCTAGCAGCAAAGAACCGGGAATACAGCGGAGAGATCACCATCGGTGGTGTACCGCTGAATGAAGTGAATGAAACCAATCTGATGCAGAGGGTTGTTTTGGTTCGCCATAACAGCTACCTGTTCAAAGGTACAGTAGAAGAAAATCTGAAGATGGCAAAACCGGATGCAACGAAAGAAGAGATGGAAGCAGTTCTTCAGAAAGTCAATCTCTTAGGATTCTTACAGACGCAGGATGGATTGCAGACACGGTTATTAGAAAAAGCAAGCAACCTGTCCGGCGGTCAGTGTCAGAGACTGGTGATTGCAAGAGCTTTATTAAAAGAAGACAGCAAGGTTTACATTTTTGATGAAGCTGCATCTAATATCGATGTGGAAAGTGAAGAACTGATCATGAATGTGATTCATGATCTGGCAAAGACAAAGACGGTGCTTCTGATTTCCCATAGACTGGCAAATGTTGTGAAGTCTGATAAGATTTATTTCTTAAAAGACGGGGGGGAAATCAAGGAAAGTGGAAAACATGACGAACTGATGAGCCAGAATGGTGCATACAGACATCTATATGAAAGCCAGATGGCTCTGGAAAACTATGGAAAAGGGGGAGTGGCATAATGAGTGAACATACAAATACAACGAAACGCAGAAGTGCCATTCAGATCATGGGAAGCCTGATCGGGTTAGTAAAACCCCCCCTGCTCCATATCATGCTGGCAGCAATTATCCTTGGAACATTGGGTTACTTGTGTGCGATCTTCCTGACAATACTGGCAGGACAGGTCATCGTGCATGGACTTCTGACAGGGATAGCAGGAATGATCGTTCCGGTAGAGAAGATGTGGTTAGTATTTACCCCCCCGGTAAAGACGATTATCACAATCATGATCGTGATCGCAGTGCTCCGGGGAATCCTGCATTATGTGGAACAGTATTGTAACCATTTTATTGCGTTTAAACTGTTGGCGATCATTCGTCATAAAGTGTTTGCTTCCTTAAGAAAGCTCTGCCCGGCGAAACTGGAAGGCAGAGACAAGGGAAATCTGATCTCGATCATCACAACAGATATCGAGCTCCTGGAAGTGTTCTATGCACATACCATTTCCCCCCCGATTGCGATCGCAACACTGACCTCGATTATCATGGTAATCTTTATCGGAAGATATCACTGGTTAGCAGGACTGCTTGCACTGACAGCTTATCTGATTGTCGGTGTAGCCATCCCAATGTGGAATGGAAAACGTGGCAGCCAGAAGGGAATGGAGTTTAGAACAAGCTTCGGAGACTGAACAGTTTTGTTCTGGATTCCTTACGTGGATTAGATGAAACCATCCAGTACGGACAGGGTGAAAAGAGAAAAGAGCAGATGACAGGGCAATCCAAGAACCTTGCCGAAATGCAGGAATCATTAAGCAAAATGGAAGGCTCACAGCGTTCATTTACGAACATGGTTATCCTGCTTGCATCTTTCGGAATGCTGGCACTGACGATCTGGCTCTATGCGAAGGGCGAGATGGGGTTTGAAGGAATCTTAACCTGTACGATCGCAATGATGGGTTCTTTCGGACCAGTAGTAGCATTATCAAGCCTTTCCAACAACCTGAACCAGACACTGGCAAGTGGTGAGCGTGTTCTTTCCCTTCTGGAAGAGACACCGCTTGTGGAAGAAATTCCGGGTGATGTGGAAACTTCTGCTGATCAGGGTGTGAATTCTGAGGAGAGTGCAGATCGTGCAGATCGTGCATTCGCAGGAGCAGAGGCAGAGAACGTTACATTTGCATACGGCGCGGAGACCATTTTAGATAGCTATTCAATGAAATTACAGCCGGGTAAAATCACAGGGATTCATGGTGCGAGCGGTTCCGGAAAATCTACACTTTTAAAACTGCTGATGCGTTTTTGGGATGTGCAGGGTGGAAGCATGTCGGTAGATGGTACAGATGTCCGAAAGATTCCGACCAGGCATTTAAGAGATATGGAAAGTTATGTCACGCAGGAAACACACCTGTTCCATGATTCCATTGCAAATAATATCGCAATCGCAAAGCCGGGAGCATCCAGAGAAGAGATTATGGAAGCCGCAAAGAAAGCTTCTATCCACGATTTTATTATGACACTTCCGAAAGGATATGATACAGAAGTCGGAGAACTGGGTGATACGCTGTCCGGCGGTGAGAAACAGAGAATCGGAATTGCAAGAGCATTTCTGCATGACTGCCCTCTGATCCTGCTTGATGAGCCTACATCAAACCTTGACTCTTTAAATGAGGGAATTATTTTAAGATCATTAAAAGAATCCGCCAGAAAGAAAACCGTTGTCCTGGTATCCCACAGAGTGTCCACAATGAACGTGGCAGATATGGTCTACGAAATGGAGAACGGCAGAATTTCATAGCTAAAACATTTGAAATAGCATCACTAAAAGCGGCATGCTAACAATAGAAAACAGTGTTGTAACAACATTGATCGCACTGGCATATTGAGAATCATTTCCGTATACTTGACACATCTGGGTTACAGTTGAGGCAGATGGAGTAATGATTGCAAGAAATACAATGAGCATGATTTTATCTCCATCTGCTGAAAAAGCGGCGAGATGGCTTAACTTAATCAGAATCAGTGCAAATACGGGTAATACGATTAACCGGAGAACAGAGATAAAATATACTTTCTTATTTGTAAAAATCTGTTTCAGATCCATACCGGCGAAAAGCATACCTGTTACGATCATGCTTGCTGGTCCAATCATATTACCGACAGAACTTATCGAATCATTTATGATTTCCGGTAAATGGATTTTTGTAAAGAAAAGCAGGATTCCAATAAAAATAGAAATCATATTTATATTGAGGACAATTTTTTTCCAGTCATAAGAAGCCTCTTGGCTGATAATTTTCTTACAGTGAGTCCATATAAAAATGAGTTGCACGCTCATAAATACACATCCATATAATACCCACTCTTTTCCTAAAATAAAAGTTACGATTGGTACAATCAGATTACCAGAATTAGAGTAATAGATAGAGGCAATTTCTACTTCGTTTAAATGAAAAAGTTTCCCTAAAACAGAGACAACAATAAGAAGGACAATCTGTGTGAGAACAGATGCTATAAAAGCCAGTAGCAATCCTCTCACAGTGTCAGAAGTATAATCAACTTGAAAAGCGTTTATAATTACACAAGGGATGACCAGATAAAGGATGATTTTGGACAATACCTTACTGTCGGTATCCTCGACAATACCTGTTTTTACAATTAAGTATCCCATAAAGATCATAAGAAAAAGCTGTGCAATTTGTTTCATGAGAAGTATACTGATGGTCATAAAATTATCTCCGTATTCTTGTAAAGTCTTTCATAATAGAACTGATTTAAACCATAAATAAGTATAGTACTTTTTCAAGAAAAGTAAAGAGCGTAAGTAAAATCCGTACCGCATACGAAAATGCTCCTTGATATGTTGCGCAATAATCCAACAATTACGCAAAAAGAAATTATTGAACGAGTCTCTTTGTCGAGAAGCGCTGTTCAGAGAATGATTAAAGAGTTGTCTGAATTAGGACGATTAGAAAGAGTTGGTTCAAAGAAAACAGGCAGTTGGATTGTAAAAGAGTAAAAGAAAATATGTTATTTTGAAATCTCCGTTGTTCTGTTGTAGAATGACGGAGATTTTTCATGTATAAATATGGTAACAGACATTTTGGGTGCAGAGGATATTATGTCGATACGGTAGGAAAAAATATTTGATTAAATTTGTCACTTTTCTAAATTTTGAAACGTTTTATTATAAAAGGAATTGAGTAGGATATCGGGGGAGGAATGTGAAAGGTATGCTTGAACAAGCTTCAGTTGAGAAGATGTTTCAGAAATATGGAGAAATGCTATATAAAATATGTATCGTAATGCTTGAAAATACGTATGATGCAGAAGATACAGTGCAAGATGTATTAATAAAATATATGACAAAAAAGCCTCTTTTTGAAACTTATGAACATGAAAAGGCATGGTTAATTAGAGTTACAATAAATCTTTGTAAAGATAAATTGCGTTTCTATAAACAACATCCATATATAAATATCGAAACAATTAAGACTACATATCCTGAGGATAGTATAGATAATCAGATACTTGCTATCCTTTTAGAATTACCATCTAAATATAAGGAAGTGCTTTTATTGTATTATGTAGAAGGATATAAATGCTTTGAAATAAGTAAGATTTTGAAAATTACGGAATCGACTGTGAAAAAGCGTTTGGAACGAGGTCGGAAATTATTAAAAAAGAAGTTGGGAGTGAATGAGTGTGGATAAAAATTCAATTAAAAGTGCTGTGACTGGAATTGAATTTACTGAAGAATCCAAACAGAGAATTTTTGATGGGATTGAAAGAAGAAAAAATTTGAAACAGAAAATTCACATAAAGAGAATTACAACGGGGGATAGTTGCAACTGCCATAGTTTTTTTGTGTGTGTTTACAAATATCTTGCAAAAAAATAAATCAATAATTACAGTTTATGCGATGACGCAAGATGGAAATGAGAAAGGTTCTGTTTTAATACCAGAACATAAAGAGACTTTAAAATTGATGGAAACGCCGGTAGGAAATGGTTATATTTTTCAGATAGATATACCAGAGAATTACATGTATAATTGCAAGTCATTAGAAAAAGAAAATAGTATTTTTACAATTTACCAAAAAGGGGAAAAAAATATATTGGATTCCCGAGTCAAATATATTTGAACAAATTTATAGTGGTGAAAATGAGAAGTTAATAAATAGTAGTCCAAATTGTGTGAACGAATGTGAATTTGAAATAGTAGTTTACAATGAAAATAAAGAAATTTTATATGAGGAGGTTATAAAATTTGAATTAGTAAATGGAAAATGTATTGTTACACTAAAAAAGTAAATTACTGTTTGGAAATAAAAATATGTTTTGGAGGTAGAATATGAAAATAAAAATTAAATTAATGGTAACTTTTATGGCATTGGTTTTAAGTACTTTTACAGCTATTTCTGTAAGTGCAGCATCAGAAGATCCGTATCAGGCAGTGATTGATAAATTGAATAAAGAGTATTCGATGGATATTCATTTTATGAACTCGGAAGAATTTTGCGCATATTCAATGGAAAAACAGCAAAAGATAGATATTACACCAGAGGAATTCGAAAAGAATTTGAGGGAACAAATTATTGAAAACAACCGGGCTAAAGCTGAAGCTGATAAAAAATTTGCAGAATTAGAAGCGAAGGATATTATTGAAAGTGGAAGTGGAGTTTGTAAATCTACAAATACAACTAGATGGAGTTTTGGGCAGGTAGTGGAATGTAGAAAAAGAATTATAGAAAGAAGGCTTTGGGTCAATAGAAATGACCCAAAGCCTTCTTCTTAATCAATCACATCTGTCTCAATAATAAACCGTACGTCCCCCCCGGTCTGTTCTTCTAACTTACCGCCATAATTATCGTATTCAGCGTCCGCTTCTTTGACAGCTTTCATTCTTTTGGAGAGATTCTTCAGATCATCCCCCCGCCTAGTTTTTCAAGTTCCTGGATTCCTTCTTTATCAAAGAGAGTAAGTCCTTCAGAGAGAGAAGAGATTCCTTCGGCAAGGGTTGTGTATCCTTCTTTTAGTTCTTTCCCGGCTGTGCCCAGTTTAGTAGCTCCTTGAGAGAGCGTTGAGCTGCCTTCAGACAATTGACTGATTCCCTGTTGGAAAGAGGTAAGTCCCTGAGTGAGCTGTAAACTGCCGGCAGATAAAGCTGAAAGTGAGCTCTGCAAAGTTTTTAATGTCTCACTGAGAGAAGAAAGACTCTGTGCTGCCTGAGCAAAGAAACCGGCACCGGAAGACATCTGGTCAAGCGTAGTATGGCAGGAAGTAATCAGTTCCGTCAGGCTGTTTAATGTTCCTTCTGTGGCGGATTTCAGCTGATCGATATCTGTGGAGGAAGAAGAAAGATCAAGGTTCTGATCAATTGCAGATGCAATCGTATCATTTATTTCATTCTTCAATTGTGACATCTTATCGTTGACAGCATTTTTAGATTCTTCTGATAATTCTGAATCTGATGCAGTTTCAGAAACAATCTGATCGATCGCAGACTGGACAGCATCTGTCGCAGCAGTTTTGGACTGTTCTTTTGCGTCCTCTGTGATAGAAGATTTCAGAGTATCCCAGTTGACGGATGCGAAAGAAGATTTTGCCTCTGCAAGAGAGGAGTCAACAGAATCCAGCTGTTGGCCGAGTGATTTAATCTGTTCCTGAAGTGCTGAAAGTGTCTCAGCAGACGGAAGAGAACCAGAATCCGTGCATATCTGGCCAGAGAGAGCAGAATTCAGCTGTTCAAGACCAGTTTGAAGAGAAGAAGCACCTGAAACCAGCTTTCCGGAATTTTCATTAAGTGCAGTTACACCGTCATCTAAAGTGTCTGTTCCCTCGGCAAGTTGTGAGACACCGTCTACATATTGCCCAAGATAACTTTGATAAGTAGAAGCGCCGCCTAGCAGCTGTGCTGCTCCGTCAGCAAGTTTGCCGGATGCATCTCCGAGTTCCTGCAGGCTGTCAGCGGCATCCTCCATATCGTCAAAGGAATCCTCTTCGAGATCTTCAAACAGACCGGAGGAGACCACGGTTGCAGTAAAGTCCATCTCAAAATCTGTTACATCTGCAGTTACTTCCACTGATTCTGGGATAGAGATATCTTCCGTAGGTTCATAATCAGTAAGCTTCAGACTGTCCTTAAGTCCCGGGCAGGCATAACCGACAACGACGCTCTGGTCATTCATTGTAAATATTTTACCATTTGTTACCTGGATATTAGAAGCGGTGTCTTCCGGAAGGATCATGGCGGAGATCACTGCAAATGGAACCGGAGAAGTCATCTCTTCACCATTTACGGTTACATTTTCTTCGGTAGTATTTTCATAATCAAAACGAATTCCAAGCTTTCCATTTTTCCCAGCGAGATCTTCCGGTTGTATAGATTTTCCATCCAATGTGTAACTGATTTTTACATTTACAGGAAGTTCTTCTGTAGAAGTACCTTCATAATGAATGTCCTCCCCCCTTTGTTTTCCCAGGTGATCGTTCCGTCAGAGGACTGGGTGAAGGACTCATTTCCTTTCGTATTTTTTATGTCTTTCAGAGTTGAGAAGTCTTTGATTTCCTTTGATGTTCCGTTATTTTTCAAGTCTGTCTGGACTTTGATCTCATTTATCGTTCCGCTTGCATCAGCTTTTACATATACCGTTTCTGATTTGTCAGCATCTGAAGCTGTGGCAGCTGTCTTTGTGTCAGTGGAGCATCCTGTCAGACTTGTGGCAGAAACCAGGACAAGACTGGCGCACAGACCGGGAACTAATTTTTGCAACATTTTTCTTTTCACGAGAAATTCTCCTTTCAAATGGGACCTGCACTGTTATGCCTAACTTAGAAGTCCTTAGGCAGCAGATACAGGTACAATCACGATTATTCAATATTTTTTAATGCCTGATCCATAGGTACTTTCTTGATCCGGCGGTATTCGATCAATGCAACAAGCAGGTAAGTTCCGAATCCTAGCAGGAACATTTTTACATACAGGACCGGATCAATGTACAATGGGATCCAACCGGAAATACTGCTGATCATAATTCCACGGAAGAGAGCGTTCATGAGAACTGTTTCTATCGGAAAACTCAGAAGCAGGAAGACTACGACCATAATGGTTGTAGACAGCAGATACAGACTGCTGATCTCCCGGTCAGAGTATCCAAGTATTTTTGTCATAGAGATTGACTGTGCATTCTTTTCGATAATGATCTTTGACAAAAGATAGATCAGAATCATAAAGAGCACGATTGAAAATCCGTCTAACAGATACATCATGCTTCCCATCGAAACATTCAATTGTCGGGAGATTTTAGACAGACTGTCGAGGTCGATCACAGAGCTGATGTATTTTTGGTCAATATCGGTTATCTCGCTGTCAGAGAGATAACCACTGAAGTAATCGGAACCAAGGTCAAACAGTTCATTGAACGTATCCTGTGGAAGAAAAACGGTCAGACCACCTTCATAATCGTAGATTCCTTCAATAGAAAACGTGTATGTATCATCTTCATAAGCTTCCTTTAAAGTGATTTCATCACCGATATCCAGAAGATATTTATCTGCATAAGCAGAAGAGATGTATGCAGGAGTTGCATCAGAAGCATCCTCTTTCTTTGAAACATCTTTGTCAGATACAGTTTCCTGAAAATCAATCGGAAGATAGCGGCTGTTATCTGCAAGTCCATAGAGCAGGATTTCCTCTTCCTTATATTTCTTATCTGTTGTTTTCAGTGAATAAGCGCTGAATTTCTCCGCATCAGGGTTATCGGTTTCTACCTCGTGCTGAAAATAGAGCATATTTACAAGGCTTTCCAGTTTATGATCTTCGTCCATGGCGTTGATCGGTATCTGCAAAATGTACTGGTAGTTACAAAGCAGATTATCTTTTAGAACAGTCTGATAATGATCGAGTACAGCAGGGAAGAGCAGACCGAACATCAACAGAAGGTTTGCAAATAAGATTCCGAGGAACAGCAGAAGGTAATTGCTGACATTCTGGAAAATCACACGCAGTCGGAAACGACTGAAAAATGGAATTCTTCTGTTCAGTGATAATGCATGCTTTTGTTGCCTTCTCTTTAAGTCTCTGCGGAGGAACTTCAAAGGAGAAAGTGATAGTCTCTGCGAAGTACTGTGTAATTGACGAGAAGCATTAGCAAGATTGGAATAATCGTAGTAAGCAGAAATGCTTCTGCGTTCCAGACGGTTACATATGTCGGAAGGCTGTAGCTTCCATAATACATACCGGCGCAGACATCTTTCATGATGGTATAGCCGAGAATATTTCCAATGAAAGCACCAATTAGCGTGACAAGGATCGGCATGGCCATATAATGTCGGATCAGTTCATTTCTGGTGTAGCCGCTGGCAAGAAGAGTTCCGATGACATTTGCCTCTTTTGCAATGGTGTTGCTGATCGTAATGCCAAAGACAAACGCCATGATCGCAATTACGATATAAAGAAATACGATCATCATTGCGCGGTCGCTTCCCATATCATCCCGGGTAAATGTGATTGCCTGGTTGAGATAACGCGGAACGAATTCTTCCAGAGAAACATCCTTGTTGATTGCTTTCATCAGATCATCAGATACTTCTTTTTCTTCTTTCTCTGTCGTAGGTTCATCGTTGTATTTCCACGCATAGCAGTATTTTACAAGTGGAGAATCCAAAGATTCAAATGCTTCGGACGTTACAACTCCAATTCCGAATTTGACAGAATCAAACATGGAATCGTTGTTGTTCTGAAAGAGACAGCTGTAATCCGGAAGAGCAATGAATCCGGTTACTTTCCAGCTCTGTGTATCACTTTTCAGTGTGTCTCCGATGGAAATCTTATTGTTGTCAGCATACATACGATCGATGGCGATTTCATTTGCCGCTTTTGGAAATACTCCTTCCATGAGGCAGGCAAGATTCACCTGCTCCCTGTTTGCAAAGATACGCATTGTGCTGCCATTTGTTAAATCCTGTTCCAGATAGAAATTGTTATAGATCCGGATACCATTTTCTTCCACAGACTGAATCTGCGCATCATTCATTTTTTCAGAAGTGCGGAAATGTCCGTTCTCTGTATTATAGTTGTCAATTCCTTCAGTATAAGCCTTGATCATGCTGCCATCGGCAACAAGAAATCCGGAGACGAATCCGATTGTGATCACAAGGAGAAGGAAAATGACAAGATACTTACCAAAGTCTTTCCGGAATTCTCTGGGGAGACGTTTGTTTAATGGGTTTTTCATTGTCTGCAGCCTCCTTTACCAGTCGAGTTCCTGCGCACTGACCTTATGATCGTTCAGATAATTTTTTCGTATCATACCGTCACGAATCCGGACAACGCGGTCTGCCATATCTTTGATCGCATCGTTGTGCGTTACCATTACAACTGTATTGCCGTATTTTTGATTGACTGTTTCAATCAGCTTCAGTATTTCTTTCGACGTTTTATAATCAAGCGCGCCGGTTGGCTCATCACAAAGCAGAATATCAGGATTTTTAACAATCGCCCGCCCAATTGCAGTACGTTGCTGCTGACCTCCGGAGAGCTGATTCGGCAGTTTTTTCTGATGTGCAGAAAGACCAAGGGTATCAAGAAGTTCATCTACATCTAACGCGTGATCACTTAAGTAAGCACCGACTTCAATATTCTCGCGCACGGTAAGATTCGGAATCAGATTATACATCTGGAAAACATATCCGAGATGCTTCCTTCGGTATTGACTCAAGCGTTTTGCAGTCATTTTTTCCATCAGTTCGCCTTCAATTGTGATCTGCCCGCTGTCTGCACGGTCAATACCTCCGATGATATTCAGCAAAGTGGATTTTCCCGAGCCGGAAGGTCCAAGAAGAACACAGAATTCTCCTTTTTCAATCGATAGATCAATGCCTTTTAAGACTTCTACACGACTGTCGCCTTGTCCAAAGGATTTTTTGATATTGGTTAAGGATAAAAACATAGTTCGCCCCCCCCTGTTCTGTGTGAGAATGGAGTTTATCTTAGTTAGGAATACTCTGACTTCAAGAAAGATAGATAAAGCTCACACATATTAGAAAAGAATAGTTATTGTTAGTTATATCTAACAAAATTATATCACAGAGATGTAAGAAAGGCATTATAAAAAATATACAAAATTGTGCCTATTTGATATAATGGTTACTGTTCACACGATGTGCGACCAGCAATGCATCTCGCCATTTTAAATCGCCTTTGGCGATGGGGGGGCGAGATGCATTCAAGCCAAAACATGCATCCTCCGTGTCAATCAGCGGAGCGATTGACAGGGAGTGAACAGTAACATATAATGACTTTATATGAAACAATCCGCAGGTATTGTAGTTGGAGATAAAAGCAAAAAAACAAAATGGTGTCCGACACCAGGGGGGGGAGAACGCATGGAAAAAGCAAAAGTAATAGAATTAAAAGAGACAATTCTTGAAGACAACAATGCAGATGCACAGGTACTGCGCCAGGAATTAAAGGCACAGAAGACATGTCTGATGAATCTGATGTCCAGTCCGGGAAGTGGAAAGACAAGTACACTTCTGGCATTGAAACCTCATTTTGAAGGAAAAATCAAATGGGGGCGTGATGGAAGCAGATATTGATTCTGACGTGGATGCGAATACACTGATCGATGCTGGAATTCCATCGATTCAGCTGCATACCGGTGGGATGTGTCATCTGGATGCAGATATGACACGACAGGGAATCAGAGCGTTTGAAAGAGATGATCTGGACTTTGTTGTACTTGAGAATATAGGGAATCTTGTTTGTCCGGCTGAGTTTGATACAGGTGCAAACTTTAATCTGACGATTCTTTCTGTTCCGGAAGGAGATGACAAACCGGCGAAATATCCGCTGATGTATGAAGTATCTGACGTGTTAGTGATAAACAAAATCGATGCATTACCTGTTTTTGATTTCCGAAAAGACTATGTTGAAGCATGTGCAAGAAGATTGAATCCACAGATTAAGATTTTTTACATCTCTGCAAAGACAGGAGAGGGTGTGAAGGAACTGGCTGATTATCTGTTGGAAAAGATACAGGAAGTGAATGCATAAGATGTTGAAGAAAGGGAATAAAAACATGGGAAATGTCAGAGTGATTGAGATTAAAGAAAGCGTGTTTGCAGATAATGATGCTACTTCAAAGGCAATCCGCGAGAAAATGAGTGCGCAGGGAACACTATTTTTAAATGTTATGTCCGGACCAGGGAGTGGAAAAACTACACTGCTAAGCGCAATGATCAACAGAATGAAAGATCAGCTGAGAATCGGTGAGATGGATGTAGATATTGAGACAAGTTTAGATGCACAGAGAGTCGCAGATCTGACAGGGGGGGTAGAATCTATTCAGATCCATAACTGTGGATTGTGCCATATTGATGCAGATATGGTATCCCGTGCATTGCTTGAGTATGATACAGAGAATCTTGATCTGTTAATTCTTGAAAATATAGGGAATCTGGTGTGCCCGGCAGAGTTTGACACAGGTGCTCATAAGAACGTGATGCTTCTTAGTGTGCCGGAAGGAGATGACAAACCACTGAAATATCCGTTGATGTTTCAGGTAAGTGATCTGGTATTGATCAATAAAATAGATACTCTGGAGTATTTTGATTTTGACTTCGAAGTTGCGAAACAACGGATTCTGAAATTAAATCCAAATGCAGTTGTTTTTCCAGTCAGCGCGAAGACGGGAAAAGGAATTGAGAGAGTGATGGACTGGATTATGGAAGAAAGAGAAAAGTTATAATTATTTCAGATATAAAAAGGGCTTCCCATGATTGAAGGGAGGTCCTTTTTGAAAAACGGATTGATTATTATATCTTATACATGCGTGCAGTCAGGTTCAGGTTGAAGTCGTTTTGCCACAAAAGAAAGCATGCTTTCGAGTACCTGACATTTATTGTTACAGACAGGGCAGAGGATGGAAGATACATTTTCTTCTGATTGGGTCGGGACGGTTTCTTGTGATAAGAAAATAAAATCGTATAAATATTCAAAAAATTCTTTATTCGTTGGTTTTCTGTCCATATAGGTTCTGTTGAAAATCATTTCAAGAATAGTTTTATTTTCCGAAGTCCAGATTGCATTGACCGTGTTGCGGATGTTTTTTTCTACACAAGACCAGCTTGTCTCATAATGGGCAGCAATATCGATGTACAAAGCTTTGGTAATATTGGATACACGAGTCTGATCCTCGTTTATCAAGAGTAATCCATACACAATGTAATCATAACCAAGACTAGTTCTGGCAGCAATAAGTTTATCAAGTGTAGATTTGATTTCAATTACGAGTGTATTGTGGTTCATGAGAGTCCCCCCCCTTAAAAAGTAATGTAGATAAGAAGGAAGAGCCTGTTCTTGATATCATATCTATTATATACGTATTTATTATATTTGTAATGACAAAATTTATGAGTGACTTAACAAATTTTTAAGGGGGGGAATTATCACTTGATTTTTCAAGAAGAAATGATATAATTAAAAAGATGTCTGTTAAGACAAAAATATCATATGGAGTTGTATCGAAGTGGTCATAACGGGGGGGCGCACTCGAAATGCGTTAGCCTCCGGGGGGCACGTGGGTTCGAATCCCACCAACTCCGTTTGTGTATTTACCATGTAGGTATCATTATAACGATAAGTAAAAGTAAGAAAAAAGCACTAACAGAAGAGATATCACTCTTCTGAAGGTGCTTTTTCGTTTTAAGAATGAGAAACAATATGTTTTTTAATTGCGTTGAAACTTTCCTCGCTGATTACATGCTCCATACGACAAGCATCATCAGCGGCAATCTGTGGGTCAACACCGAGTCTCTCAAGCCAGGAAGAGAGAAGCGTGTGACGCTCATATATCATGTCAGCAATTGCCTGTCCAGATTCTGTCAATGTAATATAGCCCTCACGAGATACAATAATATGTTCGCTTTCTCTGAGTTTTTTCATTGCTACACTGACACTTGATTTCTTAAAGTTAAGCTCTGTTGCAATGTCGACGGCACGTACGACAGGAAGCTTCTTGCTTAACATGAGGATTGTCTCCAGATAATTTTCAGATGATTCATTTACATGCATAGGTAATGGCCTCCTCTATATAAATTAGAATTTATTCGTATCACTATTCACAGTGAATTTTCATGTCTTTTCTTAGTATATCATAATTTATTCCTGACAGCAAACAATTTGCCAGACAAATTCAACATTGGCGTTGAACAGAAAAAATTAGAAAAACTGCAAATTAGTCATTGACAACTAATGAGAATTAGCATATACTAACTTACGAACAGAAGAGAAAATGAAAAAATTATCAATCTCAACTGTTTTTAATAATCTATATCAAATGGAAATGGATTCCAATATCATTTTAGAAAGAAGCGTGAGATTATGCCACTTACAATGGCCAACATTGGCGAAGCAATACAATTAAGAGAGTAAGCGGAAATGATGAGACGAAGCGTTTTCTTGCAAATCTTGGATTTGTGCCCGGAGCAGAAGTGATCGTGCTATCTGCAATTGGCGGTAACGTTATTGTTAATATTAAAGATTCGAGAGTAGCAGTAAATGCTGATATGGCGCGCCATATTATGATCTGATTGAGACGCCGAAAAAGTGATAAGTAAAGTAAAGAAAGGAAGGAGTATGTGTTATGACTTTGGGTGATGCAAAAGTAGGAACTACTGTTGTAGTTACAAAAATCGATGGAGACAGTGCTTACAAACGCCGTATTATGGATATGGGGGGGATCACAAAAGGAAGTGAACTTTTTATCAGAAAAGTTGCACCACTTGGTGATCCGGTTGAAATTACAGTCCGTGGATACGAACTTACTGTCAGAAAAGCGGATGCACAGTGTGTAGAAGTTAAATAAAACCTTATATGCAGAATAGCCTGATTGATATAACTTAAGGAGGTAAAGAGAGTAATGGCAATCACAATTGCACTTGCAGGAAACCCGAACTGTGGTAAGACAACACTGTTTAATGCTCTTACAGGAGCAAACCAGTATGTTGGTAACTGGCCGGGCGTAACGGTAGAAAAAAAAGAAGGTAAGATCAAGAACAAGAAGTATAAAAAGGAAGATGTTACAGTAACTGACCTTCCGGGAATCTATTCCCTTTCTCCATATACACTTGAGGAGGTTGTCAGCCGTGATTATGTTCTGAATGAGAATCCGGATGTAATCGTTGACCTTGTTGATGCAACAAACATTGAACGTAACCTGTATCTTACAACACAGCTTGTTGAGACAGGGGGGGTACCGGTTGTAATCGCATTGAACATGTGCGATCTTCTCGCTAAGAGAGGTATTAAGATTGATGTCAAACGTCTTTCCATGCTGATCGGATGCCCAATTGTTGAGATTTCAGCATTGAAGCAGAAAGGTCTGGATGAACTGATCGATGAAGCAATCAAAGTTGCAAAGCAGAAGGAAGTAAAACTTCCTAGTGAGATCTTTGCAAAAGATATAGAAGCTGCTGTAGAAAGCGTAAAGGAAATCCTTCCTGATACAATTACAGAAGATAAAAAAGATGGTACGCTGTAAAGTTCCTTGAAAATGACAGCAAAGTTGTAGATCAGATAAAGCTCTCAGGTGCAGCAAAAGCAGTTGTTGAAGATGAAAGAACAAAACTGGAAAAGAAACATGATGACGATATGGAAAGTATTGTAACTGACGGACGTTATCAGTTTATCCAGAAGATTGTCGGAACTACTGTTAAAAAAGCAAAAGAAAAACTGACAACATCGGATAAGATTGACCGTATCGTTACAAACCGAATCCTTGGTATTCCGATTTTTATCGCAGTTATGTGGCTTGTATATTACATATCTGTCACAACAGTAGGTACATTTGTAACAGACTGGACAAATGATACATTCGTTGGAGCAATCCAGAATGCAGTCGGAGGATTCCTTACGAATATCGGAGCAAGTGACCTGATTAACGGACTTGTAGTGGATGGTATCATCGGCGGACTTGGAGCAGTACTTGGATTCGTTCCACAGATGGCGATTCTGTTCCTCTTCCTGTCTATTCTTGAAGACTGTGGATACATGGTACGTATTGCATTCGTCATGGACCGTGTGTTCAGACATTTCGGACTTTCAGGCAAGAGCTTTATTCCTCTTCTGATTTCTTCAGGATGTGGAATCCCTGGAATCATGGCTTCCAAGACAATTGAGCAGGACAACGACAGACGTCTTACAATCATGACAGCAACATTTATTCCATGTGGAGCAAAACTTCCGGTTATCGCTATGATGGGTGGAGTTATTGCCGGTGAAGTAGCAGGATATCAGGAGAGCTCCTTCATTGCACCACTGATGTACTTTGTAGGAATCGTTGCAGTACTTGTTTCTGCAATCATCCTGAAGAAGACAAAACCTTTCTCAGGAAAACCGGCTCCGTTCGTAATGGAGCTTCCACAGTACCATATTCCACAGGCTAAGACAGTTCTCCTTCATGTTTGGGAGAGACTGAAAGGATTCATCATCAAAGCCGGAACAATCCTGTTCCTTGCATGCGTAGTAATGTGGTTCCTTGGAGGATTCGGATTTACAGCAGATGGATTCGGACTTGTAGAAGACAGCGCAGACAGCTTAATGGCAGCAATCGGCGGAGTGATCGCTCCACTGTTCGCACCACTTGGATTTGGTGAGTGGCAGCCTGTAGCAGCATCTATCTCAGGATTTACAGCGAAAGAAGCAATCGTTTCTACAATGGGAGTTCTTGCAAATGTGTCCGGAGATACAGAAGACGCAGTGACAGTAGCGCAGGGAGTTGCTTCCTGGTTCCCGTCAACAATTGCAGCATTTACATTCCTTCTGTTCAACCTGCTTGACTCACCTTGTCTTGCAGCAATCGCGACAATGGCACAGCAGATGCAGTCCAGAAAATGGTTCTGGTTTGCAATCCTGTTCCAGAATGTATTTGCTTATGTTGTTTGCCTGATCGTATACCAGGTAGGATCTTTCGTAACAGGCGGAGCATTTGGCGTAGGTACAGCAGTAGGATTTATCTTATTGATCTTCCTTCTGTTCATGCTCTTCAGACCAGATCCGTACAAAGATCAGAAAGTATACTCAAAACGTTCTGTGCAGGCAGCGTAATATGAGAGAAACAAGAACGTGAAAGCGTTCTTGAAAAATAGAGCTGGATGCAGGAAATGTATCCGGCTCTCTGTTATAATAAGAGAAAAAAGAGGTGTTGATGACAATGATAGCAAATATTGTAATAATAACTTTAATTATCGGATATTGTATTTTTCTCATTTATAAAGGATATAAGAACCATAAAGAAGGGAAACATGTCGGATGCGCCGGATGCAGCGGCAATTGTGGAAGCTGCGGCGGATGCAGTGCGGCAGCTGGAAAATCTCAATATACAAAGAAAAAGTAAAAGGTGATTAGAATGGGAAATTCAACAGGTTCTATGTTTTACGCATTTGGTGCATTTCTTTTGATTTACCTTGTTGGTGTATCCATCTATCAGATTTATCTGTGGATCAAGAAATGGCGAGAAAACAGAGAAGAGAAAGAAGACTAAAAGAGGGATCACAAAATGGCAGATATTATCATTATATTAATTGTAATCATCTTGCTTGGGTTGGCTCTGAAAGGATCAATCAAACATTTTAAAGGAGAAGGTCCTTGTTGCGGAGGCGGTTCAGGAAGTAGCAAGAAAGCAAAAACAAAGTTTTTAGACGGTCCGGTGATTGGCAGAAAGACGTTGAAGATTTCAGGAATGCACTGCGAGCATTGTGCAAATACCGTAACGAATGCATTGAATGGATTGGATGGTGTTACTGCAAAGGTGAGTTTGAAGGAAAATAGTGCAGAAGTTTCCTATGACAGAGAAATTGATCTGGCAGATTTAAAAAATGCAGTAAAAAATGCAGGTTATGAGGTCACCTCTATCTCATGAGAGCGAAACTCTCTGTGAGATGGCGAAGTAACTGATACAGCGAAGACCAGAAAGCAGGAGGTGTACCGTGAGTAAGAAAGAGCAAATTATTGAAAAATTAAAAGAAAACGGATGCCGGATCACAAAACAGCGTAAGATGTTGATTGATATTATTTTAGAAAATGAATGCTCAAGCTGTAAAGAAATCTTTTATAAGGCATCCCAGGCAGATGAAAAGATCGGTGTGGCAACTGTTTACAGAATGATCAATGCATTAGAAGAAATCGGAGCAATCAACAGAAAAAATATGTATAAAGTTGATTGTGCGCAGGATTGCCCGGAAGAGGGAGGCTGTATTATCATGTTGGATGATGATACGATTTTTAAACTCACAGAAACAGGATGGAATAAGGTGGTTCGCGAAGGATTAAAACATTGCGGTTATGTAAAAGACCAAAAAGTAACATCGATTAAATTACCGGAGAATAAACGATAAAATTTATCGATAAATGCAGTTAGAATTGACTATCTGTATACTGGGTTGATATGATGTATAAAAAATTTAGGAGGTTTTATACAATGTGGGATATATTTAAATTGAAAAAAGCAGGAATCTTTGCAGGAGGTGTTCTTTTCGGAACAGCGGGAGTGAAAATTCTTGCGAGTGATGATGCAAAGAAAGTTTACACAAACTGTACAGCAGCAGTTTTAAGAGCAAAAGACTGTGTGATGAAGACAGCAACAACTGTTCAGGAGAATGCAGAGGATATCCTTGCAGAGGCTCAGCAGATCAATGAGTCACGTGCAGCAAAAGAGGCTGAGGCTGTCTACGAAGCAGAAGAAGCAGAAGAAGCAGAAGAGACAGAAACTCAGGAAGAGAATACAGGTGCGCAGGATTTCAAAGAGGAAGAAGTTTAATTCTCTATGAAATTCATTGTAAAGCATGAGATCAATGGCCGCCTTCGTATCCATGTCGTCCAGAAAAGGATGACATATACGGAGGCGGATACTCTATCCTGGTTTCTCTCCAATCAGAAGAATGTAACAGATGTAAAAGTATATGAACGCACCGCAGATGCTGTGATCTGTTATGTTGGAGATAAGGAAGAGGTCTTGAATTTATTAAAGCAGTTTTCTTATGAAAATGCAATTCTTCCGGAACATGTTGCCGCAGGTTCTGGAAGAGAGCTGAATGCTGTTTATCAGGAAAAGTTGGTCATGAAGACAGTTCTTCATTATGGAAGCAAGTTATTCCTTCCAATGCCGGTCCGTGCAGTGATTACATCTGTAAAATCAGTGAAATATATCTGGCACGGAATCCGTTGCCTGATGCATGGTAAGATAGAGGTTCCTGTCCTGGATGCTACAGCAATCAGCGTTTCCGTATTCCGTAGAGATTATGCTACAGCTGGATCTGTCATGTTCCTGCTTGGAATTGGCGAGATCATTGAAGAGTGGACACATAAAAAATCTGTGGGAGATCTTGCGCGCAGTATGTCACTGAATGTCAACAAAGTTTGGCTGAAGAGAGACGAACAGGAGATTCTTGTGAGATCATCCGATATTGAGCCGGGAGACCATGTTGTGATCCGTATGGGAAATGTGATCCCGTTTGATGGGGAAGTAGTTACTGGTGAAGGAATGGTCAATCAGGCATCTCTTACAGGTGAGTCACTTCCTGTAAGAAGAAGTGTAGGACAGTCTGTTTTCGCCGGAACAGTTCTCGAAGAAGGCGAGATTGAAGTTCTTGTCAAAGCGGTATCAGGCTCTACGAGATTTGAGAAGATTGTGACAATGATCGAGGATTCTGAAAAACTGAAGTCTTCTGTAGAAGGTAAGGCAGAACATCTTGCAGATAGACTTGTTCCATATACATTACTGGGGGACAGGTGCAGTCTGGCTTCTGACAAGAAATATTACGAAGACACTGTCTGTTCTGATGGTAGATTTCTCCTGTGCATTGAAGCTTGCGATGCCGATCACTGTACTTTCGGCAATCCGTGAGGCAGGCGAGAACAATATCACAGTAAAGGGTGGTAAGTTCTTAGAGGCCGTGGCCGATGCAGATACAATCGTTTTCGATAAGACAGGAACATTGACAAAGGCAACGCCGACAGTGAAAGAGATTGTTGCTTTCAGTGAATACTCAGAAAATGATCTGCTTCGTATTGCAGCATGTCTGGAAGAACATTTTCCTCATTCTATGGCAAAGGCCGTTGTAGATGCAGCGAAAGAAAGACATTTGTTTCATGAAGAAATGCACTCAAAGGTAGAATATGTTGTGGCACATGGAATCTCTTCCTCTATTGATGATAAAAAGGTTCTGATCGGAAGCAGTCATTTCATTTTCGAAGATGAAGGATGTACGATTCCATCCGAATATCAGGATAGATACGATTCGTTAAAACCAGAATACTCTCATCTGTATCTGGCAATCGAGAAACAACTTGTTGCAGTTATCTGTATAGAAGATCCGCTTCGTGAAGAGGCTGTGGAAATGGTTCGTGATTTGAAGAAAGCCGGTATTCGTAAAGTTGTTATGATGACAGGTGACAGTGAACGTACAGCAGCGGCAATTGCGAAACGTGTTGGTGTTGACGAATATTATGCAGAAGTTCTTCCGGAAGACAAAGCTAATTTTGTTGAGAAAGAGAAATCAGAAGGAAGAAAAGTAATTATGATCGGTGATGGAATCAACGATTCACCGGCTCTTTCGGCGGCGGATGCAGGAATTGCGATCAGTGATGGCGCTGAGATTGCAAGAGAGATTGCAGATATCACGATTGCGGCAGATGACCTGCGTGAAGTTGTGACACTGAAACTTCTGGCAAATGCATGATGAAGCGGATACATAAGAATTACAGAAATATCGTCGGAATCAATTCAGGACTGATTCTGCTTGGCGTGACAGGAATTGTCCAGCCGACAGTATCTGCACTTTTGCACAATGCGTCTACATTGATGATAAGCCTTGGAAGTATGAAGAATCTGCTGGATGAAAATAATAGAACAGAACTTGAGTAGTTACTGTGAACAGCAATCTTGAGTGAAACAACATAAAATAAAAAAGGCAAGAAAAAGAACTGCCGGGATTAACTTTTGTAGAGGTTTGTCCCGGTAGTTCTTTTTTATATGTTAGGAAAGTTCTTTCCTAACATATAAAAAACGCTCCGCTCAGGATGCGCACTGCGGCGTACAAGGTAGGTGTCGCAAGCGACCACCGCAGGCGCAAGAATGTGCCAAGGCACATTCTTTATTCTAATGAGAAACATTATCAGTAAATGATATTGATATTACGTTTTCGTTATAGTATAGTAAATACATGGGTTAGACACAACTAACAAACGAGGAAGATATGTGGAAATGAATTCATAAAACATACAGGAAAAAAATAGGTAAAGTAATAGACAATCAGATTCAGATTTCAGGAGGTAATTCAGTATGAGTGTAGTAATCATTGGAGGACATGACAGAATGGTATGTCAGTATAAGAAAGTCTGTAAACAGTTTAATTGTAAGGCGAAGATCTTCACCCAGATGTCAGCAAGCTTAAGCAAACAGATTGGAAGTCCTGATCTGATCGTTCTTTTCACAAACACAGTATCCCATAAAATGGTTCGCTGTGCGGTAGAAGAAGCCGGCAGATGCAATGCGGATGTGATTCGTTGTCACACCAGCAGTAAGAATGCGCTGGAAGAAATTTTGGAGAATGCTTGTGCATAATAGAATAATTGTTACTGTTCACACGATGTGCGACCAGCAACGCATCTCGCCATTTTAAATCGCCTTTGGCGATGGGGGGGCGAGATGCATTCAAGTCAAAACACGCATCCTCGTGTCAATCAGCGAAGTGATTGACAC
>BBDW01000016.1 GCA_001312505.1 Mediterraneibacter faecis JCM 15917
GGGAGTGAACAGTAACGAATAAATGTCGTTATAAGCACCATCTAAAAGGGTATGACAGATTCATGGAGATATGATATACTATTCAAAAGGCTGTATGCTATATCAGTTCTTGACTGGAATGCGAAAGGATGGTGAATATTATGCCATTATCAAAGGAAAGTAATTATACAATAAAAGATATTTATGATTTACCAGAAGGAGAGAGGGCAGAATTAATTGACGGAACTATTTATGATATGGCTCCACCAAGTCGAATGCACCAAAAACTTGTAACAAAATTGACGAGCATTATTGATCGTTATATCAGTGAGAATCATGGAGCGTGCGAAGTGTATCCTGCACCATTTGCAGTATTTTTAAATAAAGATGATAAAACATATGTAGAACCAGATATTTCTGTGATCTGTGATCAGAATAAACTTGATGATAGAGGCTGTAGCGGAGCTCCTGATTGGATTATCGAGATAGTATCGCCAGGCAGTCAGCGAATGGATTATATGACAAAGTTGTTCAAGTATCGTACTGCCGGTGTAAGGGAATATTGGATCGTTGATCCTGCACAAGAAAAGATATTAGTATATATATTTGGAAACCAGGAAGATTTCATGCAGTATTCATTTGAAGAAGAGATTCCTGTTGGGATTTACTCTGAATTCAAGATAAATATATCTGAGTTATTGAAACAATGAAAATAGAAAAGTCCCTTCAGAAGAAATAAACTTCTGAAAGGGATTTTTCTGTATCATGCTGCCAATTACGTAGATTATCAATCTGAACAGGATCACAGCATCAATTCTTATAACTGGATATTTTTAAAGAGATCCCCAAGGTTTGTTCCGATATCTTCCGCTTTCGGGATCACTACCTTTTCCGCTTTCTCTTCAGCTTTTTCTTTGTCTTCTTCGAGAGCTTTCATGCTCAGGCTGATCTTACCATCTTTGATACCGATCACCTTTACTTCAACTTCGTCACCAACTGTGAGAACATCAGAAGGCATTTTCACACGCTTCTGGGAAATCTGGGATACGTGAACCAGACCGGAAAGGCCGTTCTCTAATTTCACAAATGCTCCATAGTTCTGAAGTGTCTCTACAGTTCCTTTCAGAACAGTTCCAACTTTCAGACTTGCAACCTGTGCATCACGTGCGGCTTTCTCTTTTTCTTTCAGAAGTTCACGTGCAGAAAGGACAAGACGGTTATTCGCCTGATCAACATCGATAACCTGTACTTCGATATCCTTGAGAAGATAATCTTCCAGATTCTCGATATAGGAAAGGGACAGCTTAGAAGCCGGAACGAATCCGCGAAGTCCTTCTACCATTACAATTACGCCACCGTTGACAACACCTTCAATTTTAACAGGAAGAACAGTTTTCTTATCCATATAATCCTGGACTCTGTTCCATGGATTCGCATCATCGAAATGATCTTCATAGTCTGCCATTGTTTCTGTTACTTCATTTGTCTGTAATTCTTTCATTTCTTCGCTCATTAAAAGCACCTCATTTTCTTTTTCTCGTTAATCAAAAGTATAACATATGTATGAGAAAAAATACAACAAAAGAGCCAAAATCCGTGAAGAAAATGAAAAATGCGGTTGGATTAATAGAAAAAAAATGTTACTCTACTTATTGAATAGTAAATTGTCAGGTTTAATACTTAATGAAGAAGCTGTTCATGTAAGATGACAGAATACAGAGATAAATTGATGTGAGTGTAAAAGTAAATAAGAGATAAATTTGAGAAGGAGAGATAGAAAAATGGCTGAGAATAAAAAGGTGTATGTTGTAGGTCATAAGAATCCGGATACAGATTCTATCTGTACAGCAATTGCTTATGCAAATCTTAAGACAAAGATCACCGGAGAAACGTATGAGCCTCGTCGTGCAGGGCAGCTTAACGAAGAGACACAATATGTACTGGAACACTTTGGTGTAAAAGTTCCGACATTGCTTTCTGATCTTAGAGAACAGATAAAGAATGTGGAACTGAAAGAAAGTCAGGAAATTCAAGGAAGCCTCTCAATCCGTACAGCATGGGAAAAGATGTCAGAGATGAATACTCATACAATTCCAATCACACGTAACGGTGTGCTGGAAGGTGTGATCACAAAAGGTGATATTGCGAAATCTTATATGGAAGTCTATGATAACACAATGCTAGCGAAGGCAAGAACACAGTACCGTAATATTGCAGCGGCAGTAGAAGGTGAAATTGTAACAGGAAATGAACATGGTTATTTTTATAAAGGAAAAGTAACTGTTGCAGCATCAAGCAAAGAGTTGATGACAAGCTTTATCGAGAAAGATGATCTTGTTATCATTGGGGGATCGAATTGATGCACAGCAGTGTGCAGTTGATCTAGATGCAAGCTGTATGGTAGTCTGCCAGAATGATCCGATCTCAGAAGATATTCTGCGTCAGGCAGAGGCAAAAGAAATTGTTGTTATCTGGACACGGCATGATACATTTACCGCAGCGCAGCATATCAGCCAGAGTATTCCGGTCAGATCTTTCATGACGAAAGATCACCTCGTAACATTCCGCAAGAATGATTATGTAGATGATGTGAAAGAAGTCATGGCACGCAAGCGTTTCCGTGATTTCCCGGTTGTAGATGAAGATGGAAAATTCTTAGGTCTTGTTTCCAGACGAAGACTTCTTAATGTCAGCAAGAAACAGGTGATCCTTGTCGATCATAATGAGAAGAATCAGGCAGTCGACGGAGTGGAAGAGGCAGATGTCCAGGAGATTATTGATCACCACAGGTTGAGCAGTATCGAGACGATCGGACCTGTATTTTTCAGAAATCAGCCGGTTGGATGTACAGCAACAATTGTATCTCAGATGTATGAGGAAAATGGTGTCGAAATAGATCCGGTGAATGCAGGACTTCTTTGTTCCGCAATTATTTCCGATACATTGATGTTCCGTTCCCCCCCAACTTGTACACCACTTGATGAAAGCACAGCGAAAAGGCTTGCAGAGATTGCCGGGATCAATATAGAGAAACTTGCACAAGCGATGTTCAAGGCAGGAAGTAACCTCAAAGGAAAGACAGCCGAGGAGATTCTCTTCCTTGATTTCAAACAGTTTACAGTGAATGATACGGTATTTGGTGTTGGTCAGGTGAATTCAATGAGCGAAGAAGAGCTTGAAGAGATTAAGGCAACAGTACTTCCGGAGATGGAAAAGACAAGACAAAATCACAGTCTGGATATGATTTTCTTTATGCTGACAAATATTATTGCAGAGTCTTCTGAACTGATCTGCAGTGGTAATGAAGCAAGAGAAAAGATTATCGGAGCTTATGATTTGGAAGACAATGCACAGAAACTGATGCTCAAAGGTGTCGTATCACGTAAGAAACAGCTCGTTCCGGCACTTGTATCAGCACTGCAGCAGTAAGAAGCCCAAGATATTTTCAAATAGAAAGTCAGAACCGTCTCCGTAACAGGGGACGGTTTTCAGGAGGAAAGAGAAATGGCGAAACAGGTATGGAAAGCCGGTAATATGGTCTACCCGCTTCCGGCAGTTATGGTAAGTACGGCAGATAAAGAAGGAAATACGAACATTTTTACCGTTGCATGGACAGGAACTGTATGTACAAATCCGGCGATGGTATACATTTCCGTAAGACCGGAAAGATATTCGTATCATATGATTGAAGAGAGCGGAGAGTTTGTGATCAATCTGACAACCGAACAGCTCGCCCATGCGACTGATTACTGTGGTGTGCGCTCCGGCCGGGATGTGGATAAATGGAAAGAGTGTCATCTGACTGCGAAAAAGGCAGAGAAGCTTACTTACGCACCGGTCATTGAAGAAGCACCGGTCAATATTGAATGTGTAGTGACAAAAATTGAGAAACTTGGAAGCCATCACATGTTTCTTGCAGAGGTGAAGGCGGTTCAGGTGGACGAGTCCTATATGGATGAGAAAGGCAAATTCGAACTCAATAAGACAGGTCTTCTGGCATATTCCCATGGAGAATATCTTGGACTTGGAAAAAAGATCGGAACGTTTGGGTACAGCGTGAGAAAAAAGAAGACCGTTGACAAACGAACTGCTAAGAAGATCACAACAAAAAATGAATCAAGGAGCAAGAAATCTCCAGAGAAAAGAACTGTAAATAAAAATGCAACATTCAGAAAGAAAGGAAAAGCTAAGAAATGATTTCATTTGAAAATGACTATTCAGAAGGCGCACATGAGGAAATCCTGCGCAGACTGGCAGAAGTAAATAAAGAAGGAATTACAGGATACGGAAATGATTCATATTGTGAATCCGCAAAGGAAAAGATCCGTCAGGCATGTAAATGCCCGGAGGCAGACATTTACTTCCTTGTGGGAGGAACACAGACAAATCAGACAGTAATTGATTCCGTGCTCCAGAGCTATGAAGGCGTTATCGCGGCTGAGACAGGTCATGTTGCATCACACGAGGCGGGTGCGATTGAAGCATCCGGTCATAAAGTACTGACCCTTCCGCAGCTGGAAGGAAAGATTCAGCCCAAAGATGTGGCAGATTATTTGAATCAGTTTTATAGTGATGGGAATCATGAACACATGGTTTTCCCGGGGGGGATGGTCTACATCTCTCACCCAACAGAGTATGGCACACTGTATACACGTGGTGAACTCGCAGAGCTTTCTGATATCTGTCAGCAGTACCATATTCCGCTGTATCTTGATGGAGCACGTCTTGGATACGGTCTTGCAGTAGAAGATACAGATGTGACAATGGAAGATATCGCAGAATACTGTGACATTTTCTATATTGGTGGAACAAAGGTAGGTGCCTTTTGCGGAGAGGCAGTTGTATTTACAAAAGAAAATGCACCGAGACATTTTGTGACACTGATCAAACAGCACGGAGCACTGCTTGCCAAAGGATGGTTCCTTGGTGTTCAGTTTGATACGTTATTTACAGATGATCTGTATATGAAAATCAGTAAGAATGCAATCGAAACAGCTGCGAGACTGAAGGAAATCCTGAAAGAAAAAGGATATGACTTCTATATTGATTCTCCGACGAACCAGATCTTTGTTGAGATGGAAGATGAGAAGCTGAAAGAACTTGAGAAGAATGTCAGGGTCAGCTTCTGGGAGAAGACGGATGAGAAACATACGGTAGTCAGATTTGCTACGAGCTGGGCGACAGATATGGGGGGGAAGGTTGAGAAGCTGAGGGAGTATTTATAAAAAAGTAAGAATATAAATAATAGCAAGTGCAGATAATATGTAGAAGCCTATAAAATGAGAATCATTATCATGTAGAAATATTGCGTTTTGCAAAGAAACTTGATAGAATACATATGGTTAGAGAAAACTAACTGTGTGAATAAATCATGTATACTCCTTTGTCTGTAATACCTGAACACAGGCGAGGGAGTCCTCAGAAAGGATGGACAACTATGAATTATCTGGAAATTGAAAAAGTAATTGGAAGAGAAATTATCGACTCACGCGGAAATCCAACGGTTGAGGCAGAAGTGCATCTTGTAGATGGAACTGTAGCAAGAGGTGCGGCTCCAAGTGGTGCTTCTACCGGAGAATTTGAGGCACTTGAACTTCGTGATGGAGACAAGTCAAGATTCGGTGGAAAAGGTGTTTCCCGTGCGGTAGAAAATATTAATACAACGATCAACAGTGCGTTAGTTGGAATGGATGCAGGCGACACTTATGCAATTGATCAGGCTATGATCCAGGCAGATGGAACAAAAGATAAATCGAATCTTGGCGCAAATGCAATTCTTGCGGTTTCAATCGCATGTGCAAGAGCGGCAGCAGATGCACTTGAGATTCCGTTGTACCGTTTTCTTGGAGGAGTGAATGGAAACAGACTTCCTGTTCCAATGATGAACATTGTAAATGGCGGGTGTCATGCACTTTCTTCCGGACTGGATGTGCAGGAGTTCATGATCATGCCGGTTGGAGCGCCGTCTTTTAGAGAATGCATCCGCTGGTGTACAGAGGTATTCCATGCACTTGCAGGAATCTTGAAAGACAGAGGACTTGCAACATCTGTAGGTGATGAGGGTGGATTTGCCCCCCCGGCACTGAAATCAGACGAAGAAGCGATCGAGACAATTCTTGAGGCTGTGAAGAAGGCCGGATATGAGCCTGGAAAAGACTTCAAGATCGCAATGGATGCGGCATCCTCAGAATGGAAGACAGGAACGGTTGGAGAGTATAAACTTCCAAAGGCAGGAACAGTCTATACTTCAGAACAGCTCATTGACCACTGGAAGAAACTGGTAGAGAAATATCCGATCATCTCAATCGAAGATGCACTTGATGAGGAAGACTGGGAAGGCTGGAAAAAGCTGACAGCAGAGCTGGGAGATAAAGTTCAGCTGGTTGGAGATGATCTTTTTGTCACAAACACAGAGAGACTGGCGAAAGGAATTAAGCTTGGATGCGGAAATTCTATTCTGATCAAACTGAATCAGATTGGATCTGTATCTGAGACTCTTGAAGCAATCAAGATGGCACACAAAGCAGGTTACACAGCAATTTCTTCCCACCGTTCCGGTGAGACAGAGGACACAACGATTGCAGATCTTGCAGTAGCGCTGAATACCTGCCAGATCAAGACCGGAGCGCCGAGCCGTTCGGAGCGTGTAGCGAAATATAATCAGTTACTCCGCATCGAGGAAGAACTTGGAACAAGCGCAGTATATCCGGGAAATGACGCATTTAATGTGAGATAACATCAGTAAAATAACCTGACAGTCAGGAAATCCATGCATTTTATGATCTCAGTGGGATGAAATGCATGGATTTTTGTGTATATATTTCTTTGATTTTCATCTAGATTTTTTTATCTATATGTCATACAATAGAAATGTAATTGCCATCAGGCAACATAATATTTAAAAATATTTGGAGGATTTCATTATGAAGAAACCGGTTCTGGTCATTATGGCAGCAGGAATGGGAAGCAGATATGGCGGGCTGAAGCAGATTGACCCGGTAGATCAGGAAGGACATATTATTATGGATTTCTCGATCTTTGATGCAAAACGCGCAGGATTTGAGAAAGTCGTATTTATTATTAAGAAAGAAAATGAAGCAGATTTTAAAGAGGCTGTTGGAAAGAGAATTGAGAAGATCATGGATGTAGCGTATGTATTCCAGGATCTGAACAATCTCCCGGAAGGTTACGAAGTTCCGGAAGGACGTGTAAAGCCTTGGGGGGGAACAGCACATGCTGTTTTAAGTGCGATTGATGAGGTGGATGGACCATTTGCAGTAATCAACGCGGACGATTATTACGGACGCCATGCATTTGAGACAATCTATGAATTCCTTACAACACATGAAGATGATGATAAGTACCGTTATACAATGGTAGGTTATCGTCTGAAGAATACAGTTACAGATAACGGACATGTTGCTCGTGGCGTATGTGAACTCAATGAGGCGAAAGAGCTGGTTGGAATCACAGAGCGTACAAAGATCGAGAAACGTGACGGTGGAATCGCTTTTTTAGAAGACGACGGAGAGACATGGACAACTATCGACGGAGATACTCTTGTATCCATGAATATGTGGGGGGGATTCACAAGAAGTATTTTAGATGAGATCAAAGCAGGATTCCCGGCATTCCTTGAGAAAGGTATTAAGGAGAATCCGATGAAATGTGAGTACTTCCTGCCATCCGTAGTCAGTGACCTTCTGGCAGAGGGCAGAGCAACCGTAAGAGTGCTTGAATCCGAAGATAAATGGTATGGAGTTACATACAAAGAGGACAAGCCGGTTGTAGTTGCAGCGGTACAGGCTTTGAAAGACGAAGGTCTTTATCCACAAAAATTGTGGGATTAGATTATGTGTTGTCAGTTACAGAATTTGTGAATCATAATGATCATGCAACATTTTTACCATAAGAGGAACTATTCGTATAAAGATTTTTGTGGTGGATGTGTTATAATCAGAGACAACAAAGCAAAGATAAGCAAGCTACTGAACACAGTTACTGTGAGGAGCAGCAGCCTGAGCAGTCAAAGCTCAAAGGAGGATTTTAAAAATGGCAATTTTAGTAACAGGAGGCGCCGGATTTATCGGAAGCCACACATGTGTAGAACTTTTGAATGCAGGATATGATGTTGTAATCGCAGATAACCTTTACAACGCATCAGAGAAAGCTGTAGACAGAGTAAAACAGATCACAGGAAAAGATCTGAAGTTCTATAAAGCAGATATCCGCGACAAAGAAGCAATGAACGAGATCTTTGAGAAAGAAGAGATCGAGTCAGTTATTCATTTCGCAGGACTCAAGGCAGTAGGTGAATCAGTTGTTAAACCACTCGAATACTACGAGAATAACATTGCCGGAACTTTGGTTCTCTGTGATGTAATGAGAAATCACGGCGTGAAGAATATCATCTTCAGTTCTTCTGCAACAGTATATGGTGACCCGGCATTTATCCCGATCACAGAAGAGTGCCCGAAGGGAACATGCACAAACCCATATGGATGGACAAAATGGATGCTGGAGCAGATTCTGACAGATCTTCATACAGCTGATCCGGAGTGGAATGTCGTACTTCTTCGTTACTTCAATCCAATCGGAGCTCATGAGAGCGGACTGATCGGAGAAGATCCAAAGGGAATTCCGAACAACTTGATTCCATACATTACACAGGTTGCAATCGGTAAACTTGAGTGCCTCGGTGTATTTGGAGATGATTATGATACACACGACGGAACAGGTGTCCGTGATTACATCCACGTAGTTGATCTTGCAGTTGGACATGTCCGTGCAGTAGAGAAACTGAAAGAGAAAGCAGGAGTTTCTGTTTACAATCTTGGAACAGGAAATGGATATTCCGTACTTGATATGGTAAAAGCATTCTCCAAAGCTTGTGGAAAAGAGATTCCTTACCAGATCAAACCACGCCGTGCAGGAGACATTGCTACATGTTACTGTGATGCTTCCAAGGCAAAGAAAGAACTTCACTGGGTAGCTGAGAGAGATCTGAACAAGATGTGTGAAGATTCCTGGAGATGGCAGAGCATGAATCCAAACGGATACGAGGATTAAGATTGATTAATCATTTATAATGTGAAATGGAAAGTTGTTGATGAGCAGGGCGCGCGATGATAGTGTGGTTTCCTGTGCCATCAACAACTTTTTTGTATCATTTGTAAATTATGTTGACCAACCGCGAACAATAACACAGCTCTTGCAACCAACAGTCCATCTGTATTATACTAATAGAACACGATTAAATTCAGAAAAAATGGAGATAGATAGAAAATGAAGCGCAAAGTAGATCTTAATGAAATTTCAGACGGACGTCTGTATTCCTCTGGAGATATGGTTAAGGTGGACTGTCATGACTGTGAAGCTGCTCTGCATGCTGCCAGGGAATGGGAAATTCCATCATATTGGATCCAATGGATCTGTGGAGATTGCAACTCGGAAAAAAAGAGAATTTTGATACACTGCTTGCAAACTATCTGGAATTGAATGTAGTTGACGGATGGTACTTCCTAATTTAAAGATGGCAGGAGAGGAAGAAGCCTGTCTGTTCTTGAAAGGTGGAAGATGTTCTATTCATGGATACAGACCGGGAATCTGCCGTTTGTTCCCTCTTGGACGTATTTATGAGGAGAATGGATTCAAGTATTTTATCCAGGTCCATGAGTGTAAGAAGCAGGAACGTGGTAAAGTGAAGATTAAGAAGTGGCTTGGAATTGCAGATCAGAAGAGATACGAAGATTTCGTGTGGAGATGGCATACATTTCTTAAGAACTGTGAAGAAGGAATGAAAGAACTTGATGAGCAGAACGCGAAAGTACTGACGGTTGTGGTTCTCCGCAACTTTTATCAAATGCCTTATCAGGCAGAGGAAGAAGCACAGTTTTATCCGGAATTTGAAGAAAGACTGGAACGACTGAATGCAATGTTTGGATTTTAGAAGTGAAAGTTAACAACAGGTGAAAGGCAGCAGTAGATGGAAAGCAACAGTAGAAAAACACAGATATTAAAAGAAATTTTTGGATACGATTCTTTCCGTAAAGGACAGGAGGAGATTGTAGATCAGATTTTGAATGGAAGAGATGTGTTGGCAATCATGCCGACCGGAGCAGGAAAGTCACTTTGTTATCAGGTTCCGGCACTTCTGATGTCTGGGATCACGATCGTAGTATCACCGCTGATTTCATTGATGATCGATCAGGTGAAGGCACTGAATGAAGCAGGAGTTCATGCAGCGTATATTAACAGTGCACTGACAGAACGGCAGATTACAAAAGCATTAGAACTGGCAGCGGCAGGCAGATATAAGATGATCTATGTCGCTCCGGAACGCTTGTTGGCACCACGGTTTCTGGACTTTGCATGTCATACAGAACTTTCTATGGTGACAATCGATGAGGCTCACTGTATTTCCCAGTGGGGGGGACAGGATTTCCGCCCAAGTTATGTGAAGATCACAGAATTCATCCGCCAGCTTCCAAGACGCCCGGTCGTCAGTGCATTTACAGCAACAGCAACACAGAAAGTAAGAGAAGATATTCTTGAAGTACTTGATCTTGAATCTCCTTATATAAATGTATCCGGTTTTGACAGAGAGAACCTTTACTTCGAAGTAAGACCAGCGCGTGGGAAGAAGGATGCAATTAAGGAATATCTTACACAGCACAGAGAAGACAGTGGAATTATTTACTGTGCAACAAGAAAAAATGTAGATGAACTCTATTTGGAATTGCAGAATGCCGGATTTTCTGTCGGAAGATATCATGCAGGAATGGGGACAGAGGCAAGAAATGAAAGTCAGGAAGATTTCATTTATGACAGGATAGAGATTATGATCGCAACGAATGCATTTGGAATGGGAATAGATAAGTCCAATGTCCGTTTTGTACTTCATTATAATATGCCGCAGAGCATGGAAAATTATTACCAGGAGGCAGGCAGAGCCGGACGAGACGGAGAACCGGCAGAATGTATCCTTTTCTATTCACCGCAGGATATCATGATCAATCAGCTCCTGCTGGATAGTAAAGAGCAGATTGGAGAATACACAGAAGAAGAACTCCGGGTGATCCGGGAACAGGATGTTCTCCGGCTGCGTAAGATGAGTAATTATTGTACGACAAGCATGTGTCTTAGAAAATACATATTGAATTATTTTGGACAAGAGACAGAAGAACATTGTGGGAATTGTTCCAATTGTCTGGAAGAATTCGTAGAGCTTGATGTCGGAGAGATTGCGGCAGACGTGATCGAGTGTGCGCGCGAATCCAGACAGAGATACGGTATGACAATGATCCTTTCCACACTGGCGGGAGCGAATACAGCGAAGATCAGAAGTGCAGGGATGAATGAACTTTCTGTTTATGGAAGACAGAGTAAATGCTCTCAGCAGAGGCTGAAAGACGTAGTTTATACACTGCTCGAACACGGATACCTTCAACAGAGCGCAGATCGTTATGCGATCCTGAAACTAACAGACCGGTCAGAAGAATTACTGAAATCGAGAGAATTGAAACTTCGTTGCAAGAAGTCAGAACTTACAGAAAAGAAAAAGTCCGGAAGTGGAAAGAAAGCGTCTCATAGAAAGGGAGAGAGTTTCGGGAATCTTACAGATAAAAGCCGAGAATTATTCGAAGAATTGCGCTCTGTGCGTTATTCTTTGGCAAAGAAAAAAGGAATTCCGCCATATATGGTCGCTTCAGATCGTACCTTACATGAGATGTGTGTACTTGTTCCATTTGAAAAAGAGGAATTGCTTGAAGTACACGGTATGGGATTTAAGAAATATGAACAGTACGGAGCAGTTTTTCTTGATAAGATTCAAGAAGTGACAGCAGGTGATAAAAAAGGTTACGGTATATCAGAAGATGCTGATGGGACAGACGCAGTTCAGAACCAGAATCCTCTGGACATCGGACCATTTGGAAGCGTAGAGAATTAACAGCAAAAAAGAAGTAAAAGAAAGAAGTGACATAAAAGTGTCTGTAAAAATATTTCCAACATTAAAAAATTATAAAAAAGAATATTTGCCAAAAGATATTTTAAGCGGAATTATCATGGTAGCGGTCTCAATTCCAATCTCTATGGGGTATGCACAGATCGCAGGTGTTCCGGCGGTGTATGGACTTTATGGATCTGTTCTGCCGATCCTGCTATTTGCCATGCTCTCAACTTCAAAACAGTTTATCTTCGGAGTAGATGCGGCACCGGCGGCAATTGTCGGAGCTGCACTGGCAACACTTGGAGTGACGGCAGAATCAGCCAGGCATTGCAGTATGTACCATTGATCGCATTGTTTACAGGACTCTGGTTATTGTTGTTTTATCTTTTACATGCAGATAAGATTGTTGATTTTATCTCAACACCGGTTATGGGTGGATTTATCAGTGGTATTGCAGTGACAATTATTATGATGCAGATTCCGAAACTGATGGGAAGCCCGGCGGGGACTGGAGAATTCATAGAACTTGCAGAACACATTTTTCTGGCAATCACAAAGATAAACTGGTTGTCCTTTGGAATGGGAATTGGAGCACTTGTAATCTTGATTGTATCCAAAAAACTGATTCCAAAGTTCCCGATGGCAATCGTTATTATGATTGTCGGAGTTCTCTCGACAATTGTCTTTCATGTAAACCAGTATGGTGTAGTTCTCCTGCAGGCAGTTCAACCAGGGCTTCCGCGGCTTATTTTCCCGGATTTTACAGATCAATCTTACCCAGGCTGTGGGAAGAGCACTTATGGTTGCTGTTGTGATCATGGCAGAGACACTTTTGTCAGAGAACAATTTTGCATCCAAAAACGGATATGAACTGGATGACCGTCAGGAAATCCTTGCCTGTGCCGCAGGAAATCTTGCTGCCGGTGCAGTTGGATGCTGCCCGGTAAATGGAAGTATTTCCAGGACTTCCATGAATGAACAGTATGGAGGAAAGACACAGGTTGTATCCATTACAGCGGGACTGACCATGGCAGTTGTACTTATAGGTGCAACCGGATTTATCGAATATCTTCCGGTTCCGGTATTGACGGCAATCGTAATCTCTGCACTGATGAATGTTGTAGAGACACATCTTGCAGTACGCTTGTTTAAAGTAAGCAGAAACGAATTCTATATTTTTATTGCAGCAGGGATCGGTGTGCTGTTCCTTGGTACGATTTACGGAGTTGTGATCGGAATTTTGTTATCTTTTGTTGCAGTGATTTTAAGGGCTACAAACCCTCCGAGATCTTTCCGTGGAATGATTCCGGGAAAAGAAGTTTATTATGATCTGGAGAGAAACCGTTTTGCATATCCAATCAAGCATGTGATTATTTACAGATTTAGCGAGAACCTTTTCTTTGCAAATATCAAAGTGCTGGTTTCAGATATTGAAAACAGTATCAAAGAGGATACAAAGGCCGTAATTCTGGACGCATCAGCAATCAACAGCCTGGATATTACAGCGGCAGATGCTCTCGAAATGCTTGCAGCAAGTCTGAAAAAACGTGGAATTAAGTTCTATATCACAGAACATTCCAGAGAAGTTAACGATCAGATGAGAAAGCTTGGAATCGGACATCTGATCAAAGAAGGTGCTGTGCGAAGAACAATTCTTGCGGCACTTCATGATGCGGGGGGGATTGAGCAGCCTTGCCCATTGGATATTCCAGAAGAAGATCTCGAAAAACTTAAGCGAAGAGAATATTTTTCCCTTCCTGCAGAAGAAGAAAATACACTGGAAGAGTTTGCATGGGCATTTGGTGATGATGCAGTCAAAGAAATTGAGAAACGAGTGCTTTCTATTGTGAAGCAGATCCATGAGATTACAGATCTCGAGAAACTTTCCGAAGAAGGAATCGAAGAAAAACTGGAATTTTGGAATTCACTTGGAGCACTTGATGAAGATGAGTTGCTCCGCAGAATGGAGCTTCACTTAGATGATCTTCCAAGTGATGTAAAAGAAAACAAAAAACTCGTCATTGAATTGATCGAGCGTAGAAGAAGAAAACTTAGAGATCGTCTTCTGAAAGAGCATCCAGAGATTGTTGAGCATATTGAAGAGCGAAGAGAGCGGCTGGAGCGAAGACTTGAGAAACAGAATCCAGATGCAGTAAAGCGTCTGAAACACTGGAAAGATGAAGAATTCTAAAGAACAATCTTTAAGATTCTTAATAAATCATTAGGATTGTTAAAGTTCCCTTGTTTCTGCAAAAAAGGAATGCTATGATTAATATGGAAGAAAAAGTCAGGGGGACAATTTTGATTGTCCCCTGATTCTAAGAATAGAAAAGAAAAAAAGGGATAAGCATGTGGTCTAAAGAAACAAAAGAAGAAAAAGAACGCAAGAAAGAACAAGCGTTTTATGAACATTATGGCGCGATGGGAAAAAGCACAGATTCCATTAGAAAAGAGTGGGAGAGGCGCAAGAGGAATGAACAACGCATTCGACGCCTCAAGAGACGAAGGAGAATTGCAATCATATTGATTCTGTTCGTTGTATTAGTTCCGGCAGTTTCAACATTTACTTATTTTAAAATGAATCCGATTGTATTACGGAGTAAAGTGATCGCGCAGGAAAAGAAGGAAAGTATGGATCTAATGTCCAACATCCGTTTCGTTGTTGGTGGGAAAGCGAAAGATGTGAAGACAGAAGGGAAAGTAGATACGAATAAAGAAGGAAAATATACGGTTTACTATGTCTATGGTAAACAAAAAGTAAAAGCTGAAGTCGAAGTTAAGGATACAAAAGCACCTGAGCTTAAAATGAAAGACAGTTATACAACAGAACTTCCGAAAGATATCAAGCCGGAAGATTTTGTAGAATCAGTAAAAGATGCATCAGATGTCACACTTGAATTTGTCGGACAGGATTCCTGGGAGAAGAAAGGAAAATACGGAGTAACTGTTGCTGCAACAGATAGTGACGGTCATAAAACAGAAGGTAAATCAACACTGAATCTGGAAGAGGATACAACAGGACCGACGATTGAAGGAGCAGATGATAAAGAACTTGCACAGGGCGATACGATGGACTTTAATGAAGGGGGGGTTACGATAAAGGATGATATGGATCCAGAGCCAACATTGGAAGTACAGGGTGCTGACAAAGTGGATTTTGCAACACCGGGAACCTATATTGTTACCTATCTTGCAAAAGACCGTTCCGGAAACGAGACAAAGATTGAGCGAAAGATCAAAGTGAAAGAGAATCCGGATTGGAATGAGAAAGTTGTTTATCTGACTTTCGATGATGGTCCGTCAGAGAATACCGGAAAGATTCTTGATATCCTGAAAGAAAAAAATGCAAAGGCAACCTTCTTCGTCACAGGAAATAATCAGGAACATGATGCTATGATAAAAAGAGCCTTTTCCGAAGGACATTCGATTGGACTTCATACCTATACACATGATTATGCAACAGTTTACGCATCCGAAGATGCATACTTCGCAGATCTGCAGAAAGTATCGGATCTGGTAGAGAGTATCACAGGAACGAAATCCATGATCATTCGTTTCCCGGGAGGATCCAGCAACACCGTCAGTGCAAAATATGTCAAAGGATTGATGACAACACTTACGAAAGCAGTGAGAGACAAAGGATATCAGTATTTTGACTGGAACTGTGATTCTACTGACGCAAGCGGAAATAATGTGCCGGTAGAAAAGCTGGTTTCCAACGCAACATCCTGCACGGCAAATCATGTTGATATTCTGATGCATGATACAGATGCAAAAGATACAACCGTACAGGCATTGCCACAGATTATTGATTACTATAGAAGTCAGGGATACACATTCAAAGGACTGACCGTTGATAGTGTGGCAGCGCACCATGGAGTGAATAATTGATAAAGATTAGAAAGAGCCAGGACAGGCACAACACATGTCGCTGTGCAATCCAAATTTGCATTTTTTCATCAAAATTGTGTAAATTATTTTTGCACTTTTGTCGAACGTCAAATAAACGAAATAGTTTACAAAACAGACATAGATGATAGTGTTTTTGGGAAAATCTAAGAAAATGGTTTTAGTACCCAATTTTTCCTCTATGTTGATTTTGTAAAGTCCTTGAATTTAAGGCATTTTCGAGGGTCAAAAACATAATGAAATACCAATTTCATTCAAACTCAAAATCCACATGAAAAAGTAAAAATAAAGGTACTAGACTTAGCGAATTGCTGGTTTAGTACCCTTTTATAAAACGCAAAAATTATTTGCCCCCCCAAAAGTGCAAAATTAGATTACACATTGACAACACACGGTGTCTGTTCTGGCTCTTGATCATTATATCTTAATCCTCATCATCTGTCTGTACAGAGTAAGTCTGTCTCTTTCTGGCCATCTCATCGCTCTCAAGATATTCATCATAAGTTGTGATCTTATCGATCAGCTTACCGCCCGGAACAATCTCCATGATACGGTTCGCTGTTGTCTGTACGATCTGGTGGTCTCTGGAAGTAAAGAGAAGTACTCCAGGGAATTTGATCAGACCATTGTTGAGTGCTGTGATAGACTCCATATCCAGGTGGTTCGTTGGCTCATCAAGAAGCAGTACATTTGCTCCTGAGATCATCATCTTGGAGAGCAGGCAGCGAACTTTCTCACCACCGGAAAGTACAGCAACTTTCTTCACTCCGTCTTCACCGGAGAAGAGCATTCTTCCAAGGAATCCACGAACATAAGTTACATCCTTTTCCTCAGAGTACTGTGTCAGCCACTCTGTGATATTGTAGTCATTGTCGAATTCTCCGCCGAAATCCTTCGGGAAGTAAGCCTGAGAAGTTGTAACTCCCCATTTATATGTTCCCTCATCCGGTTCCATCTCGCCAATCAGGATTTTGAAGAGGATTGTCTTAGCAAATTCATTTCCACCAACGAAAGCAACTTTATCCTCACGGCCAAGTGTGAATGTAAGATTATCAAGAATCTTTTCGCCGTCAATTGTCTTGGAAAGTCCTTCTACAGTGAGAACTTCATTACCAATCTCACGGTTCGGACGGAAGTCAATGTAAGGATATTTACGGCTGGAAGGTCTGATCTCATCAAGCTGGATTTTCTCCAGGGCACGCTTTCTGGAAGTAGCCTGTTTGGACTTGGAAGCGTTCGCACTGAATCGGGAAATAAATTCCTGCAGCTCTTTGATCTTTTCTTCTTTTTTCTTGTTGGCCTCTTTCATCTGACGGATCAGCAGCTGGCTTGACTCATACCAGAAGTCATAGTTTCCTGCGTAAAGCTGGATCTTACCGTAATCGATATCGGCAATCTGTGTACATACCTTGTTCAGGAAGTAACGGTCATGGGATACAACGATAACTGTGTTGTCAAAGTTGATCAGGAATTCTTCCAACCATGCGATTGCATCAAGATCCAAGTGGTTGGTAGGCTCGTCAAGAAGCAGGATATCCGGATTTCCGAACAATGCCTGTGCAAGAAGAACCTTGACCTTCTCAGAACCTGTCAGGTCTTTCATCAGTTTATAATGAAGCTCTGTCTCGATACCAAGTCCGTTCAGGAGGTTGGCAGCATCAGATTCTGCTTCCCATCCATCCATTGTAGCGAACTCAGCTTCCAGCTCACTTGCTTTGATTCCGTCTTCATCTGTGAAATCTTCTTTTGCGTAAATTTCTTCTTTCTCTTTCATGATTTCATACAGACGTGCATTTCCCATGATAACTGTATCAAGAACAGGGAATTCGTCATATTTGAAATGATCCTGCTGAAGGAAAGAAAGTCTCTCGCCCGGGGAGATAACTACATCACCGGATGTCGGCTCAAGCTGTCCGGAAAGAATCTTAAGAAATGTAGATTTACCGGCACCGTTCGCACCGATCATTCCGTAGCAGTTCCCTTCTGTGAATTTGATGTTAACATCTTCGAACAGCGCCTTTTTCCCGACGCGAAGGGTTACGTTATTTGCACTAATCATTTGAAAGTCTCCTTGTAAATAAATTAGAATTGTGATTACGTTGTTATAATTGTCCTTTTTCAAATACGTGTGAATAAGAACATACCAATCCATATATTAACATAGAAGAAAGGGTGCTGACAAGTACTGAAATAGAAAAATGCATACGAAAAAGCAGGGCAAACTGTGTGAAAATGTATAAGAACTAATCCTTGTTCTTTCCATTGTAAAAAGTTATAATGTTACTAAGAATCTCACAATATAAATAGCAGTAGAAAAGAGGAGAAACCATGGCACTTAAGAAAGCAACAATCGTACTGGAAGGTGGAGCAACAAGAGGCATATTTACTTCTGGTGCTCTGGATTACCTTATGGAACAGGATATTTATTTTTCAGATGTGATCGGTGTGTCTGCCGGCGCATGTAATGCAGTAGATTATGTTTCCAGACAGCCGGGACGTACAAGAGACTGTATGATTCCGAATACAAAAGATATGAAGTATATTAATGGAGTGAAAGATACGATCAGGGAGAAAAGTCTGATGAATATGGATTTGATTTTTGATAAATATCCGAATGAACTGATCCCATTTGATTTTGATACATATTTTCAGTCAGAGATGCACTGTGAGCTGGTAACGACAAACTGTCTGACTGGAAATGCAGAATATATGACGGAAACAGAAGATCCTGACCGATTGATGAAGATCTGTCGTGCATCAAGCAGCATGCCGCTTGTGACTCCGATGGTGAATATTGACGGTGTCCCGTATCTGGATGGCGGACTTGCAGATTCTGTTCCAATCCGTCGTGCACAGAAGCTTGGGAATGAGAAGATCATAGTGATCCTGACGAGAAATCAGGGCTATCGTAAGAAAGTAATCTCATCGGCAGTGCAGAAGCTTTACAGACAGGCATATAAGTCCTATCCGAATGCAGTCCGGACAATCTTCAGAAGAAGTTTTATCTATAATAAGACGATGAATTATCTGGACCAGCTTGAAAAGCGAGGAGAGATTTATGTTCTTCGTCCACATGTAAAACCAGTATCACGGCTCGAACAGCATCCGGATGTCCTGCATGCATTTTATGAGCATGGATATCATCTGATGGAGCGAAAGACAGAAGAAATGCTGAAGTATCTTGAACAGTAATAAAAATAAATCGACTTGTTAAAAGAAGAGAGAAAAGGGAGTTGAGTTATATGAGAGAGATTTTAGAAGAAACTCAGAACCGTGAATTATCGTGGCTTCGGTTCAACCAGCGCGTTCTCGAAGAAGCACGGGACGAGACAGTTCCTTTGATGGAACGTATGAAATTTGTAGCTATTTTCACAAGCAACTTAGACGAGTTTTTTATGATCCGCGTAGGAAGTCTGTATGATATGGCATCAGCAGACAGCAAAAAGATCGATCAGCGATCTGGTATGACAGCAAAACAGCAGTTAGATGCAATTTATCGAGCTGTTTCCCCCACTTTACAAGGAACGAGATAAGACATATGCAGAGATCAAGAAACAGTTAAGTCCGTATGGTGTCTGCGGTCTTGACTTCAGGGAACTGGAACAGCAGGAGAAGAAGTTTGTAAAGAAATATTTCAAAGAAGAAGTAATGCCGGTGCTTTCCCCACAGATCGTAGATGCGAACCATCCGTTCCCACATCTGTTAAGTAAAGAACTGTATGTGGTTGCGAATCTGAAGCAGGGAGACAAGACGATGCTCGGAATCATCCCGGTACCACAATATATTTCTAATATTCTCTATCTTCCGGGGTATGACATCCGTTATATCCGTATGGAAAAGATTATCCTGGAATTTATTGATCTTGTTTTTGACCAGTATCAGATCTCAGACAAGAATTATATTCGTGTAACGAGAAATGCAGATGTATCACCGGATGATGAAGCTTATGCAGACAGTGGAGATTTCCGTCATGTGATGCAGGAGACACTTCACAAGAGAAGAAGGATGGCCGTTGTCCGTCTTGAGGCAGCCAATTCTCTGAGTAAAGAGATGGAGAAATATTTCTGTGAGAAATTCAATATCCATCCGGAATGCATTTTCCGAACAAAGATGCCGATGAAGCTGGACTTTATCTTTGCAATCGCTGATAAACTTCCGGATTCGAAGAAAACAACGCTCGTGGATGTACCATTTTCTCCGCAGCCGTCTTCCATGCTTGCAGAGGGTAAGGTGATTCCGCAGATAAAGAAGAAAGATGTACTCCTTTGCTATCCATACGAAAGCATGGAACCGTTCCTCCAGCTGATCAAAGAAGCATCAACAGACCCGGAAGTCTGACGATCAAGATCACAATCTATCGTCTGGCGAAGAAAGCACGACTTGTAGAATATCTCTGTGCAGCGGCTGAGAATGGAAAAGAGGTTACGGTTCTGATCGAGCTGAGAGCACGTTTTGATGAGCAGAACAACATTGACTGGTCCGAGCGTCTGGAAGAGGCCGGATGCCGTGTTCTGTACGGATTCGAGGGTTATAAGGTACACTCCAAGATCTGCCTGATCACATACAGAAACCGTACCGGAATTCATTACATTACACAGATTGGAACCGGAAATTATAACGAAAAGACAGCGAAGATGTATACCGATTACTCGCTGATGACAAGCAGACAAGAGATTGGTGAAGACGCAGCAGTCTTTTTCCAGAATATGTCGATCAGCAATCTGAATGGAGTTTACAAGCATCTGATTGTTTCACCGACAAGCCTGAAACAGAAAGTACTTGCCTTGATGGATGAAGAAATTGCAAAAGGTGAGAGCGGAAGAATCATTATGAAAATGAATTCTGTTACGGACATGGATTTCATTCGCAAAGTAACAGAAGCATCTCAGGCAGGGGGGGTGAAGATAGATCTGATCGTGCGTGGAATCTGCTGTATCCTCCCGGGAATCAAGGGAAAGACAGAGAATCTGCGTGTGACAAGTATCGTCGGAAGATATCTGGAGCATCCAAGACTTTTCGTCTTCGGAAAAGGAGCAGATGCCAAGATGTATATCGGTTCTGCAGATATGATGACGAGAAATACAGAGAAGCGTGTAGAAGTCGCGTGCCCGGTCTATGATGTAGAGATCCGGAAACGCCTGTTCCATCAGCTTCATGTGATGCTCTCTGACAATGTGAAAGCCCGTGCGATGACAAGTGACGGAACATATGTGAAGAAACCGGTGGAAGACGGAGCAAATCTTGTGAATGCACAGGAGACCTTTATGCGAGAAGCATCACAGGCAAAACGTCCGGCTGCAGCCAATGTGCCGAAGAAGAAAAAAGAAGGATTCTTAACAGCTGTACTGAAGATTTTCAGAAAAAAACAATAGAAGGACGAGAGATGGAGGAGCAGAGAAAGATGAAACCGTTACAGAAAAAAGACTTTGGAAAGACATCGAAAGGGGGAATTGGCAACATTATACATTCTTGAAAACGAAGCAGGAATGCAGATCAGTGTATCCGACTTCGGAGCAACACTGACAAGTGTACTTGTTCCGGATAAGGATAACAATCCGGTAGAAGTGACACTGGGATATGATGATGCAGCTGGATATGAAGCCGGACTTGGAAATGCATTTGGAGCATCTGTCGGACGTAACGCAAATCGTATCGGTGGGGCAGTGATCGAGATCAATGGAACAGAATATCACTTGACAAAGAATGACGGAGAGAATAACTTACACAGCGGACTTGATTTCTATCACGGAAGATTGTGGAAGGTTGCGGATGCAGATGATACTCATGTAACATTTGAGATGGACAGCCAGATGGGGATCAGGGATATCCGGGAGCACTTGTTATGAAAGTGACCTATTCTCTGGATGAAGAGAATACTTTGATGATCCACTACGAAGCAGAGCCGGATCAGGATACGATCATCAATATGACAAATCACAGTTACTTTAACCTGAACGGACATAAGAGCGGAGATGTTCTGAATCACACATTATGGCTGAATGCGGATGCATTTACACCGGCAGACGCAGCATCCATTCCGACAGGTGAGATCCGCAGTGTGGAAGGAACTCCGATGGATTTCAGAATAGATAAGACAATCGGAAAAGATATTGAAGCAGACTATGAACCGCTGGTATTCGGAAATGGATACGACCACAATTGGGTATTGAAAAATGAAGGCGAATTTGATAAAGTAGCAGAAGTAGCCGGGGGATGAAAGTGGAATCCATATGAGCGTACTGACAGATCTTCCGGGTGTGCAGATCTATACTGCGAACTTCCTTGACGGAGAGAAAGGAAGAGACGGAGCGGTTTATGAGATGAGAGATGCGATCTGTCTGGAGACACAGTACTATCCGGATGCAATCCACCATGAAAACTTCCCGGGACCGATCTGTAAGAAAGGCGAGAAATATGATACTCGTACTACCTACAGATTTCGTGTAAAATAAGTGAATGGAAGATAAATAATTAATTTATGGGAAAATCAGTATACATTGCGGAGAAACCGAGCGTTGCCCAGGAATTCGCAAAAGCATTGAAACTAAATACAAAACGACGGGACGGATATCTTGAGTCAGACGAAGCCATTGTCACCTGGTGCGTAGGTCACCTGGTGACGATGAGTTATCCGGAGGAATATGATCCGGCACTTAAGAAATGGAACCTGCAGACGCTGCCATTTATCCCGGAAGAATTCAAATACGAAGTCATTCCGTCAGTGGCAAAGCAGTTCCAGATCGTCAGCGGGATCCTGAACCGGGAAGATGTCGATACGATCTATGTCTGTACCGACTCCGGGCGAGAGGGAGAATATATCTACCGTCTCGTAGAACAGGAAGCACACGTGGAAGGAAAAAAGCGCCGGAGAGTGTGGATCGATTCCCAGACAGAAGAAGAGATTCTTCGAGGAATCCGTGAAGCCAAAGATCTGTCAGAGTATGATAACCTCGGAGCATCTGCATACCTGCGTGCCAAGGAAGATTATCTGATGGGAATTAACTTCTCCCGTCTGCTGACTTTGAAGTATGGAAATAGTATTTCAAATTTTCTGCAAACGAAGTATTCCGTTGTATCTGTAGGACGCGTTATGACGTGTGTTCTTGGCATGGTTGTGCGCAGAGAACGCGAGATCCGTGATTTCGTCAAGACACCGTTTTACCGCGTACTTAGCACGATCGATGCACAGGGGCATACGTTCGAGGGTGAGTGGAGAGCAGTGAAAGGCTCTCGCTATTTTGAGTCCTATGACCTTTATAAGGAAAATGGATTCAAGGAGCGCAAGAAAGCAGAAGAATTGATTCAATACCTGCAGACACCGGATGACGAGTCTGTAAATGTAGCAGCAGAAATGCAGGAACAATCAGGACTAAACTGCCGGATTGAGTCGATCGAGAAAAAGAAAGAGAAGAAGAATCCTCCTCTTTTGTACAACCTTGCGGAGCTTCAGAATGATTGCTCCAAGAGATTTAAGATCAGTCCGGATGAGACACTACGAATCGTGCAGGAACTGTATGAGAAAAAACTTGTGACTTATCCAAGAACAGATGCCCGTGTTCTGTCTACTGCAGTGGCAAAGGAAATCACAAGAAATCTGAACGGGCTGTCAAAATATCCGATGGCGGCACCGTATATGCAGGATATCTTGAATTTCGGAAGTTATAAGACACTTGCAAAGACACGTTATGTGAATGACAAGCAGATCACAGACCATTATGCAATCATTCCTACAGGACAAGGGTTGAATGCATTGACTACTGTTTCATCTACTGCGAAGGGTGTGTACGACCTGATCGTGCGAAGATTCCTGAGTATCTTCTATCCGCCGGCAGTTTACCAGAAGGTTGCTATCGTGACGAAGATCAAAGAAGAAAGCTTCTTCTCAAGCTTCAAAGTACTTGCTGAGGAAGGTTATCTGAAAGTGGCAGGCATTCCGAAGAAGAAAGCTTCTCAGACAGCCACAAAAGATAGCGGGAATGGAAACAGTGAGAATAATAACAATGATACAAATGACGAGGCAGGTTCCGATTCTTCCGATCAAAGCCTGGACACCGGATTGTTCGAAGTGATCAAGTCATTAAAGAAGGGTGCAGTCCTTCAGGTCAGAGCATTGGATATCAAAGAAGGAGAGACATCACCTCCGAAGCGTTACAATTCCGGTTCCATGATCCTGGCAATGGAGAATGCAGGACAGCTGATCGAGGACGAAGAACTTCGTGCCCAGATCAAAGGAAGCGGAATCGGAACAAGTGCGACAAGAGCAGAGATTCTGAAAAAGCTTGTGAATATCAAGTATCTCGCATTGAACAAGAAGACACAGGTGATCACACCGACGCTGCAGGGAGAGATGATCTATGATGTTGTTGATCATTCCATCCGGTCACTCCTGAACCCGGAACTTACAGCAAGCTGGGAGAAGGGGCTGAACTATGTGGCAGAAGGTTCCATCACATCAGATGAATATATGAGAAAACTCGATCATTTCATCACCAGCAGAACCGTTGGGGTGAAAGGATTGAACAATCAATATCAGCTTAGAGCCTGCTATGAAAAAGCAGCAGGGTTTTATCCGTCTGTAAACAGTAATAAAACGACAGGTAGAACAAAAACAGGCAACAAAAGTAAATGACACAATTAAAAAGCATAAATGTAAGTCGGTTCTAACCGGCAGAAAGGAATTACCATGTTAGAAGCATTAACAGTAAAAGAAAATTATTCATTAGACCAGACAATCGCAAAAGATATCTTCAACGGAGTTACTTATCCGTGGGAAGTACTTCCGAAGATCAGTAGCTTCATCCTTGAACTTGGAGCTACATTGAGTGAGGATGAATATGAGAAACGCGGAGAAAATGTATGGGTAGCGAAATCTGCAAAGGTTGCTCCGACTGCATTTATCAATGGACCGGCAATCATCGGAAAGGATGCAGAGGTTCGTCACTGTGCATTTATCCGTGGAAATGCGATCGTAGGAGAAGGAGCTGTTGTAGGAAATTCCACAGAGCTTAAGAACGTGATCCTTTTTAATAAAGTTCAGGTTCCGCACTATAATTATGTAGGTGATTCTGTTCTTGGATACAAATCTCATATGGGAGCCGGATCAATTACATCTAACGTAAAATCAGATAAGAAACTTGTTGTAGTAAAAGCCGGAGATGAGAAGATTGAAACAGGTATGAAGAAGTTCGGCGCAATGCTCGGAGATGAAGTAGAAGTAGGATGCGGAAGCGTTCTGAATCCGGGAACAGTTGTTGGAAATCACAGCAATATCTATCCACTTTCTTCTGTACGTGGATTTGTTCCGTCAAACAGCATTTACAAAAAACAGGGCGAAGTTGTGACAAAAGAAGAAAGATAGTTGAAAATAGAAAATGATAAGAATGGCTCCTGTGTGATAACATGGGAGCTATCTTAGACAGGAGGAATGAAGCAGATGAATAAAGTAGGTTTTATCGGTGTAGGGATCATGGGAAAATCCATGGTCAGAAATCTTATGAAAGCCGGATTTGAATTACATATCTATGCAAGAACAAAGAGTAAAGTAGAAGATGTGATCGGCGAAGGAGCACAGTTCCATGAGTCAATCAAGGATTGCGTGCAGGATTGTGATGCAGTTATTACGATCGTTGGGTTCCCACAGGATGTAGAAGAAGTATATTTTGATGAGGGGAATATCTTAGACAGTGCAAAGGAAGGCGCTTATCTGATCGATATGACAACAACAAGTCCGCAGATTGCTGAGAAGATTTACGAGGAAGGTACAAAACGAGGTTTCCATGTGATGGATGCACCTGTCACAGGCGGAGATACAGGAGCGAAAGCCGGAACATTATCTATTCTCGTTGGTGGAGAAAAGGAAGATTATGAAGCCTGTATGCCACTCTTTGAGGCGATGGGAACAAACATTAATTATCAGGGGAAGGCTGGATGCGGACAGCACTGCAAGCTGGCGAACCAGATCATGATCGCCGGAACACTGTCCGGTGTGTGCGAGGCACTTACTTATGCAAAAGAACAGGGACTGGATCCGGAAGTATTCATGAAGTCCGTTGCGACAGGGGGGGCAGCAGGAAGCAAGCAGCTTGATACATTCGGACCAAAGATCTTAAAAGATGATTATGCACCGGGATTCTTTATGAAACACTTCATCAAAGATATGAAGCTTGCACTGATCGAAGCGAACAGAAAAGGACTTTCCCTTGATGTACTCAGTATGGTTCTTGCCAATTACGAAGAACTTGAGCAGGAAGGATTCGGAGATCTCGGAACACAGGCGTTGATGAAATTCTATGATGAAGAACATCGGAACATGGAAGAGTAAAAAATCTGTGAATGATAACCGTAAAAGTTCTATTAAGAATCAACAAAACAGGTTGAAGTAACAGGGAAAAGAAAATATAATAGACACCAGAAGGAAAACTGTTGAAAATGATAAAAAAGATCAACAACAGGAAGACTTGAAGGAGGACACAAAAATGCTTACAGATAATTTTGTGACAATGGAAATTGGAAAAGCAAAACACATTGCACTTGTAGCCCATGATGGAAAAAAGAAAGAACTGATTGAATGGTGCGATAGAAATAAAGAAGTATTACAGGGACATTTCCTCTGCGGAACAGGAACAACAGCCCGTCTGATCGCAGAGAAAACAGGACTCCCGGTAAAGGGATACTGCAGTGGACCACTTGGTGGAGACCAGCAGATCGGTGCGAAGATCGTAGAAGGACAGATTGATTTCATGATCTTCCTGTGGGATCCGTTAGAGGCACAGCCACATGACCCGGATGTTAAGGCGCTTCTTAGAATTGCTGTAGTATATGACATTCCGGTTGCGAACAACCTTGCAACAGCAGACTTCATGCTGAACTCCAAGTTCATGAACGAGCCTTATTCCAGACAGATTGAGAATTTCAATAAGACGATTCAGGACCGCGTTGCGGAGATGAAATAAAATAATTCAAGCATTAAAAAATACCTGCAGATATCAATTTTGACATCTTGCAGGTATTTTTATAGATTTTTACAGAAGCCCTTTTTCACGCTTTTCAAGAAGAGCATGAATCTTATCTGTCGGGCTGATAACAGAGCTGATCGGCACATCATGGTTCAGGGAATCAATGATCAGTGCGATGAACTTACTCATATCAGCTTTTACAAAGTAAGGTTTCTCATAAAGTTCCGGTGGGAGATATGTAAGGTTTGTTGTAATAACTTTACTGATATATCCCTTATTGTAATACTCATCGAATTTATCAAATCCGTCTGTGAACAGTCCGAATGTTGTACATACAAAGACACGTCCGGCATTACGCTCTTTCAGCTGTTTTGCAACATCAAGCATACTTTCTCCGGAAGAGATCATATCATCAACGATAAGAACATCCTTTCCTGTCACATCATCACCGAGGAATTCATGGGCAACGATCGGGTTCTTTCCGTTTACAACTGTAGAGTAGTCACGACGCTTGTAGAACATACCCATATCAACACCAAGTACGTTAGAGAAGTAAACCGCACGGTGCATAGCTCCCTCGTCCGGCTGATGATCATCAGATGTTCTTTGTCAGCTTTCAGATCCGGTACTGCACGGAACAGTGCCTTTAAGAACTGATACTGTGGGTTAAAGCTGTCAAATCCACTAAGTGGAATTGCATTCTGTACACGTGGGTCATGAGCATCAAATGTAATGATGTTGGAAACGCCCATTGCGTCCAGTTCTTCCAGTGCAAGAGCACAGTCCAGAGACTCTCTTCTTGTACGCTTGTGCTGTCTGCTTTCGTAAAGGAAAGGCATGATAACATTGATACGGCGAGCTTACCTGTTGCAGCAGCGATAATTCTCTTCAGATCCTGATAATGGTCATCTGGAGACATATGGTTAAGATGTCCGTTTACTGTGTAAGTCAGGCTGTAGTTGCATACATCAGTCATGATAAAAAGGTCAGTACCACGGATTGTCTCTTTCAGGATACCCTTAGCTTCACCGGAACCGAATCTCGGACAACTACAGTCTACCTGGTAATTGTTGGCCTTATAGTTTCTGTAAAGTGGGGATTCTGTTACTTCGTTGATCGTGTTCTCACGGAAGGAAACAATATAATCATTTACCTTCTGTCCCAGAGGTTTGCAACTCTCCATAGCAATCAGTTTCAGAGGTGCAATCGGGAGTGTGTTTTCTAACATTTCGATGTTCGTCATTTTCTTCTCCTCAGTGTGAATTAGTTTTTAACTGTCTTAAGAAATCAGACAGTAACGTGAATTGATTAATTAGAATTAACAGATTAATCATTATACATTTAACGTTATACCATTTTTCAGGAGAAAATTCAAGGAGGGCAGGGCGGAGAGTGGACGATAAAATGTATTTTTTGCAGAACAAGACAGAAAATAACAAACTTGCCTTTTATAAGGTGCAATGGTAGAATCTTAAGTAGGAAAATGTGCAGGACAAAAAGGAGCGATAATATGCCGAAAGTATTCAATACAGCAGCAATATGTATCCCACAGGAACATTACATGATTAATCTGGATAGCAGAGTGAGAGAGATAAAGAAACTGGTTGATGCAGGGAAATATTTTACGATCAACCGTGCGCGGCAGTATGGAAAGACGACCACGCTGAGAGCTTTGTATAGAAATCTGATGAAAGACTATTATGTGGTTTCCTTGGATTTCCAGACATTTGGAAGTGCTGAGTTCGAAACAGAAAGCAGATTTGCAAATTCATTTGCAGATTCCATTTTGGAGGAGTTTGAGAGAAGATACAGAGAGTTTCCAAAGAAAATGGAAGAATCTTTAGAGAACTTAAGAAGAAAGATCAGTGAGCGTCCATTAAATGAGAACTTTACACTCCGTTCACTTTTTGGCTATCTTAGTGATCTTTGTGCTTCCGCTGATAAACCGATTGTAATTATGATTGATGAAGTAGACAGTGCGTCGAATAATCAGGTCTTTTTAGACTTTCTGGCACAGTTGCGGGCTCAATATATCGACAGAGATATTCAGCCTGCATTTCAATCTGTCATCCTTGCAGGAGTGTATGATATTAAGAATCTGAAAAGAAAACTCCGACCGGAAGAAGAACATAAATATAACAGTCCATGGAATATCGCAGCAGAGTTTACAGTCGATATGAGCTTTTCCAAGGAAGAAATTGCAGGAATGCTGGAAGAATATGAAGCGGATTATCATACCGGCATGAACATAAATGATATGGCACAATGGTTGCATAATTATACTTCAGGATACCCATTTCTTGTATCACGCCTTTGTCAATTGATGGATGAAAGAATAAGTCAGGAAGAGTCATATCCTTCACTTAGTGATGTGTGGACAAAAAAAGGCTTTGAGGAAGCTGTCCGCATGCTTTTATCAGAAAAAAATACGTTGTTCGAATCATTGTTCAATAAGTTAAAGGATTATCCGGAACTGAACCAGACCATTCAAACGATTCTCTTCACAGGGAAGAGTATTGCATATAATGCAGATGAGACATCCATTGATATTGCGACAATGTTTGGCTTTGTGAAAAATCAGAATGGAAAAGTTGTGATTGCGAACCGAATCTTTGAGACACGATTATACAACTATTATCTGTCAACCGTTGAAATGCAGAGTAAAGATATTTATGATAAATCCTTGCTGGATAAAAATCAATTTGTGATGAATGGGCACTTGAACATGGATTTGATCTTAGAACGGTTCGTTGTTCATTTTCATGATATTTACGGAGATCGGGATGAGAAATTCATTGAAAAAGAAGGCAGAAAATACTTTCTGTTGTATCTCAGACCAATTATTAATGGAGTCGGTAATTATTATATTGAAGCTGAGACAAGGGATCAGCGCAGGACAGATGTGATTGTAGACTATCTTGGAGAACGATATATAATCGAACTGAAGATCTGGCATGGGGGGGAGGAGTATAACCGACAGGGAGAAGAACAGTTGGTTGATTACTTGAACAGCTATCATCTGGATAAGGGCTATATGGTGACATTCAGTTTCAATCAGAAGAAAGAGATCGGAGTGCGGCAGGTAGAAGTGGATTCTAAGACGATCATAGAAGCTGTAGTATAAGAAAAATAAAAGGAATAAAAAGAGCTTTAATATCTGAACGATACAGTGGTATTGCGGAAGATATATTATGATATTATAATATGAGTGATAGATAATTCTGAGTTATCTGTCAGAAATATAGACAAGGGGGGAGGATAAGATTTGAATTTTTACGAAAAAGAGAATATCTCACTATATTTGGATAATTTGAAACTACTGGAATCTATGGTTACTCTAAAACAAAAAATTAAAATATATCGTCACGATACACTCGGTTTAGTCTTGGTAATAAATGGTGAGATACAACATATCGAAAATTACCAATGTATGTATCATGAACAACTGGTTCATTTACCTATAAGCTTTTGTGACTGTCCACAAACAGCTCTTGTACTTGGTGGAGGCTCATTATTTGCTGCCTATGAATTGCTGAAATATCCATCAATACAAGCAATAACATTATGCGACCACGATTACACTGTATTAAAGCTGATGGAGCATTATTACAATCATGCTAAGACGGTTCTTGCTGATAAAAGATTTCACTTTGTAGAAAATGATGGTGTGGAATTTTTGGATAGTGATAAAACACATTATGATGTAATCGTTAATGATTGCTTTAATTTATTGAAAGAAAGCAACACATACGGATATTCATTCTTTAAAAAAATGAATGATATGCTTACTGATAAAGGAGTTTGTTCAGACATCATATACCGACATATTTTTGACGGAACCATAACTCATGATTCTATTCAGGAAATCAAAAAATGTAGCAACATTGCATTATCGTTGGTCACAGTCCCTGAATATCCAGGCATCTTACATATTCAAACAATTTGGGGGGGAAAAAACAAAAATATTGCTCAGACATGTAAGAGTACCCTTAATTCGTTTCAAAAAAAGTGTTTGGAAACCAATAATTTACCATTTGAGTTCTATTCACCACAAAATTTGCCCTATTATTTATATTTACCGCCATACATAAAGGCAATGTTATAGAATAAACTGATTAGTAAAACTTATTGATGGTGAAGGTGATTTTATCGCATCATAATACACCTTCACCTTGTCCCATGAAGGAGAATTAATCATTCTTCCTATACAAGAGTTTATTTCGTTGCGATTGCTAATATAACCATATTGGACTAAATATGGCTCATTTTCTTGTGCTGTTGCAGCCCATGGTGAACCTAATAAAGAACAAATATTATCTCTATCCTTATTATATAATTTAATCGAATTTATCTTTAAATAAGGGATTTCACTATATTGATCCGTATTTAAAGTCAATCCCGCTTTCTGAAACATACCTTGAGCTACAAATCCATGTTGGGCAGGACATTTTGATAATGTAGCTGTAATTCTTACATGTTTTCCATAAAAATCCTCTTGAAAAAATTCTGGAATATGTTTCAATAAATATGATGTAGATATTACACCTAATATCCCTTCTCCGATATATCCATACCTACTATATAATCCGACTAATGTTTCACCATTGAGAGAACCTGTACGGATTGTCTCATCTGAGCCGGCATAAAATTCCAAGTTGCTAAATTCCTTCGCATCAATTTTTCCTTCAAAACTATATAGTGAATTCCATCGAACGGCATTTTCATATGGATCTCTTGGAAAAAGTTGAATGTAAGGAGACAACAATCCATCAAATGCAATAGTATCTTCATATGTAATGTTTTGGCAATGAATTCCTCTTTGCCATAAATCAAAAGGACCATCAAAGCTATTGTCTCCGTAAATCCTGTTTTTCATTTTATCAAAAGAGTATCCAGCAATAGCACCAACAAAAGTTTGAGCTGCCGCCTCTAATAAAGATTGTCCAATTATTTCTAGCATCTGCATTTTCTCCCTTGTATTGTATTTCTGACGGATAACTCAGAATTATCTATCACTTATTTAGCATACATTTCAGGAAAAGAAAAATTCTGCCTTGGATGTTTTGTAGTAAGGATGTCTTTTTGTTTAGAAAGTGTAACATGTGTATAAATTTCAGTCACTGTAATAGAACTGTGTCCAAGCATTTCCTGAATATATCGGATATCAACATCAGCTTCTAACAGGCTTGTAGCAAAGGTGTGTCGGAACATATGTGGTGTTATATGTAATTCAATTGCTGCGAGTGAGCAGTATTTATTAATCATTCGCCTAACCGCTTGATCGGAGAGTGATGTTGCATTTTGGTTTGTAAAAAAATAACCGCAATCTTGTATTTCTGAAACATATTTATTTTCATAGCTTTTAAGTAGGCTAATAACATCTTCATTTCCAATCTGAATTATGCGTTCTTTGGCACCTTTGCCATATATTCGAATTACTGCATCATGCATATCAACATCAGAACTTTTTAAATTACATAGCTCAGAAATTCTCATACCGGTAGAGAATAATGTTTCTAAAACAGCAATATCTAGGAGTGTACGTTTTTTCGGTAATCAGTATGGGAAAGGGAGTATTCTTTATACACTGTTGATAATAGATTTTCAACCGTATGTAAAGGAATTGTCTTAGGGAGAAGCAATGGTTCTCTAAATTTAGTTTTAATTCTATTGAAAGGGTTTATCTCTATAATACTTTTGTATTCTAAATAGTGAAAAAAGGCTTTTAACGAGGCTAATTTCCTTTTTACTGTTTTAGGTTTGAAATTTTGATGTAAATATCCGATGAAGTTTTCAATATCGGCTGCAGATAAAGTGTGTATATCTGTATTGTTGCAAAAGGATGTAAACTGTTTTAAATCAATTCGATATGCTTTAATTGTCTTATAGTCTAGTCTTTTCTGTGATTTACAGTATTCAAGGTATTTTTCAGTAATGGTAATAAGTGTATTCATGTATAAGTATCTCCTTTTTGTTGTATGTTCTAAATGCAGTTGGATGTTCAATTATAAATGAATGATATTATATTTTTCCACGACAAATAAGCAGATTTTCATCTGCTTCAAAAAATGTTATATTAGAAAAAATTCGTAGAGTATACAACTCTACGAAAAAATGAAATTAAGTTGAATTTATGGGGGTTTTTAAAAGATATGACCAATTATTTGACGGTAAATACAGCGTTTAGCTTATCCATGTTTTGATGTTTCTGCTCCATAGAAGGATGCACATACCGGTTTAGAGTTGTGTTAATATTGGAATGTCCTAAAATCTCACTTAACGTCTTCATATCGAATCCAAGTTCTACGCAACGGGTTGCAAAAGTATGTCGCAGACAGTGAAAATGAAGTGGTTCGATCTGACATTTTTTCAGAGTTTTTTTGAAATAATATTCGATCGACCGCGGTTCGCGAAAATTCATCTTCTTTCCGGTGAGGTATATGCTTCGAGATCTATCTTGTGAGATTGGACGTATTGCTGCAAGATCTCAAACAGGAAATCGGGAATCGGAATATTACGGATGGAGCTTTCTGTTTTTGGTGGAGTGATAATGATTTTTGTATTATGTTCCGAATCATCTGTGTGGTCCTTAACTCTGTGTAAAGTCTTAGATATCTCCAGATATTGTTCCTGAAAATGAATATCCTTCCACTGCATTGCGCAAAGTTCCCCCCCAAGACGTACTCCTGTATATAGTGCAATCAGTGTCCCGATGTTTTTATGTGTCGGATTCCCCAATAAGTAGTCCTGCAAGGTCTGCTGTTCCTTTAAAGAGAGAATCCGAAGCGGTTTTCTGACAGGCTTAACAGGACAAAGTTCCGGGTTACAAAGAGACAGTTCCCCTTCCTTTTCAGCAGTCTTTAAAATTAATTTGACAACAGAACGGATATCGGTAACTGTTTTCGGAGCCAATCCAGAACCATCACTTTTCCCTGAAACCAACAACCTGTTCAGAAATACTTCACAATCTTTATTGCTGAACGTATAGACAAGACGATCACCAATCATAGGACTGATATAGTGGCTGAAAAGATAATGGTATCTTACATAAGTAGATTCCTTGCTGGAAGGCTTCAGTCGCTCCAGCCAGAGCAGTCCATAAAAGGAAATGTTTTTCTTCATACGGACACTTTGAAAAAGACGTGGATCCATTTTTCGCTTTGCATCATTTTGCTTTTTCTTAACAGTTAAATAATCTGCTGCATAGATAGAACGGTATCTGGGACTCCCATCTTCTTTGAATGCATAAATGTATCTGGCTTCCCAGCGTCCGTCCTTCCTTTTGTAAATATTTTCTCCTTTTCGTGGCATGTGTTTCTCCTCCATTTTGACCATTTTTTTGACGGTAAATAAGTCAATAATCACAAAAAAATAAGCAGTGTTGTGTAATGAAAATGATTTTTGCGTATTTTTGATAAAAATACACAAATTTCGACATTTCTTCCTTGACTTGAACGTATAATGAGAGTAAGATATCAATGATTAAAGTCTTTTTAAACCGTAAATTAACTATAAAGGAATTCGTAGAGTTGTATACTCTACGAAATTTAAAAGCAGAATAAGGACAGGAATGAGTATGGGAAGAAGACCCAGAGATCTAAGCGGACAGAAGTTTGGACTACTTACAGCAGTATATCCGACAGAACGCAGAGATCATAGAGGTTCTGTGTATTGGCATTGTGTCTGTGAATGTGGTAATGAGATTGATGTAGCTGCCGGTGCATTACTGGATGGCAATAACAGAAGCTGTGGATGTCTGAAAGACAAGAACCAGAAGCAGATTGCACAGAGAAGACATCTTGTCGATGGAACCTGTGTGGAAGTTCTGGAGAAGAGAAAGAAGCGAAGAGACAACGAAAGTGGTTTCCGAGGTGTCTTTTATCTGAAGAACAGCAACCGTTACCGTGTGGATATCGGATTCAAAGGGAAGCGGTATTACGTCGGACTCTTTGAAGATTATGACGAAGCAGTTCAGGCGCGTCTGGAAGCAGAAAATCTGATCCATAACAGTTTCATTAATATATGGAAGGAATGGAATCAGAAAGATCAGGAAGATCCCCCCCAGTGGGGAAAGGAGCATCCGCTCGTATTCAATGTTCGGAAAGTGAACGGAGAATTACAGGTAGAAGCAGGATGTCAGGAAATTAAGACTAGTTGAGATGGACAGAAATGATTCCCTGCAGTTTATCGGAATCAGGTGAGCGGCAGGCAGGATTATACAGGAAGAAATCGTCGCATCGCCGCGTTTCCAGTGTATATGGTCATAGGGAAAGAAGAGAGTCACAGAGAAAGAAATGATATGTTCAATGAATTCCCTGTGATATGGCGAAGCACGCTTAAAAGCAGGGAAAGTTGAGTGAATAAAGTTATGTGGTATGCAGTATGGGTACGAAGTGGACAGGAAGACAGAGTTCTGGAGTTATGTAAGACATTCCGTCATTATTATCCGGACGCATACGAGGAATGCTTTATTCCGACGTATGAAAAATATAGAAAAGTAAAAGGCCAGCCGACAAAACAGCTGGCTCATTTATTGCCCGGATACCTCTTCTTTGTCAGTGACCATCCGCAGGAACTCCAGAAACTTTTGAAAAGAATTCCGGAGTTCGCAAAAACACTAGGTGATGATGACGGAGCAATTCCGTTGTATCAGGAGGAAGTAGAATTCCTTCAGAGATATACGGGTGAAGAACGGATTCTGAAGATGTCCGAAGGATATCTGGTTGGATCTGAGCTGGTTGTAACAGACGGACCTCTGAAAGATTATCAGGGGGGGAAAGTCATGAAGATCGACCGGCATAAACGGACAGCTGTGCTGGAACTGGAGTTTCTGGGAAGGAAGACGAAAGTTACGGTGGGGCTGGAAGTTGTGAGAAAAGTATAAAAGAAGTTTGATTGAAAATGTTTATGGAGACAAGATAGAAATGAGAAGTACCTATCAGAGAAAAGTGGACAAGAAGCAGATACCTACCTGCAATATTATGGGCGTTAATATAGCAGCTATCAATATGGAATGGTTGTTGGAGTATCTGGATAAGAATCTGGATGATATAAAAGGAGATTACATCTGCGTGTCGAATGTACACACGACAGTAACAAGTTATGAACATCCATCCTATTGTTCCATTCAAAACGGAGGACTTATGGCAATTCCAGATGGAGGACCACTTTCTTCTGTAGGTCGAAAACGTGGATATCAAAACATGGAACGTACGACGGGGCCAAGTCTGATGGGAGAGATATTCAAAATCTCAGCGGAGAAAGGATACCGTCATTATTTTTACGGAAGTACAGAGGAAACCCTGGAACTTTTTTATAAAAAGTTGAATGAAAATTATCCGGGAATTCAGATTGCAGGAATGTACAGCCCTCCATTTCGTCCAATGACAGAAGAGGAAGACAAGGCAGTTGTAGAGAGAATTAATGAAGTGAAGCCAGATTTCGTATGGGTTGGTCTTGGCGCTCCGAAACAGGAAAAATGGATGGCGGAACATCATGGAAAAGTAAATGGGTTGATGATAGGTGTCGGAGCTGGATTTGACTATTATGCAGAGAATATTAAGCGTGCTCCGATGTGGATGCAGAAACATAACCTGGAATGGGTATATCGCTTAGTACAAGATCCGAAGAGACTGTTTAAGAGATATTGGAGCACTAATACAAAGTTTATTTGGAATGCAATGATTAGAAGGAAATAAGTATGGAAAAGAAATTAACCAGTGTTGGAATCATTACAATGCATAAATCTGATAACTATGGTGCAGTCTTACAATCTTATGCGTTAGTAAAAGCAATTGAAAAAGTTGGAGCAAAGGCGGAAATTATAAATTATATTCCTGAGCGATTTAAAACATCTGTACAGTTTTTTTATGTTCATCCGCGTAGATATAATAGTACTTTAAAAAAATATATTATTATGGCGGCATCGCTTCCTATTAGAGCCTTGATTTATTATAGATATAACACATTTTTGAAAGAATATCTGCCAGTTGGTAAGAATGTTTATTATTCAGAAGAAGACTTAGAAACAAAGATTCCTAAATATGATGTGTATATGTCAGGAAGCGATCAGGTGTGGAATCCAGAATTTGAAGGTCGCATTGATTCCGCATTTTTTTGAAGTTCGCACCGGATACAGTGCGAAAGGTTGCGTATGCATCAAGTTTTGGAAAGGGTAGTTTATCAGATATAGAGGCAGCAGAGGTAAAAAAGTTACTTAGTCGATATGATTATATATCAGTGAGAGAGAAGTCTGGAAAAGAAATTATTACAAATTTAGGGCTTGATGCTGAGTATTTACTTGATCCTACTTTTTTACTCGACGGGAATGAGTGGAGAACTTTTTCCAATAAACGTTTGGTTAAAGAGAAGTATGTGTTGGTATATCAGCTTAATCCAAATCCTAAATTGCTGGAAATTGCAAATCGAATAGCTAAAGAACATAACCTTAAAGTAGTGAAGTTTAGCCGTGATGTTGTGAAAAAAGCAGGAGTAGATATTAATATGGCATTCCAGCGTCCAGAGTATTTTGTTTCAATGATTGCAAATGCCGATTATATTGTTACAGATTCTTTCCACGGAACAGCGTTTTCTATTAATCTACACAAAAAATTTACGGTTGTAATGCCTCCAAAATATTCAGATAGATTAAATAGTATCTTGACAAAGCTAGAATTGGAAAGCCGCCTTGCAGATGAAATGTATGATATAGAGCCAGACTATACCGCAGTCGAGCAGATACTTAAGGCTGAAAGAAAGAAATCTATCATGTTTTTAGAAAAATGTATAAGTGGGGGGGATAAGGAATGAAGGGATATTTGTTTTGCAACACTCCAGAGATTATAAAAGAATCTTCTTCTGGTGGAGCTTTTTCAGCTATTGTTACTGCGGTATCAAAGAAAGAAAATCAAGATGTGATTGTATATGGTGCCGCATTTGATGAACATTTAAATTTAGTTCATCAAAGATATGAGGCTAAAGAGGACTATAGTTCTTTACGAGGATCAAAATATGTATTTAGTGAATATAACAAGTCGTTAATGCAAGTTAAAGAAGACTTAATAAAGGGTGCATATGTAATATTTACGGGAACTCCGTGTCAAGTGTATGCATTAAAGTCGTTTTTAGACAGAGAGAATTTTAATACAAACAATCTATTAACAATTGATTTGATTTGTCATGGATCACCAGAGAAAAGTTTGTGGCGGCAGTATAAAGAATGGTTAGAAAAACGACATGAAAAAAAATCAAAAGTTTTTCATTTAGATATAAGGGTATGCGTTGGCACGGATATTCGCTAATGGCTGAATTTGAAGATGGAGAAAGAATAGTTAACTCGCACGATTTACAGGTCTATATGGATTTATACTTTACCCATCAAATAATGAGACGAAGCTGCTATCAATGTAAATTTTCATCAACAGATAGACCTGGAGATATTACGCTAGGTGATTTTTGGGGGGGTGCAGAAGACATTTTTTCGGGAATTATTACTCAAAAACAAAAAGAAGCTGGTGTAAGTTTAATTACAGTAAACTCTGATAAGGGAAAGGGTATCATTGAATTGTTAACAAATATGTCTGTTGAGTTCAATTGGATTCTTCATAAATGTATTGATGATTCTTTTATTAAGTATCAAACAGGTCTAAATTCTCCAACTGTAAAGCCGAACGATAATGAGGCTTTTAGAGAATATATGAGTAAATACGGATTTGATGCAATTCTTAGTAAGTATGCTGGTTTTAATTTAAAAGGTCGCATTAGATATTATATTAAGTATTTAGCAAACTATATTGGCTTAATTAAGTAAAAGAGAAGATATTAGAACGGAGGGAGTGCTTTGAATATACTGATTGTACACAACTATTATCAAGTCCCAGGAGGAGAAGATACAGTTGTAAATAATGAAAAGCATCTTCTAGAAGCGAATGGGCATAACGTAGTACTATATACAAGAAACAATTCGGAAATAAAGAATATTTCAAAGTTAAAGAAAATACTATTGCCTTTTTCTGCGCTTTTTTCTATGCGAACATATTTTGAAGTTCGTCAGATAATCAAAGAAAATAATATAGATGTTGTTCATGTGCATAATACATTAACTCTTGTTAGTCCGTCAGTATATTATTCTGCACTTTCGTGCAAGGTTCCTGTTGTGCAAACAATACATAATTTTAGACTTATGTGTCCGGGGGCAACTTTATATCGAAATGGACATATATGTGAAGATTGTGTAAAAAAAATATATTTTGTTCAATTCAACACGGATGTTATAGAAATAGCAGAGCTCAAACGTTGTTTTGTGCAGTAAATACAATTGTTCATAGGATGACGAGGGTATATGGAAAATTAAATTATATATGTCTTACAGAGTTTAATAAAAATAAGCTGTTAGAAATAAATCAAATTAAACCAGAAAAGGTATTTGTTAAACCTAATTTCGTTTTGAATTTAGATGTTCCATTATGCGATAGGAAAAGGGAAAATCAAATTGTATTCGTGGGGGGGCGGTTAGATAAGTTAAAAGGAATAGATTTCCTAATGGAAGCCTGGTTGGAATTTGAAAGAAGATATGGTGATAGTATTCCTGAGTTACACATATACGGATCCGGTCCCATGCAGGAATGGTGCTCAAAGTTTATTGCAGAGCATGATTGCACTAAGATTGTGATGAAAGGTTTTGTAGCTAATACAGAAGTTAGAAAAATTATTGCCAAATCAAAAGCTCTCGTTTTACCAACCCAGTGGTATGAAGGTTTTCCCATGACAATAGTTGAGGCATATAGTGTAGGTACGCCTGTAGTTGGTACAGCGATGGGTAATGTGGGAAGTCTAATTGAAAACGGTGTGACTGGATATACATTTATATTGAATAATGTTGAGTCATTGATTAAGAGTATTCTTAAAATAGATTCAATTGATAATCTTGAAGTAAAAAATATGTTTGAGAGAATGTATTCTCAGAACATAAATTATCAAAGACTTATAGAAATTTATTCAAAAGTAGTGGGAAGGAATATATGATGGATTATTCTTCATATGAGAAACCAGAGGAATACTGGGAAAAAAAGTCTAAGAAGACAAAATTAGTCTTGATAGTGCAGGTGTTATTGGGAATTCCTAAGAGTATCCTATTTAATTTGCATTATTTTGGTCTTAAAGGTATAAAACTACCAGTTTTAGTTAGTTCTAAAACAAAGATGAGAAAAATGAAGGGTTCTATTTTAATAAATGCTCCTTATAAAACAGGAATGATAAAATTAGGGTTTCAAGCACCAGAAATGTATGACAACTCTAAATTATCGTTTGTTTGGATTAACGATGGATTAGTTGAATTTGAAAATACAGCAAGCATTAGAAATGGATCAGTAATAAGAAATTATGGACATCTGATTATGGGTAATAAATTTCATATCTCTGCACCATCTAGGATAATTTGTTATAAGCATATACGATTTGGCAGTAATGTATTGATTGGATGGGACTGTGAATTTGCAGATGGAGATGCACATAAAATTTACGATAGTACTGATTTCGATAAGAAGGAAAGAAAAAATGTAAATAAACCTATTATTATTGGCGATAGAGTTTGGTTTTCAGCACATGTAAAAACACTTAAAGGCGTTATAGTGGGAAATGATACTGTTATAGCGGAAGGTACTGTGTTATCAAAATCATTTAAGGAAAATAATATTGTTGTTGGTGGAAATCCTCCTAAAATATTGAAGAAAGATATTGTATGGGAAATCTAAGTGAAAAGGGGGGGATTGTTATGATAAAAGTCGTATATGTCGTGCCAATTATTGCTCCATACGCAATTCCTAGATATCAGGAATTAGCAAAAAATAAAGATATTGAAGTGCATGTAATTGCAGAAAGAGATACCAATGCGGAAAGAGCGGGCTGGCACTTTCAAAATATAGAAGGTGTAAAAACTTATCTTCTTCAAGGAAAAATCACAAAAAAGTTTTGAAATAAAAAATAGAAAAGATGGCTATAAGATGCAAAAATCTAGAGTTTTTTCTACCGAATTGAGAAAGAAGATTAAGGAAATTGAACCTGATGTTGTATTAGCATGTAATTCTACGCAACTTATGTTACTTCTTGGACAGAAAAGAACATACAAATTGGGTGTCGTCGTAGAAGATACCTTAAGGGCTGCTGAAGGTCGATCAACCGTTGATGCTTTTATTAAAAAAATGATGCTAAAGACAGCAGATTTTTACTTGCCATTTAGTGATGATGCAGTTGCTTTCTTAGAAGCAAATGGCATAAAGGGTCCTTTTATTAGAAGTACTTGGAGTATGGATGTGGATTTCTTTAGAGATTTATCACAAGCAGAGATTGAGAAAAAGAAGATCGAGTATGGCATGATAAAAAAATGTAATTATGTTTTGGTGGCCGGTTTAATTCCAAGAAAAGGAATCTTGCAGTTTTTGGAAGCATGGAAGGAAATGAAAATAGAATTTCAACGTGATTCGGATTTATTTATTCTCGGAGACGGTATTCTAAAAAATGATATTTGCAGATATACTATTGAGAATGGGTTAAAGAATGTGAAATTGGTTGGAAATAAGTCATACGAAGAGGTATCACATTATTTGCAGTGTGGTGATGTTTTTGTTCTTCCTACTTTAGAGGATTTGTGTAGCTTATCAGTGTTAGAAGCTATGGCGGCAAAGAAACCTGTATTAACGACGGTTTATAACGGAGCACGACAATTTGTAGAAGAGGGTAGAAATGGATATATATTTGACACATTGAACAAACCGGAAGTAATTAAAGTTTTGGAAACAATGTATCAAACAGATTTAGAATCAATGTCCGCAGCATCTGAAGAAATAGTTGAAAATTATTCAACTAAAAAAGTTATGGAAAATTTAGCTCAGGAATTATTAAAAATGTGTTCTGCTGAACAGTGATTGTTAAGGAGTGGTCAATGAAAAATTTATATATTGCTGATATAAAAAGCGCAAATAGTAAGGGAAAATCCGTGGGTCATTATTTTTCTGTTGCGGAAAATTATACCAGACTTTTTAAGGAATATGCAGATGTGTTTGTTGCTGGTGGACCCGTTTATAAAGATAGATTTGCCAATTATTATGCACTTCCGTACGATTCCATTTCTTCTAAAGGAAAATATCGAAACAAAATAGCTACATTTATTAACGCTTGTTTTGTTTTGAAAAAAATTAAAAATAGTGTCATCGTATTTCAGTGTAGTGCAGTCAGCACTGTTTGTTTGGCATTGGCTTTAATTAAACCTAAAAGTGAGGTTTATCTGATTCAATATGATACATATATGCTTGCATCTAGAATGAAAAAACTAATTTTCAATTTAGCAAGGAAAAGAATTAAAGGTATTATTTGCCCTGGAAGCGAAATTGGTGAAGCTTTACAAGTTAGGCAATGTGTAGTGCCAGATTACATTTATTGTGAAAATAATAAATGTAATGAACAGTTTGAAAAAAAGTATGACTTTGGCGTGTTTGGCATTCTTGCATATGGTAAAGGTATATATGAAGCAGCAGAAGCATTAGCTAAGACCAATTTTCAGGTTAAAATAGCAGGGAAGGTTGCAAATTTAGCCGAAGATCAAGAGATGATTGTAAAGTTAAAAAGACTATGTGCGGAACACAATAATATTGATTTAGAAATTGGTTATCTGTCGGATAAAGCATATGATACCTATATTAGAGAAACGAAATTTATAGTTTTGAATTATTCTGATTCATATGCTCTTAGAAGTAGCGGTGTGATTTTAGATGCTATATATAGGAAAACTCCGGTGATTGTAAGGAAGAGAAAATATGCAGAGTTTGTGAAAACTCATAATATTGGGTTTGTTTATGATGATATTAGTGACTTTGATTTTTCTGCTAGTTTAGAAAGAAATCAATATCAAATATTTATTGATAGTATTGATAAGTATTTACAAGAGCAAGAAATGCATAGAAAGAGACTTGTGAATTTTGTACTTAGTACTGAATTAGAGGAGTAGGCTATGAAAATATTATGGTTAGGAGGAATTGCTCTTCCTAGGATTGCAAAAAAGGAAGGCCTCCCACTTAATAACATGAATGGTTGGCTGATAAAAACATCTGAAAATATGCCAAAGGGGGACGTCTTTGGTGTATGTGTTTGATTCTGATCGAGAAATTAAGGGAAGCACTGAATTCTATAATTACTATGGTATTATGTGTGATAAGACATCGGTGGAGCGATTTGGTGATAGTTATATAATACCGGCAATGAAAATATTAAAAAAAGAGAATCCTGATATTGTGCATATTTGGGGAACAGAAGGTTCGCATAGTCTGGCAATGGTTGAAGCATGTGAAAGAGTGGGCATTATTGACAGAGTTGTAATCTCTATTCAAGGTTTAGTGTCTGAATATTATTATCATTATACAGCATATTTGCCACATAAAATTGTTACACGATACACATTAAGAGATTTGTTCAAAGGCAATCTTCAAAAAGGAAAAGATGTATTTTATAAGCGAGGAGTCCTTGAAAAAGAGGCGATTCGCCGTGTAAAACATGTTATAGGAAGAACCGACTGGGATAGAGGGTGTGCCTGGGACATTAATCCTAATGTGACATATCATTTTAATAATGAGACACTGAGAGATGAATTTTACGAGGGAGAATGGAACTATTCTGATTGCGAAAAACATTCTATTTTTTGCAGCCAAGGACATTATCCTATTAAAGGTATTCATTTAGTAATTGAAGCCCTCAATCGAATCGTAAAAGAATACCCAGATGCGCACTTATATATTGGTGGAAAAGATTATTTAAGTTTGCCTTTTTATAAACAGAGCAGTTACGGAAAATATTTAGTATCCCTGATTAAACAATACGGTTTGGAGAAAAATGTTAGTTTTACTGGCTTTTTAAATGCAGAGCAAATGAAAAACAGATATTTGAAAAGCAATGTTTTTATTTCTGCATCTTCTATAGAAAACTCGCCAAATTCTTTAGGAGAAGCGATGCTTCTGGGGGGTTCCATGTATATCATCTCAGGTTGGCGGTGTTCATAATATGATGACTCATGCGATTGAAGGTTATACATATCCAGCTGATGAGATATATATGTTAGCATATTATGTGAATTGCATTTTTTCAGATAGTGAAAAAGCAATCCAAATGGCACAGAAGGCAAGAGAGCATGCGAAAATCACACATTGTCCAGAAACGAATATGAAACAGTTGCTAAAAATTTATCAGGAAATGGTTGGAAAGGAATAATCTAATTGTGTTTAAGATAAATAAAAATCACTTCCTTGAGTATTGGGGGGGGATTTTATGGTTTATTTTGTTTTCCGGGTCTTTATATTTTCAAGTTTTGAGAATACGACCGACAATGCTCATAATAGGATTCACAATAGTTTTGATGGCTGTTTGCGGATGGAAGATAACAAAAGTTAATGGCAAGCTTTTGTTGATTTACATCATCATAATGATGATAAATACAGCATTTACATTTATGAATGGGTTTGATTTAAATGACTTTATTCTTGTAATATTAAGAATGCTTTTTTGTATAATGATTCAAAGCAATTTGAGTGAGAAAAGGTTTCAAAAAATTTTTGTTGATATAATGTATTTTGAAGCGGTATTAAGTTTGGTTTGTTTTTTATATGCTGATATTCTTACAATAGGATCACTGCCAATGCAGCATTTCACTCAAGGAACTGTTAATGGCTACTATCTCACTCCATATTATACAATTGGATGGAAAAATATCCCTGTATTCCATCGTAATGCGGGGTGGTTCTTGGAGCCAGGTGCCCATCAAATTTTCCTCAATTTTGCATTATTGTTTTTACTTGCAAATGGATCAGAACTAGGTTTTTCAAAAAGACAGTACAGGTCAAGAGTTGTAGTAGTGCTTATAACAGTGCTGACTACTCTATCTACAACAGGATATATGTGTTTGTTTGTTATTATGATGGCAGTTATGTTTATGAAGGCTAATAACAACAATAATTCAGAAAAGCAATTAATAAGAAATCTCCGTTATATAGCCGTTGCTGGATTACTTGTGTTAGTCGCCGTAGAAAGTACTACTCATGTTATAGAATATAAATTTGATGGAATGTACACGGGTCACTCGTCAGCAGCAACTCGATATAATGACACATTGGTGGGATATATGATCGCTTTTAGAGAACCTTTTATGGGGGGGCATGGTTTATTCAATACGACAATGGTTGAAACTCTCAAGTCATTTGGTGTTGTTAATATTTCAAACGGTTTAGCCAGTTTTCTGGTTGATGCTGGTTTACTTTTGGGTGTGGGATATTTAAGTTTGATTTACCGTGGGATGAAAAACAGCTTTAGAAATGCAGGAACAATGTTTTATTTGCTAGTATTTGTGTTCTTTTTGTTATGCGTTAATTCAGAAGGTGGGGGGCATTGGGGGGGATTTTGTTGTATTTGATATATATGTTTAATTGGCAACGAGAAGAAAAACAGGACGAGCTAAATAAAAAGGCTGATTCACCAACAGGAGGATCATTTATAAAGTTGTAAAGTAGAGTGTAACTTATTAACTGTTCGACAAAATTAGGAAAATTAAGGCTTTTAGTTGGACATGCATGAAAAAGAATGGAGAGATTTGATAGAAATGATTAAGAGCCTTGTTTTTATTACAGCTTTAACAGTAATTATATGTTTCTCATTAACCCATAAAAATGGAGAGGGGGGGGTAGACAGGGAAAATAATATATTTCTAAAAGGTTTATGTGCTATATTAATAATGTTATATCACGCTGTTTTAATATTTGGCACTACATACTTATGGTTTTTTAAGTTTACGGGGGGGTATATTACAACTGCGATTTTCTTCGGGCTGTCAGGATATGGATTAACTGTGCAATTGCAACAAGACAAGTATAGAGATATTAGATTGTTTCAAAAAAACGTTTAAAAACAATACTGATTCCATTTACTCTTGCTTGTGTGATTTATTTATTTGTTTATAAATCACTTGGAATTGATATTGACTTTAAATCTTGGTTGGCTGTAGGTCAGCCAATACATCAAAATTTTTGGTATATTATAGCACTTTTTTATTTGTATGAGGTTTTTGCAATAGTATATTTAAAATATAAGAAGAGAAATAGTGGAATTATTTGGATTGGAATTAGTTTAATTCTTTATATCGTGCTTATACTTTTAGCAAGGTATGGATCACATTGGTATAATTCTGCTTTTGCTTTTATCGTAGGAATATTTTGGTGGATACACCCGAATATTAAGGTGAAAGTATGGCATGTATTGAGTACGCTAGTCGCTTTTGGAATCAGCTTCCTTTTAAAGATTATAGGTGATTATATAGGGTATCAAATAATTTCGGTTGTGTTTGCCTGTATTAGTTCAGTTTGTTTTTTTTCTTTTATATATTTGCTTTTTTCAAAGCTTCAATGTAGAAAAAATAAACTATCTAGAATATGTTTATTTATGGGAAAAATATCTTATGAACTATATTTATATCATGGCATTGTTTTCTTATGCGTACAAAAAAATATGGATTTGGTAAATAATGATTACAAGACAGCAATTGCATTTGGTGTTACGCTATTGATTGCTAGTGTAATGAACCGTATTGACTTGTTTTTATTAGGCAGCAAGGTATAATTTGAGAAATTATAATTGGAAAACAGTTCCGGTAAGCATAAAACGGAAGGGAGTCAGGTATGGGTTTCTGAAAGATGCGAAAAGACATCCAGCAAGGAGCCGACTAGGAAGGTCTAACCGCATAAACGTGTAAAGGAAAGCGGATCATGACGAAATGACTGGTTGAGAGAGGCAGAGTAAGTGTCTGCGGGAAACCGCACCTTGTAGAATCATAAGGTCAGTAAGAAAGGTGATATTTAAGGAAAAAGTCCGTATAATCAATCAATACTTTATTGACATTATAGGAAGGGAGTATGCTTATGAGTAAATTATATTCAATAAGAAAAAAAATTGGGTCAAATCCAATTGTCGAAGCAACAATTAAAAAAATTTATATGATGGTAAAGGAAAAACGGTTAAGAAAAAGTGCCATATTAGAAATTGAAAAGGCGATGCTTAAGGTGAATGAAACAGATAAAGTTCTTTTTTACCTTGATGTACCAACTCACCCTAATATGGGAGATCTCGCTCAATATTGTTGTATAAAAAATTGGCTGGCTGAAAATTATTCGGAATATAATTTAATTGAAGTGTCAGCTGAGACTATTACATATGCGGAAGATGAATTTGTGTCTTTTATAAAAGCGCATGATGACAAAGAAAATATAATTTTCTTTCAAAGCGGATATTGCACACAGGACTTAGGTGGATCACATGACTATATTCATAAATTGATTGTAAAAAGTGTGCATAATGTACCAATAGTGATGTTGCCTCAAACCATCATGTATAAAAATAAAAATAGAGAAGCACAGGCTAAAAAAGTGTATGCGCAAAATAGTCATGTGATGTTAATGTGCCGTGACAAAGTATCATATCAGATGGCTCAAAGTATTTTTTCAAAAAATAGATTAGAATTATATCCGGATATTGTTACATCACTTATTGGAACAATGAAAGCTGCACCAAAAAGAAAATCGAAAAGGGATACTTATATGTTGTCGCAATGACTCGGAACGATTCTATAGCGATGGTGAAATCGAGGGTTTGAAAAAAGAGTTAGAAAAGATTGATGAGGTAGAGATATCTGATACAACAGTTCAAGATGATTTTAAGAATCTAAAAGCAAATATCAATGGACATGTTGAAACAATGATAAAAGAATTTGGAAAATATAGGGTTGTTGTAACAGATCGATACCATGGAACAATTTTTTCATTAATTGCAGGAACACCGGTCATTGTTATTAAATCAAATGATCATAAGGTGGTAACTGGTGTTGACTGGTTTAAAGGAATATATGATAGTAATGTATGTTATATTTCTGATATAAATAGAGCTGCGCCTACGATACGAAGCATTTATGATAAATTTGATTATCATGAATTAAAGCCGTATTTTAAAGAAGAATATTATTCAAAGCTGAAAGATGTGATAGAACAATGGAGAAGAGCATGAAAATATGTGACGAATTATCATGTACGGGTTGCCTGGCTTGTGCTGATACTTGTAAAATGCAGGCAATCTCAGTAAAGAAGAATAGACAGGGATTTAGTTATCCGGTCATTAACGATTCTGTGTGTGTGCGCTGTGGAAAATGCGTATCTGTTTGTCCGGTTAATGTTCAGAAAAAAAATAAGGCTGCTGCAGTTCCTTTTGCATGCTGGGATAAAGATGATAAGGAAAGAAAATCAGCAACGTCTGGCGGCTTTTTTACGTGTTTGGCTAAAAAATTTGTGGAAGACGGCGGAGTAGCATATGGAGCCGCTTATGATAGTAGCATGAAGGTGGTACATAAAAGAATTACATCGTTGAATGAAGTTACTCAAATGCGTGGTTCAAAGTATGTACAAAGTGATACATCTCAGATTTATAAAAAGGTCAAAGCAGATTTAAGTATAGGAAAAAAGGTGCTATTTTCGGGAACTCCTTGCCAAGTAGCTGCATTGAAAAACTATTTAGGAAAAGATTATGAGAACCTTCTCCTTGTAGATATTATGTGTCACGGAGTACCATCGCCGCTAATTTATGATGACTATCGGAAGTGGCTTGAGAATAAGCAAAAAAGTAAAATTAGAAAGCTGGATTTTCGTTATAAAAAGCCTGGATGGACTGTGTTTTCAATGAAGGCGGATTTTGAAAATGGAAAGTCATATGTCTCATCTAAATATGAAGATCCTTATCACTGTTTTTTCTCGTTGGGGGGGCGATCTGACGTTAAGGCAGTCCTGCTTTAAGTGTCACTTCACCTCCCCCCCGGAGCGAGTTGGAGATATTACGCTGGCTGATTTTTGGCAGTATAGGGCTAAAACTTATTCAAGTAGAGGATCAGAGAAGGGTGTTAGTCTTGTTTTGATTAATACTGAACTTGGAAAAAGATACTTTGAAAGTGTTGGAAATAAGATCAAAAAGGAAGAGCATACTTGGAAAGAAGCATATATATCGAATCTTCAGTTTACAAAACCGAATACTATTCCAACCGATTATAAAAACTTTTGGAACACATATTATGATGGTGGCTTTGCAAAAGTATTAGAAAAGTATTGGAAGCCAGATAAAAAAGGAAAATACAAGACGCTTTTAATTGTTTGGAAAAGAGCGCATGAATATCTATTTCCAAACAAAAAATAATTTGTGGAGATAAGTACTTATGCGTATAGAGAGAACTAAAAATGCAACGAGAAATATAGTTGTAGGTATGATACTGAAAATTTATCAGCTTCTTGTTCCGTTTGTCATTAGAACAGTAATGATTCATATGTTGGGAATGGAGTATTTAGGGCTTAATAGCTTATTTACCTCAATTCTACAAGTTTTGAATTTGGCGGAATTGGGCGTAGGGTCAGCTATGGTCTTTAGTATGTATAAACCTATCGCAGAGGATGATAGCGCAACAATTAATGATTTAATGAGACTTTATCAGTTTTATTATCGAATTATTGGAATAATTATTCTTACTGTGGGAATTATCATTACTCCATTTATACCTAAATTAATTAAAAGCGATATACCATCAGGGCTGAATATATATATATTGTATTATTTGAATTTGGGTGCAACAGTTATATCTTATTGCTTTTTGCCTATAAAAATTGCTTGCTAACAGCACATCAGAGAAATGATGTGATTAGTAAAGTTACTATTATTACTAATACAGTAATGTATGTTGGTCAAATTATAGCACTGCTTTTGTTTAAGAACTATTATATCTATCTAATAATAGCTCTTTTAGGCCAGATATTGCTTAATATTGGTACAGCAATAACAGCTGATAGGATGTTTCCAGAATATCGACCATCTAAAATTTTTAATAAAAAATTGTCGAAAGATATTAACCAAAGAATAAAGGACTTATTTACATCAAAGATTGGAGAAATTATTGTTAACTCGGCAGATAGTATTGTGATTTCTGCTTTTTTGGGACTAACAATTTTAGCATCTTATAATAGTTATTTTTATATTCTCTCGGCTATATTGGGTTTTGTTCTGCTCTTTTTACAAGCGTGTACTGCAGGAATTGGAAATAGTCTAATTGTGGAAACACCAGAAAAAAACTACAACGACTTAAAAAAATTGACATTAATAGTGACGTGGATTACTGGATTTTGTTCCTGCTGTCTTATGTGTATTTATCAGCCGTTTATGAAGATATGGATTGGCGAAGAGAATATTTTTCCTATTAGCTGCGTAGTTTGTTTTGTTATATATTTCTTTTTCAGATGTGTTAATCAGCTGTTTATCGTATATAAAGATGCAGCAGGTATGTGGCATGAAGACAGATTTAGACCGCTAGCAACAGCATTAACAAATTTAATTTTAAATCTTATTTTGGTTCAAATTATTGGAATTTATGGTGTACTGCTTTCAACAGTAATCAGTACACTTGTTGTAGGAATGCCTTGGCTTTTAAATAATATATTTACTGTTATATTTCATGTAAAAATGGGTGAATTTTTACGCAATTTTGTTTTTTATATAGGAGTAACATGCATAAATGTATTACTAACGTATCTGGTTTGTGAAGCTATACCTGTGGATGGTATTATGAGTATAGTTGTTAGATTAATACTTTGTTGCATTATTCCAAATGCTTTTTACTTATTAGCATATCGACACAAAAAAGAATTTAAACAGGCCGTAATGTTGATGGATAAAATTTTGGGAAGTAAAGTGTACTTTTTACACAAAATATTAATAAAATTGTTATGAAGTCACTGCAGGCCAGACTGACACCGTTAAGGGAAGTACATAAAGTAGATGGCTAAGGGGCACATTGGGGTCAGACCCCCCCAATGTGGTCAACCTAATGTCAACTTAAGACAAGTGCCTGCTCAGGTTAATGAATAACGGTGCGAAATCGAGAAAAGAGGAAGGTAGATTTGAAAAGAAGACGCACTTTAATAGAGCTTCACAGAAAAGCCCTATTAACAGCTATTGATTTTAGAATCCAACTTTTTTATTGTTAAAATGTGTTCTGCCTATTGCTTTGTTCTTTTTCCGCCTGAATGTTCTTCCGGGCATAATCTGAGATCGGCATCGGAGAGATTCCTTATATAGTCTATCAATTGCAGATAAATTGAAAAGATTACACAGGATTTTGGAAACTATTGTTTTGATACGTCCGATAATAAATGCTCGGTTTACTTGGTAGCGATATTTATTCGTACTTTTAGAGGTAATCTGAATTTCTTCATCAACTTGATTTTTAATAAGAGATGACAGGTTTGAAAGAAGTACGTTGATATAAAATTCTTGAAGCACTGAAGTAGTTGTTGCACCGGAAAATTCTTCAATAACAAGGCGGCTTTTCAATTCCTTATATTTTGCTTCGACTGGCTAGCGATAGAAGTAAAGTTCGCGGAACATCTGTTGAGAAATATGTGAATTAAAAAGATTGGTGGCAAGATGCTCTTTCATTCCATCATCGAGAATAACTTCGATGACTCTTATCCTGATATCCTCAGTCCCGTCTTTTTCGTTGCTAGGAAGAATTGTGATTATGTCTCCAGAGCATTTCTTAGCAATGTTATAATTCTGTTTTAAGCGCATAAGACAAAGGTGCTGATGCTCGACACAGTAACGAAACATATCTTCAGAATAATAGCCACGATCAAAGATTGCAACGCTGTTTTGATAGATATTTAAATCTTCTAAATTATGCGAATGCTCTAAAGCGGCGGAACGTTCAGATGCAAGATACCGTTGAAAAGAAGCATGGACAATATAATCATCAAGAACATCATAAACAATGGAACCAAGTCCCATAGTAAAACGCCGGCTTGGATCAGGATATCCAAACATTTCACCAAAGAACTCGAAATTCGATTTCGAATTAGGCAATTCTATTTTGGAACCATCAATGGCAAATAAATGATATCCATTCCAAAGTTTACGAGATGGGAGCTGCTTATAGAATAAATCAACTGATAAATAGTAGAGCTCTTTAAATAAGGCAGGGTTAATAAATTGGCGAGCCTTTGACAGAGCCTGTTTTGAAATGTCAGGGAAATCAAGATTTCCAAGATCTTCCCGAATACGGGAAAGATTTTGAAACATGGAGGCCTTTGAAGTGTAAAGCAGATACATAATTACTTGAAAAAGAGAAAGTTTTCGTTTACGAACAAAATGATTTTTCGCACGATGAGGTTCCAGTTTTTCTGGGGGGGTTGTGATATACTCCTTAATGGATTGGATGATATTTTTGCAGATGTCAATTCGATTCATATGACATACCTCCTAAAGTGTAATTAAGGTTCGTGGCGAGACGAACAATTCCTTAATTAATAGGTCGCGAAGCGACCTCACTTTCAAGAGGTTTTGTCAAGTACTTTTTTGTAAAAAAAGAAAAGAATTTCTTCAAATGTCGATGAAATCAGGGCTGAAGGAATTCTGAAATTTTTCTAAAATACTTAAGTTGACCACATTGGGGGGGCCAGAGGGATTAAATAACAGAAAAAATAACATTTGTTAATTGTGCAATAAAGGCATATACTGGAATTACAAAAGAAAAAATCAAAGGTAGCGAAAATATGAGTATCGATGAGCGTAAAATTGAAGAATTTATATATGAACTTCCTCAAGAATCAGATATTGAGGGAATGGCGTGGGAACATATTTGCGTCAACATTGCCGATATTTTTCCGAACAAATTTTACGATATTTCGTATTCATATGTGAGAAAATTAGAGGAGGTTCTTGTCCACTATGATGTAGTTATCTTTATGGCGCGGAAAGCGATTTGCTTTTTTAAAGCACTGCTTCTTAATGGAGTTATCACAAATGAGTATTCTTGCGAAGTTTATTCCAGTCGGATTCTTTCTTATAATGTATGGGATGAGTTATCGGGGAAAATAGTAGCTTTGGTAGATGATGTTGTAATTCATGGTAGTTCTGTGAATGATGCAAGACAGATTTTGTTAAAGCATGGAATTATTGCTGATATATATATTTCTGCATGGATGGATAATGATTTTGAGAAAGATGAAAGAGGACAAAATCTTTCCGACTTACGTGAAGATTTGCAGGAGCCATTTGTATATTTAGATGAAACGGATATATATTCCTATGCTAATTATATTACAAGATACATAGAGGCATCTATGTTGCCATATAATATTGACCAGCCAACGGTGCTTGTTGAATATGGTTCGGAAGAATTAGATGATTTTTTGCATGAACATAGGCTGACGGATATTACAAGTACAGTTCAAAAAAAGTACGGTATAGAAAATAAGGTAATTCATTATAGTGGAGAAATTTTGCGTCCAATATTGGGCAGAGTTAATATCAATCTTGATGAAATTTGCATAAAACTTAGGATTTTTCATGATTTAGATAGTCATCAACTGATGATTTTTCCAATAATATTGTTTCCTATTATTTCTGCTAAAACGATTGATCATATTTATAGTTATATTCAAACAGAAAAGTTGGACGAATTTATTTGGAATGAAAATAAGGCTGTTATAGAAGAAAACAGGACAAAAGTTCTGATCTATGCGGTGAATCATTATATTTTAAGTAGATTCTTATGGTGTGAGCGTGTGCATGGACGTGATTTTAAATATGTTTGGGTTGATAGTAACGAAAAAATATTGTTTTCTAAGAGTTTGCTAAATTCAGACTATGTAAAAAATACACTGATTGAGAAAATATCTGATTTACAAATGCCATATAAATTGGAACAAAAAACACAAGTAAGGCAATTATTTTTTAATGAATATTTAGGTGCTGCTTATGTTATGATTTTTGGAGATATAAATTGCAGCGAAGGAGAAAAACAAAGTTTTTTGATGCAAAAGGAAATCTGATTAGCAAAAAAGTAATAACTTATCAATGCCTTTATGAGAAGTTAAGAAAGTATGCTTTTTCCAAACAGAAAAATGACGAAGCAGAGCAGAAAAATAATGAAGTGGATTTTTGCATTGTATCAAATATAATTGATGTACTTATAGACCGGGGGGATGCTTGTGCCAATTTTAGTACATACTCAGGACGATAGTATTGTAAGAGCTTATCGTTGTGGAGAAGTAGCCAGGTTGACGGATAAAGAGTTTGATTTGTTTAGTTATATGCTTGCCCGATACGCAAGCTTTAAATGGGAAAATGGAGATTTAATTGAAAAAAATGTAGAAAGTGATAAACATATTGGGAAAATTGAAGCAGAACAATTATGTGTATTGTTTTTTAGAAATGCGGCAAAGAAAAAATTGTTTGGCAGTTTATATGATGAAATAGATGGCACAGATGACGCTTATTCTGTTTATTATTCGGTATTTGGTCCGCTTGTTTCAAAGGCAAAAGGGAAAGAATATGAAGTGGGTAAAAAAGAATCTTTATTTGATAATTTGGTGGAATATGGGCTTGTTCATAATCTTAATAGGGATGAATATGTAATTGATGAAAAGGATTATTCAGAATTAACTGACGGCTGGAAACGTGAGGCTAATATATTTTCGGATGATATGACTTTTTTGCAATATTGTTTTCCGACTCCGGAAGAACGGGAAGCATTTTTGTATTACAAAACAAAAAAAGGATAAGACTGACGAGGAAAAACTTAAAAGAAATGTTTTATCAAAAGTGCGTACATTTGAGCAGTTATTAACAATAATGTCAATTGGTGAAAATGAAATGCAGCGTACACTTTCTATTATTGCAGAGATTAAAGTAATTGCTGATATGAATACAGAGCGTCCTCAGTCAGCAATGAATTATTTTAAAAATAATATGGAATGTATCAGAGAAGGAATGTGGAAAGGGAGATGTTATGTAAGAGATGATTCCCTATTCTGTGTTCAGGAGATGCTGAAACAGGGAAGGTCTTCTAGAGATTGTCGTGATATAGAAAAAATTTTCGCTACTCACGTTGAGGGTTCTGGTAGAGTTGATAGAAATACTGGTATTGAAAAGTTTCTTTCAGATTGTGGAACATTTTTTTACAAGACATATTATACATTGCTGAGCATAAATGAACATTCGCAGAGGATTAATCTTGAAGAAAAGTGTAGTATACCTGATCGGTTGAAATTTGAAAGACGTTATAAAAAATTAAGACATCAAATACTAAATGAATATAATGCTTGCCCTACAAATAAGATAGAGGAAAAATCAAGAAAAGATTTGCGGGATTTAAAAAGAGAGGCAAATGCTATGCTTGACATTTGTGACTTGTATTTAAAGCAAAAAGCATTTGATTATAAAATATGTTACCATACGCTTATAATATGTGCTAATAATCCAGATATATTAAAAGAACTTCAAATTTCATCTTCATCATGCAACTACAATCAGTCGAGAACAGGGAAGGTTGGGGGGTAAAAAAACTAGGTTTTTTAGATGTTTTAGAATAGTTGATGATAAAAATTATGAGAAAGATAAAATATCTAAAAGATTAACAGAAGATATTGATATGTTAATGACTAAATTTTCTGAAATGGAGGATAAACAGATAATTGAGGATTCAGAAATCACGTTGATTTATCATTCAGCTAGGGTTTGGTATGAAGCAATGATATATAGTGGATATGATGCTACTGGACGATTCATTGAAAAAATTGTAAGAGATGTTACAAAAAAGGAAAAATTAAATGGTCGAGGAGAGTTGGAATTTTTTGTTTGTAAAGTTACAGAAAAATTGCCACTCGAATTAAAGTCTCAATTATTCAGACTGGAGAAAAAAGGGGAAACTGTTGCTATACAGAATAATTATTTTCTTTCTAATTATGATATACATTTTTTGACATCAAGAAAACATAGGGGTGAAACTTCTATTTATGGAGATGTTGGGGCTATTATTGAAAATGGTTCAAATGCAAAAATAGAAAATCACAATTAAAAGAAGAAGGGGGGGGAACAAATTTTATGGATATTAAAGTTTATGGATCTGTTGGAAATATTATTGAAAAAGTGGAATCAGGAAGTACCATTATAGGAAATGATAATCGTACTATATCCATAGACTGGAGCAATAAAGAAACATATATGAGGCTCGAAAAAGAATTGGAAGAAATCAAAAAAGTGTTGGAGAGTAAATCACATGAAGAAGAAGTAAAAATTGTTGAGGAGGCACTTCTTGCGGTTAAAGATGTAGATGAGTCAAAGTTTATGAAAGCAGTGAAATGTATGGGAAGGGAAACGTTAAATATAGCAGAAGGTATTACTGGCAGTATATTAGCGACTTTGATTATGCAGCATTAAGCAAGCACACGTAATATTTGTTCTGAAATACGAATATTAAGAGAAGATAAAAATGATTGATGCGAAGGTGCTGATTGTCAAGGTAGTTATCAGGGATAGAAAGGCAGAAGGACATAATTTTATATGAAAATAAAACCAACAAATTTCACATTGAAAATGTTCCTCCGAAGATTATATTACCACTTGTACTTACTTTAAATCAAGTCGGAGACTTGGCAGTAAATACATCTTTAATATTAGAAAAAGATGCGGATGAGCCTTATCCGTGGGTATGTAATTGGCATGACTTTGAAAATATTATAGAAATCTTGGAATATTTACATAAAGAATCGCAGGATTTTATTGACTACATTGCCTGGCGAATCAATAATCATGCTAATGTTTTATCTTCGGATGAATTAGATGTTATAGAGGGGGGGTATTTTTTGGATGGCTAGTGGGTAATGCTGTCAGACGGCACATTGTGGGAGGCACGAACCGCACATAGATTTCGACACTTCTGCCTCCCTGACTGCACAGTCTTGCATTGTAAGTCGTCTATATAGAAGCAAGAAACAATTAATGTATTATAAGTATATGAACGAGTGCATACAATGGTATGTCGAATTAGATAGGAGAGGACATGAAAACAACATTACTTATCATGGCAGCCGGTATCGGCAGCGTTTCGGAACAGGAATCAAACAGTTGGAGCCGGTTGATGATGCTAACCATATCATCATGGACTACTCAATCCATGATGCAATTGAGGCTGGATTCAACCATGTAGTATTTATCATCCGTAAGGATATCGAGAAAGAGTTCAAAGAGGTCATCGGTGACCGCATTGCTTCCATTTGCGCTTCTCATGATGTCACTGTGGACTACGCTTTCCAGGATATCAACGACATCTCGGGAGCTCTGCCGGAAGGACGTACAAAGCCGTGGGGGAACTGGACAGGCCGTGCTTGCGGCGAAGAAAGCAATCAAAACCCCATTCATTGTGATTAATGCAGATGATTACTACGGCAAAGAGGGCTTTAAAGCCGTCCATGACTATTTGGTGAACGGCGGTAAGTCCTGTATGGCAGGTTTTGTGCTGAAGAACACACTGTCCGATAATGGTGGTGTGACCCGCGGCATCTGCAAGATGGATGAGCAGAACAACCTGACCGAAGTTGTGGAGACAAAGAATATTGTAAAAAGTAAAGATGGAGCAGAAGTAGACGGAAAAGTGATTGATGTGAATTCTTTGGTTTCTATGAATATGTGGGGATTAACTCCTGATTTTCTGGATGTTCTGGAGGAAGGCTTCAAAGAGTTTTTCGAGAAGGAAGTCCCGGGCAATCCGCTGAAAGCGGAATACTTAATTCCCATCTTCATCGGTGAATTGCTGGAGCAGGGTAAAATGTCCGTGAAGGTTCTGAAAACCAACGATACCTGGTATGGCATGACCTATCATGAAGATGTTGCAGCAGTAAAGGACAGCTTCAAGAAGATGCTGGCGGATGGCATGTACAAGGCTGACCTGTTCAGTGATCTGTAAACGACGATGAAAGAAACCATCGATTTACTCGGAAGGATCCTCACAAACATTTTAACTGTTCTTTATGAGCCATTTGGATTCTCGCTCTTGCTTTCTTTTCTTGCTATGTTTTTCTACCTGTATGCGTATGAGCCAATACATGCTGGCAAAGGCTGGAAGAGTGCCATAGTGACATGGTATCAGAAATTCAAGGAGAGTGTATTCTTTCGGAAGTTGTTTTTCTTATTTTTTGTGACCTCACTTATTCTGTTCCGAACCCTGTTAAACCGTCAGCTGTGGATGAATCCTTTATCCGATGTCATGGGCGGCTGGGGGGGCATCTGGGAGACAGTGAACGGCGAACAGAAGCTGTGACAACGGAGTGTATTGAGAATGTAATCATGATGGTGCCGTTCTCAGCAGTAGTGATGTGGACATTCGGAGAGAAGATAGGAAACGGCTGGAAGAAAATACTGTGGCAAAGCGGTAAGATAGCGTTCATCTTCTCGATAAGCATTGAGATGTTGCAGTTGTTGCTTCGCTTAGGAACGTTTCAGCTATCAGACATCTTCTATAACACACTTGGTGGAATGATGTATTGTGCAGTGATAAAGGCAAGAAAACGTCTGTAAAACTGGATGAAATTGTGATATACTGGGAGCGGAAGCTCCCTACGCTGCTCTATAAATAATCACACACCTCTCCATGGTGAGCAGCAGGCAACAATCTATTATGATTGGCGAAGATGTGAAGAATAAAATGGAACAGAACTTTTGTCATAGGAACAAAATGTTTAATATTATCAATGGTGGAAAAGGAGGAAAGCACTGTGTGTCAAATTGAGAGAGTCAGGTATAGAAAATGCCCATTAGTCGAGGTCGCGTATCAGCTAAATTTTCCAACCATTCTATCTATTGAGGCTGAAATGCCTGTCAAATTTCAAGATGAAATAAGAAAAGCATTTCCACAGTACCAAATGCAAACTGAACAAGAAAATGAAATAACGGTGAATATCACTGGTGAAGATATAAATCCTATGTTCAGACACAGCCCAGTAAGAAAGCTGCACCAATTTATTTCAGAAGATGGAATGTGGAAAATTACGCTGGCAAAGAATCAGTTGGCTATTTCAACATTAAAATATGAACAGTGGGAAGATATGATGAGACGCTTTGAAAAACCTTTAAAAGCGTTCAGTGAAGTATATGATCAATCCTATTTTGAACGTGTTGGTCTGAGATATGTGGATGCCATAAAGCGTTCGGAACTGGGGGGGCTCGTGGGCGTAGAATGGAAAGAACTTATTAAGCCTCACTTGTTGGGATGTTTAAGCTTTTCGCAAGAAGAAGTAGAAAAGGTCAACTTAAGCACTTTAAGAGCGGAAATTGTGATGGACGGAACATCTGTTAGAATATCTTCTGGTTTAGGAATTATTAATACCGATAATAAAGAACCGGATAATGCATTTATTTTGGACTGTGACTATTACCAAGTTGGAAAAGTTGATATGGATAAAATTGGTGAAGTTGCCGAAGGTTTACACCAAAAGTCAACAGAGTTTTTTAGAAAATCAATTACCTGTAAACTTCATGAAGCAATGGACCCGCAAGAGTTAAAATAAAAATGGAAAATAATTATTTTATAAAAACAGATTCGATGAATGAAAAGAAAAGTTATTTAAGTCAGCCAAATATGATTTCTTTGCAGGATATATACACGATGAGCATTGAATCAGAAGCTGACATATTTTCAGATATTCCACTATCACTTTTTTCGGAATCGTCTGGAAGACAGATATCAAGCGTAATGACAAAATTTAAAAGAGAGTATATTCGCTGTATATGTCAAAAAGAATCAACCCTTGTTATGCCTAAATTAAGGTGTTATGAGGATGAAGAAGGTGCGTTAGTAGTTCAGCTAGCGTCTTCATGGAAGAGTGGAAATGCATCTTTGTATTTCGCATTTGAGAAAGATGAAGATGAAAGTAGTTTTGGAATGGTTTGGAATGATGATTTAAAAAGAAATTTTGAATCAAGAAGTGGAAGTATAGTTTTAAATAATGTCGATGAAATTATCCATGAAGTTTTAGATTTTATTTTTAGAGTGTACTAATTATGGAGAATAGTAAAGAAGTTTACCCACAAAAAATGCTTTGTGGAATTTCTTCAAATAATTTTATTCTTGAAGGCGTTTTGACGGAGGAAGCATTTAATTTGGATCCAGTGAGGATGATGGCTTTTGCGAAATATCAGTTACATGGTATGATAATCAAGAAGCTTTCGATGTTATAATGTCACAAAAAAGCGATAGACGTAATGAAATACAATTTCAAGCAGGTGCAGCGGAACTGGATCGAATAGAAATCGCTACAAAAATGAAGGCACATTTTTTAGCGGGAAGATTGAGTTATGAGAGACGACCTACGAACAATAATCAATATCATGGTAATCTATTAGTAAAAAATGATATATCAAAGCCCTTGAAAAGACTTATTAAGTATGGTTTGGCAACATTAGCAAATGATAAAATCTATCCAAATCCTAATGTTTAATTTACATAAGTCACTATGAAAGGAAATAGGTTATCACCTATGCCCAGAACGAAAGGCAACAAAAACCGTCCCAAAACCAACACCACCAAAGACTACGCATCCCAGATTGCAGAGAGGCAGGAATCTATCGTTTCCCTGACTGCAGAGATCGCATCCATCACCGCAAACATCGACACTTTGAAGGCAGATCTGAAAGAGAAGAAGGCAAAGGCAGATGCTAAGGTCGCTGAAGAAGCTAAGAAGCTGAAGCCGAGAGTGTGGTTTGTGGTTGAGAGATTGTTAGCCAGTGTGATGAGTGCGGATGAGATCCTCGAAAAACTGAAATAAACAAGAACCCAAGAAAAAAAGAAATGCCGTGTGGACAAACTGAACTCCAGAAGTTCACACGGTATATTATGAAGGTAACTATATAGTTATAACGAAAATAAAAAGGAGTGTGAGAAAAATGAACTTATCAAAAATACATCATATTGCAATCATCGTATCTGACTACGAAGCCGCAAAGGATTTCTATGTAAACAAACTGGGTTTCTCTGTCATCAGGGAAAACTACCGCCTAGAGCGTAAGGACTGGAAGTTGGATCTGTATGTTAACGAGCACACAGAGCTGGAGATTTTTGCTGAAGAAAATCCTCCAAAGCGTGTGAACCGCCCGGAAGCCTGTGGATTGCGTCACCTTGCGTTCTGCGTAGACGGTGTGGAGCAGACGGTCAAAGAATTGGTGGAAGTTGGCATTGAATGTGAGCCAATCCGTGTGGATGATTACACCGGCAAGAAGATGACTTTCTTTCATGACCCGGATGGACTGCCGCTGGAGTTGCATGAGTAATTATGGGAGAGAAAAGAGCATATAAACCACGGAAGCCCGGCGGGGGCCGAAAGAAGCTGAAGCCGGAGTACGATGCCGGGAAAAATCTGAAAGAGCAGATGGACGCTGCTGTGACCCTTTATAATTCTGAGATGTCCTTGCAGGCCATCGGTGAGGAACTGGGATTAAATCCAATAAAGGTACGGAAGCTGCTCATCACAGCCGACGTGTATGAATCGGAAGTGGCGGAGAAGGTGCGGGATACCTTTGAGGAGTATCGAGAAACACAGAACTATAAAGAAGCAATTTTCTCAACCGCAAATGCTCTCCAGATCTCCAAAGCCTCAGTCACCTCGTACCTGCCATATAAAAAAGGTGTGTACTTTCCAAGTACAGCAGATAAAAAGAAAATCAGTGTCGGAGCAGAGCGGCAACGGAGATACAGAGCGATGAAGCGGTGGAAGACTGATCCGACAGAAGAAAACTTCTGGGGGGGTGTGGTTGTGGCTTATGCCGGTGTAAAATTCAAAACTTACTCTGGGCTGTCATTTTCTTATGAGGTACGGAAAGGCAGGAACGGTGAGTACACAAAAGAGCTGTGGATCGACCGCCGGGAGAAGAGTAAAAGTTTGGCGTGGAGTTCAGTGCTGTTGGCATTGAAGAATATTAAAAAGGTGGGAGAAGTGGTAGACCGACCGAAAGCTCTGGGTGATATCCGGGGGGGCGTGACTTACATCTACGGGATGTTCTATCGGTTCGGACTAATCGATGTGCCGGATGAAGTAAAGGAGAAGATGGGTCATCCGAAAAACGCCAAAAATAGGTTGCTATGTGCAAAAGTCTACGGTAATATGTGCCGTAACTGAGGATGTGAATCTCAGTTGGGAAGGATGGTAGCATTATAGAAAAATTGAAGGAAATGCTGGAGGAGTATTTGAAGAAAACAGAGCCAGAGTATTATCCGCCTGTAGAAAATCTGCTGGATCTGATTTACGAGCATTACACAGAGAACAACCCCGCAGAGAAAAACACAGTTGCCGGGAAGGCAGCAAAGGCAAAGGAAAAGGAACTGGAAGAGTGGCTGCGTGGGCTAGATGGTATGGATAGGTTGGTAGATGATTATGTCGGAGATAAGATTCCACTTTGGGAAAAGATCATGGACCGGCAGGGGACGGTGTGCTGTGCATGGGAGAAGACTGCTTTTGAGGAAGGTCTGAAAGTCGGGATACGCTTATGATGGA
>BBDW01000017.1 GCA_001312505.1 Mediterraneibacter faecis JCM 15917
ATTTAGGATATCACTTTCAGAACTCTTTGTCAACAACTTTTTCGATTTATTTTTCAATCATTTCATTGATTTTTAAATCTTCTAGTTTCCTTCCGATCAAGAATGTTCCGCCTCCGCGTCTTCTTTCATCTTCCGTTCCTCTGTTGTTTTCTTTGCTGTTCCTCAGCGACGAATGTTATCTTATCACAGCTGTTTTTAATTGTCAATGTTTTTTATATATTTCATGCAATTCAGACAATTCCGACAATTCATGTCAAATAGAGAGATTAAACCGCCTTTTCTACAGCCAATGACAGGTATAAGCGGCACACCTTGTGAAATTTATTACTTTTCTGTATAATCAATCTCATCTATTTATTTCACTTATAAAGACACAGGAGACACAACATGTTTCATTATTATATGTTCAACAAACCTTTTGGCTGCGTCACTGCCCGCCGTGATAGCCTTTATCCAACCGTTATGGACTATTTCTCAGAATTAAATAATGACAATTTAAATCCGGTTGGGCGATTAGACAGAGAAACAACCGGACTCCTCCTTATTACAGATGACGGAGTTTTCAATCAGAAACTTACGCACCCTTCTTATCATAAAGAGAAGACCTATTATTTTACGGTTCTCGCGATTTGACCGAAGATCGATGCCGACAATTAGAAAAAGGAATCCTCTTAAAAGGATCCCCCTGTTCTTACTTCTCCTGCGAAACTAAAAGTATTTCGTCAGGATATTCTTTCTAATATAATAGATACTTTACATCCGGAAGTACAGAATGCCGTATGTAATAACCTCCCAACTCATCCGGTCACTTACGGAGAGATCACAATCAGAGAAGGGCGTAAGCGTCAGATTCGCCGCATGATGAAAGCGGTTCACTGCTGCGTAATTGAATTGAAACGCATTTCTATAGAAGATATTATTCTCGATGAGACACTTTCTCCCGGAGAATGGAAAGAGATTTTTCCACTATAATAGGAAAAATCTCTTTTATCTTCGGATATATTTTAAATCCAGTTAAAGTCTCCACCCGTAATTGCCAGGCTCAGAAGTGCATCCATCTTCTCAACTTCCTCTTCTCCTGTAATCTTCTCTACCAGCACTGCTGTATCCTCTGCCGTCTCTAAAGTTTCATCTGGTCCAATTTCATAGTCAATATCCATCCCGCAATCCGGACAGGGAATTGTATTCATTGTCTGTAAAGATAAAAATCGACTTCCACATTTTTTACATTCATAATATCCGCACTCTTTTGTGCCATCTGGTACATAATACATATTTTTCTACCTCACTCTCTTTACAAGTATTTTTATCTTATCACTCAAAAAAGAGGATCGCAAGTAACTTATTTCATTACCCATTCCTTGACTTTATCATTCCTAATATCTGTAATCAAAAATCAATTCATTTTTCTTGACAAACCCATCTCTTTTATGCTATATCTACTATAACTCTTTGCACTGCATATAAATCTACAGTACAAACTGAGCAGACCGTGATATCATATCATGGAGTCGGGTCGCAGATGCGACAGTGGAATCTTTCATCCGCGGGACAGTAGTTGCTAATACTGATTCGTGGGTGTTTTTTATTTTAAAACAATTCTTTCATTTTCCCACATATATTTAGTGCCATAGAGCTATCTTTCACTTGTTCTATTAAATTGGAGGTAACACATATGGAAAACAGCACAATGAAAACCGGAAATCCCATCGCAAACGAAGAAGATTTCCAAAAAGTAGCCAATAAAGTCTCTACCATTACAATTATTGGAAACGTCGCTCTATCCCTGCTCAAACTTTTTGCCGGAATTGTTGCGCATTCCAATGCGATGATCAGTGACGCCATTCATTCCGCATCAGATGTATTCAGTACATTTGTAGTTATTATTGGAATCAGACTCGCATCAAAAAACCGGACAAAGAACATCCCTATGGACATGAACGCCTAGAGTGTGTAGCTGCAATTGTCCTTGCAATCGTTCTTCTTATCACAGGCCTTGGAATCGGAATCGAAGCATTCAAAACGATATTGCAGGGAAATTCTGACAACATACAAACACCTGGTATCTTAGCACTGATTGCCGCCATAATTTCAATTGCAAGTAAAGAGCAATGTACTGGTACACCAGATATCACGCCAAGAGAATCGATTCCAGTGCACTAATGCAGATGCCTGGCACCATCGTTCCGATGCATTTTCTTCCATCGGCGCATTGGTCGGAATCGCCGGTTCAAGACTTGGATTTCCAATCATGGACTCCATTGCCAGCTTAGTGATTTTTGTATTTATCGTAAAGGCTGCTTCCGATATTTTCAAAGATGCAATCGACAAAATGGTTGACCACTCCTGTGACGAAGAAATGGAGACTCAACTTCGCAACTGCGTAATGCGCAATCCAAATGTTCATAAGATTGACGTACTTCGAACTCGAATTTTTGGAAATAAAATCTATGTTGATGTTGAAATTGCTCTGGATGGCTCCATCACACTTCAGGATGCACATGATGTGGCCGAAAAAGTGCATAACGATATCGAAAAGACTTTTCCTAAAGTAAAACATATCATGGTTCATGTAAATCCTGCAAAATTATAAGTAACAAGCTTTCTCTTTCCATGAAGGAATCCTCGTCAATGACGAGGATTCCTTCAACGACTGGCAGTTCCTGCCTAAAATTCATTTAATCATGTTCTTTAATATATTGAAATACCTTTTTGTCACTCTTTGATTTTTTATACCATCCAATACATACCATTATAATTCCAACAATAATAACCGTAGTTCTTACCGATGAATTCGGTGAAAATAAGCAGGATACAATAATTCCGGTTCCAGCACCTGTAAAAAATCTACAACAGATTTTTCGTGCTTTATTGTTCCCATCGCTCTTTCTTTATCTATAGATTGTACCATTTTTGAAACTTTTTATGCCATAAATTCATCTAATAAGTATCAATCGGTTGAGATGAAGCTTGAAAACAATTGAAAGAAGGTGGCGTATAAAATGAAATCTCTTGTAAAGCGGGCGCAAAGGGGGGGAGATGATCAGGCGTTCGTGGAATTGATAGAAGAAAATAAGCAGGCCATGTATAAAGTAGCGGTCGGTATTTTAAAAAACGATTTTGATGCAGCAGATGCAATTCAGCAAAGCATCCTTACTTGCTATGAAAAGCTGAAAGAATTAAAAAAAGCACAGTATTTTAAGACATGGCTGATCAGAATATTAATCAATAATTGTAATCAGATGCTTAGGGAACAGAAGAAAGTAGTCGGAATTGAAGCGTATTATGGGGGGGCAGAAGATATAAAAGGAAAGAAAGCAGAAGAAAAGATTGCAGCACCACCGGGAGCAGCGACAATCAACGAAGACTTTCTAGAGCTGTTAGACCAGATGGAACAGCAATATCGGGTTGTATTGATTTTATATTATGTAGAAGAGATGAGCATCCGAGAAATCAGTCAAATACTGCAGATGAATGAAAATACAGTGAAGACAAGACTTTCCAGGGGGGGCCGAGGAGTATATAAAAAGCTATACCTGAAAGAACACCCGGAATTCCAATTTGAATAGCGGATGCTTTTAGAATGCAGCTGATAAAAAATGCAAGCAAAAAGGAGGTTTTGATGATGTCATTTGAGGAAAAGATGAAAAAAGAATTGAAAAAAAACCTGGAAATCCCAGATGTTGTAGAACAGAAAATTCAGGATGCATATAGAGAAATCGGACAAGGGAATGTTACGATGAAGAAACTAAACAATGGTAATCAGAAGAAGAGAAAAGCATGGACAGCGGCAGCTGCAGCGGTAGCAGTAATCGCAGTATCAGGAAGCGTATTTTATGCAAATCCAGTACTGGCGAAAAATATTCCAGTGATCGGAGATGTCTTTGCAAAACTGCAGAAAAATAAGGAGAATACGCCATATGGAGAAAAGGACAAGACAGCATATGGAAAGATTGCAGACAATTCAGAAAGTGTGCAGAATCCAGGATCAGAAGCAGAAAGCAATGGCGTGACAGTGACAGTATCAGATGCATATTGTGATGGATATGAAATGTATTTTACTATAACAGCAATAACAGATAATGATCAGGTAAATCAGAAAGACTATTTATTGCCTGAAAAAAGCCAGCAGGTTTATGTAAACGGGGAAGAGACAGGAGCTGAATTGTCCTTGAAAAAAGCAGAGGATGGAAGCTTTGTCGGATTGGGGCATATCAGTGCCGGATGGTTGGCTGACAAAACATTTAAAGATCTGTCCACTGTAGATATTAAATTCACTGAGTTGTATGCAACGGTAGAGAATCAACCTGAACCGGCAACTTATGTAGAAGGTGAAAATCTGATCACAGGTCAGTGGAATCTTGAGTTTACAGTAGATACAGACACAAGCCTGTTAAATACTTATGAGGTAAATACAGAAAACAATGGATTTACAGTAAGTAAGATTGTGAAAGCACCGGCGTCCACTTATTTGTATCTTGAAGTACCGGAAGAATATGAAAATGTACAGATGATTCTTACAGATGCTGATGGAAACAAACTGGAAAAATTCGGTGGAACAACAACAGATCCAGAAAATGGGATGTATGAGATCCAGCTTCAGTTTGAGCAGACAGATACAAACCAGATTCATGTTCAGGTTATAGATATGGATCAGAGTACGAACGACAATCTGGCTATGGTTGCAGAAATGACAGCCGATCTGAATTAAACAATAGTCATTCTCCGTAATAACATGATGTCTTTTCGTGGAATGACAGGATGGTCACAACAGAGTTAGTTCTGTTGTGACCTCTTAATGTGGGCATAACAAAGAATGTGCCTCGGCACATTCTTGCGCCTGCGGCGGTCGCTTGCGACATCTACCTTGTACGCCGCAGTGCGCATCCTAAGCGGAGCGTTATATATTAGGAAAGGACTTTCCTAATATATAAAAAATCACCGTCCCCCCCACAGCTCCTATGTCTGTAAAAACAGTGATTGTTAGTGCGCGATCAGGGGTTCGAACCCTGGACACCCTGATTAAGAGTCAGGTGCTCTACCAACTGAGCTAATCGCGCATTCTTTTGTTTTCGTGTCTTGTGTTCCTCAACACAAATAGTATTATATATCAGTTGTTGCCGGAATGCAACCCCCCCTTTTTTCAAATTTTTTCATTTTTTTCAAAATTATTAATTTCATATACAATTCAGACGATATCAGCAACGTTTCTTCTTTCCCGTGTCTTTGTTGCAATATCCCCCTATTTAAAATTCGATACACCTCCTCGAAGGATCTGCAAATGCAGACAATCCTTCGATTCAGTCTCTGATGACAATAACACAACTCACGGACCCCAGCTTTCCAACATTTCCCCCGTCTCATCCTGTTCTCCTGTGAATTCTACTCTTTCTATATAATATATGATGCTTATTTTCTCTGTGCGATCAGCTTATTGATTGGATTTCCCTTCTCTGAGAATTTCTGCTCATATTCTGTCATAATATTCCCCTTATTCATCTCTTCCTGATGATGTAGGTCGTAAGTATAAGCAAGCAGTTCCCATCCAGCTTCTTTCACCTGCTCCAGAGAAAAGTTGAAAAGTTCAGTATTATCTGTCTTAAATTCTACTCTTCCATTTTCCACAAGAACCTTCTCATATCTTGCAAGGAATTCTGTTGATGTTAATCTACGTTTCGCATGTCTAGCCTTTGGCCACGGATCTGAGAAGTTCAAGAAGATCTTATCCACCTCTGCCGGTGCAAACACTGCTTCAATCTCTCTTGCATCCATGCAGATAAAACGGATATTCTCAAGATTTTCAAATTCCTCTGTATCATATTTTTCAAGTGCACGAAGCAGGACGCTGGAATAACGTTCAATTCCAATAAAATTGATCTCTGGGTGAGCCTTAGCCATATTCAAAATAAACTGGCCCTTTCCCATTCCGATTTCAATCTGAATTGGTTTCTCATTTCCAAAGACCTGAGCCCACTGACCTCTCTGCTCCTCTGGTTTCTTGATCACAGCACGATGTGCATCGATCACGCCATCTGCTCTTGGTATATTTCTTAATCTCATCTGCTATTTTTCTCCTGTTCTTCACCACAGCATTACTGCGTACTTTCTATTATAAGGTAAAACCTTCTTTGATATCTGCGGATTATTTCAGGTCTTATCATAACATGATTTTTCTCATCTCACAACTAATTACTGTCCACACAAGAAAGCCATTTTGAAGAATACTAATGACATTCTCAGACTCACAGTCTCTATCTCAAACACCTCTGGATATTTAACATAAATTATCTTTTCAGATTGCTTGTAATTTTCTCCAAAAGGTGTATTATAAAAGATATTATGAATTTCTAACAAAAAGGAGGCTGGTTATGGACTCTATTATAAACAAATTGACAGAGATTGAATCTGCCGCATCTGCAATCGTGCAACATGCAGAAGCCGAAAAGTCCGCATTAGATGAAAATTTTGACAAAAAGCGGATGGATTTCGACAAAGAGCTTGAAGCTGATACGCAGCGGCAGATTCAAGAAATTCGTGACAAACTGGAAGCGGAGACCTCACGGATCTTATCCGGGCAAAGTCAGGAGAGTCAGGATGAACTTAATGCCCTGCAGAAGGAATACGATGAAAAACATTCTGATTATGCTCATGAGATTCTCCGACGGATCACTGAGGTGTAGCCTATGGGAAATCTACTGGAATACAGTGGTATCGTAACGAAAACCCGGGCAATGGAAGCTAAGCTTCTCACCCCCCCGGCTCAATTTGAGGAAATCGCTTCCCTGCACAATGTTCCCGAGGTAGTTGAATATCTGAAGAAGGAGACAGCTTACGCAGATATTTTAGAAGAGCTGGCCCCCCCCGAACAGCTTCACAGAGGAAGCATTGAGAAGATTCTGACTCGTTCACTTTACCGCGACTACGCAAAGCTTTATCGCTTTTGCGGACAGAAGCAGCGCAAGCTTATGAAGCTACGTCTGAAATCTTATGAAGTCGAGCTGATCAATTATTGTTTGAGGATTGTGATCAACCATTATCAGAAACCTTTTGATCTTGATTACAAGCGTCCTTTCTTCGACCGGTATTCACAGATATCGATTGAAAAACTGATCACCTCACGCACCACAGATGAACTGATCGAGACATTAAAGGAGACAGAATATTATGAACCTTTAAAGAAATTAAAGGATTCCCCTTCTGTCACTCTTTATGACTACGATCTGGCATTAAATCTTTATTATTTTACAACTCTTTGGAAAGCACGGAAAAAAGTCCTGAAAAAGGAAGACAAGGAATTATACCAGCGGGATTGCGGCACTCAGATCGATCTGCTCAACATGCAGTGGATCTACAGAGCGAAGAAATATTTTAATATGAAACCTGCTGATATTTACCAGCTGATTCTTCCGATCCACTACCGTCTGTCAACCGACCAGATCAAAGGAATGGTCGAGGCAACAACATTAGAGGAATTGCAGACACTATGCAATCAGACGCCTTACGCCCGCCGCTATGAATCCACTGAGCAGCTTACCATGGAGCAGATGTATTCAGAATGTCTCCATCATCTGTACACAATTGACAGGAGGCGGAATCCATACTCCATCGCCGCTGTCAACACTTACCTCTTCTTAAAAGAAGAAGAAATCAAAAAGCTGACTACCGCTCTGGAATGCATCCGTTACGGACTGACACCAGGCGAGACGTTAGCGTACGTTGGAGGTAGAACCCAATGATTGTTAAAATGAAATTTATCAACATTTCCGGTCCTAGGGATGATATCGACCGTGTCACAGACTTGTATCTCTCACGTTATGAGATACAGCTGGAGTCCGCACTTTCTGAACTCAAGACAGTCGATAATCTTCGCCCGTTCATTGAACTTAATCCGTACCGGGATGTACTTGCCCAGGCAACCCAGTTCGTCGGCTATCTTCCGAATGTAGATGATATTACACCGGATGATTCTTTAGGTCTTGACGACATGTTTGAAGTTGTTCGCAAAGCCTGCGAGGATTATGAAGGTCTGCAGGCAAAGAAAGAGAAAAAGAAAGCTAAGATTGAAGAGCTCCGTGCCAAACAGCAACTGCTCTCCCCCCCATTCCGTCCGCTCGACTGTGATCTTCACAAGGTACTCGGATATCGATATATTGCATATCGTTTCGGACGGATCGCGCTGGAATCTTATCACAAGATGAATAAATATCTGATGGATGATTTGAGTGCAATCTTCGTTGAAGGTGAACGCGATGAAAGCTTCGTATACGGCGCTTACTTCGTTTCTCCAGGAGAGGCACAAAAGGTAGATGCTGTTTTCCGTTCTCTTCATTTTGAACGCATCGAGCTGAAAGATGAATTTGAAGGAACTCCGTCTTTCGCTTACCAGTCACTGGAACGGGACATTGCTCGGATCAATCTGGAGATCCAGGATCTGGATAAAGAAGCCGGTGAGATGCTTTCTGACCGGGCACCACAGCTTATTGCAGCGAAAAACCGTCTGGAGGAACTCTCCAAGAACTTTGACATCCGTAAGATGCTGCTCGGATGAAAGACAGCCAGGATGATTCTTATATCCTCTGCGGATGGATGGCAGAAGATGATGTAGAGAAGTTTTTGGAAGAGATCAAAGATGATGATAAAGTCTTTGTCGTTGTCGAAGACGACCATGATGCATACTTCGGAGAACCGCCGACAAAGCTGGAAAATCCGAAGCTATTCAAACCATTTGAGATGTACATTCAGATGTATGGTCTTCCGGCTCACAATGAGATGGATCCAACCATTTTCGTAGCGATCACATACTCCTTTATTTTCGGAGTTATGTTCGGAGATGTCGGACAGGGGGCTTTTGCTTTTAATCGGTGGAGCTTGATCTATCACTTTAAGAAAGCTCCACTTGCCGGAATTATCGCAACTGCCGGTGTATTTTCCACAATCTTCGGATTTATGTTCGGAAGTATTTTCGGATTTGAAGACATCATTGAACCATTGTGGATACGACCAATCGACCATATGACTACACTGCCGTTCCTCGGCAAACTGAACACAGTGTTTATCGTTGCTGTCGCATTTGGTATGTTCCTGATCATCGTAGCGATGATCCTACATATTATTAATGCCGCAAGAAGCAAAGATATCGAAAGTACCTGGTTTGATCCAAACGGTGTGGCAGGACTTATTTTCTACATTGCCGTTGTAGTAACCATCGTTCTCTTTATGACAGGTAATCCGCTTCCGGGTGGTATTGTCATGGGTATCATGTTTGGTGTCCCGCTGCTTCTCATTTTCCTGAAAGAGCCTCTGACCCGCATGATTGAGAAACGTGCCGACAAAATGGAAACAGGCCCTGGAATGTACATCGTACAAGGCTTTTTCGAGATGTTTGAGACATTGCTCAGTTATTTCTCAAACACTATTTCCTTTATCCGTATCGGTGCATTTGCTGTCAGCCATGCCGCTATCATGGAAGTAGTACTTCAGCTGGCCGGCACTGAAAGCGGAAATCCGAACTGGTTCGGAGTAATCTTCGGCAACCTGTTCGTATGCGGATTCGAAGGACTGATCGTAGGTATTCAGGTACTTCGTCTGGAATATTATGAGATGTTCAGCCGTTTCTACAAAGGAAGCGGACGTGCATTCGACCCATATACAAAAAAGAAAACGAAATAACTATCTGGCTTAAATCTATGACAGCCATAAAATGTATAGAAATCAGGAGGATTCCACTATGAGTTTAGCAACAAAAATCATCTTTATCGCAGCACTTGTTTTAAGCATCATCATCCATTCGGATATTATCTGATCGGTGAAAAGAACAAAAAACGCTACAAACGTACAATCGGTGTCAACGCATTTTTCTTCTTCGGCGCATTTGCCATTGCATCTATCATGATGCTTGCAGGTCCGGCAAATGTACAGGCTGCTGAAGCTGCCGCATCTTCCGGTGCTACAATCGCAACAGGAATGGGATATCTTGCAGCCGCACTTGTTACAGGTCTTTCCTGTATCGGCGGTGGTATCGCTGTTGCAAGTGCAGCCAGCGCAGCACTTGGAGCAATCAGCGAGGATTCCAGCGTTCTTGGTAAATCCTTGATCTTCGTAGGACTTGCCGAAGGTGTTTGTCTGTACGGACTGATCATCTCTTTCATGATCTTAGGAAATCTCTAATTTCTGATTTTCAACAGAAAGGAGCCGCCTATGAAAATGTATCTGATCAGTGACAATGTCGACACTTACACCGGAATGCGTCTTGCCGGTGTAGACGGAGTTGTCGTCCATGAACGGGATGAGCTGAAACAAGCTTTGGAAAAAGTGCTTTCCGATCCGACTGTCGGTATTGTTCTTCTGACTGAGAAGTTCGGTCAGGAGTTTCCGGACATTATCGACACTTTCCGACTGGAACGAAAGATGCCGTTATTGATCGAAATTCCTGACCGCCACGGAACCGGTCGTCAGAAAGACTTTATCACCTCATATATCACTGAGGCGATTGGACTGAAATTATAAACGCAATTATATTACGAACTAAAGGAGGGATTCCTCTTGACTCTGGAAGAAAAAATCGCACACCTGCAAACCACATCCATGGAGCAGGCCCGCCTAGAGGGAAATGTCATCATTGACACCCATCAGGCTGCCCTGGAGAAGGTTTTCGAAGATCATAAGGCAGAAGCCACAAGACAGTCAGAAACTCGCATCAAGGCGGAAGCTGCCAATGCGAAGCTCTCACTGAACCAGCACTCGCCAAGTCCCAGCTGGAGATCAAACGTCGTCAAAGCAAGGTTCAGCAGGAATTGAAAGACAAGATCTTCGAGGAAGCAGACGCATTAATCGATGAATTTATGAAGACGGAAGCTTATAATAATTTTCTTATCAAATGCATCCGCAAAGCGGTGGCTTTTGCCGGAAATGATGAGCTTACGATCTATATTAACCCAACTGATGAAAAAAAACGTTCTGATCTGGAAGGTGCTACAAGAGTTCATCTGACGATCAGCGCCGAAGATTTCCGGGGCGGTGTCCGTGCTGTCATCCGTTCCCGCAACATTTTGATCGATAATTCCTTCAGCACACAGCTGAAAGAACAGTATGACAAATTTGTATTTTTAGGAGGTGACGGCATTGCTTAAGACAGCGAAAATTTACGGCATCAATGGTCCCGTCATTTATCTGAAAGGCAACACAGGATTCCGTATGTCCGAGATGGTCTATGTCGGCGAACAGAAGTTAGTCGGAGAAGTCATTGCACTGGATAAAGATATGACAACCGTTCAGGTTTATGAGGAAACAACGGGGGGGCTTCGCCCGGGCGAAGAAGTTATTGCCAGTGGAAGTCCGGTATCCGTAACACTTGCACCCGGTATCCTGAACAACATTTTTGATGGTATCGAACGTCCACTGGAAGATATCGCAGAATCCTCCGGCGGCGCATTTATCACACGCGGTGTCAGTGTCGATTCTCTGGACCGTACAAAGAAATGGAAAACACATATCACTGTAAAGCAGGGAGATTATCTCCATGCAGGTGATATTATCGCAGAAGTTCCTGAAACACATGCGATCACTCATAAATGTATGGTTCCTCCTGAAGTAGAGGGAACTGTTCTTGTGACTGTTGCAGACGGTGAATACACAATTGACGAACCTCTGGTTCGTCTGGAACTGCCTAACGGACAGGAGAAAGAGCTGACTATGACTCAGCACTGGCCGATCCGTACTCCGCGACCGACTCATCACCGTTTCCCGGCATCTGTTCCGCTTGTTACCGGACAACGTATCATTGATACCATGTTCCCGATTGCAAAAGGCGGTACCGCTGCCATCCCAGGAGGATTTGGAACCGGAAAGACCATGACACAGCATCAGATTGCGAAATGGGCCGATGCAGATATCATCATCTATATCGGATGCGGTGAGCGTGGAAATGAGATGACACAGGTTTTGGAAGAGTTCAGTGAACTGACCGATCCTCGTACCGGCAAACCTCTGATGGACCGTACTACACTGATTGCCAATACTTCCAACATGCCTGTTGCCGCCCGTGAAGCCAGCATTTACACCGGACTTACTCTGGCAGAATATTACCGTGATATGGGCTACGATGTAGCGATTATGGCCGACTCCACTTCCCGTTGGGCCGAGGCTCTTCGAGAACTTTCCGGACGTCTGGAAGAGATGCCTGCAGAGGAAGGTTTCCCGGCTTATCTTGCGTCCCGTCTGTCTGCGTTCTACGAACGCGCCGGAATGATGCATAACTTAAACGGAACAGACGGTTCTGTTACGATCATCGGTGCTGTTTCCCCCCACAGGGTGGTGACTTCTCCGAGCCGGTTACACAGAACACCAAACGATTCGTCCGCTGCTTCTGGGGACTGGATAAGAGCCTTGCCTATGCAAGACATTTCCCGGCCATCCACTGGCTGACCAGTTACAGTGAGTATCTGAATGACTTAAGCCATTGGTATCAGGACAATGTGTCTCCCAAATTTGTTGACTACCGTAACCGTCTGATGGCACTGTTGAATCAGGAAAGCAGTCTTCTTGAGATCGTAAAACTGATCGGAAGTGATGTACTCCCGGATGATCAGAAACTTGTCCTTGAGATTGCCCGTGTGATTCGTCTTGGTTTCCTGCAGCAAAATGCATTCCACCCGGATGACACCTGCGTTTCTATGGAAAAACAGTTCCTGATGATGGATACGATCCTGTACCTTTACAAGCAGGCACGTACCCTTGTCACAATGGGACATCCGATGTCCGTACTAAAATCTGAGAATATTTTCGATCGTGTCATCGCGATCAAATACGATGTTCCGAACGACCGCCCGGAAATGTTTGCACAGTATCACAGAGATATTGATGCTTTCTATCAGCACGTACTTGAGAAAAATGCATAAGGAGGGACCACTATCATGTCAATTGAATATCTTGGCTTAAGCAGTATCAACGGCCCTCTGATCGTGTTAGAGGGCGTACAGGACGCCTTTTACGATGAGATCGTAGAATTTGTCGTAGACGGCACAGAACGCAAAATAGGACGTATTGTAGAGATTTACGAAGACAAGGCAGTAATCCAGGTCTTCGAAGGTTCTGAAAATATGTCCCTGAAAAATACACATACGAAACTGACCGGACACCCGATGGAGATTGCACTCTCCCCCCCGGATATCCTTGGCCGTACCTTCAACGGTATCGGACAGCCGATCGATGACCTCGGGCCGCTTGTCTCCACTTTAAAAAGAGATGTGAACGGACTTCCGCTCAACCCGGTCCGCAGAGAATACCCAAGAAACTATATCCGCACCGGAATTTCCGCGATCGACGGACTGACAACTCTGATTCGTGGACAGAAGCTTCCGATTTTCTCCGGAAATGGACTTCCGCACGATCAGCTTGCTGCACAGATCGTAAAACAGGCTTCTCTTGGAAGCGATTCTGATGAAAAATTTGCAATCGTATTCGCTGCTATGGGTGTCAAACATGACGTTGCTGATTTCTTCCGTAACACATTTGAAGAAAGCGGTGTTGCCGATCATGTAGCAATGTTTTTGAATCTGGCAAATGACCCGGTTGTAGAACGTCTGATCACGCCAAAGGTTGCACTGACAGCTGCGGAGTATCTGGCATTTGAACAAAATATGCATATCCTCGTTATCCTTACCGATATGACTTCTTTCGCAGAAGCCATGCGTGAGGTCTCTTCCTCAAAAGGAGAAATTCCTAGCCGTAAAGGATTCCCGGGATATCTGTACAGTGAACTGGCAACCATCTACGAACGTGCCGGTATTGTACAAGGCGTAAACGGATCTGTAACACAGCTTCCGATCTTGACTATGCCAAACGACGATATCACGCATCCGATTCCTGACCTGACGGGATATATCACCGAGGGACAGATTGTACTTGACCGCCCGCTTCATGGACAGTCAATCTATCCTCCGATCAATATCCTGCCATCTCTTTCCCGTCTGATGAAGGACGGTATCGGAGAAGGTTTTACACGTGAAGATCATCAAGATCTTGCCAATCAGTTATTCTCCGCTTATGCAAAGGTTGGAGATGCAAGAAATCTGGCTTCTGTTATCGGTGAAGATGAACTTTCACCACTAGATAAGAAATATCTGGAATTCGGTATCGACTTCGAACAACATTACATCGGACAGGGGGGTTAATGAGAACCGTACAATGGAAGAGACTTTGGATCTGGGATGGAAACTTTTAGGAAAACTCCCTAGAGAAGAACTGGACCGTGTTGACACGAAGATTCTTGATAAATACTATAAACCTGCTGTAGAAGACTAGGGAAAGGAGGGAGCTTCATGGATCCACGTACATTTCCAACAAAAGGTAATCTGATGCTGGCCAAGAACTCTCTTGCACTTGCCCGGCAGGGTTATGATCTGATGGATAAGAAGCGTAACATTTTAATTCGCGACTGATGGATCTGATCGAAGAAGCACGCACCATACAGGAAGAGATTGATTCAACATTTACTTATGCGTATCAATGTCTACAGCGTGCTAATATCGAAAACGGTATCAGCATGGTAGAACAGCTCGCCTACACTGTACCGATTGAAAATTCCATAACGATCCAGACGCGAAGTATCATGGGAACCGAGATTCCTCATGTGAAATATGTACCGGACGCCGGTCAGCCGACCTATGCCTTCAGTACCACAAAGGAATCGATTGATATTGCCCGTGAGGCCTTCCGCAAGGTAAAAGACCTTACGATCAAGCTTTCCATGGTTGAAAACGCTGCTTACCGTCTTGCAAGTAATATCAAGAAGACGCAGAAACGAGCAAATGCTCTCCAGAACATTACAATTCCAATGTATTCAAATCTGGTCTATTCGATCACCAATGCACTGGAAGAAAAAGAGCGTGAAGAGTTCACGCGTCTGAAAGTGATCAAGAGAATGAAAGAGAAAAAAGCCTCCGGTTAACGGGGGGGGCTTTTCCTTTCTACAGGATACTATTCTCAGTATGCCTGAATTCTCATATTGCAACAACGATCTGATATTCTTTTTCAAAAGTCTCTCCGCTCTCTACCTTATTAATTCCAGGCTTCTCAGAGATTTCTTTATCAAATCCAATATTATCGCATCTTCCATCATGGTTCCAGGCAGACAAACGGTGCGTCTTTTACAGACCAGATTCCATAGCTTGGGAATCCTTCTGACTTAACTCCCACATACGGAGTTCCGTCTTTATGACAGATCCATGCTTCTTCAATCTGCGTATTATCAAAGATCAACGCATCATTTTCAAAAAGTTCTTCTGTCAACGGATATGTCTCTTCATTCAGTTTCATCTCATGCAGTTCCTCCGGATCAGGAGCCATTTCTTTCATATTGATCAGACAATACTTCAATTCATCTTTTCCAGGGAACTTCAGAATATAATCTGTCTTTCCTTCCTCGTTCTTTGCAAAGCGGAAGGCCGGATGCGCTCCGATTGTGAAATAAATTGTCTCATCAGACGGATTCTTTACTTCCCATTTTACATGAAGTACATTTTTTTCCAGTGTGTAAGTAATGAAAAGTTCAAAATCAAATGGATAACTTCCTTCATCTCATCTGTTGATGTCAGAAGAAATGTTGATGTTTCTTTCCCTGCATGAATACATTTGAACTCACTGTCTCTTGCAAATCCATGCTGTGATGTCGGATACTGTGTGCCGTTAATCTTCACTGTGTTCTTATAGGTTTTTCCCACATTTGGAAATAGCACCGGTGAATGACGTTTCCAAAATTTTGGTTCTGCATCCCAGAGAAGATCTGTACCTGTTTTCTTGTTATACAGTTTTGTCAGCTCCGCACCATGCTCAGCAATCTCTACGCTAAGCACATCATTCTCCATTTTAATCATGCTTTTTGTTCCTCCTTTATCCCCCCCCTTTAATTTTTATCGGACTGCTCTACCTGTACGCAATTATCTACCAGATAATCCAGTACTTTATCACGAAGGATTGCATCTTTCAGAACATCTTCTCCCACCTGCTCCTTGTAAGTATCCAGATCTGCGCCTGCCTTGTCCGCATACTCCTGCATTCCTTCTTCGTATTCCTTATCAGACGGTTCCAGTTTCTCTTTCTTTGCGATTAGTTTTACAGCCTCTTCAAGCTGAACAGCCTGCTTTGCTGAGTCTTCAATTTTTTCGTTAAATTTATCTTCTGTCATATTCAGATAAGTTGTAATGAAATCACTCAGCTCTACTCCGTACATCTGTGCAATCTGTGTATAGTAGTCATTTGCCTGTTTCACCTGCTCGTCTACCGCACCGTCAGGATATTTATTTACCTCTATCTGATCCAGTAAAGCAGTCTGTACTTCTTGTTTCAGCTGTGAATTACCTGAATCGTCCTGCTGCTCCTGAAGAGAATTTTTCACCTCTTCCTCGAATTCATCAACCGTCTTGCTGCTTTCACTGTTATTCACAACCCACTCGTCTGTAAGCTCCGGTGTTACTTTCTGATAAATCTTATTCAATACAATGTGGAAATTCGCCGGTTTTCCCGCAAGATCAGAACTCTGATAATTCTCAGGAAACTGTACAGTGATATCAAATTCTTCACCTGTATTATGTCCCACGATCTGATCTTCAAATCCCTGATAGTCGCCATTTGCTCCAATGAATGAGCCAGATCCAAGTTCCAGATCATATCCCGTTGCTGAACCTCCGTCAAATGCTGTTCCATCAAGAGTTCCTGTGTAATCAATATTTACCCAGTCTCCGCTCTGTGCAGCACGGTCTGTTACCTCCTGCTCTGTCGCAGCTGCCTCCAATCTGGACTGTATTTCCTGCTCTACTGAATCATCAGACACCTCCGATTTTGCAACTTCTGTAACTTCAAGTGCTTTGTATTTACCTACCGTCACATAATCATTGGACAGCTTTCCACTGCCGCATCCTGCTAAAGATGTTGTCATCAGAACGGCTGTAAGAACCGCAATCACTCTTTTTTTCATTTTCCTGTTTCTCCTCTTTTATCTTTTATAATCTCTTCTTTTTTTGTCTTATCCACTATAAAAGTGGTGACAGTAATCTGGAAAACTGTTCCTTAAGCCGGATCAGTAAATTCCTCTCCTCATATCTCTTTCGTGTCACCTGCGTACTCATTGTCATATCATTCTCAAAAGCTCTTTCCAGCCTCTGCACTGTACGCTCACTATAGATTGTTGCATTCACTTCAAAATTCAGGCCAAAACTTCGGATGTCCATATTCGCTGTACCTACACAGGCAACCATGCCATCTACTGATAATGTCTTTGCGTGAAGAAATCCATTATTATAGACATAACATTTTGCACCTGCTGCAACCATCTCTCCAATGTAGGAATATGTTGCCCAGTAAACAAATGGATGATCTGGTTTGCATGGAATCATAATTCTGACATCTACCCCTGATCTGCTTGCAATCTTCAATGCATCCAAAATGGACGCATCCGGTATGAAATACGGTGTCTGTATATAAACATGATTTCTTGCACTGTGGATCAGATGAAGATAATTGTCATGGATTGTCTTCGTCTGTGAGTCCGGTCCACTTGAGATAATCTGTACCGGATCAAATCCATGCCTGTCATACTGCGGAATCTCAAACAAATGATCTTCCAAAAACAGGTTCTCATGAGCTGCATAATTCCAATCCAGAACAAACCTCACTGCAAGAGATGTGACTGCCGCACCTTCAATACACAAATGCGTATCTCTCCAATAACCAAACTTTTCATCTTTTCCAATATATTCCCTGCCTATATTGAAACCACCAACAAAACCAACCTTTCCATCAATTACGACAATCTTTCGGTGATTTCGATAATTCACACGCATCTGAAGCTGTCCCAGAATCGCCGGGAAGAATTCTGCAACCCGAATTCCTTCACATTTCAGCCTGTCCCAATCTTTTTTGTGCATGGTACGACATCCCATACTATCAAACAAAACTCTGACTTCTACGCCTTCACGTGCTTTCTCGATCAGCACCTTCTCTATATCCTGCCACACTTCATCGTTCCTGATAATATAATACTGCACATGGATATATTTCTTCGCACGTTTCATTTCCTCGATCAGTGCATAAAACTTCTCTTTACCATCTGTATAAATACGAATATCATTGTTATCCGTCAGAACTGCCTGTCCAGCCTCCAAATTATACAGCACAAGATCCCGGAACCGGTTAAGTGCCGGACTCGTCATCTTCAGCTGCCTGTGATAAATGGTTTCCTCCTGCCTTCGCACAGCGTATTTCAGCTCACCTTCAATCTCCTTTGCCTTAAACATCTTATTCTTATGATAATCCTGCCCTATGATCAGATACAGAATAAATCCAACAATCGGAATAAAATAAAGCAAAAGCAGCCATGTCCATACTGCCTGCGGTGATCTTCTTTCAAAGAATACAATAATCAGAGATAAAAGAATATTAATGATAACGATATTCTTCATAATAAAATGAAAAACCATCACCACTGTGTTCCATATTGTCTCTGCCATTCAACTCTTCCTTTCTCTTAATCAACGTGAAAATATTATTACTCACTATACCCCGTCACATTCTTCGGACAGCGCGTTACTGTTCACACGATGTGCGACCAGCAACGCATCTCGCCATTTTAAATCGCCTTTGGCGATGGGGGGGCGAGATGCATTCAAATCAAAACACGCATCCTCCGTGTCAATCAGCAGAGTGATTGACAGGGAGTGAACAGTAACGCCAGCGCTGCTATCTTTCTGCAAACAATAATAAACCACCATAATACATAGTATACTCGGTTTACGTCTTAAAAGTAACCCCCCCAAATTGTAAAATTGTCCCCCCCTGTCTGCTTGCACTTTGTAATAAAGAATGTTACAATATTAAATGCGAATTAAGCGGAAAATAGTATATAGGAGGGTTTTATCGTGAGTACACCTATGATAATCATGCTCATCGTCCTCGTAGTTCTCATCGGGGGGGTTTGCGTAGCACTCTATTTCTTCGGAAAGAAAGCGCAGAAGAAGCAGGCTGAACAGCAGCAGCAGATGGACGCAGTTGCGCAGACCGTCAGCATGCTCATTATTGATAAAAAGAAGATGAAGCTAAAAGATGCAGGACTCCCGGCCGTTGTTCTTGAGAATACACCAAAGTATTTAAGACGTTCTAAAGTACCGGTTGTAAAAGCAAAGGTTGGACCAAAGGTTATGACTCTGATGTGTGACGCAAAGGTTTTCGAAGTTCTTCCGGTGAAGAAAGAAGCGAAAGTCGTTGTAAGTGGTATCTATATCACAGGCATTAAGAGTGTCCGCGGTGGTCTTGATATTCCAGAGAAAAAGAAGAAAAAAGGATTTTTCTCAAAGAAAGAAAAATAAAAACATTAAAATAAGTTCAGTCAAACAATTCGACTGAACTTATTTTTTAATTCTTTTTCTTTTGTTCTTTTCTCGCTGCCTCGTATTTCTTCAATTCTCTCAATGCCTGACCACCCATCAGATACAGAATCACTGTATTGAAGATCGTCATTAGTCCGATCCCGACATCGCCCAGATCCCATACAAATGTGTACGCTGCAATTCCTCCGATGAATAACATCACAAGCGCGAGCACTTTATATGTTGTCTGGGATACCCAGTTATCACCGAACAGATACGCCACATTACTTCTTGCATAAAACAGAATTCCAAGAAATGTAGAAAAGCTGAACAGGAACAGCATCACTGCGATAAAAATCACCCCTGCTTCTCCAAGATGATATCTCATCGCTGTCTGAAGCAGTTCCATTCCTGCAAGTCCCTCAATCTGATCCTGCGGAACAAGCAACATAATCATAGCTGTACAGCTACAGATCACAATTGTGTCGATAAATACGCCCAATGCCTGAACAAGTCCTGCCTTTACCGGAAGATCACACTCTGCCGCAGCTGCTGCACATGGGGGGGCAGATCCTGAACCGGCTTCATTTGAGAATAATCCTCTCTTTACTCCGTTCATCAGAACGGCTCCAAAACCACCTGCTGCCACCTGACGGATTCCCAATGCTTCCTCAAAAATACGTGAGAACACACCCGGTATGCTGGACAGATTCGTAAGGATTAAAAATACTGTGATCAGGAAATAACACACTGCCATAATCGGAACAACAACATCCAGAACCTTTACTGTTGCATTCTTTCGAAGCACGATCACTGCTGCCAGAACCACCAAAATCACAGTTGTATAAATCGGTGGGATAGAAAATGCATTTTCAAACGAAGACGTCACTGAATTACTGATCACCTGGCTAATACCACACCAACAGATTAATCCTGAAATTGCAAACAATACCGCGATCACTGAATATCTCTTTTTCTTTCCCTGATGTTCCTCCATGTAGTGATGGATATAATATGCCGGACCTCCGCGATATCCTCCATACAACGGATCTTTTTCTTTATGAAGCTGTGCAAGTGTTGCCTCAACAAATGCTGTGGAAGACCCGATCAGTGCCGTAATCCACATCCAGAACACTGCTCCAGCTCCACCGGCTGAAATAGCTGCAACAACACCTACCAGATTCCCCATTCCCACACGGGTTGCTGTTGATACAATCAGTGTCTGAAAATTAGACAACCCATCCTCTTTCCCTTTTTTACTATTCAACGATCTTACCATCTCCGGGAAAAGACGGATTGGAAGAAATCTTGTACGGATTGTGAAATAAATTCCTGTTGGAATCAACAGAATAATCAGAAGTGATATTCCCACACTTCCGCCGCCTGGAAGCGGTATCTGAAACAGATCGCCCCATAAAAACGAATATACTTTCTCGATCAGTGTTATTACCATCATCTTATCCTCTCATTCTTATCTTTTTCATTTTTCCGCCTGCTTATCCAAAAATGCCTCGGCGTTCTTGTATCTTAACTAAGCACTGAAAACTTTCCACTGTCCTTGGAAACAATATTCATCCGTATCTTACAGTCTGCCATCGGTTCATGATTTACGTCCAGTTCATAATCAATCTGGACCGCTATCTTATCTTCTTCAAAATCAACCTGAAGGTGTCTCGTATTCACTCCGATCAGCATCTGTCCATAAGGCGTCTTATAAAATGTCTGATTCTTTTTATTTTTCTCAAAGATCATATGAGAGTTTGAAAGACCGCTTTTCACGATCTCTACACATTCATCTCCGTTAATCTTAATTCTGTTCTTGATCACTCCGGAAGTTCCTTCTACAACTTCCTCGTAGACAATATAATGTTTTCCGTTCTTCAAATAATATGTTGCTGGTGTCACAACTTCGATTGCTTCGTTCTCATCATCTTCTACCTCCGGAGTGACCGCCACAATCTCCTCATGCATTCCGGAAATACTTACCAATACATCTTTTGTCATAAATGAATTCTCCATAGAAAAGAATCAGGAAAATTTCGTTCCGTCAGTCTTTCCGCAACCAACGTACAAGCACGAAATAACTTTCCTGATTCAAAATTACTAATTAATACTCTTCAATATTTACTACATTCGTTGTCGGAACATCAAATGGCATCACTGTATTCGCAAACTTCCTGAACTTCTCAGCCGCATCGCTGACATAGAAGGAATACTCACTATGATGTTCTGTCGTCTCATCATTCGCCATCTCTTCCTCTTCCAACAGACGTTTCAGATCCATCGCTGTCTCATATGCAGGATTCACAATCTGAATCTTATCCCCCCATGTATTCTCTGATCTTAGATCTGAGAAGCGGATAATGCGTACATCCAAGGATCATCGCATCAATATCTGTATTGCGCATGGATTCGAGATAATACTCAATAATCTCTCTTGTCACAATATGTTCTTTGAATCCCTCTTCCACTAACGGTACGAAAAGAGGACAGGCTTTCTCGATCACTTCAATCTTAGGATTCATTCCCTGAATCACTTTCGTATACATTCCACTCTGAACCGTTGCTTCAGTACCTACCACACCGACTTTTCCATTCGTTGTAGCTTCTACCGCTGCTCTCGCTCCCGGAATGACTACTCCAATGATCGGAAGGTCAAACTCATCCTTCACTGCATCCAATGCAAGCGCACTCGCCGTATTACATGCGATCACAATTGCTTTCACCTGTTTCGTCCTCAGGAAACGGATAATCTGTTCTGAAAAACGAATGATCGTGTTTTGTGATTTACTACCGTATGGAACACGCGCGTATCCCCCAAAATAAACAATGTTCTCATACGGCAATTGTCTTGATATCTCTCTCGCTACAGTCAGTCCTCCGACTCCTGAATCAAACACCCCCCCGATCGGTGCCATCTTTTTATTCTTCATGTCCGTCAAAGTTCTCCCCCCCTTAATCTATCCTTATCAGTTATTTTTATCTTATCGCAGATACACAATTCAGCCATGTAACCTTCTTACAAAGGCTGCATGGCTGAATGTTATATTTCATTACCAGTCATCTGGTAACCATTGCTATTCTATTATAATAACTCAAAGTGATATTTGCAATGCTATTTCACATTTTTACAGAGCAAGAGTCTTCGCTACATCGTACTGATATGCCGGAATTGTCTTCTTCATAGCAAGTGCTTCTTCAATGTCAAAATCAATAAACTGTCCGTTCTTGTATCCTACGACACGGTTTGTCTTTCCCTGGCAAAGAAGGTCGACTGCCATAGCTCCCATTGTAGAAGCATATACTCTGTCCTTACATGTCGGGCTTCCACCACGCTGCATGTGTCCAAGAATTGTTGCTCTTGTCTCAATTCCTGTAGCATCCTCGATTCTCTTTGCCATATTGATAGAATCTCCAACACCCTCTGCATTGATGATGATGTAGTTCTTCTTACCACGCTTCTTATTCTCAAGAATATCTTTGATCAGTGCTTTCTCATCATAGTCCTTTTCCTCTGGCATGAGAATCTTCTCTGCTCCATTGGCGATACCACACCACAGTGCAAGATATCCTGCATCACGTCCCATAACCTCGATCACACTGCATCTTTCATGAGATGTAGATGTATCACGAACCTTATCGATTGCTTCCATTGCTGTATTAACAGCTGTATCAAATCCGATTGTGTAGTCTGTACATGCGATATCAAGGTCGATTGTTCCTGGAATACCAATTGTATTTACACCAAGGTTTGCCAGTTTCTGAGCTCCTGCGAAAGAACCGTCTCCACCGATTACTACCAGTCCGTCGATTCCGTACTTCTTACAGATCGCAGCTGCCTTCTGCTGACCTTCTTCTGTACGCATTGTCTTACAACGAGCTGTCTGGAGAACTGTACCACCACGCTCAATGATATCAGACACATCACGTGCTGACATATCAATGATCTCTTCCTTCAGAAGTCCATGATAACCTCTGCGGATTCCGCGAACCTTAAGTCCTTTTGCAAGTGCACGTCTTACTACCGCACGGATTGCTGCGTTCATTCCCGGAGCATCTCCTCCACTTGTCAGAACACCGATTGTACGGATGCTGTCTTCGATTTCATCAAGATATTTTTCTTTGTCGACTGTTTTATTTTCTGCCATGTTTTAGTCCACCCTTTCTCTGAAATGTCTGATTACTGCCAAAACCAATCATTGTCAATTTTTTATCAACTCCGCCAATATTCTACCTTATTTAGAATATGTTTTCAATAGGTTTTTCAACTACTTTTACACGCTTCTCGCCGAAATGATTCATCAATCTGCTTAAAATTTGTTCATTTATACCGATATTCCTATTTTTCGGCAGTCTTTTTACCACACGTTCCTTTGCACAATAGATTACAACTTCATCATTTCCATCAGAATCCGCCAGATAGCCATAGACGATCTGCTCCTGGTCTAAGAACGTTTCTTTGTCCGGGAACTGGATCCATAGCTCTTTCTTTGTCTGCTCAAACGGAATGATTTTTTCACAGATCATCTTACTCGGCTTATCATCTTCTTCCGAAACTCTTCCGCGAACAAATACCTTGCTATCTACTTCCAGATAATCTCTGTTCTTCTCATAATCTCGCGGGAACACAACAACCTCTACCGTTCCCAAAAGATCTTCTACCGTAATAAATGCCATCATCTGATTCGTCTTTGTGTGCTTTATGGTCTTCTCTGTGATCATTCCACCAATAATTTCTTTCGCCCCCCCATCATGCACTTTTGTATGACCGGTCTCTTCATCCAGCTGAAAGTCCGCCGTTGTCGCAGAAATGGATTTCTTCCACTTCTCCTCATACGCCTCAAGCGGATGTCCGCTGACATAGATTCCAAGTACTTCTTTTTCAAATGCGAGAAGTGTTTCTTTGGAGTATTCTCCCACATCAGGCATCCTGATCTGAAATTCTTCTTTCTGATCTTCACTCACCAGATCAAACAATGTCATCTGCCCAACCATAGAGTTCTTTTTTTCTTGAGTTACATGATCTACGATCTGTACATAGATACTCATGAACTGTTTTCTTGTTCCGCCAAGCGTATCCAATGCCCCCCGCCTTGATCAGATTTTCTATCGTGCGTTTATTTAATATATTCTTTGCTGAAAGACGGGTAATAAAGTCTTCTAGGTTCTGGAATAATCCGAGTTCTTCTCTGTCTTCCACGATTGCCTTGATCACCGGTCTTCCGATGCTCTTGATCGCAGCAAGTCCATAACGGATATCCCCCCCGCCATCTACAGAAAAGTTTGCTTCACCTTTATTAATATCCGGCGGTAGGATCTTAATATTCATCTGACGACATGCATAAATATACTCAGATACCTTAGACGGATTATCAATGACTGATGTCATAAGCGCTGCCATATATTCTACCGGGAAATAATATTTCAGCCATGCAGTCTGATAAGAAACCACTGCATATGCAGCCGCATGAGACTTATTGAACGCATATTTTGCAAAATCGATCATTTCATCATAAATCTTATTTGCAGTCTGTTCATCAATTCCATTCTTTATACATCCTGGTACGCCTGTCTCCTCATCACCATAAATAAAGATCTTACGTTCTTTCTCCATGACCGCAGCCTTTTTCTTTGACATCGCACGACGCAGAAGATCACTTCGTCCAAGTGAGTATCCTGCAAGATCTCGTACAATCTGCATAACCTGCTCCTGATAGACAATACATCCATAAGTAGGGGGGGCAAGGATCGGCTCCAGTTGTGGGCAATCATATGTAATAGAAGAACTGTCATTCTTTCCTCGGATATACTGCGGAATGAAATCCATCGGACCAGGACGATACAGCGAAATTCCGGCAATAACATCTTCCAGGTTATGCGGCTTCAGTTCCTTCATGAACTTCATTCCGGCACTCTCAAGCTGGAACACACCATCTGTCTTACCGGTTCCGATATAATCCAGCACCTTTTGATCATTGTAATCTATCTGATTGATATTCAGTTCCGGCTGCTTTCTTCTTGCAAGCAGCACTGCATTCTGTATCACAGTCAATGTACGAAGGCCCAGGAAGTCCATTTTCAGAAGTCCAAGTTCCTCAAGTGTTGTCATAATAACTGCGTTGTGATTGTTCCGTCTGCTGCCCTCGAAAGAGGTACATACTCATCAACCGGCTTCTGACAGATAACAACACCGGCAGCATGCATAGAACAATGTCTCGGTAGTCCTTCCAAACGCTTCGCCATATCGATCAGATTTGTCACCGTCTCATCCGTATCATATAACTTTTTCAGATCCGGATTCATTTTCAGAGCTTTATCAATTGTGATTCCAAGCTCCTGCGGAATCATTTTGGAAATAGAATCCACATAAGCATATGGCAGATCCATTACACGTCCAACATCACGGATCACACCTCGTGCTGCCAGGGTACCGAATGTAACGATCTGAGCCACACAGTCTTTTCCATATTTTCTTGTAACGTAATCAATAACCTCCTGACGTCTCTCATAACAGAAGTCAACGTCGATATCGGGCATAGACACACGTTCCGGATTCAGGAAACGTTCAAACAGCAGCTGATAACGGATTGGATCGATTGTCGTGATCTCAAGGCAATAGGACACGATACTTCCTGCTGCGGATCCACGTCCCGGTCCTACTGAGATTCCATGATCTTTTGCGTATTTAATAAAATCCCACACGATCAGGAAATAGTCTACATAGCCCATCTGATGGATTGTTTCCAATTCATAAGACAAACGATCTTTCAATTCTTCCGAAGGATCACCGTAACGCTTTTCCAATCCTTCATAGCAAAGCTTCTGCAGATATTCCCAGGAAGTATAACCATCCGGCACATCATATTTCGGAAGTTTTGTTACACCAAATTCAATCTCGACATGACATCGGTCCGCAATCTTCTGTGTATTCTCCAACGCCTGTTTCGCATAAGGGAACAGACGTAGCATCTCTTCTTCTGACTTCACATAATACTGCCCGCCGTCATACCGCATACGATTCTCATCTGAAAGCTTCTTTCCGGTCTGAATACAAAGTAGAATATCATGTGGCTTCGCATCTTCTGCATATGTATAATGAATATCATTCGTAGCAACCAGCTCAATTCCTGTCTCTTTAGACATTTTGAATAGCTGTTGATTGACAAGTCCCTGCTCCGGTATTCCATGATCCTGCAACTCCAGGAAGAAATTCCCTTCGCCAAAAATTTCCTGATACTCTAAGGCTGTCTTCTTCGCCTCTTCATATAGTCCCTTCGTCAGGAATCTTGCCACCTCACCTGCCAGACAGGCACTTAAAGCAATGATACCTTTATGGTACTTGCGCAGAAGTTCCTTATCCACTCGCGGTTTATAGTAATAACCTTCCACAAATCCCTTCGAAACAATCTTCGTCAGATTCGCATATCCTTCCTCATTTTCTGCCAGAAGTACAAGATGATAATATCTGTCATCTCCTCCTGTGATCTCGCGATCAAAACGAGAATTCGGAGCCACATACACTTCACACCCAAGGATTGGATTGATTCCCTGCTTCTTGGCTTCCCGATAGAAATCGATCACACCATACATAACACCGTGATCTGTAATTGCCGCACTGTTCATCCCAAGTTCTTTGACCCTGGACACGTATTCTTTTATCTTATTCGATCCATCCAGCAGACTAAATTCTGTATGGACATGCAAATGTGCAAAACTCATAGTTCACCTCAATGATCAAATTTTAACTAAGAAAAGGGAAGGCTCTGACTTGATACACAGGTCAGAATCCCTTCCCTTTATTTTACACTCTTTATGGAAATTTTAAAATGTTAAATCTTATTTATTTCCACCATCAATCATAAACTGGATCAGCTTATCTGTATCTTCTTTCTCATAAGCGATAACTTCCAGCTCCGGAATCTCTCCGTTAGAGAAGATATTAGCCATAGATACATACTGGGAAAGTTTAGACTTCAGGTTCAGTCTGTCTCCCTCACCTGTTACTAACTCTACTCTTCCTTTACAAGAATCTACTACCTTAAAAAATCCTTCAACATCTGTAATATTCTGAACTTTCATTCTAAATACTCCTTTCTTTTAACAATTTAATTATAACTTTACTTCTTAAATTCATTTGGGAATGATATTACCTATCATTTTCTCATTCCTAATGTTATTATAACGTATTTAAAGCATATTACAAGTAGGAAGAATCACTATTTTTTTATTTTCAGCATATAGAATCTCACACTTTTTTTTATTTGAAACAACACTTCCTACAAGTCATAGTCACTTTCTCTAACACGTAACGGTTCGCATACAGATTGCTTTTACAAACTATAAATACCATCCTCTTTGATTACGATTTTCTTCTGTTTCAAGAGTCTTCCAACTGCACGTTTGAACGCAGCTTTACTCATTCCCATCTCTGCTTTAATGCGCTCCGGATCTGCTTTATCTGTGAATGGAAGTTTACCCCCCCCACAAGTCTCAATACATTCCAGGATCAGTTCTGCATCTTTGTCCATCTGCTCCGGAATCTTGCCACGGACACTCAGATCCAGTTTTCCATCCTCTTTGACTGCTGCCACACGTGCTTCAATCTCCTGTCCCGGATACATTCTTCCATACATCTCTCTCTTCGGAATCAATGCAGAATACAGATTATCTACTGCCACGAAAGCTCCCAGATCACGATTCACCTCATAAACTGTTCCGGTTACAATATCATCCTTTTTATAAGGAGAGTCTGTCTGCAGAAGATGATAGATCTTCATTGTCGCACAAAGTCTCTCGCTCTTATCTACATAAAGACTTACCAGACAGCGGTCGCCCTTCTCTACCTTCTCTGTCTGTTCCTTAAATGGAAGGAACAGGTCCTTCTCAAGTCCCCAGTCAAGAAAAGCACCCATTCTGCCACATCTGCTACTGTCAGGACAGCCAGCTGCCCAAGAGTGATCTTTGGCTCATTCGTTGTTGCGATCATACGATCGGAAGAATCTTTATAGAGGAATACCTCGATCGGATCTCCCAGTTCGATTCCGTCCGGAACCTGTTTCTTTGGAAGAAGAACACGCTCCTCGTCACTTCCAAGATATACTCCAAAATCTACCAGCTTTACTACCGTAAGTACCTGTTTTACTCCTAATCTCATCTTTTCTCCATTCTGCCGCTGGCTTACGCGGCCCATTTTTTAATATGTTTTCTATACCTTAAGGTATTTTCTATGCTGTTGTCAATCGAATCTCATCAATTTCTTTGATTCTTTGTTTGATATTTTTTTAACATATTCTTTCTATGAATTGATTTACCTTTCTGAATTATGTATAATTACTTCAATGTGAGAGCAATCTTTCTGCCTACAGCCTGTCTGAGGCAGTATTTTTAAGAGAGGATATTAGTATGAGTGCACAAAATCTTACTTTATTGACAGACCTGTATGAGCTTACTATGATGCAGGGATATTTTGAAACACAGGAAAATCAGACTGTTGTATTCGATGTTTTCTTCCGTGACAATCCGAACAAAGGCGGATATTCCATCATGGCAGGACTAGATCAGGTCATTGACTATATTAAAAATCTGAATTTTTCTTATGAAGATGTTGATTATTTAAGAGGGCTCGGATTGTTCAGTGAGGATTTTCTTCATTATCTGAGCGGATTTCATTTTAGCGGAGACATTTATGCGATCCCGGAGGAAGCGTCATCTTCCCAAGAGAACCGCTTCTGAAAGTCGTAGCTCCGATCATGGAGGCTCAGCTTGTTGAGACAGCAATCCTTACAATTCTGAATCATCAGTGTCTGATCGCTACGAAAGCTTCCCGTGTTGTTTATGCGGCACAAGGAGACGGTATCATGGAATTCGGACTTCGCCGTGCCCAGGGACCGGATGCGGGACTGTACGGAGCAAGAGCTGCCGTGATCGGTGGATGCGTCGGAACTTCCAATGTACTCGCCGGCGAAATGTTTGATGTACCGATTATGGGAACGCATGCACACAGTTGGATCATGACTTTCAAAGATGAATATACTGCATTTAAAGAATATGCAAGATTGTATCCTGATGCATGTACACTGCTTGTCGATACTTATGACACATTGAAATCCGGTGTTCCGAATGCGATCCGTGTTTTTACCGAGATGCGCGAAGCAGGCATCAAACCGAAGAGCTACGGTATCCGCCTTGACTCCGGTGATCTCGCTTATCTTTCTAAAAAGGCGCGTAAGATGCTGGATGACGCCGGATTCCAGGATGCTGTCATTGCCGCTTCCAACGACCTGGATGAATTTCTGATCCACGATCTCAAGATGCAGGGCGCTGCAATTTCTTCCTGGGGTGTCGGAACGAACCTTATTACATCAAAAGACTGCCCGTCCTTTGGCGGTGTTTATAAACTGGCTGCTATTCAAAACGCAGATGGAGAATTCCAGCCGAAGATTAAAATTTCTGAAAACATTGAAAAGATCACCAATCCAGGAAATAAAACTATCTATCGCATTTACGACAAAGAGACTGGTATGCTGCGTGCCGATCTGATCTGCTTTGCTGATGAGACATTTAATACAAGGGAAGATCTTCTTCTCTTTGACCCAAATGCTACATGGAAGAAAACACTTCTTCCGGGTGGAACCTACACAATGCGTGAACTGCTTGTCCCAATCTTCCAGCATGGAGAATGTAAGTATGAGTCCCCATCTGTAAAGGAGATTGCAGAATTCTGTCGTCAGGAAAAAGAGACACTTTGGGATGAGACAAAACGTCTCTTCAATCCACATAAGGTATATGTGGATCTTTCCCAAAAACTGTACGATACAAAAACCAAGCTGCTGAATGAAGCACATCATTAATTACTGTCACCATATGATGAAATGGAGTTTTAATTAGTATGAAATACCAAGTGATTGTACTTGATCTAGACGGTACACTGACCAATTCAAAAAAAGAAATAACGCCCCCCTACAAGGGACGCTCTGATTGAAATTCAACAGAATGGAAAAAAGTAGTCCTCGCCAGCGGTCGCCCGATCAACGGTGTCGCACCTCTGGCAGAGGAATTATATCTAAAAGAATACGGCGGATTCATGCTCTCCTTTAACGGTGCGAGAATCACCCGCTGTTCTGACAATGCAATTATTTATAATAAGGTTATCCCACAGGAAGTCATCCGTCCGATTTACGAGGAGGTAAAAGAATATCCTGGATTGGACCTTATCTCTTATACGGATAAAGTAATCCTCTCCGGTATTAAAAGTAATGAATACACTGAGAAAGAAGCCGCCATCAACAGCATGGTGATCTGTCCGGTTGAGGACTTCCCTGCCGCACTTGATTTCCCGGTCAATAAAATGCTTATCCCAGGTGAACCTTCCATCCTGGAAGACCTGATGCCGAAGCTGCAGAAACAATACCACGGGCTGCTCAACATCTACCGTTCTGAGCCATTCTTCTTAGAGATCATGCCTCAGAATATCGATAAAGCACACTCTCTGCAGAAGCTTCTGAACAGTATCGGTCTCACTGCCGATTCCATGATCTGCTGCGGCGACGGCTTCAATGATCTGTCCATGATCGAATATGCCGGTCTTGGTGTAGCAATGGAGAATGCCCAGCCGGTCGTCAAAGAATCTGCTGACTTTATCACAAAGTCGAATGATGAGGACGGGATTCTTCACGTTGTAAATCTCTACATGAGAGATTAGGCCTTCTCTCCGGAAGCTGCGCAAGAATCACAGCCGCAAATACAAGGGCACATCCAAAAAGTTCCCTTGGAGACAAGGTTTCTCCAAGAATCACCCAGCCTGCAAGTACTGAAAATACAGACTCAAGACTTAACAGCAGAGATGCAACTGTCGGGTCTGTATTTTTTGTGCAACAATCTGCAAAGTATATCCTACTCCACAAGACATGATTCCTGCATAAGCAATTGGCTTCCATGCCTGCAATATAGAATAAATTTCCGGGTGCTCAAATAAAATTGTCGGTATCATACATAAGATTCCACAAACAAAAAACTGAATACAGGACATCTTCACTCCGTCTGCTTTTGGTGAAAAATGATCGATCACAAGAATATGGAATGAAAAAGCAACAGAACCCAGTAAAATATAAAAATCTCCTTTTGCAATGGATAATCCTGATGTCATACACAGAAAATACATTCCGATCACTGCAAGTACCACACCAATCCATACTTTAATTCCGGCCTTTTTGCCAACGGCCAGCCCCCAGGATTGGAACAATCAGAATATATAATGCCGTGATAAATCCTGCTTTTCCCGCCGTTGTATATTGTATCCCGATCTGTTGCAAGGAACTTCCCAGCATAAGGAAAAATCCACAACAAATACCACCGATGATAAGTGTTTTCTTATTTTGTATAACTTCTTTTCCTTGTGATATCTTCTCCTTTCTCTTCTTATCCAATACATAAATCACCGGAATCAATACAATTCCACCAAGTATACTTCTGGCACTGTTAAATGTGAATGGACCGATGTAGTCCATCCCAGCACTTTGTGCAACAAATGCTGCGCCCCAAATAAGCGCGATTATTAGAAGTATTAAATTGTTTACATACCTCTTTTTCAATTTTTTTACCTCTTTTTCAATTTTTAGCCACTCTCTAGTATACAAAAAATCTGCTGATTGGCAGATTTTTTGATTTTTCTTATTATTTTTCTTAATAGTGCATAATTACCGGATCTCCAACCTGGATCAACTCATACAATTTCCCGGCATCTGAATAGCTCATATTGATACATCCATGAGAACCTCTGTAGGTATATACATTTCCTCCAAAACTGCTCTGCCATGTTGCATCATGAAAACCAACACCGGAATACGTTACACGCATCCAATATTTTACAGGAGTTTCATACTCTCTTGTTCCATCCGGTCTTACATTACCGCGCAGTACTTTATTCTGCATTCGTTCCAAAATCGTATAAACTCCTGCCGGAGTACTTCTTCCGCCTTTCGGAAGTCCGGTCACTACATCTGCTGACATCAAAACTTCTCCGTCTTTGACATACCACATTTTCTGATTCGTCAGATCGACTTCTGCATAAGTGGAGCCCCAATCCTGCGCACCATGCGATGCCGCAGTCTTTCCTTCCACATAAACCGGCTCTCGACTTATTGTTTCTCCGCTTTCAACATTCGCAAGAAGTGTCTCATACTCTGCCTTTTCATTAATCTCCCAACCGTAAGTTCCACCGGAAACTTCGGCTGCTCTTCCATCCGGTGTAGTGAATTGTCTGGTCTTTCCTGCAGTATCATACTGCTGCGCAAACTGTGTCACCCATTCCTGTATAAGTTCCGGGTGAAATGTCACCACATAATTCTCATCTGCTGTCACCCACTGTGAAATAACGGTTTTATCAACCACAACCGGTGTATCAAGTCCCATCTCATAAGTTACACTCGCATTCAGGTATGCATTCATCGCATCGCACGCCTGCTGAACTTCCGGTGATTCTTTTGTATATAGCGGCTGTACATAACATCCTGCTTCATCAAGATCCAACTGCTCTTGCAGTCCCTCTATCGCTTGGACTACCGCTTTCTTCAATGCATCTGCATCTATTGCTGTCCCTTCCGTAATGTCTCCCGGAACAAACTTTTCTCCGTCAAACACCGGCATAGAAGATATCGGCTGCACCTGTTCTGTTGTCACAGCTGTCAGACTTGCAATCTTCGCATCTAATGCATTCCCATCATAATCCGCACTTGCCGTGATGGACAATCCTTTTCCCTCTCCCGACCATGCTGCCGGCCACAGAAAAACGGACTGCTCCTTTAATAATTTATCTATCGCTCCATTTTCTTTATATTCAACAGAGATCTCTTTTCCTGTAATGCTATCAGAAAGTCCCGCATGTTCTGTAATCTTCAATTCATACTTCTTAACTTCTGATTTCAGATAATCTGCCACATCTTCTTCCTTAGCATATGAAAAATCTTTCCCGTTAACCTTTGTATTCGGAAGAAAATGACTCATAAAATACAAAGCGGTTCCTATGTACCCTAAAACCAAGATTCCTGCAACTATTCCAAGGCTAATCCATAACCATTTTTTCTTGTTGTTCCCCATCAAACACTTTCTCCTTTGTAATTCCTTCTTTCTAATCAATCAGATCATTCTGAAATCTCGACAAATGCTCATACGGCAAGATCAGTCTTCCTCGAAACAATCCACACCCGTCATTGATCAAACTGTTATTCATCGCTGCAAACATATTTACATCCAGCTTCGCCAGATCCAATCCCAACAGCTTCATTCCGCGCTCATACGCCTCATCAAAATAAATGCACTCACCTCTTGGGATCGCATTTCTTCTGGCGCGCTCTTTCTCTTGTTTTTTCTCATATCCCAGATGGTTTGCCGGCCCAATCTCTGCAATATCATCCATTTGCTTTGTACGGATCTGAACCTCAATATAACTTCTTGAACAGTTATCATAGAATGTAATGTGCAGTGACTGGTATTCATCCGGCTGGCTGTCTGAAATATAATCTCTGTAATATGGTCTGACATTGTCATCCATGAGTGGGGAATGACTTTCCATCACACCATTTGCCGGCTCCGCTGTAAACCCTCTTTCCTCAAGAAAGCCCGGTAGTACATTTGCTATTTCATACAAACACTCCAGCTCTGCAATCTGACGTTCTTCTTCATTTTCATAATGGCATTTCGGCATGGAGATTACAATCCGGTATGCGATCAAGTCTCGAAAGCAGCTAAGACTGCGCTTTAACTCTGCCGTTGTCGGATACTTTCCATATTCTTCGTAATAATCTGAAATATACTTGACAATATAACCATTAAATTTCTCTTCCGCACGGATCAACGACTTGATTCTTCCCTTTACTGTAAATGCAAGATATGGATATTCTTTTGTCATATATTTATAGAATTCCCGAACCTGCTGTGACTGGGTCGTAAGGAATTCATTATGTTCCAAAAGTTCTCTGATCTGAATCAGGAAATTACAATGTATCAGGTCAATTTCATTTTTTGTCTTTCGTGCATCTTCCCTTAGATCTGTAATGTAATTCTGCAGCACCTTAAAAATGGTATCGCCCGAATACAGATAATCATTTAAAGTTATCATAACGTATCCCTCCACGAAAATGTATCTCTGTGTTTTTCATTGCATATTTCTTATCAGCACGCCAAACATGATGGCCTTATTTCATCTATTATAACAATCCGATGCGACAATCGCCAGTCATGGAGCTACAAATGATACTTTTCTTGATTTTTTAGAGAAATTATATAAATTTTATCTAAAAAACTTGAAATTTTTATAAACAATCCTATAATATAAGTAGGTTGAAAAACGCTAACATTTATGTTTTCTGGAGGTGTTTGTATGATTAGTTTTATTATTTGTTTAGCGTTACTTATTGGCGGATATTTTGTTTATGGAAAGGTGGTTGAGAACACATTCGCACCTGACGACAGAGAAACTCCTGCTGTCAGAATCAATGACGGAGTAGATTATGTCGTTATGCCGCAATGGAAGTTATTCCTTGTGCAATTACTTAACATTGCCGGTCTTGGACCTATTTTTGGTGCCATGCAGGGTGCTTTATGGGGGGGACCGGTCGTATTCCTCTGGATTACATTCGGTACAATTTTTGCCGGAGGTGTGCATGATTATTTCTCCGGTATGCTTTCTGAACGAAATGACGGAGCATCGATTTCTGAGGTATGTGGAATCTATCTTGGAAATGTTATGAAAAATGTTATGCGTGTATTCAGTGTAGTACTTCTTGTCATGGTTGGTACTGTATTTGCAGTAGGTCCTGCCGGCTTGATCGTCACTTTGCTTGGAAACAAAGGTATCACCGGACTTCTTGCAAATCCTGAATTTTGGCTTTGGATTATTTTGTTATATTATTTTATCGCGACCTTTATTTCTATCGATAAGATTATCGGACGCATCTACCCGATTTTTGGTATCTGTCTGATCATCATGCTCTTGGTGTTATCATCGGTATCTTCACAAATCCGAATTATACAATTCCGGAAATCTGGAGCCACTTTACAAATATGCATCCTGACGGAAAACCAATCTGGAGCTTCATGTTTATCACTGTAGCATGTGGAGCTATTTCTGGTTTCCATTCTACACAGTCCCCCCCTCTAATGGCTCGTTGTATGAAATCTGAGAAACAGGGACATTTCGTATTCTACGGCGCAATGGTAGCAGAAGGTGTGATTGCACTGATCTGGGCAGCCGCAGGATGTGCACTTTACAAAGTAACAGGTGGTCTCAACACAGGTTTAAGCGAAGTTCTTGCTAACGGTCAGTCAGCCGCTATCTACGATGTGTGTATTAAGACAATGGGAGGCATCGGTGTAGCATTGGCAATGATCGGTGTTATCGTATGTCCGATCACTTCCGGAGATACTGCATTCAGAAGTGCCCGTCTTGTACTTGCAGACTGGTTCAAGATCGATCAGAATAAATTGCAGAAACGATTGATTCTCTGTGTACCGCTTCTGGCAGTCGGTGCTTTTGTAGGACATCTTGATTATGCCATTGTATGGAGATATTTCAGTTGGACAAACCAGACTTTAGCAATGATCGTTTTGTGGACAGCAAGTATGTATCTGTTCCGCGAGAAGAAGAATTACTGGATTACAGCAGTTCCTGCAACATTTATGAGTGCCGTTTCCATGACCTATTTCTTCTGTGCAGATGAATGTCTGGGATTCTCTACAGCAGTTGCTTATCCTGTAGGAATTATCCTGGCAGCATTGTTCCTTGGAATCTTTATCTGGGCAACAAGAAAACCTGCGAAAAAACAGGCTTAAGATTATAGAACTGTGAAAAGCAGACAGATATCATGTTTTTCACAGTTCTTTTACAATATACAAATGAAATGAGATGATATTATGTTTAAACCACAACGACTTGGAACTGTAACAATCCCGGATGCTGAATTAACCACTGACAAAAAAGGCTGCAAAAAAATAGGCCCTTGCGGTGTTGGGGGGGAAAAAGCAATTTATTTAAACAGTTTTTATTTTGACAGACGTTATTACATACCAATTTCTTCCATAGAAAGAATATTTAAAAGAATTGCCATGAGCAAAGGTGGTTTTACAGGAAAAGGAGCATTTGGAACGTTATCCTATCTCGTAGTTGTATATGAAAATGGAAAAGAAAAACAATGTAACTTCAAACATGAAGAAGATGTGGATCGTCTTTTGGCTTATATTGAAGAAAGATTTCCTCAGATTCCGCTGCACAGCATAGAAGCCGAGCGAAAACTGGAAGAAAAAAGAAAATGGCTGGAAGAAAAGCAGCGCGAGCGCATTCTTCCGGAAGAAATCAAAAAGCGGCTTACCAAGCTTGAACACGCAGAAAATTATCTTAAAAAGCAATCTGATTACTACATGGATCTGAGCCTGTCGGCGAAGAAAAAGAGAACCTATGACAGAAGCAATCCCGCTTATAAATGGGTCGCTTTTGCTGTTGTAATATTGGGTATCGGAGCATTCCTTTATGGAATCTACTCCCTTCTGACTCATGCCGGATTCGGTATGTATTTCCTGTTATTTGGATTGGCAGCAATTTTCCTGTTCGCAGGAGCGAATGTATTGCCAACCTCCAAAAACAATAAAAAATATATCGAAAATCAGCTGGAACGATCCATCCAGCAAATGGAAGCCTATATCCAGAAATATCCTGACTTTCCGGTTCCAGCACATTACGCACATCCGGTCGTATTAAAGAGAATGCAGGATATCATGAAGGATGGCCGTGCACAAACGATTCCTGAAGCGCTCACGGTTTTAAAAGATGATTTGAAAGCTCTGAATTCTAATGTAACAGTTGAAAAAGAAGAGTATGATGAAATCGTTGCAATCAAGCCAATGTTTCTGGTAATGGATTATAAATAGTTTTTCACCTGATTTTTGCCCTCTCAAAAAGAATAGCAGCTGTTCTCACAACACACTTGTTAGACAGCTGCTATTCTTTTCCACATTCCTCTCATTTTATAAGAAAGTTATTCACATTTTACTCTTTAATTGTTCCCTTTTTTACATTTTCCTGGATAATCTGATCTACAACTTCAAATATTTTTTCCGATCCAAGTCTCGTCTTCCTCTGACGACCATAAACCTGATCTGCACATACTCCATGCTCTTTCCAATCATTTCCACCATTGCTGTTATTCAGCATCAGCGGCTGTAGATTATCCATTGCATGTGCGAACTTAGATTCCGCTGTTTCAAATGCCTCGAACTCATCAAAAAGAGAAATCAGCTCTTGTTTCTGATCTTCCGGAAGGATTGAAAAAATTCTTTCCTTCGCCGCATCTTCTCTTGCTTTCTGAGTTTTCAAACCTTCTGTATCATATGCATACGTATCACCCGCATCGATCTCCACAATATCATGGATCAGACACATCAGCATTACCTTTGCAATATCTACCGATTCGTTTGAATGCTCTCTGAAAAGATATGCCATGATCGCCATATGCCATGCATGTTCTGCATCGTTTTCCCGCCTGCCATGCTCTGAGAGATGTGTCTGTCTCAGAATATTTTTTTCCTTATCTATTTCCAATGCAAAATCAAGCTGTCGTTTCAATCTTTCATCCATTTTTCTCTGTCTCCTTGTTCTAAACTTCATTACCTTAAGATGAAAATTAATTTGCTTTTCGTATTATTTTCATTCTCAGTTTTTATTTCAGTTCATCCAGGATAGATGCTCCGATTGTTCCTTCCGGCATCTTTACATCGAAGTTATCTGCAATCGTTGCTCCGATCACTGCAAATGTATCTGAATCCGGCAGTTTTCCGTATCCTTCCATAGATGGAGAATATGCAAAAAACGGAACCATTTCTCTTGTATGGTCTGTTCCTGTGTGCGTCGGGTCATTTCCGTGATCTGCAGTAATGATCAGAAGATCATCCTCTCTCAATCCACCAAGAAATTCTCCTAATTTCACATCAAATCGTTCAAGTTCTTCTGCGTATCCCTTTACGTTTCTGCGGTGTCCCCCCCACAATGCATCAAAATCCACAAGATTTACAAAGCACAAGCCTTTGAAATCTCTTTTTGAAATTTCGATCGTCTGCTCCATTCCATGAACGGAACTTTTGGACTTATTTGATTCTGTCAGACCTTCTCCATTGAAAATATCAAAAATCTTACCGACTGAGATCACATCATATCCTGCATCTTTGAGTGCATTAAGTGCTGTTCTTCCGTATGGTTTCAGCGCATAATCATGTCTGTTACTTGTACGCTTAAACTCACCTTTTTTCTTTCCAACATAAGGTCTTGCAATAACACGTCCGACTTTCCACTCATCTTTCATCGTAATATCACGTGCGATCTCACAGCAGCGGTAAAGCTCATCCAGTCCGAAGGTCTCCTCATTTCCGCAGATCTGCAGTACAGAATCTGCAGATGTATAGACAATCATATGACCTGTTGCAATCTCTTCTTCTGCAAGTTCATCAAGAATCTCTGTTCCACTGGCACTCTTGTTTCCGATTACCTTATGTCCTGTTCTCTTTTCCAGTTCGTCAATCAATTCCTTCGGAAATCCCGTCTCTGTAAATGTCTTAAATGGCTTCGTGATATGAAGTCCCATCATCTCCCAATGTCCGGTCATCGTATCCTTTCCGGTACTTGCTTCTTTCAGGAAAGAATAGTATCCCATCGGTCTTTCTACCGGTGCCACCTGTTTCAGTGGGTGTAAATTGGCGATTCCAAGTTTCTGAAGATTCGGAATATGAAATTTATCCACAGACTCAGAAATATGTCCCATTGTGTCTGTTCCTGCATCCCCCCCATACTCTGCAGCATCCGGCATTGCTCCTGCTCCGAATGAATCGATCACAATTGTAAAAATTCGATTATATTTTTTCATAAAAATCACACCCCCCCATTACATGTTTACAACAACTTTTGTAACAAGCTCCTTAAATGATTTTGCTACGCGGTCTGCTGTCTCCTGTACTTCTTTATGATTCAGTTCCTCTTTTGAGATTCCTGCTGCCATATTTGTGATACAGGAAATTCCACAGATTTCCATGCCCATGTGACGTGCCGCCATAGCTTCACATGCGGTACTCATTCCGACTGCATCTCCGCCCCCCCAGCTCTGTGCAAGTCTTATTTCTGCCGGTGTTTCATAGTTCGGTCCTGTAAACTGAACGTAAACACCTTCCTGAATCTCAACGCCACACTCCGCTGCACACTTGCGGATCACATCCTGAAGACGCTTGCTATACACTTCGCTCATATCCGGGAATCTTGTTCCAAGTTCATCAATATTCGGTCCGATCAATGGGCTTGGAACTCCTGTTGTAATATGATCTGTGATCATCATGAAATCTCCGGCTTTATAAGATGGATTACATCCACCTGCCGCATTTGTAAGAAGAATCTTCTTCGCCCCAAGCATTCCCATCAGACGTGTCGGAAGAACAACATCAGACATCTTATATCCCTCATAATAATGAACACGTCCCTGCATGATCACAACCGGTGTATCCTCTACATAACCAAATACAAAGCGTCCTTTATGTCCCTTTACTGTAGAAACCGGAAATCCTTCAATCTCTGTATAATCGATGGTCTGCTCAATCTTGATCCCATCTGCGAAGTCTCCAAGTCCGGATCCGAGAATCAGTGCCACTTCTGGTTTAAAATCGATCTTCTTTCTTACACTTTCAAGACATGTAACTAATTTCTTATACATAATTTCCACACTCCTTTTCTTTGTTTTCTGAACTTGAAAACCGGTAACATTTCGTGTAAATACTTATACGCCATAAGCTTCCCCCCATCATCCGGTACAATTTATCTTTTACAGAATCTGTTGCAAAAGCTACATCTGCTGCATTCTTCATCAAAAGATAGATTTCATCATCTTGGATTCCGTATGTGTTTTGAATAAATTCCAGTTCCTTTGTCATTGTTGTATCACTGACCGTACGATTGTCCGTATTGACCGTTACTTTTAAACCGCCATTCAAGAACTCTCTGATCGGGTATTCCTCCGGTCCTGCTACTGCTTTTGTCTGCAGATTACTGATTGGGCACATCTCGATTCCGATTCCTTTTCCTGCAAGTTCTTTGATCAGATCACTATGTCCTCTCATTGCAATTCCATGACCGATTCTTCCTGCACCGGCCTCCACAGAATCTATAATATTCTGAGCACTTCCACACTCCCCCCCTGCATGGATTGTGAACGGCATCCCAATCTTGTGGGTGTTCTGGAACAGATTTTTAAACTCTGACATAGGTAGATGGCTTCTGCTCCTGCAAGATCTGCTGCACACACTCCTGAGCCAAGATATTCTCTCGCTGTACGTATCATGCGCCAGTTCATTTCTTCGCTGTGATGCCGCATCGCACATACAATCAGACCGAAGTCAATTCCGAACTCTTTCTTGCCTCTTTCAAGACCTCTTAGGACTGCTTCTATCACTTTGTTACAATTCATATCATCTGTCTCTGAAAGAAGGGGGGGCGAAACGGATCTCAGAATAAATCACATTCTCCTGTTTCATACTTCTAAGCACATCATATCCGGCTTCCTCAAGACCTTCTTCGTCTCTTAAACATTGTCCCGGCAGATCAAACTTTTCCAGATATTCTGCAAGACTTGTACAGTCATCTGACACGCTCAGTTCTTCTTTTCCCACCTGTCTTCCCAATCTCTTTTCCACAAATTCCCGACTCAGTGATCCGTCCAGATGACAGTGCAATTCCACCTTTGGCAATTTTATAATATCTTCCCTTGTCATTGTTAAATCCCCCCCCTTCCTTCGTCAGCTTTTAATTCGTATATATTATACCAAATTTAATGGTCCAAACCCAAGAGGCATCAGCTCTTCTAAAGTATAAATTTCATATCGTTCTTTATCCACTGCAAGAATGATCTGAAATGTCTTCGGATTACAAAATTCCATCATGACCTGACGGCATACACCACATGGCGCAGTGTATTCCGTCAATTTTCCATCTTTGCCACCGACAATGCAGATTGCCTGAAAATCACGAACACCTTCGCTTACCGCCTTAAAAAATGCAGTTCTCTCCGCACAATTTGTTGGTGTATAAGATGCATTTTCTATATTACATCCTGTATAGATCTTTCCGCTCTTTGTTAAAAGCGCTGCCCCCCCAACTTTAAAATTCGAATAAGGTGTATAGGAAAACTTAAGTTGCTCAATCGCTGTATCGATCAATTTCTCAACCATAACCTGTTCCATCACAGCCCCCCCTCTTTTCTTTCATATGCTACTACCTGTTTTCTTATTTGTTTTTCTGGTCTGCTTTGATCAATTTGCGAATTGCTTCAACGGCTACCTGGATTGCCATATCTGTATCATGAACAACTGGATTCGCAAGACCAAGTTTCTCTCTTTCCTGATTTGCAACAACAAGAAAACAAGAACCTGCTCTTGCTCTTAATTTAGATGCACAGATAAACATTGCTGCTGATTCCATCTCAGATGCAAGGCATCCCATCATCTTCCATGCTTCCCATTTATTGATAAGTTCATATCCTACCGGCATTTTCTCTGGCTCATGCTGTCCGTAAAATGCATCTTTAGACTGAACAACACCTGTATAATGTGTGAAGTTTTTCTCTTTCGCTGCTGCAACCAATGCATTTGTAACATCAAGATCTGCTACTGCAGGATACTCGATCGGTGCGTATTCTTTGGATGTTCCTTCCATACGGATCGCACCTGTTGCGATTACAACGTCACCACTTTTAATCTCTGTCTGCATTCCGCCACATGTTCCAATTCTTACAAAAGTATCTGCTCCACATTTATACAGCTCTTCCATAGCGATTGATGCAGACGGGCCACCGATACCTGTAGATGTAACGCTTACCTTTACTCCGTCCAGTGTTCCTGTATAAGTAATATACTCTCTGTTATCTGCTACCAAAACCGGATCATCAAAATACTGTGCGATCTTAACGCAGCGTTTTGGATCTCCCGGCATGATCACATAACGTCCAACTTCTCCTTTTGCTACCTGAATATGGTATTGTCTGCTCGGATCTTCTGAATAATTTTTCATAATTTTTTCACCTCTCTACCACTTTATATCTTATGCCATTGAGGGCACAGCTACCTTGAACAGTGCCTGTAGAAATTCTTGACTTCTTTTAATATTACTTTACTCTAATATCTTATAAAACTCAAGCTACCTATTCATTGTATGAAATAAAACTCGACAAACTTTCAATAATCTTGTTCGAAAGTCCCTTTTATTAAAAAAAGGGGTAGTCTCAAAACAAGAAACTCGTTATAATAGGGGGCAGAAAATGAATGGAGGAATTCAAAATGAATAATGTAATTGAGATGAAGCACCCACTGATTCAGCATAAGATTTCCCGATTAAGAGACAAAAATACAGGAACTGCTGAATTCCGTGCGCTGGTAGAAGAAATTGCTATGTTAATGGGATATGAGGCTTTAAAAGACCTTCCATTAGAAGATGTGGAAGTCGAAACACCGATTGAAAAATGTATGACCCCCCCACAGATTGCAGGCAAGAACTTTGCTATTGTACCAATCTTACGTGCCGGTCTTGGAATGGTAAGCGGTCTTCAGGCTTTAGTCCCGACTGCAAAGATTGGTCATATTGGTCTGTATCGTGATGAGGAGACACATGAGCCACACGAATACTACTGCAAACTGCCAAGCCCAATCTCTGAACGTCTGATCGTTGTTACAGATCCTATGCTTGCTACAGGTGGTTCTGCTGTTGCTGCTGTTGATTTTATCAAACAACATGGCGGAAAGAAGATCAAATTCATGGCTATCATTGCTGCTCCGGAGGGCGTAGAACGTCTGATGGAAGCACATCCGGATATTCAGCTGTACGTAGGACATATTGACAGAGAACTGAACAAAGATGCTTACATCTGTCCGGGACTTGGGGATGCCGGGGGGGATCGCATTTTCGGAACAAAATAAATAGATTTTGCAAAACAAAAAAGATATCGAAGCACACTTACATTTTTCGTGTGCTCCGATATCTTTTTCATCTGTCCCTGGCCGAACAGATCATTTGGCTTATATTTTATGGTATATTTTTACATGGCAGTAAAATTGGTTTAATTTCTGATTTCATAAATCTGAGTCGCTTTTCAGGCATGAGCGGCTCAGATTTTTCGAGTAAACTTTAATGTCCTGACACAACTTATTTAATAAAACTTACATGTTTGCAGATCTCTTCGATCGCTTTTTCTTTTCTCTCATTAAAGACTACTTTGTTCTCTTCAAACAGGTTGCGTCCCTCTGTGTCAATAGATACGATCAGTGGTCCGAACTCTTTTACGCGGCAGTGCACAGTGTCTCAGGCATTCCGAGGTCTCTCCACTGAGCATCAACGATTTCCTCAACTTCTGTTGCTGCAACAACAGCATTTCCTGCTGGGAATACGCAGTGGATTGCTCCGAATTCTTTACATGCACGCTCTGTGTTTTCTTTCATTCCACCTTTTCCGATGATCACACGAACTCCGGACTCTTTTACAAATTCATACTCAAATTTTTCCATACGCATACTTGTTGTCGGTCCTACAGAAACCATTTCAAATTTGTCATTCTCAAGTGGTCTGATGATCGGGCCTGCGTGGAAGATTGCTGCATCTTTTACATCAACCGGAAGCTCACGTCCTTCTTCAACGAGTCTTCTGTGTGCAACGTCACGGCAAGTTGTCATGCTTCCGTTCAGATAAATGATATCTCCTGCATGAATATCTTTGAGATCCTCAGCTGAGACTGGTGTTGTTAAAATCTTTTTTCCATCTTTTATTTCCAGCATTATAATGTCACCCCCCCGAATGTGTTGTGATTGTGTAGTTAAGGTCCTTATCAAATACAATGTGTCCACGTCTGTGTGACCAGCATCCAACATTAACAGCAACTCCAATTGTGGATGGATGTCTTGCTGTATTCTCAATGTGAACTCCCATAACAGAATACTTTCCGCCCATTCCTTGAGGTCCAAGTCCAATTGCGTTAATTCCATCCTCAAGCAGTTTCTCCATAGACGCTGCACGTTCATTTTCATTGTGGCTTCCAAGCGGTCTCATAAGAGCTTTCTTGGAAAGTAATGCTGCTGTCTCAACAGATGTAGCAACACCGACTCCGACAAGCAGCGGAGGACATGCATTCAGTCCGTAAGATGTCATAACATCAAGGACAAATTTTGTAACTCCTTCGTATCCTTCGCCTGGCATAAGAACCATAGCTTTTCCTGGCAGTGTACATCCGCCACCTGCCATGTATGTATAGATTTCGCACTGATCACTGTCCGGTACGATATCCCAGAATACTGTCGGTGTTCCTTTTCCTACATTCTTTCCTGTGTTGTACTCATCAAATGTCTCAACACTATTATGACGAAGCGGAGCTTCAAATGTCGCTTTCACAACTGCTTCTTTTAAAAGTCCTTCCAGTTCTCCAATAAGCGGGAAGTTTGTTCCACATTTTACCCAGAACTGTAATACTCCTGTGTCCTGACAGCTTGGTCTGTTCAGCTCTTTTGCAAGAACCTGGTTCTTCTGCATTGTCTGATAAATAACCTTTGAAAGCGGGCTGTCTTCTTTTTCTGCAAGCTCGTCAATCTTTGCTTTGATGTCATCCGGCAGTACTTTACCAATATAGGAAACAAAGTTCGCCATATAAGTAGTAAGCTGCTCTACCTGTGCTTTTTTATCCATTTTTAGGTCTCCTTTCATTACTGCTGCAATTTCCAGTAACTTTGATGATTAGGTTAGTTCATGTTTTATAGTTTCTTTTATATCTCACTCCAACAACATGTCTTCTTACGGGAAGAATGGAAATGCGATTGGAAGGATAATCATACTTACAACTGTTGCAATGATGATCAATGGGAATCCTGCTTTTACATAGTCCATAAACTTATATCCACCGGCTCCGACTACCATTGTGTTCGCAGGCATTCCGATTGGTGTTGCATATGCGCAGGAACCACCGATTACACATGCCATCAGTACCGCTCTTGGATCCGCTCCCATCCCCCCCTGTGCAATTGAGAGACAGATTGGAACCATCAGTGCTGTTGTTGCTGTATTTGACATGAAGTTTGTCATGATACAACACAGCAGGAATACAACAAGTGTCAGGATATATGGAGATGGGTTCGCACCCAACGCTCCGATTACTTTATTAGCGATCACTTCTCCGGCTCCTGTCTCCTGAAGAGCAGATGCGAGGGAAAGTGTACCACCGAACAGGAAGATTGTCTTAAGATCGATTGACTTAAGCGCATCCTTCTCTGAGATAACTCCTGTGAGGATCAGAAGCAGTGCTCCGATTCCACCGGAGATACAAAGCTTGATACCGATCTTATCTTCAAAGATCATCGCCAGCAATGTAAATACCAGGATGATCAGTGATAACCACTGTTTCCATTTCGGCACATTATCGAAATTCTTTGTTGTATCAAAAGCTCCGTCGTCTTTCACATCGTGACTTGGAAGCAGTCTGTAACCGATTGTTGCATAAAAAAGAATTCCTACAATCAGAATCGGCATACCAACAACTGCATACTCAAAAAATCCAAATTTTAATCCAATCTCGCTGAGTGCACTCTGTGCGATCAGGTTTCCAGGTGCACCGATCAGGGAAAGATTTCCTCCCATAGCTGCTGCAAATACAAGCGGCATCAGAAGTCTGGATCTCTTATATCCTGATTTCGCAGCAATTCCGATAACTACCGGAATCAGCACTGCTGCCGTTCCTGTGTTTGACAGAATTCCGCTCATCAGTCCTACGATTATCATGATCGCAATGATCAGCATTCTTTCTGTCTTGGCGAATTTCGTAACAATTCCTCCGATTTTATTCGCCATACCAGTTTCGAATAACGCACCCCCCCTACGATGAACATCGCTACAAATAGGATTACGTTACTGTCAATGAATCCTGCAAAAGCTGTTTTCACGTCTAAAACCCCCCCAGTCACTACAAGACCGATACAGACAATCATTGATGTTACTCCAAGCGGTATCTTTTCTAATACAAACATGATTACCGCAAACAGGAGAAACAGAAGAGTTATTGTTGATGGACTCATATGTTTTCCTCCATTCCTTTGTTTCTGTTTTTGTTTTACTTCCTGACTTTTTCAAGTCCTTTTCAGCTTTTTTGAGCTTCGCTTTAAGTAATTTCCGGCCGATTTGATTACCTCTTTGCTATGGCTGTATTATAAAAAAACATGTGAAAATGTACATTCTAAAAAAAATATGGTACTATAAGAAAAAACTATGGAAAGTATGTTTGCAAAAAAATTATATATACTATAAGATTGGGGGGGAATTCGTATATGAAATTAACTCAGATTGAATACTTTTGTGTTGCTGCAAGATATCACAATATCACACGCGCATCCAAAGAACTTTTTGTCACCCAGCCTTCGGTATCCAATGCGATTAAAGCTTTGGAGGAAGAATTTGGTATTAATCTCTTTTACCGAAATAATAATAAACTGACACTGACACCGGAAGGAGAAAAATTCTATCAAAGTGCTGAGGAGCTTTTAGCCCATGCAGATGCAGTCAGATCTGAACTTCATGAACTCCGGAAGCAGATCACCCCCCCTGTCCGTATTGGAATCCCTCCCATGCTTGGAACCATTTATCTGCCGGATATGTATCTTTCTTTGAAGGAAGAATTCCCTGATGTGGATTTGCGCCTATATGAATATGGATCGATCAAAGCCTGTGAACTTGTTCTGGAAGAGAAACTTGACCTCGCGATTGTCAATGCAGAACAGTCTGCGATTGATAAATGCAACCTTCATGTTATTGATAATGAAGATCTGCTCTTCTGCGTATCAAAGGAGCATCCACTTGCAGAACAATCCACGCTTCTTCTAAATATGTTGACTGACGAGCCATTAGTTCTTTTTAACACCGATTCTGTCCAGGTTATGACACTGACCCGTCAGTTCAAGGCCGCAGGAGTAAATCCCCATGTGGTACTAAACACCAGCCAGATCACAACACTGATCAACATGGTAAAGGCCGATAAGATTGGCTGCTTTTTATATAAATCTATGGTAGATATGTACCCAGATCTTGTCGGAATACCTGTCTTTCCTGCAATTGAACAGCGCATTGGTGTTATTTGGAGAAAAGGAAAGTATCAGAACGCTGTGACCGAAAAGGTTATTAGATATTTGAAGAATTATTAATCGTTATGCCAATCAATTTATTTAACAACTCATTATTTTTAAAGGCGGATACATTGTACTGTACCCGCCTCTTATAGATTCTAATTCTCTTTTTCCAATTTTTCTCCGATCTCCTTGCATTTCCCACTGAGAAACCGCATCCAGCGAATAATACCTGACTCATTTCTATCTTCTATTCATATAAGAAATCGACGACAACGTCTGCAGGTGCGCCGGACAGATATCTCTGCATGCCAGTGATTTCGAACATTGCTTCGCAAAATGTTCTTCATACTGTTTCTCCAATGCCCGCTTTCGATTCAGACTGGAAGAATGCAGAAGATACGCGTTATTTGCAAACTCTGCGCCATAGAAATCATCTTTTACCCCCAAGATAATTCGGACATACTTCCAGACAAAGTCCACATTTCAGACACTTTGCTGCCGAATACTGATGATCATGCTCTTTCGGATCCGGATGTTTCCGAATTCCAAGGTACATCAATGCTTCCTTCTGACGTTCCCATATCACAGATCTGTCAACAATCAGATCTTCCACAACCGAAAATTTTGTAAGCGGTTCCAGCCTTAAAATCTCTGTATCATCTGTATTAATGAACACTCCACATGCCAATGCCGGATGCCCGTTGATCACCATTGCGCAACTTCCGCACATTTTCTGCATACAACCACATTCCCAACGGATTTTTCTACATTGTTTTCCTTTGATATCTTCCAGCTGGTCACGTTCATTTAACTTCTCAAGAATCGCAGCTACTGTAATTCTGCCCTCTCCTCTGAAATGAAAAACTTGCCAATACGGCGCTGATCTTCGGCCATCCTGTCTTTTGATTCTTACTTTCATCTCACAGCGCCTCCCTTTTCTCCTGACTCCTGTTCAAAATAAATCCTGATTTTTTCGTCTTTAAACTCTGCAACGGAACATTTCATGAATTCTGATTTTTCACCTGGAAAATCTTTTCGGAAATGAGCTCCTCTTGATTCACGTCTTTCCACGGCACTCATAAGTGTCGCTTTTCCAAGAACAGCCATCGGATATAGTCTGTAATTTTCATAAACAGATACCATTGGATCAATCGGAAATGTCCTCAGCTCATTCAAGCTGGAATCCAATGCGTAAATACTATCCTGAAGAACTTCTCCATCACGGATCAAATCCATACCATAACTCATGATCTTCATTAATTTACGCAGTGTTGCTGTCGCTGAATACTTGCCCCCCCGATACTCTGACATCTGTTCCATACGATCAATTTTCTCCTGCTCATGCTCAATATAAGGAACAAACAATTCTTCGCACATCGGCTGACCCTGTCCCTCATGCACCGCATGCGCTGCTGTTCTTCCCGAATGAACTGCTGTCATCAATGAATTTCCACCAAGGCAATTTGCACCATGATATTTTGACGCAGCTTCTCCCACAGCATACAATCCTGCAATATTCGTCTGATGCATTCCGTCCACTTTAATACCACCCATAAAGAAATGGATTGCCGGCGTTACAGGGATCGATTCTTTTGCATTCTCCAGATAAACCTGTCCGGGACACATTGCAATTTCTCTTGCGACAAGATCTCTTGACATCAGATTGCCTTCCGTACCATACTTTTCTTCCATGAAATAAACACTGTGACTTCTATTCTTATAATAAAGTCTCCAACCTTCACTTCTGACAGATTCCGAGATTATAACCCTCTTATTTCCTCGCTGAACCGTGGTCGGATAATACTGGATAAATTCGAGATTTCTCAGCTGCACTCCCTGTAAAAAAAGCTTTCCTGTCACATAACCATCATTTAATTCAGATCCAGTGGTTTTTCCATATAGCTTGTTCATTCCACCGGTAGCACAGATTACTGCATCCGCATAAACCGGAATCAACATTTTAGATTCTGGATTATAAAATAACGCTCCATAACACTTTTCATCCCGAATAAGAGCGGAATAAAAATACAATCCAATTTTCTTTTCTATTTTACCTTTAATCTCATACTCCAGGCATTTCTGTGTCATTGCCGTAACAATCTGTTTTCCAATGGAATTACCTGAATAAACAGTTCTTTTTCTACTCTGTCCTCCGGAAGCTTTCACTTTCCATGTATCATCTTCATTTCGATCAAAAAGAACTCCCATCTCATCCAGCCATTTCAGATGTTCCGGTGCTTTCTCACAGAGATTTCTCACATCCTCTTCTTTTTCAAGAAAACACCCACTCTCCAGCGTATCATTCGCATGCCACACTACAGAATCCTCCTCTGCGGTATCAACTACTGCATTGATTCCTTCTGCTGCCATAACTGACTGTGTACGTTCTGACTGAACCGGTGATACAAGAATTACCTCATCATCAAGTTCTGCTGCTTCTATTGCAGCAGACATCCCGGCAATTCCATTTCCTATAATTAATACCTTCATTTGTCATCTTCTCTTTCCTAAAAATCTCACCTGTTCCTACAATCTTATCCGCGCAGCCACCGTAAGAACCATTAATAATCCACAGATGATCCATGTTACACAATCCACAAGCTTCTCCATCCTATCGTTCCTCAACAAACCAAGCGTCAGCATAGAACGGCTGAACGATACACTCAGATGCAGAAATGCCGCGCCTGCAAAGAGAATCTCCGTCACTAATACAAGAAACTTTGCTCCACCAGAAAATGATGCTCCACTTATTATAAGATGAAGTACTCTCATGTGTGGATACAATAAAATCAGTATAACAATTCCGCTGATTCTCTGCGTAATTAATCTCCAATTCTCTTTCCTGTATCTGTGAAAATTAAGTATTCCACGTCTTGGATAATAACTTACAATACAAAGAACTATATGAATCAAAACTGTCGCCACGATCCCTCCTGCGAGTATCTGACAATTAGAATAATCCTGTCCACCACCTGTCAACACAGGAATGGACATGGTAAGCATATGTCCAAGTAAGAATAACGTAAGCATCCAGGAACATACTGCGTTCCATTTCTTTATCATTAATCAGCACCCCCCCCTTCTGTATCTTATTCTCTCTACTTTTAATCTTCCACATAAACAGCGCGGGTACGCTCTCCATCTTCGATCAATTCTACCTTTGGAAAACTTTGTATATACTGCTTAAATTGTGAGTATCCATAATCCCGTACTTTAAAATCACCAAACTGAATACGAATTCGATTCCCCCCCAGTGTTCCAAGAGAGATCCCCCCCTGATCCCCCCCTGTCATCTGGATCTGTCGGATAATATACTCTTCAAGCATATCTTTCTTACTCTTATCTTCATACAAAGTAACTGAAACTTTCGTTCCTTCCTGGATCAGCTTTAATTTCGGTAAAGTTTCAAGGAACTTGGATAACAAACTGTAACCATAACGTCGAACATCAAAGTCCGGATATACTTTGACCAGCCGGCTTCCAACTTCACCAAGCCCGGTTTCCCTGTCGTTATTCTGGTTTTCCGTAATGATCTTAACCACGATTTCTTCTATTTTTTCCTTTGATACCTTTTCAATCTTTTCTTTTGAACCTCTTCCATTCGGCGATGATAATGAAGCACCGGAAATTTTCTTCTGTCCCCCTTCCAAACACATGCGGATGATAAGACTTTCCTTCGCTCTCTTCCTTCTCTATCGTGTTGTCTTCCAGAAGCACCTCTAATACGGTGAAGATATCACAGGCTTTACGGAACGGAAGCGGTGTCTTGTCCTCGCCCATTCCGATTACCATCTTTCCACTTTCACGAAGCCGGCTTGCAAGCTTTGTAAAATCACTGTCACTTGATACCAGACAGAACCCCTCCAATTCACTTGTATAGAGCATGTCCATTGCATCAATGATCATGGCAGAATCTGTAGAATTCTTTCCCTGTGTATAACTGAACTGCTGAATCGGCGTAATAGAATTTTGAAGAAGTTCTTCCTTCCAGCTCGCACTGTTTGACTTTGTCCAGTCTCCGTAAATTCGTTTGTAAGTCACGTTTCCATATTTAGATAATTCATCCAGGATTGGCTTAATATATTTTGCAGATACATTATCCGCATCGATTAAGAGTGCGAAACGGTCTTCCATGTCTGATACTCCTCTCCTGCAAGATTCTTCCATGTAAATACACCGTTTTCATAAATCATATAACTGTGCTCGGATCCTTCTTTCGGAATCGAGACAGAACCTGGATTTAAGTACTGATATTTTCCACCGTTCATATCAAGGATTTCCTCACATGCCGGAATATGCGTATGTCCGTTCAAAAGAATATCTCCGTCTTTCAACATCGGAAGCTTATGCGGATTATACACATGTCCGTGTGTTGCAAATATTGTAACATCACTGTTCTTTTCTTCCGGATCTCCTGACAGATTCAGATAACAATAATCTGCCAGAATTGGGAACTCCAATACCATCTGATCCACTTCTGTATCACAATTTCCTCTCACACAAAGAAGTTCTTTCTTCATTGGATTAAGCATTGCGATCACTGCCTTCGGTGCATATCCTTCCGGCAGATCATTTCTCGGTCCATGATAAAGAATATCCCCCCCTAATAATAATAATTTGTCTGCGCCTTCTCTTTTATAAGACTCAATCATCTGTTCACAATAAAATGCTGATCCATGGATGTCAGATGCAATCATTAATTTCATTTTTCACGTCCTCCTGTCTTTCTAAATAGTTTCTTTATAATAAATGAAAAAAGCAGTGACTCTTTTCTTGAGACACCGCCTCTTATTATTTTGTGCCTGTGGATATTATAACACAGAATGAATCACAGAGAAAAATATTTTCCTACAATTTCAAAAGGCGCCGGACCCACACTCAGCACAGCTTTATGGAATTCTTTCTGGGATTGATTTCCAGATTTTATCCATTCCTTTTTCAACTCCAGAAATTTTATATATCCGATATAATATTTCAAATAATTTCCCGGCGATCCCAGAATCAGATTATAGATTTTATCAACCGTTTCAGCATCTTTAATCCCATATTTTGCATAAAATTCTACTGTATCCATTCTGCTCCATCCTTCGTAATGGATTCCCATATCTGCCAATGCATAAAGTGCAAGAATCACTGAACTGTTCTTCTGAAGAATTGCTGCCTGAGTCTTAGATAACGGCATCAGATAATAGCTGCACATTTCCGCATAAGTTGCCCAGCCTTCTACATATCCGCCAAAATTTAAAATACTCCTGACGGGATCAGGATTCGTGCTTTCAAAAAATATTGTCTGGTACAGATGTCCCGGATACCCCTCATGTGCCAACGTTGTAAACAGTGCCAAATCATCTCGCATCTGTGTTTGGTTTACATAAATTACATTTTCTTCTGTATAGTCAATTGCCGGTATCATATAAAATGCGGGACTTAAATGTTCCTGCATTTCCTCCGGTACATATTTTATCCGCAGAGAAGTTTTTGGAATCTCAGGAAATGCAGTCCCTATCCCTTTTTTTAACTTTTCTAAAATTCTTTCTGCTTTCCCATCTTCCAATATTGTTGCTGCCTGCTTCGCTTCGTTGACTGCTTCTTCCATACCGGTAATATCTTCTGAAATTTGTCTGCGTGTTAGTTGCTCAAGCTCTTGAATCGTGTCTGTCACTCCTACACTCTGCTGTATATACCATTCGTAGTATTTTCTCCCTTCCGGAAAATAACACAATCCCTTTTCATTCGTTCCCTTCCCTTTCAATTCCTTAACCGCCTGTATCAAATCCTCATACGCCGGACAAACCTGCTCTTCCATCTGCCTGGCGTTCTGCTGAATATAATCACTCTTTTCTTTTTCAGACAGTTCCTGTAATTCACCAATTCTGGACACAAATGTCGAGTACAGATAATTTCCATTTCCCATTGCAAGAAATGCATTACATTGTTCTAACACCTGATCCGCCATTTCATCTGACAAAAACAATCCTTTGTCTGCTTTTTCTCTTTCAAATGCAATGATCTGTTGAAAATAATCCCTTGTCTCACTTAAAACATCCAGATACTCTTCCACATCTGTCCTGTCATAAAACTGATATTCAGATAATACAATTGGAATCTGCGTCTGTACTCCATTGACTGTATTCAACGGTTCTTCATAATACAGATAATCCGCTTCTTCTCTCAAACTTCTCAGATATTGCTTTAACAGATCGTATGTAATTTTATTCTTTACATTCAGTTTTTCATAAGAAAATGCATACAATGCCTGCTGTATATTCTCCGCTGCTGTCTTAATCTGAGTACTGTCTGTCTGTATCGTTCCATATGCGGTATCCGCTTTATCAATCCCATACGCTTCTGGCTCTTTTAATGTATAGTGCAGACTGATCTGACTTGCAGCCACCTCTTTGCAAAACAATTTTTCTGTAAACGATGTAAATCTTTCATTCTCCACCTCTTTACTGCTCTTTTTTCTTCTAAAAATGTTGCTTCACAACCGTTTAAAAAGAAAATAGAACTGAAAAGAATACTGATACTACATACAATACTTACACACTGCTTCTTCCGCCTTTTCCAAAATTGAATCAACATAGCAGACTCCGACAGTTATTTCTCTAATTTTATGCATCGGCTTCCTTATTTATACATCTCTCAAATTTGTTTCCAAACAGTAATGCATCCCCTCTTTATTTGTGATAAAATACAACTATATAAGATACAGGAGGCGTTGTGTATGGCCAGCTTAATATTTGAACATTTGAAAAAAGTATATCCGAACGGATTCGTATCTGTAGACGATGTCAGCCTCTCGATCGAGGACGGTGAATTTGTTGTATTCCACGGACCAAGCGGATGCGGAAAATCTACAATTTTACGGATGATTGGCGGCCTGGAAGATATTACTTCCGGAAAGATCTATCTTGATAATACCTTTTTAAATGACATTCTTCCACGCGACCGGAAGCTTGCCATGGCATTTCAGAATTACATTCTCTATAAGCACATGAATGTCTATGATAATATGGCACTTGGACTGAAGCTTCGTGATCTTCCGCGTACAGTTATCAGTACCCGCGTAAAGACTGCTGCCGCTTTTCTTGGAATTTCAGACATTCTTACGAAAAAAATTCGTTCTATTTCTGATTCTGAACGCCAGCGTGTTGCACTCGGTCGGGCTATTGTCTGCCACCCAAAAGTTCTGCTTGTAGATGAAGATTTTGCTCATCAGGATGATGATCTTCGGAAAGATATGATCCATGATATTCTCAAAATTAACAAAGAGCTTGGAATTACGGTTCTTTATGTCACAAATAACTACGAAGAAGCCGTTTCCCTGAATTCTCGTGTCATTTTTATGAAAGACGGAAAAGTAATTGAGGACAGCATGTAAGCTGTCCTCTCATTTTTTACCCAAGCAACTCTCAAAACATGCTTCTTATGATTTTTGCTTCTCCAGGTAATTATAAATTTCACGCTTCTGAACGCCGCGGTCTTTCGCAACCTTTTTCATTGCTTCTTTTCGATCCACTCCCTGAGAAATATAGTACTCCATATGGTCTTCAATACTCATATCTTCCCAGCGCTCTTTTTCTTCCTGACGGATTTCTTCCCGGCTTCTCCCTGCAATTACAATCACGCACTCTCCCTTCGGATCATTCGCCTCATAATAAGCTACTGCTCCTTCAAGTGTTGATTGAAATGCTGTCTCATGCCTTTTGGTCAGTTCTCTGCAAACCGTTACTTTTCGATCTCCCAGACGCTCTGAAAGAAGTTTCAAAGTCTTTACCAGACGATGCGGTGCTTCATACATTACGATCGTTCTTGTCTCAGCAGCCATCTCTTTTAAAACTTCTTCCCGCTCTTTCTTATCTGTCGGAAGAAATGCCTCAAATGCAAATCTTCTTGTCGGAAGTCCTGACATTGTAAGCGCTGTAACACATGCCGCCGGTCCCGGAACAGAAGTTACTCGAATCCCTGTTTCATAACACATTTTCACCAGTTCTTCTCCCGGATCAGAGATCCCAGGTGTACCTGCATCTGTGATCACCGCAATATCCAGTCCTTCTTCCAGCTTCTCCACCAGTTTACGACCTTTATCAAACTTGTTATATTCATGATAACTTGTCATTGGCGTCTGTATTTCGAAATGATTTAACAGCTTAATACTGTTTCTTGTATCTTCTGCTGCGATCAGATCTACCTCTTTCAATGTTCTGATCGCACGAAATGTCATATCTTCCAGATTTCCAATCGGTGTTGCTACCAAATATAATGTTCCTGCCATCTTCATCTCCCATGACTTTGTAACTGTTCAGTTACCTTTGTTTTTCAGAATTATTTCCGTTCTTCTGCAGTAAAGTCCCATCCTTCGTATACATAATGATTGGTGGCTCTATTGTCACTCTAGGTTTTGCCCCCCCACGCATTCCTTCCACCAGAACCATTGTCGGTTCTTTATCTATATACGGATGAATAAACTGAATCCGTTTCGGTTCAATCTTATATTCATGCATCTTCGTCAAAATCTCTGTCAGCCGAAACGGTCTGTGAATCATATAAAATCTGCCTTTATCCTGAAGAAGCCGCATACTTTCTCTTAAAATATCATCTAATGTACACAACACCTCATGCCGTGCAATCGCCTTACTGTCATCTGGATTCCGAAGTCCATGATCCGCTAACATATAAGGCGGATTCGTTGTGATCACATCAAAAAAGGCCGGCTTAAATCGTTCTGCCGCCTCTTTAATATCTCCGGTTACAATGTTAATTCTGTCTTCCAGATGATTATGTGCAACACTGCGTCTTGCCATTTCTGCAGTCTCAGCCTGTATCTCAAGCCCTGTAAAATGCTTTCCTTTCGTCTTTCCTGCAAGTAGAACCGGATGATTCCATTCCCGGTTCCCATATCAAGCACGGTCTCTCCCGGCTTTACTTTTGCAAAATCAGAGAGAAATACTGCATCCACTCCAAAACAGAATTTTGAAGGATTCTGGATCAATTCTAATCCTCCAAGCTGCAGATCATCCAGACGCTCGCCTGGTCTCAGATTATTTGTCATCTAACTTCGAAGCTCCCTCTTTCTTCTCCATCCGTTCAAGCGCAGCTAGTTTCTTCTGCTCTTCTTTCGATACTTTCTGTTTCTTTCTTCTCGGACGGAATTTCAGATCATCCGCCTTATACTCGCGAATCTCTTTCTCGTCATTCTCCAGATTAACAATAACTTTCACAAGTCTGCGAAGTACACTCAAAGAATGTACTGTTCCGGTCAATCCATCACTTGTTGTCACATTATCTCCAACAGAAGGTAACTGACTGTTAAGCACTTCATAAGTCTCTTCCTCATTCGTCAGACAACACATCAATCTTCCGCAGACCCCCCCTGAAATCTTTGTCGGATTCAGGGACAGGTTCTGTTCCTTTGCCATCTTGATTGATACCGCTGCAAACTCTGTCAGATATGTGCTGCAGCATAATGGACGTCCACAGATACCAATTCCTCCGCGAATCTTCGTCTCATCTCTGACCCCCCCAATCTGACGAAGCTCGATTCTTGTTCTGAATACAGCTGCCAGATCCTTTACAAGTTCACGGAAATCAATACGTCCGTCCGCTGTAAAATAAAACAGGACTTTATTATTATCGAAAGTATATTCTGCTTCAATCAGTTTCATATCCAGTCCATGCTTGCGGATCTTCTCCTGACAAATCTTAAAAGCCTCTTTCTCTTTCTGACGATTCTTCTCTACCGTCTTCTCGTCTTGCTCTGTTGCAATACGAATCACAGACTTCAAAGGCTGAACCACTGAATCATCGTCCACCTCTTTTGGTGCACTGACAACACGTCCATACTCGATTCCCCGTGCTGTCTCCACGATTACGTGATCCCCCCCCTGTTTGATTTCAAACTCTCCCGGGGGGGAAAAGAAATAAATCTTTCCCGCTGTTCGGAATCTTACTCCTATTACTTTTGTCATGTATCTAATTCTCCTTTATTGTAAGCAAGAGCAGTTCCATTGTCAGTTCAAAATTAACATTTGCTTTCAGTCTGGCTTTCGCCTTTTCAATTGCGTTCAAAATATTCTCAATTCCTTCATAAGAGCTCTTACTTGCACGCGCCTTGATATATCTCAGCTGATCAGAAAATACTACTCTGTCTACATTCTTAGTTGCCTTATAAATTAATACATCTCTGTACCAGATTGCGATCATATCCAGATAGTCGTTAATCTCCATCTTATATGTCATACATTTTTTCACTGCATCCATCAGTTCTGAAACATTCATCTCATCAATATTTCTAAGTAAATGTACAACTTCTTCCTTAATCTCATTGAAATATTCTGATGTCGCAAGCATAATCGCTTTTCCCATATTTCCCTGGGCAAATGCTACACAGACATCTGCTTTATAATCAGGAATCTCCATCTGCTCCATCAGATATTTCTTTACGAGCTGATCTTTAATATTACGAAGTTTCATCATAACGCATCTGGAACGAATCGTTGGCAGTAAAGCCTCTGCATTCTCTGTCAGAAGCATGATCACCGCATATTCCGGTGGCTCCTCAATTGTCTTAAGCAATGCATTCTGTGCCTGGGCACTCATTAAGTCTGCCTCTGGAATAATATAAATCTTATACTTGCTGCTGTACGGCTTGATCACAATATCATTATTAACCTGTGTACGAATATCATCAACACTGATCGTATTCGGTTTCTCATGTGTCACCTTAATAATATCCGGCTGATTACCGTTCTGTGCCTGTTTACAGGACTGACATTTCCCACATGCCTCTCCGTCTTCCTCACGATTCTGGCACTGCAGCTCATAGCAAAAAGATTCGCAAGAAGCCGCTTTCCAGATCCTCTTTCGCCATTCAGAATATATGCATGCGATACTGCATCAGCCTGAACTGCGCTCGAAATATACTTGATTATGTTTTTGTGCCCTACTACATCTTTAAAACTACTCATTTCTATCACCTGCCGTGTATCTTATTTCCTCTTTAGCGGATAATATTCTCACAATTATCCACCTAACAATAGTATATTCATAATTTTAACATCATTTTCTTACAAAACTATGAACTACCATTAAGTATATCATAAATTCACGTTTATTTCTCGCAAAATTTCTTCCATACAAGTTTCCTTATCAATATTTTGAAATCTCCGCCTGATTCCCGCCCTTTCCAGATTCTCCTCCGAGAAATCTTCTGCATCTGCAAGAAATCTTCTGCACAGTTCTGCATACTGCGGTTTCGTCTGTGCCCGTTCTCTTTCTAACGCCCTCGACAGTCTTAATCCATCTTCTACTTCTATATATAATGGAACCATAACATCATCACCAAAATATTCTTTCAATGCATAATATGACTCAATTGTTCCGATCACAAGATAATCATACTGCCACAATTCAATCTGTCCATCATCTGCTGTAAAATAAGTCCAGATTCCACACTTTGTATTGTAAGAACGAAACTCGATGATTTTCTCCTCGTCCATCATCTCATCAAATCGTTCCTGATCGACAAAGAAATATTCCACTCCGTCCTTCTCACCCTCACGCATTGGACGTGTTGTATATGGAACGATTGAATGAAATTTGGGCATCTTTTCTATCAATTCTTTGTAAATCGTATCCTTCCCGGAAGCACTTTTTCCCATAATATAAAATATTTTACCCATACTTTTTCTCCTGCTCTTAAACATGCATCTGGATTCGTATTCTCAACTTCCAGCCTGTCGGTTCTTTATTCTGGATTCCCCCCGCAACTAATAAACAATTCTCCTGGCTTAGCCTTCAATGGAAAAACCCATCTCTTTATATTTTACCATCTTTTGCACAATAGTAGAAGTAATTCTCTCTCCAGGAACAATCATTGGGATTCCCGGTGGATAAAGATAGACATATTCCAATGAGATTCTTCCTGATGCCTCATTCCATTTCACACTCTCACCTTCCATTCTCCCTGCTTCAAAGGAAGAATATGCTTGTTCTAATGGAATCATTTCATAAGAAATATTTTTTATAGTATGATCCTCATCATTCCCTGAAAGCTCTTCGCACAGAATATTTTTATCAATCTCCATCACTGCCTGAACCAATCTGTCCATTCCTTCTTGTGTATCTCCCGGTCCTGTCATAGCAATCACATAAGACCCGGAAGCCATCTCCATCTCCAAATGATAAGATCTCAGCATTTCCTGAAATCGTTTTCCATTCAAAACTTCCCCATCTGTATTCTTAAGATTTTTTACAGATAATACTATCTTTGACCGGTCATAATGTTCTGCCTCAATTAATTTTATATTCTTTAACTGCTTCAGTCTCTCTCTTGCTTGCTGCAAACACTCAACATAAGTGTCCATGATTTCTTCTCTGCACTCATCCATTCCCCCCCGGACACACTCATCAATGGACGCCATTAAAATATAAGAAGGACTGCTGGATTGAAGCATATGCAAATAATTTCTTATCCTTTCACGATCAGCATATCTCCCATTTATATGAAGCAATGCTGTCTGAGTTAAAGACGGAAGTGTCTTGTGAAGACTATGGATCACCACATCAGCCCCCCGTGTATTCGCATTTTGCGGAAAATATGAATGAAATCCAAAATGTGCACCATGTGCTTCGTCGACAATCAGGGGGGAATCTTATATTTATGCACGATTTCCGCAATTGCTTCAATATCCGACACGACTCCTTCATAAGTCGGTGAAACAATAACAACCGCCTGAATATCTTCATATTCTTCAAGTAACTTCTTTATCTGGTCTACATGGATCTCTCCATTAAGATCTGTCTCTTCTGAAAACTCCGGATAAATATATACCGGTCGTAATTCATTCATATATACCGCATTATATACCGATTTATGACAATTTCTTGCCATCAAGATTCTACCACCACGCTCCGTACATCCCATCACTGCACTCAAAAGTCCAACTGTACTCCCATTAACCAGATAATGCGTCTCTTCCGCTTGAAATACTCTGGCTGCATTCTCCTGTAATTCTTTCAATAATCCTTCTGCATGATGAAGATCATCAAATCCATCTATCTCCGTTATATCAATATTATATGGTAACCTGGCTCTCATGAGCTCCATGTTACGCTTATGTCCAGGCATATGAAATGCATAATAATCTGAATTTTCATATGCAGTTAATTTTTCATATAAATATTCCATAATAACCTCTTATTTGTAAAAAGAACCTATCTGAATAATGATAGATTCTCCTAATGCCATATTTTATTTATATAAAGTTAAAAGCAGTAATCATAATAGATTACTGCTTTCTTTCAGTGAGCGTGCGGGGATTCGAACCCCCCCGGACAACTTGATTAAAAGTCAAGTGCTCTACCACCTGAGCTACACGCCCGTATCATTTTATTCACTTTTTGCAAATAAAAATGCCCAGAACCGGAATCGAACCAGTGACACGAGGATTTTCAGTCCTCTGCTCTACCAACTGAGCTATCTGGGCATAGACTATAAAAGTCTGAGTTGCGGGAGCAGGATTTGAACCTGCGACCTTCGGGTTATGAGCCCGACGAGCTTCCAGACTGCTCCATCCCGCGATATTAAATTAATTTCTCAAAAGAGAAAAGCCGATGATCGGACTCGAACCGATAACCTGCTGATTACAAATCAGCTGCTCTGCCAATTGAGCCACATCGGCTTATAACCTTTCGGTTAATGGATGGAGGTGGATTCGAACCACCGAAGCAATTTGCAGCAGATTTACAGTCTGTCCCCCCCTTTGGCCACTCGGGAATCCATCCATGTTAAGTGGGACCTACAGGGCTCGAACCTGTGACCCTCTGCTTGTAAGGCAGATGCTCTCCCAGCTGAGCTAAGATCCCACATAACGACCCAGAAGAGACTCGAACTCTCGACCTCCGCCGTGACAGGGCGGCGCTCTAACCAACTGAGCCACTGGGCCATTCTTCAATTTTCAGAAAGCT
>BBDW01000018.1 GCA_001312505.1 Mediterraneibacter faecis JCM 15917
GCAAAAATAAGACAGCTTCACGAAACGATGGAAGCCGCCGTACAGACCGCAGCGGATGCTGAAAAGTGGATTGCCCTAATGAAACAGTATGTCAACCCTGTGGAGCTGACCGCCGAACTTCTGAACACTCTAATTGAAAAAATAACCGTCCACGAAGCTGCCAAGGGCGAGGACGGAAGCCGTGAACAGGAAGTAGAAATCTACTACCGCTTCATCGGCAAAATCGACTGACCTTTCTTTTTTACCCAACAATATCTTTAATTAAGGGAAACGGGATTATCCGTTCCGGATGCAGATGTTTTGATTGAAATGGCAAATTTGCTTGATGTATCGGTTAGTCAATTGCTTGGAATTGAGGAGAGTATCCATAGTAATGGGAATTTGGCGGAAGAATTGGCGGAACTAAATGAACAGCTGGCAAGAAAAAAGCAAAAAGAAAAGTTGTTGTATCAGGCAAACCAGAAAAGAGGTCTGATTCTGTTTGTTACATTTTTATCTATGATGATTACAATGAGTGTGAAAAATGAAGTCGTATCAATTCTAATGGCAGGAATATGTATGCTGATTGCAGGTATCGTACTGTATCGTAATTTGGCCTTGTTTACAAGTCTAACAACTGACGATTTAAGGCTTGGTATTTTCCGTGTTACCACACTTTGCAATATTAGCATTTTAATCATTGGTATTGTTTTTGCTTTTCTGAGTGCAGTTGATGTCATTACTTTTTCGGAAAATGGAGAGAAACTATTTGCTATGGTATTATTGTCTTGCATAATGGTTTTTATAGGTATTGTATCGCCGAAGTTGCCATATAACAGACATACCGGCCTTCGTTTGCCATGGACTGTGCGTGATGAAGATACCTGGAAGATTGCACATAGAATTTTAGGATTTATTTCATTTCCGATGGTATTGCTGTATATAGCCTGTGCATTAACAATTTCTGATTTTGAGATTGTGTCTGTTGTAACAATGCTTATCTGGATCAGTATTCCAGGTGGAATATCCTATATTTATTTCTATAAAAAATACCACAGTAACAAAAAGTAAAAAGCTATCCATTAAAACACAGAAAGTCTTAGTTATAAAATAGAGGATGTAGAAATTGGGGAGATTATCCGATGGTTCGGACAGTCTCCCCCCCATTATCCTGTTTTATCTCCAGAAATCTGTTTTTTGTCTAAGACCGATGTCTGCACTTTTAAAAACCGGGTTGATTCCCTGTTTTAACTGCACTTCATAATCTTGGATCGCTTTCAATGCAATCCCTGATAAAATCAGGATAACCGGAATGTTAATGAGCGCCATAACCCCCCCCATCAGTACATCGGAAAGATCCCACAAAAGAGACATCTCCATTCCTGCGCCCAGAAAGATTGCAAGTGCCGATACCAGTCTGAAGCCTTTCATAAAAGCTTTTTCCGGCTGTTTTTTGTGAATGTAGATTAAAAGATTGTCACAATAGAAGCAGTTTCCGAGCAGAGTTGTAAATGCAAAAAATACCATTGCAACTGTAATGAAGATCGGCCCGAAAGAACCAAGTGATTCCTGAAGAGATGCCTGTACCCATGGTGCTCCCTGCAATTCTTTTGCCGGATCGATCCCGGATGACATACACATCATTGCTGTTGCTGTACAAAGCAACAAAGTATCAATAAATACGGATAACATCTGTACCAGCCCTGTTTTACTGGATGGCTGACATTTGCCGAAGCTGATGCATTCGGAGCGGAACCAATACCTGCCTCATTGGAATAGAGTCCCCCCCGGCGGATTCCCTGCATCATGGCTGAACCGGAAAATGCTCCGAAAATTGCTTTGAAATCAAATGCTTCTTCAAAAATGCGCACGAACATTGCCGGCACGTTCTGAATATTGATAATTACTACCAGAAGTGAAATTCCGATATACGCAATCCCCCATTACCGGCACAACCATTGAAGTTACTTTTACGATACGTGATCCGCCGCCAAGCAGACACCATCCTGTCAGCACTGCCAAAATCCCACCGATGATCCAGGGACTCATCTTTGCATCATAAAAAGAAAATACTGAAAATGTAGACTGCAGATTATAAGATGCCAGCATATTAAATCCAAATGCGTAGGTTAAAATCATTGCAACGCAGAAAACAATTGCCAGCGGGCGACAATGAAGTGCCGCTTCAATATAGTAAGCCGGTCCTCCATAACAGCTTCCGTCTTTTCCTTTTTTCTTATAAATCTGTGCCAATGTACTTTCGATCAGTGCAGATGCACTTCCGATGATCGCAATCACCCACATCCAGAATACAGAACCAAATCCACCTATACAAATCGCCGATGAAACCCCGACAATATTTCCCGTTCCCACACGGGATGCTGTTGAAACCATAAGTGCCTGAAAAGAGGAAATTGCCCCTTTATCCTCCGGCTTTTCCATCACGGATCCACAAGCATTCTTAAATAATCTTACCTGTGGAAATCTTGTGCGGATTGTAAAATAGACTCCCGCACCAATCAGTAGAATGACCAGCAGCTTGCTGTACATAAAAGAACTGATTGTACCAATAATTGTTTGAAACATACCTTCTTTCCTTTCTCTGTTTGCTGTCAATATATTAACGGAAAGAAGGTGGATTTGCAAGCTTTTTTACATTTTAGTACTTGGTTTGAAAACTGATGGAAGAATAATACGATACTGTGATAGAATAAGGAAAATATACCAAAAGGATATATAGCGATAGCCCCTTATATTTTCGGAAATCGGAAAATAAAACTCGTTCCGATATCTTCGATACTTTCGACGTGAATGGTTCCATTGTGGAGGTTTACAATCCAGCGCACCATAGAAAGGCCGAGACCGGTACCGCCATTTTCTTTGGAACGGCTTTTGTCTATGCGATAGAAACGCTCCCAGATTTTGTCCAGGTGTTCCTCACTTATTCCAATACCATCATCTTTCACTTCACCGACAATCTGGTCATTTTCGACCTTCAGGATAACATGAATATGTCCATTTGTTTTTCCGTAATTGATGGCATTGGTTATTAAATTCATCATCATACGCAAGAGCAATGTCTGGTCGCCGTTCATAAATAAGTCGTCCTGCTTTTGCAGGGTGATTTCAATATTTTTTTCCTGTGCTTTTGTCTGCAGTTCTTCTATTACAAGTTCGCTTAATAATCCAAAATCCAGTTTTTCCATCAGATGCTGCTCATCCTGTTCGTTTCTGGCGATCATTAACATTTCGCTTGTCAGCTTTGACATTCGTTTTGCCTGCCTTAAGATGACTGCAATCTCTTCTTTATCTTCCGCAGATAAGTTTTCATTTTCCAATAAGTACTCACATTGGGAAATGATAACAGCAACGGGAGTCCGCAGTTCATGGGATACGTCTGATGTGAATTGACGTTCCTTCTCAAACGAAAATTCCAAGCGCTCAAACATTTCGTTAAATTTCTCCGACAATTCGTATAATTCATCTTTTGCTTTTGGCAGAGACAATCGTTTGGAAAGATCTTTTCCATTGCTGATGTTTTCAACTTCATCGCAGATAAGATCCACCTGTCTCAATGCCCGCTTGATCATAAAATATCCGATGGCCCAAATCAGAATAATGAGTAATGGGAATACAATCAACAGCATTTTCTCGGATGTCTGCATGAAAAGTTCTATAGAATGTACGGAGGTAATTCCTCGTACCCACATTTCCTCATCGTCACCGTAAGTGTAAACGCTGTCATATATCATCCATTTTCGATTTGATCTGGTTATCATTCGCGGTGTATTCGACTTGAGGATAGTTTCTTCTGGAAATTGGGTTGGAATCGTTCCATAAAGTAAGCGTCCGTTTTTGTCATAAATACAAAACATAATACCGTCATCGTAAAATTCGGTATTGCCGTCAAGATAAAAGGAATCATCCTGAAAATTAATATTTGAAGAGAAACCAGTCACTGCGGCACTGATTTCTTCTTCTGTCGCAGAAATTCCAACCTTATCCACAAAAAGAAGGACGAGAACTAAAATAGTCCCAAGAACTACGGCAATGATTCCGGTGTACCATAGCGTAATTTTTTTCTTGATCGTCAGCTGTTTCATTCGTTTTCCCTTATTACATATCCGACACCGCGAACAGTGTGGATGAGTTTTTGTTCATATTGTGCATCGATTTTTTTTCGTAAATAGCGAATGTATACGTCGATCACATTGGAACCACCTTCAAAATCAAAGTCCCACGCATTCTGTTCAATCTGCTGTCTTGTCATTACGATATTTTTGTTGCGCATAAGACATTCCAGAACCATAAATTCTTTTGCAGAAAGATCAATTTCATTTCCGGCTCTTGTAACCTTTCTTGTGTCACGATCCAGAATAAGATCTGCTATTTTTAGTTGATTGGATGTAAATTGTGGCTTTCTACGCATCATGACACGGATTCTTGCAAGTAGTTCTTCAAATGCAAATGGTTTGATCAGGTAATCATCGGCACCAAGATCCAGTCCTTTGACACGGTCTTCAATGCTGTCTTTTGCTGTCAGTAACAGAACCGGTGTATCATCTTCTCGTTGCCTTAATTCTCTTAAGATTTCATATCCGTCCTTTCCCGGCAACATGATATCAAGAATAATACCATCGTAGGAAGTCATATCGATATAATCCATTGCTTCCAGACCATCCCCCCCACAGGCATCTACACTGTAATGTTCCTTGACAAGCCTTTTTTTGACAATGTTTCTTAAATCATTCTCGTCTTCTACAATCAGTAATCTCATAATGTAATTATTATAATACCAATCATTTTCGTGTGCTAGAGTCCTTTTTTTCATTTTTTGAAATTACTATTTGTTTTAATCTTTTTTTAATCTTCCCCCCTATATGATACATATAACAGCAAAAACAAAACATCCAAGAGACGGAAGGAGAACACATTATGAAAAAATATTAGTAGTTTTATTATCTCTCACATTAATATTTGCTTTTACAGGATGCACTTCATCCAATAATGGAGCAGCAGAAGATATAGAAATTAAGACACAGGAAGTTGTAACATCAAATACAGATGACAATGATGATAATATCAGTAACACAGAAAACGCAGTAGAGAATGCGAACGAAAAGGATTATGATTTCTCTTCTTATGAAAACGATATCCGTAATATAACAAAAAGTGTAAACAATGCAAAAACATCTACAAATGCATCTGAGAATCACGAACAATTCTACACTTTGAAAAAACAGGTAGACGCAGTCGATGACGAACTGGATAAGCTTGACGATGAATTTGAGTATGCTTACCAGATGAAAGAGATTAGCTTCGAGACATACAAAGCGAGAGAACGCACGATTGAAAAACTGGAAGATGAACTGGAATTAGCAGAAGAAGCACTGGAAAATAAATACGGAATTGACGATTAATTCCATATCGACTTCTTCAGAAACCATATCTGTCAGGGAATAACCAGAATCGCCCGGCACAGATTTTATATCACCTTCTTGAGTTTTACTTGGAATGGATGCTTGCGAAATGCTTTGAGTCGTTCTACTATGGTTTCGCCTTTCCAATTACTTTTTATCTTTTCAATTACTTTTTATCTTTTCAATTACGCCGGAGTAAACAAATTAATTCGATTACTAACACAAGTGATAGTGGCACCATATGAATAATCGGGTATTATGAATATAACATAATGAATAGAATATTCTTACCGGGGAGGCGAAAAATTATGGATAAAAAAAAGAATGAAAAATGGGAAATTGTAGGCGTATATCTGTTATTTATTATTGGAGTGGTTGGATGCATCTTCTGCATATTCAATGAAATTAATAAACAAAAAGAGTTTGAAAATTCTACTGATATTCGAAGGGTGAGTGCAGTTATTACTCAAGCAAAAGAAGATGAAGAGTCTAGGATGATAAAATATGATGTTAATTATTCATATGATTAGCGCCTATTAGGAAAACACACTGTCAAAGGGGTTTGTAGCGGGGGTTAGCCCGCTACTGCGGTATCTTCCGTAGTGTTGATTTCAATGTACTCGGCAATCTTGCGGAGCTCGTCAGCAAATTTGAATTTCACGCTGATATTGCCGTTTTCATAGACCTTGATATAGTCCACAAGTTCAACCAAGATTTCACGGTTGAGGGCTTCAATGTTCTGATACTTCATAAAGGCTACCAGTGCAGGATGCTCATTGTCCACACCGTTTGCCAGTTCTGCGCGTTCAGCGTTCAGCCGGGTAAGCACCGCGGAAATATCAGAAGTCTGCCGTTCATAGTCAGCCTTCATATCCCGGTATTCCTGCTGGGTGATTTCACCGTCTTTCCAGTCCTGATAAAGAGATTGCTTGTAGCGTGTTATCTTTATCAGTTCCCGCTCTTTTGCAGCTATCAGATCGTCCAGTCGGTAAGACTGGCTTTTTTTGATTGGAGCGGAATTGATCTGCGTTACGATTTCTGAGTAGGAAACAGCTAAATGTACCTGATGCTGTACGGCGAACAGAACAGCAGCCTCCAGCCGTTCATGCTTGATTGAGTGCATGGTGCAGGCTGCCCGGGAACGGTTCTTGTAGGTTGAGCAAGAATAATATACATTGTTGTTCTTGCTAACGCATCGGGTAATGGCCCGCCCGCAATCGGCACATTTCAGAAAGCCGCTGAATAAATGTACCTCACGGCCTTTCGGGGAAGTACGGGTATCACGCTGTAAGAGAGCCTGTACCTTATCGAAAGTTTCATAGTCGATAATGGCCTCATGTGTTCCAGCCACTTCCACCCATTCCTCGCGGGGAACAGCTTCAATCTGGTGTACCTTGTAGCTTTTCACCCGGCTCCGACCTTGGGCTAAGTCCCCCCCGGTGTAGGTCGGATTGGTAAGAATGGAGTGGATCATGCGGGCTCCCCCCCACATAGGATCGTCATACCCTCTTGTCGAAACAGGCAAGCCCTTTTGTACCTTGTAAGCCGAGGGGCTCGGTACGCCGTGTTCGTTCAGGTACAACGCGATAGCACGTTTTGATGACCCTTGAATAAGCATTGTGAAAATGAGTTTGACATTTTCAGCAGCATCGGGATCAACAATCAGCCTGTGCTTGTCCTTTGGGTGCTTTACATAGCCGTAAGGAGCAAATGCTCCGATATACTGGCCGTTGCGCCGTTTGTAATCAAATACCTGCCGGATCTTTTTGGAAGTCTGATAGCAGTAATTATCGTTCATCACGTTTGTAATGGGAACGATGATATTTGAAACGCTGTCGGGGTTCTTGTAGCTGTCCACATTCTCAGCAAGGCTGATAAAGCGAACACCCATTTGAACAAACAGGTTGTCGATCAAACTTCCGGCATCGCTATAATTTCGTGCGAAGCGGGACAGGTCTTTTACTATAACGCAGTTGATTTTACCACTCATGACATCCGCCAAGAGCCGTTGAAAATCTTCACGGTTAGCGTCCGTTCCAGTATGTCCGTCATCTACATATTCCGTGATACTTTCAAACTCGTCAATGTTGCGTCGGTAAAAATCGTTCAGTAGGTCACGCTGGTTCTTTACGCTGTTGCTATCGTCTTTTCCTTTTTTCAAATCTTCCTTTGAAAGCCGGATATAGATGCCCAGCCGCCAGCGGCGGATTGTGTAAGAGGGAGAGAAACTCTGCTGATACCCTCTGTTTTTTGCTCGTGCCATTGTTCCTCCTTCCCTATCACATTACACTTATATTATAACTCTGTCCGGGGGGGAGGACAACAAGGATGCCTCCGCTTCGGGACACTTTGTCTCGAAGAAGCAAAACGAGCTGTAACCGAAGTTACAGCCCGCTTCTTTGCCGCAGCAGGAAATCCGTCAGCTTATCTTGGAGAGATGGCCCGCTTTCAGCAAATTCAATTTTCACGCCAACCCCCCCACCGATGCAAAAGCAGTATGGATTTTTGACAGTCTGCAAAAATCGAGAGATGCGCTCCTTTCGGGAAAGCGCATTGTCAAAGGTCATACCGCTCACATCAGGCAGGGACTCGGCAGCCACCGCGCCAATGTCAACGCTTCTCATTTGTTCAAGTTCCTGTGTAGTTAATTTCACGGTAAACCTCCTTCGCAGATTGATAGAACGCCTCCCGCTGTTTGGTGGGGGAAACGCAACAGGCCAGCACCACCGGGATGCTGGCCTGTTGCCTTACTCCACCTTGGGACACTTTGTCTCGAGGTTTATTATAGTTTTTGAATATTAGAGAGCGCCGCACATATTTACTTGGCCTGTCCAAAGACAATCGTTATTTTCTGTGCGGCGCTCTCAACGCAAGTAAAGCGACAAGCCCGGAGGAACAGGCAGCCAACCTGTTCAGCGCCGGATCATGGCCTTGGGATGGCCGGGCCCATTTACAGTGTTGGTGTTGTTCGCTCAATCTCTTTTGGGAAATGTCACCGCGCACCCACCGTCTGGCTCCACGTACTTACTCAGGGTTGCCGTTATTCCCTCGCGTTAGGAAGAAAACCTCCTCTCATAAACCGAGACATTTTTTCATCAATTCCAAGTGGGTTAAGAAGAAAAAATCAAAAAGTTTTTTCATGCGTTCAAGGCCACGCTTGATCGACTGGCGAATAGACTCCTCATGTACGCCCTCGGCCTCGGCAATTTCCTTAATCGACTTGCCAAGAATGATATGTGCGTCAATTCTGCGGCCCTGGATCTCCGGCAGAGAATTGAGAGCGTTCCACAGACGAAGAAAGGTTTCCATCCGTTCAAGGAGCTCCTGCGGGGTCGGCTCATGCAGGCAAGCGGAATATTCAATCCCGTCATCGCAGTCCAGAGAATACTGCGCCTTGTGCCGGGAGAGCCGCCGCTGGTAGGCCATTTCATAGCGGGCATCGGCCTTGAATACCTCGGCCACCTCGTCAGAAACTTCGATAAGCTGATCCTGCGTGTACCAATAATAAAAATCTTTCAAATTGATAGTAGTCATCGTAAAATCCTCCATTTCAGTTTGTTCGGGGGGGTTGGTCGGAAACGAAATGGAGCAACGGCGGAGAACGGCACCGCACCTCGGGACACTTTGTCTCGAAGTCTGGAAAGCAAAATGCGCCTGTGCGACACAAGGCCGCACAAGCGCACGAAAAAGTATTATCGGTTATGTACTGTTTAATTTCATGTTCAAAACCGGACTGCTCCGACGGAGGGGGGGCTACGCTTTTTTTAGCTGGTGCAGATCACGCGAACAATGAAATAATAAAATGAACACGGCAAAATAACCTCCCATCGGCTACCGTGTCCCTACAAGTCGTCATTGGTTTGTGTAGACGCAAAGAAACGGCGGCTCTGAAAATCAAAGCCGCCGTTTCAAATGGGCGTGTTGATAGGCTGCTGTACGACGGCTTTTTTTCTTTTGCCGTCGTGCGGCAGCTTGTTCCTTTTGCGCTTATCTTAACAAGCAATCCTCACAGAAATGTCACTGACACACGCTGTTTCGACAGAATAATGGGCTGAAATCTCACGAACCTGTGAGATTTGAAAAACCGGGAGAATAATCTCCCGGTTTTCATCGCAAATATTTAATTCTGCCGCAGTCTCTCTACAACACTTTGCTTAACATTTTGCATGAAAGTTATGACGGGGGGTTGCCAAGCAGACCAGCAAAACAATAGCTGCGACAACTAACAGAGAAATTACAGGATAGTGAAAAGCTGCATAAGGAACCATTCTTCTAAAGGCTGAGTATATTGGAATATATATCGCTGTTCCCAGTGTGGCAAGCAGTAGGAAAGAAATACTCCAATAATACCCGCCTTCCCAAAGCAATACATTTCTAATTTGCTTTTTCGTCATTCCTATACTTTCAAGTGTTGCAAATTCATGTTTCCGAGTATTTACACTAACAACCATTGTGTTAATGAAATTCATAATTCCTATCAGCAAAAATACAGCGGACAACCCTGCGGCTATAATCCTTGAGGTCAGCAAATATCCGGCCATTTCTTGCTGCTTTTCATATCGTGACAGAATCGTAATGCCCGGTGACGAAGCAGTAATGGATTGAAGCTGCTCCATAATCCCTTTGTCATAACTGCTATCAATCGTATCAAAAGCAATCCGAAAGATTTTGGTTTCTCCAGACAACTTCTCTATTGCCTGCTCACTGATATACAAATCAGGGGCAGTACCTCTCTCATTTCCTCGACCACTCTGAAAATCAGCGTCCAGAAAGCCAGTTGCCACTGTAAAGACCTGTTCCCCGGACTCACCGACAACGGTGATTGCTTGCCCTGGCTGAATCAATAGGTTTCCCTCATCATCCGTCATAGCGGACAAAACCACCAACTCTCCCTTTTCAAAGGCGGTTAAGTCAATAGGCTTATCAAGCGTTTTATTAAGTTCTTCGATATATCTGGAATCTATTCCGTAAACGCCGCTCCAAAAATTATCTGTATAGTTTTTTCGTGTTTCCGCATTTGAAAAATCAAGACCTGATACGCCATCCAAGGAATCAATATATTTCCCGAATACATTTTCGTCGTAAATGACATCCATAGTGGGCCACGGTGAAGCAGAATAAGTGACGCGCAGATTTTCAATTCCCTGCATTGTTTCAATTTGCTGCAACATTTCATCAGAGAGCAGGTTTCCTTCTTCGGAAATGCTGTAAGTCAATGCGAAATCACTTTCTCCCCCATTGATTTACAAAATTGTCGGGACTTAGGCTTGATAGTAGACCAGCAGAAACCAAAAACAATATTAAGCCTAAAAATAAGGACGCAAAAGTAAGGAAGGCGCTTTTAGGGTTTCTAAAAATATTATCTCGTGCCATCCGAGATAATTTTGTTCTATGGCTCTTATGATCTCGGTAACTCCTTGTATTTGCCTCCGTATAGCGTGAAGCCGCAACAGGAGAAATACTTGCAGCTATTTTCGCTGGTTTCATGCTGCCGATGATTGCAGTAAAAAATGTGAAGATTGCGGCACCCGCAAAAATAATGGGGGGAAAAGGACACTATCTCCCCCCCATGGTCTGTATCGCTTGAGTACATCATATTCATGGCAAACGGAACAAGTCCAAGCGAAACAATACCACCGACAATCAGGCCGCTGGGAATACCGATCACCGCCGTTCTGAATATTTGAGAACGCACGATCCGCTTGATTTGTCTTTTTGTCGTGCCTATCGTTTTAAGCTGTCCATAGAATTGTGTATCTCTTGAAATTGAGATATACAGAATGTTATAAATCAGCAAATAGCCGCTGATAATGATAAAGACGATAATAGCAGCCAGTGGAAGAACAATGGTGGTGGAATTGCTCTGAGCAATAGGTACAATTTCAAAGGACTGACTTTCTGTAAACGAAATCTTCCGTTTTAGTTTTTCACAGGATCGCAGGGCATTACTGTCATCAGAAAAAGAAATCATTGCGGTAGACACACTATCAAAGGGAAGCCCTGTTTGTGTTGCAAAAAGCTCCGAAACATAAGCGGCACCACGGTTGCCTGCACGTGAAGCCGAATAATCTGTGTAATAGCCCGACAAAACAAATTCATCGGAGATATATTGATAATCTGTTCCGAGTTGATAGGAAAGGGAAATATTCATCCCTATCTGTGGATCATCAATCCCCCCCATTGCACGCAAAGCCCATGTAGGGAGCATAATTTCATTTTTTGCTTGCGGATAATCTCCGTGTATATCCGAAATTGTTGGTACACGGTGTTCTTGCCATTCTGTTTCGTCTATCCAAGTAATACTCAGCAGGGCATCGTCCATTCCAGATGTATCAATGCTGCCCAATCTCTGACTGATACCAACTACGGATACCAAGCTGGATCGGCTCAATTCTTCATATTGTTCTTCTGAGAGGCTTGTAATTGCCACATCCGCAGTCGTGCCCATCGCACGAATTTGCTGCATTTGATAGGTTTCAAAATAACTGCACCCCAAACTAAATACAGATGTGATCATAAAGGCGGTCAAGAATAATGCGATGGTAACGAAAACATTTCTCTGCTTATTAGCGCGGTAGCTTCTTTTGGCAAGACGATTGATTGTTGCCTGATTATTGTTCCCAAATAAAATATCATCCATCAATGTCACCCCCCCCTGTCACTGTGCGATTTTTCCGTCCTCAATACGGATAATTCGGTCGGCAAGCTGGGCAATTTCATTGTTATGGGTAATCATTACAAGCGTTTGATGGAACTTCTGACTTGTAACTTTCAGCAAACCAAGAACATCACTACTTGTCCGGCTATCCAAATTGCCTGTCGGTTCATCTGCAAGTATAATAGCTGGTTTGGAAACAAGGGCGCGGGCAATCGCTACACGCTGCTGCTGGCCGCCGGACAGATTGTTAGGCATACTGTTCAGCTTCCCATCGAGAGCCAACATTTTCACGACTTCATCCATAAACCGCTTGTCCACGGTATCACCATCCAGCTCCACCGGCAGGACAATATTTTCATAGACATTCAGCACAGGAACAAGATTGTAATTCTGAAAGATAAACCCGATGTTACGTCTGCGGAAGATGGTAAGCTGTTCATCCTTGAGTTTCGATAATTCTTTCCCTTTTACTTTAATACTGCCGGAAGTTGGCGTATCTAACCCGCCCATCATGTTCAGCAAAGTAGACTTACCGCTGCCGGAAGTACCAACAATGGCAACAAATTCACCTTCCTCAATGGATAGGGTCACGCCATCCAATGCTTTTGTAATGTTCGGTTCGGTGCCGTAATATTTCTTCAAATCTGTCGTTTGTAATATGCTCATATAGAACACCACCCTTTCTTTTTGATGGCTCTATCATAAAAGGTAAACCTCACAGAAATGTCACGGGAAACAAAATACCTCTGTTTAATTAAATCTCAAATGTCATAGGTCTGTGACATTTTGTTTTTTAGCGTACTTATTTTATTGTCGAGGCAGAAAGACGGAAAAAGTTGAACCCCCCCTCCCAACCTCGGATGTTACCCGGATATAACCGCCTTGCAAGGTTACGATCTCACGAGCCAGATATAGACCAATACCAATTCCATCTACATCATGTACGATGTCCTCTCGATAGAAACGCTTGAAAATTGCTCCCTGATGCTGTTCTGAAATGCCAATGCCTGTATCTGCAATGTCGATTTTCACATACATTTCCCAACTTTCAACCGAAACACGGATTTGACCGCCCTCCGGCGTATATTTCACTGCATTGTCCAAAATATTGAACAGTGCTTCGCTTGTCCATTTTCTGTCATGGGAAACAACCAAGTTCTCCGGGCAGTCCACTTGAACATTGATCTGTTTTTTCTCGGCGTTCAGAAGAATACCTCCCAATGCGGCGGCAAGCGTGTCATAAAGCGGCTGGCTTTTCTTTTCCAGAGAAATAACACCTGTTTCCAAACGAGAGGTTTTAATCATAGCCTGCATGAGAAAATCCAGTTTATCAAGCTGGCTGGCCTGTGCCGTTAGAAACTCTTTTTGTTTTTGCACAGGGACTTCATTTTCAAGCAGAGTGCTGTTAATCATTTTCAAGTTCGCAATCGGGGGGGTCTTGACCTGATGGGAGATGTCGGAAATCAGTTCTTGCAGGTCAGCCCGTTCTTGTGCAATGCCGTTCTTGTTTTCCTGCATGACTTCATATAAACGGTTCAGCCGATATTCAATTTTATAGAAAAGACTTTCTTCTTCCACAGTCTGTTTCGGCTGCATATTCCCGGATAACATATCATCCATTAAACTGCAAAAAGCATCGGAGAACATTGCCAGTTTGCGGCGAACCAGCACCATAAAACAAACAGCGCAAACCAGCACAAAAATGCCGAACAATAATACATACCAGACAGCGGTTATATTTTGGGTCAGCCCATACAAAGCTGCTGAAACCGTCCCCATTGCCACCAGCAGGAGAACAGCAAAAAAGATACAGGCTTTGTTGACGGAAAGTTTTCGCACATTCATTTCAGCACTCCTCCGATCCACATATAGCCCATACCATATACCGTTTTGATATACTGACGGTCAGGTGTTTCGATTTTGTTTCGTACCCGGCTGATCGCCGCAGTCAGAGCGTGTTCATCCACAAAATTTCCGTCTGCGTCCCACAGCTTTTCCAACAAGACTTGCCGGGTCAAAACAATCTGCGGATTTTTCATCAGGATTTTCAAAAGTCGATATTCCAGTGGGGGGGTGAATGTAAGTGGCTTTCCTGATAGAGTAGCACTCATTTCTGAAAAATTGATGGTCAGTGTGCCATCCTCATAAGTATCACCACCATATTGTTTTGTCAGCCTACCCAGCACTACCGCTAATTTCTTTTGAAAGACGCTCATAGGGAAAGGTTTTGTCACATAATCCTCTGCGCCCAGTTCATACCCTTTGAGCATATCGCTTTCCATATCATTTGCGGTCAGAAAAATAATAACGGTATCAGGGCGACGCTCTTTTATTTCCCGGCAGAAGTCAAAACCGTTCCCGTCCGGCAAATTTACATCCAGCACAATCAGGTCATAGTCCTGCTTTGTCAAGAAACTACTGGCCACTGATTTTGTCAGTGCAGAATCAACCGTATAGCCCACAGTATTCAAGTTATAGCATAAAGTATTATTCAAAAGCCGATCATCCTCGACTACTAAAATTCGCATGGTATCACACTCCTTCATTTTCAGTATAGCACCCAAATGTCACAGAAACCTCACAATATTTCTGATTTTATTTTAGATACCAACCTCTGATCTTCGGGACAAATTGTCCCAAAGTTATAGGTATATTGTACCTCACATTTCCGCGATCATCAATTTGCGTATGTGAAATTAAATAGTCAGTAGTATGAAATACACAGTCGTTCAAATAATATCACATGAAATGTAAAATCATATCAGGTGATGTTATGAAGATAGAACGAGATGAAAGACGCTTTGATTTTCACGATATAGGGCTCGCCATCAAGCGTGCAAGAGAAGCCAGCGGCATGACACAGGAGCAACTGGCCTATATTGTTGACCGCGCTCCGCGTACCATTATGTATAATGAAAATGATGGTCAGCATCCAAGCTTCAACACCTTTTATCAGATGGTTACAATGTTTGATATATCGGTGGATCAATACTTTTACCCGTCCCAGAATAGCGGGAGCGAGTGCAGGAAGCGGATTGATGCCATGTTGAACGCCTTGGACGAAAGAGAATTGAAAATCGTTGAAGCTACAATCCAAGCGATGAAAGCATCGAAAGAAACGGAGGAAACGTAAAAGAAAGCGTAACCTCCGTTTTTTGCGCCATGTTGCGGGTTGCGCGTTTTGGCAAGCAATTCGGGTGTGGCCACACTCCGAAATTGCTGGCCGCAGGCCCGCAAAAATGCTTGTTGGGGAGCTCCCCAAACCCGCTGTACTTCGGGACAAATTGTCCCAAAGTCCCGGTGCGTTGCACCGTAGTCTGCGGCCCGTCACTATCGTTCCTGTGCCTTATTCTCACGCTCGTCCGTTATGCCGAGCAGATGATCAATGTTCGCTTTTATTGCCACGGCCTCCCGCATTTGCCGCTGGGCCTCCCGGTATTCTGCATAAAGCGCTTTCTTTTGTCCCGCCAGCTCACGGCGGGATTTTTTTAGTGCTTCAATCTTAGGGAGTTTTGCGCCGTTCAGTATGGTGTTCATAGTATCCTTTGCCGCCCGGTAAGTGGCAAGCTCCGCTTCGTGCTGGGCCAGATACTTTTTGCTGTACCGCGCAGCTTTGTATCCATCAAACACCGGGCGAGTCTTGGCATAGTCCACCGTGGCAGCCATCAGCTCCGAGGTTTTGGAAAGAGCCTCCTCCGTTGTGCGGAGCTCGTCAGACAGCTTGTGAAAGTGATCCACCGCAGCCTCGGTGCTGGCCGTCAGCGCCGCATAGTCTGTCAGATGATGCTCCTGCAAATACTGGAGCGCGGCGGCCATCTGTTTTAGGTTGTAGACCTTGGCCCATCGTTCATAGGCCGGGCCCTTGCCTTGGGCCATACGCTCTTGAATGTCGATGATGAGATTAACTCGCCGTGGCGGAACCGTGGGCTCCTCTGTCAGCTCAGGGAGTGGACGTTCCCCGGCAATTACTGCCTTGATGTCCTCCGGGTCAAATCCGGCTCCCAGTGTAGAAGCCCGGAGCCGAGTCGGTTTTTCCTGCCCGGGCGCAAGGAATGAGATGACACCGCCGCGTCCCTGTTTCACCGAAAAGCCGGACTCCTCCATGAGACGAAGAAAGTCGGCAAAGTCCGTGGGCTTTTTCTCCAAAGCGGCGAGAACAGCCAGCTGCACCCGCTGCTTGGCAGAGGGCGGCTTTTCCCCCCCGATCCACTGGCCATAGTGAAGAAAGCGGCCCTTGCTGTGCTGGCGCGGATTTTGAATGACAGACAATTCATGTTCGATGCACACGCGGTCAGAGAGCCGCCGCAGGGCAAAGGACGAACCAATAAAATTATGAAATTTCCGGGAGCGGTCAAAGGCCGTTGCATTGAAATAAATGTGATTGTGGATATGGGCCTTATCGGTATGCGTACAGACAAAGAATTGATGTTTTCCCTTTGTCCAGCGCATCGCCGTTTCATAACCGATACGGTTTGCTTCTTCCGCCGTAACCTCCCCGGGCAGAAACGCCTGCCGGATCTGAAAGAACAGTGCCCCGCGAGATACGGCCCGGCCTGTCTCTGCAAGGTATTGACTTTTTACCAGAAGAAACTCGGCGGGAGCCGTGTTCGGATCGCAGAGATAGGAAGATACGGCTCCCAGCTTTTCCGGGTTCAGGCCATAGGTGAAACGATCCTCCATCGTTTGAATTGCACTTTTTCCCGCCGCTGTTTTATAAGGCGGATGTAGGTGGTCGCCGTAAAAATCCCTCCTTCCGGCAAACAGTATTTTTACTTTGGGACACTTTGTCCCGAAGTAGAAAAAGCCGGGGGGGAGCGGTATCAACCACTCCCCGGATGGGTCAGAGCTCTACCAGCGCGGAGAGCTGTTTCAAGAGATCAGACAGCGGCCCCCACAAAGCGGCATAGTCCCGCTGCAAGGCCGCGAGTTCTTCGGGATAAATCGCGCCGTAGGTGTTGGCTTGAATTGCCACTTGGTTCAGATTGTTGGAGCAGCGCCGCTGGAGCGAAACCAGCTCACGAACAGGCGAAAGGTCAACATGAAGCACATACCCACTCAGGGCCATTTTCCGCATATAGGCTCCCATGTTACGGATGCCAGCCTCCGCCATACGTTCTTGAATCAGGGCCTGCTCCGCCTCCGACACCATCACATGAAGATGGATCGGACGGCGGCGCTTTTTTGTCATCGCTCCTCACGCTCCCGGCTGCGGCAGGCGCGTGGCGGCTCCTTTACCTTATCCAGCGGCTTTTCCTGTTCGTCTGCTGGAACAGGGTGCGGCAAATGAAATTCACGGTGCAGGCGCAGCACCTCCAGTACAGACAATTCCTGTTCACGTTTCTTTTCCATATACGCACCTCCTTATCTATCGCCACGGTCAGGCTGCCTCCGTTGGGGAGCCGGAGCCTCCGAGCCGCGATCTGCCTCCGCCAACTTTGCCGCATTTTTCATCTGCTCGGCAATCGGACGGGGGGGCCTGTCGGGATTATCAGGCGCAGGACGCAGCTCATAGTCGGATGCCTGTTTTTCCGTTAGCGGGCGGGTATAGGTAAGATAGCCCCAAGCCAAGAACGAGCCATTTTCCACCGGGATGCGCTGATCGTAATTGAAGATTTCATCCGGCTTGTTATAAGGCGGCTTCGGGAATGTCCCGATGTCCACAGGCCGCTGGGTCGAATAATACTTGTAAAGGCCGGGAGCCTCGGTCTGCCTGATCCCGATGTTATAAATACGCTGATAGTCCTGCACCCGGTCTGTGAAATCCTGTTCCATCGCGGTGCGGTCATTTCCATAGTGACCCCATTCATACTGCCGCTGGCCGTCCTTGTCATCATAGCAGGCCCATGTGACATAGCGGGATGCGCGGTGGGATGTTCGCCCAATGCAAATCCTCGCCCATTTTCCAGCATGACCGCCTTCAAAATAGCATAGCCTTGATTTTTGTCCATAGTACACCTCCCATCATCGAGACATTTCTTTATTTTCTCTTTTCACAAACGGCTGGAGCTGATAGGGGCTTGTACCGTCCTCGGGTCGCAGAAAGTCTATCCGGGCCGCAGCACGGATAGCGTTCTGGTTAAGCTGCCGCTGCCATGCCCCCCCTTGGCTGGGAGCCCACTTAAAGCCGTTGCTTTTCAGTTCCTGCCGCTGATCGGCATCGGGCTTTTCCTCAAAAATAAGCTGCAAACGATTTTCAGCCTCGTTGATTTTTGCCTCACCTCCGGGGAATGTCCAGCCAGCAAACTCGGAGCGGCTGCTCAGTTCCTCAATGCGCTGGCGCACACGGCGGATGTTGGCGTTGTTGTTGGAAAGCAGATAGGCGGGGTATGGCTTGCTTTTGTCCAAGTGCCATGACTGCGCCATATCTGCTTTGAGCTTTTCTGCCTGCTCCGGCGTAAGCTCCGGGCAGCCGTCCAGCGTTTTGTGTTTCCGAAAATACGCATTGACCGCCTTCATGGTGGCCTGCTGGGACTCCAGCCCCCTCCAGCTTTTTTGTCAGCTTTTCCACGGCCAGATCGTCATCCGCGCTGATCCCACCCATTCCAACAGAGCGGATTTTATCAAGCAGCTTTGAAATCTCCGCATACTCTCCATAGTTGCGATCCCGGGCGGCGTTCTGCTTGTGTTTTTTTGTCACAGGGAAATTGCCGCCCCCCGGAGATCAGAATAGAGGGCACCCGGGCATCAATCACATTGCGTTCATTCAGATTTTCCGCAAGTTTCCGGGCATAGCGATCCACCAGCGCGTCAATCTTATCATGGTACATTGGATCGACACGGGCTTTCTGGCGTTCCGCCGCTGCATACGCTTCATCGACCATTGCCCGGTAGCCCGCCGTAGCGGAGCCCGGCTGATAGTCAGAAAAGCTGTTCATATCTTTTGCCCGCTTTGCGGCTTCTTCATTGATCGGATAATATTTCGGCATAGTACCTCCTTCCACAAAAGCCGGAACTTTGGGACAAATTGTCCCAAAGCCCCGGCAGCTAAAATGTTGACAGCATCTCACGGAAACAGGGGGGGCGGACGTAGAAACATACGCCTTCCGCAGAAAAGGGCCTTAAAAAGCCTTGCTACAAGCGGATTTGTGATGGTCTAATTGTCAACACATCAGCTCCGTTTTTTCCGCATATATTCCCGCTGCTGTCTGCGGTGTGCCGCCTTTGCACAGGCCGCCGAACAATAGGTTTGCCGTCCATCAGGAGCCACGGCTCTGCCGCATACCGGGCAAGCCTTGAAATCCGGCCTTGGCCCCCCCTCTGTCAGCAACGCAGCCTCCAGCGCCGGATCAAGGGGCAGAACTGCCCCCCGCGGAAGTAGCGGCAATAAGCCCCCCCTGTCCAGCATTTCCCAAACATATAGCACTCGCAATCCAGCGGCAGGCAGCCGCAGTCCCGGTCATAGTTGGCACACCATTTTGACACCAGCCTGCGGATTGCCGCTTTTTCTGTCCGGGTCAGTTCTCGGCCCACAGTATCACCTCCCGTTGCCCGGTGGTTTGAGCTGCTCCCGGTAGCAGAACACGCAGCCGATCCCGCGCCAGTAAGGGCAGCCGTCACAACGGGAGCCTTCGGCGGCAGGCTTGGCGGCACACCCTTAAAGTAGCTTTTTTCTTTCATAAATCCCTCATAGGGGGGGTTGTTGGTAAATCTCATTCATTATCCTCGCTTTCGGTATCGTCCTCGTCCCAAGGCGGCCCATCGTCCTCGGGATCGTCATAATCGACCAGTTCCTCACTGTAATCCTCTTCGGGTACAGCGGCTTTTTCATGCTTCGGGCGGTAGATTTTGAAGTACCAGCCTGCACCGCTGCCCAGCACAGCCACAGCCAAAATCAGCAGAAGCGTCCCGGTATTGCTTTTCTGCTGGGGGCTCGGGTTCCGGCTCCTCCGCAGGTTCTGTCACCGGGGGCGGGTTCGGGAGCTGTGCCAGCACACTCGGTCATGTTGACCGCACAGACCGCGCAATCCGTATGGATGGCTCCGGGCGCACATTTTTCTGTGCAGGAGCAGGCCGGAAGCTCTCCGCCAGCGGCCTCCAGTGCAGCCAGCAGATCGGCTTCATCCACCATGTTCAAAAAGTAGGTGTGATACTGTTCGCCGTCCTCGTCCACGGGCTTGTCATAGTCAATGACAATGTAAAAGGTGCTGCCGCCGTTGGTTTCCACCGTGATGAACTGTTTATTGGTTGCAGCATCATAGAGCAGATCGCGGGTCACAAGGTTTCCATCCTCCGAAAAGCCCTCGCCCGGGGGGGTAATGGTAGGTGCAGGTTCCGGGGGGGCCGGAGTTTCTTCCACAACAGGCGGTTCCTCATTTCCGCTGTCCGAATAGGCGTAGGCCGGAATCGCAAAGCCGCATAAAAGAACAGCGGAGCAAAGCCCCGCCGCCAACATACGAAAGTGTTTCATATTCAGTTTTCCTCCTTCTTTTCTTCTTCGGACTTCGGGACACTTTGTCCCAAAGTGCCACCGTCCTTCAGCTTTTCAAACAGCAGCGGGAGCTCCGTAAGGGAAATGCTCATGCCGCGCACAATGTCCACGATCTCGCTGTTTTCCGCCTCCAGCTTTTTCTGCTCCAGCTCCTTGAGCCGGGCCTGCTGTTCACTGATTTTAGCCTTGACCTTATCAATCTCGGCCTGAATTTTCATGCTTTTAGTAGTTGCCATTTCAAAACCTCCTGTCACGGTAAACGCCCGTAGCGTAAAAATGAGATTGCCAGTAGCTTGTATTCAAATTTGCGTAGCCGATGGGATCTCCGCAATGCAGCATTTTCCCGTCACCGACATAAATCCCGCAATGGCTCACGCCCGGCGTGTCATAGGTGCCTTTGAAGAACACCAGATCACCGGGTTTGGGAGAGCTGGTCGGCGTACAGATGTTATAGAGCCCCTGGCTCCCAGCCTGCCCACATTCCAGCCGGAGTGATTGATGACCCACGAAACGTACCCCGAGCAATCAAAGGAAGTGGCAGGAGAACTGCCTCCCCACACATAGGGATAGCCGATGTATTTCTGCGCTTCGGCAAGCATTGCAGCAAAGGTTTCATCGTCCAGATATTCTCCGGGCACTTCGTAATCACCGGGTTTCCCGGTAATGTACTTGTTCACATAGGGAGAATCTGGGAACAGATCGGGGGGCGATTTCCCAGCGTTGCCATATAGATGGCATATCGGGAAAGCTGATCCTCGCCCATAACGTACACAGGTACATGGGACAAATCAAAATTTTCCAACGTGACCGTACAGATGTAATAATCGTAAGGCACCTGATAGGTGTCCGTATGGGAGTTGCCGTCCTCGTCCGTCCATGTGTCGGTTTCCGTGCGATACCGGGTTTCCACCACCACATCCTCGGTCAAAATGTACTGGCGGTCAAAGAGCATTTGCAGCGTTCCCTGTACCTCGCCTATTGTCCATTGTCCCTCATGGAGCGCACACAAAAGAGAAAGCAGCACATAGGGATCATGTTCGATTTCGTCCAGATCGAAGTGGTATTCGTCATAGTCATGGGTGCTTTCATAGGTGTCCAGATAATGCTGTAAATCATCTTCCAGCGCACAGTAGGCAACTTCGGCGGCCAGCATATCACGATCCTCGCAAGGATAGGTGCTGGCTCCTAATGCACCGGCCCCCGGCGTTCCCCAGCATAAGCATGGTAGAGGAACAGGACTGCATAGCAAACAGGAGTAACACACAGAGCACCGCAATCACAGCACCTGCGGGATGACTTTTGACAAATTCCACTGCCCGGGCAGTCAGGCGTTCTGTGGCTGTGGCAGTTTTCCCAGCCGCAGCCGCGCTCTGCTTTGCAGCCTCCTTTGCCTGCTTGCGGTATTGCCTGCGGAGCCGTTGCTTCTGCCAGTAGCGGGTAAGGGCATTTTTCGTCAGCTCCGGGTGCTCCTGTGCGGCGGTGTGAAAATGGTAGTCTGCCGTGTATTTGGTATAGCGGGCCTCGGCCTTGCGTACCACTTTTGCCGGATGTTCCCGGACTTTACGGCGCACAAAGCGGGAGCCGTGCCGCAGCGCGGTTTCTCCCACAAGCTCAGAACGGTGTGCGCCTTCTGTGCCGACATTTTCCTGTTCCACTTCAAAAATCTTGCCATGCACGAAGCTGTGAACGGAACCGCTGGCAACACGGCCTATGCGTTTTACCGGGCCGGGCTTTTTCGGCGGCTTTTGTTTTGCCAGCTTCTCCCGGGCCTGTTCCAGCTTTTCGCCTTGGGACTCCATACGGAGCTTTGCCGCCGCAGCCTGTTCCTGCTGGCTCTTTTTGCGGAACTTGGACTTTGGGACACTTTGTCCCGAAGTGTCGGAAGCCTCCGGCCCGGGCTGCTCCCCGTCAGGGGGGGCGTGGGCGGTCTGCGACCAAGCCTCCTCCTTGGCCTTATTCGTTTTTCGTTTCATTCTTCATATCCTCCGGGCGGGTAGTCAGCAGGTCATAGATTTCTCCGCGAGGGAACCGATCCACAAACGGGATGGTCACATTTCCATAGAACAGCAGGCCCTCGCCGGAATTGCTGTGTGTGATATAGGAAAGCTGGTGCTCGGAAATACCGAGCTGTTTTGCCAGAATGGTACGGTCACTCTGCGCCTGCGAAAGCAGGATCATAAAATCCGTGTTATCCAGAATGTTCTCGATTTCCCGGCTGGCCAAAAGGTCTTTGACGTTCTGCGTTAAAGCAGACGGCACACATCCTTTTTTACGCAGCATTTTCCAGACCGCTACAAAGTAGCTGGCCGTCAGTGGATCGCGGAGCAGAATATGAAACTCGTCAAAGTAGCACCAAGTCGCCGCACCCTCGTGGAAGTTCTGATCCACCGCCTGCGAAACAAACTCATTTGTGATGTGCATTGCAATCTTTCTAAGGTTTTCGCCCATGTTTTTCAGAACGATGCACACCACACGGCTGTCCGTCTTGACGTTGGTAGGATGGTTAAAGAGATTGAGGGAGCCTGTGCAATAAAGCTCTAAGGCAGTTGCCACGCGCCGGGCTTCGGGCTCCGGCTGGCGTAAGAGCTCTTCGTACAAATCCTGCAACAGCGGTGTTTTTGCGGTTTCCAGTCCGAGCGCCTGCTCCCGATACACCAAACGCACACAGCGGTCAATGACCGTCTTTTCAATGGGCTGCAAGCCTTCCTTGCCGCCGACCACCAGCTCGCACAGGGATAAAAGAAAATCCGCCTTCATGGAAAGCGGGCTTTCTCCGGCGGCCATATTGAGCTCCACATCCATCGGATTGAGGTGGTGCGGGCTGTCCGGGGGGCAATCTCGATCACCTGGCCGCCCAGCCTTCGCACCAGCGGAGCGTATTCGCCCATCGGGTCAACCACGATGATCCGATCCTGCGGGATGGTGAGAAACACATTCAAGAGCTCGCGCTTTGCGGCAAAGCTCTTTCCGGAGCCCGTAGAACCCAAATACATCCCGTTTGCCGACTTCAGCTTTTTGCGGTCAGCCATGATGACATTGTGGGAAAGTGCGTTCATGCCATAGTAGAGGGCCTGCCCCCCCGCCATGCGGAGCTCCCTTGTCATAAAAGGAATAAAGATGGCTGTGGAGCTGGTGGTCATACCGCGCTGGATTTCCACCTCGTTGTAACCAAGGGCCAACGAGGAAACAAAGCCCTGTTCCTGTTGCCAGTCCAGACGGCGCAGAGCGCAGTTGTATTTCTGCGCGATACCGCCCACGGTAAACACATCGTTTTCCAGCCGCTGGCGAGTAGGGGGGGCAAGGTTTACCACCGTAAAGGTCAGCAGAAACATTCGCTCATTGCGGGATTGCAAATCAGCCAAAAGCTCCGCTGCGTCCTTGCTGAATGTGATCAGGTCAGGGGGAAGAATATCCGGGTCATAGCCGGAGCGCACAGCCTTTCTCTGTTCCTCCACTTTCATTTTTCCGATGTCCGAGATTTTCCCCTTGATGGTCTTGATTGCCTTGAGCTGATCCACGGTCTGAATGTGCATGGTCACAGTCATTTCTGCATCCAGCTCCAAGATTTCCGCCAGCAGCTTATCCGAAAGCTCCGATGCCATAATCTGCAAATAGGACACCGCACCCCAATACTGGCCGATGCGGAATGTGCGGGACTGGCGGAAGTCGAGACTGTCCGGGGGGGCAATAAAGTCTTTTGTGCCAAGCCCGGTCTGTGGGATGTCTTTCCACGAAAAGCGGAACGCCTCGCGGCTCCCCGGATGCATCTGGCTATGAAGCAGCGCAAGGCGGGCCCGCCCGTCCATCGGCTCCGAGGGAACGCCCAGCCGCTTAAAGTTTCCCATGACATCGGCCTCCACACGCTCCAGTCGGGGCCGTGCCTCCGTAATCCCCCCCTCGGCGGGTATGCCAAAGGTGATGTATTTTGAGCGTTCAATGCCGTTATTGCTTTTGGCAATCTGATTTTTCAGCATCCCGGTAAACTCGTCCCGGACGCTGTTATAGTTGTCATCCGCTTTCGGGATATTGACTGATAGCGGCTGCGGGAATGAGAACGGCGGTTGATAAAGGAAAGCTGGAACGGCAGCGAACTGTCAAAGTAGTTGAGAAATGAGCTCCATCCGCTGAATATGGCGGTCTGATCCTCGGTGGATGCCACGGAGTAATTGATGTCCTCATATTCTACGGTTTTTGTATAGAGCCCGCCCGGGAGCTTGCACACACCGTCCGGGTGCATGGACAGATACGGGGATTGTCTGCTGAGCAGACAGGGTCGCCCGGCCTTTACCCTTGGCGGCGGCTCCGTTTTTCTTCTTTGTGTTTTTCAATCACATCCTCCTTTCCAGCGCCCGGCCCGGCAAAGGGCGCATAAATGTTTTCGGTTCGGTAGGCCCTGATCCCCGGCCTTAGAAACTTGGCCCGGATGATGTTTCGCACAACCTTTTCAAAGGGCAAGCCGTCCTTTTCATACATCGCCAGCAGGAACGCCGGGAGCATAATTCCCAGCATGAGAAACATCGCCCCCCCGGTATTGCCGAGGGTGCCACGGGTCAGCAGATAGGCCGGAATCCCCCCCACTGCGCCCGCGCTGCCGAAGCAGACAAGCTGGCGGCGGGTGAGGTTGAAAGCCATCTTTGTTTTGATTTTGGATAAATCGTTTGGTACGTTTACATAGGGCATAGATCACACTCCTTTCTGCACTTCGGGACAATGTGTCCCAAAGTCCGGGATGGTTGGTGTTACTTCATTCCCCCCATACAGCCCAACCGGGCGGGGGGGTCTGCCTGGCAAAGAGCTCCACGCGGGGGGGCAGATCGCCCATCAGGGAAATAATTTTGTCGCGGGCCTCGTCCGGTTTTTTGCTGTGGGCCTCAATCGGGGGGGAAACGATAAATTGATGGATGTTGGCAGCCTGCCGCTTCGGGTGGCCCTTGGTTGCCAGCAGGCAGATTTCTGCATTGCCCCCCCTTGTCCAGAAGCCAAGGCCGTAAAACCAGCTATCCGCCTTCTTGTTCTTTTTCAGCCAGACGAAAGCAACGGATTTATAGGTGAAGCCCCCCCAAGCCTCGATCAGCCGGAGCGCCTCCGGGAGCTGCGGGAAAGTGGCCCATAAAAAGAGTGCGCTGTCCGGGGGCTGCAAGATCAGCCACAGGCAACGCACATAAATCCTCAATGCTCATAGTGGGATAATGATTTTCCGCCGCGCCCTGTACTTTCTTAGCCGAGTAGCGCCAAGGGGGATCGGCGTAAATGATAGAATACTGCTGGATAATTACACTCCTTTCTCGCCAGAGCTTTTTACTGCCTGCGCCGCACGAATACGCTCACTGGCTGCGGCATAAAAGGCCGGGGCCGTTTCAAAGCATACAAAGCGGCGTTCTGTGTTGATAGCTGCAATCGCGGTTGTGCCGGAGCCCGCGCAAATGTCCGCGACCAATTCGCCGGGGCGGGTATAGGTGCGGATCAGATACTCACAAAGCTCCACGGGCTTCTGTGTGGGATGGATGCCGCCGGACACCGTAGGCACAAAAAGCACATTTCCGGGATAGCGGCGGCCATCGTTGGACTCGGAGCTGCCGTTCAAATTTCCCATAGTTAGAGCTTGTACCGCTTCGGAAATGAACACGGTATATGGCTTGCCGTAAGTAAACTGTGGATTGTAGACCGGGGACTTTTGGTAAAACACCAAGATGTTCTCGGACTTTTTCAGCGGAGCCCGGTTTGCATTGAGAAAGCCCGTTCCGCGCTCTTTGTACCAAATCCACTCATAGCGGAGCATGGCGAGGTTGGATGCGCCCAGCACCTTGTCAAAGGGGGGGCACTGTGCGAAAAACAGCACCGCGCCATTCGGCTTGACCGCCCATTTCACCGCCTCCCACAGCTCCGGGAGCGGCAGGGGGGGCACATCCCAATAATTCCGGGTTGTGCCGTAGGGCGGATCAGTCAGCAGCATATCCACGCTATGTTTTGGCAAAGAACGCAGGCCCTCGATGCCGTCCATGAGAAACAAGCCTTCCTTCGGGACACTTTGTCCCAAAGTGCGGCTATCGGTCATTGCGGGCCTCCTTTTCCTTGGCAGGCGCAGGCCGGGCGGCGTTTTCTTTTCCTGCCTGCTTTGCGGCCTCGGCCATCTGCTCCTTGATCGGGGGGGCAGGCCGTATCGCCTGAGCCCGCGCAACAAGCTGTTCCACCGCCGCATGATACGCTTCCACACCAGCCGCGTTAATCCGTTCCTGTGTGGCTCGGTCAGGAATCCGAACCGTAGCCCGGTATCCCGTCCGGCTGGCAGGATCGGGCTTAGAGGGAGCACCGAGGAAAATCCCATTTTTCCCGTCCACAACCTTAAAATCATCGATGACCACACCGCCAAAATTGACGCTGGCGAAGCCGATCAACTTTCCCTGCGGCTCAATCGGACGAACAGATACCGTGATCGGAACAACCGCCTCCTGCAAGATGGCATCCGTCCGCATTTTTACTGCCTCGTCAATGCTAACGCCCTTGACTTCCGCAAGCTCCGCGATGGGAGCATCAAACAGCCAGCGCCGTTCCTCCGCAGCAATCTGCTCCGGGGGTCAGCAATACATCGTCCTTCTTACTCAGATAAAATTCCTCCTTTCCGCTTGCCGGAGCAGGCTGGGCGGGATCGTCCATCAGCTCTTTCCTTTGCAGGACGGCCTCTGTTTCCACCATAAAGCGGTAAGCATCCGCCTCAGTAAACTCCTCCGGCGTTTTTCCATTCCATAAGCGCGTTCCATCCGCCCCGTATCTTCTCGGCATAAGCACCACCTCCTGTTAATGAGCGCCAAAGATACGCTGGGCAATGCTCCCGGTCTTAAAGAGCATGAAGCAAAGCAGAACCGTGTAGCCCACAGTTCCCCCAAATCGCCCCAATGGGATCGCCGCTTGTTGCGATGCCTTGAATGAGCACTGCGTAAATTGCAACACATACAAGGATCAGCAGCCCTTGAAAGCCCACGGCAAACAGGGACTTGATGTAGTTTTGCCCGGTGCTGCCAAGCTCCCGGTTGGAAAGCGTAGCAACGGGGATGGGTGCCAGACTGGTCAGCAGATAGATTTCCAGCATCCTGCCATACACCAAAACGAAAATGATAATCCCCCCCATCGCCTTCATCGTGAAGCCAATGAGCGCAGACTGCAGCCACAGCCCCCCAAAAGTGGCCCCCCCAAGTCCATCGCCTCCAGCGAGGTTTCCAGTTCGGCAAGCATATCCGCCGAAACATCGGTGGAGCCTTGAATGAGCCCGCCTGCCTGTGCGATAACGCTCTGCGACACATCGAACACAGCCATGACGATATTGAATGTATTTGACAGGATTAAGATTGCACAGGCTGTTTTGAACATCCATTTATAGAGGTTCGCAACGTCAACCTCGTGCATATTGTTCTTTTCCAAAAGCATCTGTATGAGCTCATAAGTGGCAACAAAGGTCAGCACCATTCCGGCAATCGGCAGGATCACCGTTTCGGAAAGCTGTCGGATCAGGGAGAAAACCCCCCCGGCGTGCCACGCCGCCGGGGTAGTCCCTACCTGTGCCGCAATCTCTCCGACTTGGGTATTGACGGTATCAAAAAGCCCTTCGAGGTTTCCCATAATCCCGCCAATCAGAAGCTCTTTGAGCCAGTTTGTGAGCCAGTCGGTGAGAAAATCCATAAGCGCCTACCTTAAAACAGGCCAGACAGCAGAGGGATCAGTGTGGTGCCAATGACGATGATGCCGCCGCCCGCCATGAGCTGTTTTATCCCCCCCAATTAGGTGTAAAATTCTGCTCGATGGCGGGCGGCGGCGTACAAAAAATCTATATGGTATTTTTAAGAGAACCGTCCCGGCGGGACAGGTCAGGCAGTGACCTGTTCCACCTCCGGGATGGGTTTGAGATTAAAATGAATTTCGATAGAAATGTGTCTTGTTTTATCTTCGTCAATGCGCTCATGCACGACGATTTCTTTGATTAAGCGGTTGAGGGTGGCTGCGTCCAACTCTGTGATGTTGGCATATTCCTGAATGGCTTCCACCCATTGTTTTGCGTCATTGGCAAGCTGGACTTCATCGGACAGCCGCTTCCTGCCTTCGGACACTCTGGTTTTAAGCTCCGTCTGCTCGGTCTGTGTCTTTTCCAGCATGGTGTTGAAATTCTGCTCACTGATACGCCCTGCAATCATATCTTCATAAAGCCGCATTACCATTTTGTCCAGAACCTCAATCCGTTCCTCGTCCCTTGTAAGGGAGCGTTCCATTGCTTCCCGCTGTTCCCGCTGCTCGGCTTCACAGGTATTGGTCAAGCGGTCGGCAACCGCTTCCCCCGTCCATCAGGCGGCTCTGGCACATTCCCGGATTTTCCGCAGCACATGGCTGTAAAGGGTGTCATAGTCAATCCGGTGCTGGGTGCAGTGGTTCTTTCCAAAGGCATTGTAGGTCTTGCAGGAATAAATCTGCTGGGGGATGTTTTGCGTTTGTGTAGCGTATCGTCAGCGACTTCCCACACTCGCCGCATTTTATCAGTCCGGCAAACAGGCTGATTTCATTGGTCTGCCCCCCCGGACGCTGGCGGGACTTTAGCTTGTTCTGCACAATATCAAAGCTCATGCGGTCAATCAGCGGTTCATGCTGTCCCTCCACCACAATCCAGTCCTCCGGTTTCTTTTCCCCCCCAATCGTGCCGATTTTGAAACGGTAGTCTTTTTTCTGGGAAGCAATCGCCCCCCCGGTGTAGACGGGATTCATCAAAAGGTCTTTGATAACGGAGAAGTCCCACATATACCGCCCGTTTTCCGGGTCTTTCTTTTCCCATTTGGTGCGGGTATTGCGAAGCCCCCCCCGTTCCCGGTTCCACCATGTGGGGGCAGGGGGATTTTTTCTTCCTCCAGCCGTCTGCGGATATAGTTCGGACCATGACCGTTTAGGGCATATCCGAAAATCAGCCGCACAATCGGGGGGGCGGTTTCCTCGTCAATGAGCAGATGGTTTTTGTCCTCTGGGTCTTTCCGATACCCAAACGGGGGGGCAAGACACCCGGTAAACTGTCCTTTCTGCGCTTTCAGAAGATAAGAGGAATGGACTTTCTTGGAAATATCCTTGCTGTACATCTCGTTCAGGATATTCTTGAACGGGGGGGCGATGTCGTTGTTATCCCGCAGGGTGTCGATACCGTCATTCATGGCGATATAGCGGACACCGTTTCTTGGGAAAAAGTCCTCAATCAAATGCCCGGTTTGCAGATAGTTACGCCCCCAGTCGGCTGAGGTCTTTCGTGATGACAAGGTTGATCTGCCTGCGCTCAATGGCTCTCAACATTCTCTGTAAATCAGGACGCTCCATATTAAGACCTGTGAAGCCATCGTCCTGATAGACTGCCACAACCTCCCATCCCTGCTTTTCGCAGTATTTTTCCAGCATATCACGCTGGTTTGCGATACTGGCACTTTCGCCTTGCAGGTCATCGTCCTTTGACAGTCTGCAATAGACCGCTGCACGATAGCCCCCCCGGCAAGTGCTTTTCCGATTGTTCTATATTCCATTTCGTTCATCATAGCCATTTACCCACACAATCCAGACGGTATCTGGCTCTTTTGAACCTCATCTTCATTATACTTCAAATCTTTCTTTTTAGCAAGATATTCTTTCGTATTTGTCTTGCCGTATTTCTGGGAAATCAGGCTGACGAACACATCAGTAGCGTCCAGTTCCCCCCCGTCAAATACAGTGGTCACATGAATCTCTGTTTTGTTTTTTGCCATAGGCAGTTATCCTCCATACATGAAAATAGCCAGACAGAGGGTGTCGGCAACGAAGTCCGGCAACGGGCTTCAAAAGACCTTGCAAACAATCTCAATCTGGCGATGGTTACTATTTATACTTTTCTTTTATTTTTCTGTTGTTTTGGTTGTCATAGGGGAGAAAAGCCGATAGTTTCGGGATTTTCCCCCCCGGCAACCGGCTCGGCAACGGGATAGCAACAGGGGGGTGCAACGGGCTGTCATTTTCAGAATGGAAGCTCCATCTGTTCTGTGACCTCCACAAAACCGTCCATCGTTTTTTCAGACGGGTTGCCGGAGTCCGTTGCCGGGTTTTCACGCTCCCAGCCCTTTTGTCTGCCATATTCTGAAAACATTCTTGGGTTCGGGAAGTACCGCCAGCCGGAAATGCACTGGTTCATTATCTCGTTGATTTCCCGGATTTCCCATTGCTTCGGCTCGTCAAAGGCATGGTTTAAGGCTTCCTTGTAGAGCTGCTTGGAACAGACCATGCTCCCGGTGTACTTATCAAGATACGCCTGTATCATTCCGGCTTTGGTGTCCTCCGGCATAAAATCCCGCTGGTGTTCTTTGAGATACCGCTGCATGGCGGGGGGGCTGAAAGCCAGCTTGAACCTGCCGCTTCGGTAAATCTCCATCGCTTCCGCCCACATCTGCTCAATATAGGCTCTGGAAGCAGCTTTGTCCTCCAAAATGTGAACCTCGGCTTGCTCCGGGTACACCATGACCGGGATAAAGCGGCGGTTGCCGGAACGGTCAAGGGGGGGCAGGAAGTCAAGGGCATTGGAAGTGCCGCCAAACACGCACTGACGGGGGGGCGGTCTGCCGGGTGGGTTTCATAAGGTATCTTGTAAACCTCTTTCTGCCGGCTTAAAAATGACTTGATTTCCTCAATGCTCTTGGCGTTTGCGGTTGCCATCATTTCCGACATTTCGATAATCCAGTGACCTTGCAGCTTGCGGTACACATTTTCATCGTCCAGCTTCCGCAAATCATCGGAGAACCACTCGTCCCGGACTGCCAGCAGACGGAAGAAGGTGGACTTGCCAGCCCCCTGACCGCCGACCAGACAGAGCATGATTTCAAACTTGCACCCCCGGCTGAAAGGCTCGTGAGATTGCACCCAGCAGGAACAGCTTCAACGCTTCATAGGTGTAATCGTCTGCGTCAGCCCCCAGAAAGTGTCGCAGGCAGAAACGGATTCGTTCTGTCCCGTCCCAAACAAGGGCACTTAAATAGTCCCGGATGGGATGGTACTTGTTTTCATTCGCCACAATCCCGATGGCGTTATCAATCTTTTTCTCATTGGTAAGCCCGTAGGTTTCTTCCAGATAAAGAAGCAGATACTTCATGTCCGTATCGTTCAGGGCGGTGCTTTCTCTTTGAAAACCGATGGGCTTTATGATGTCCTTGCGGTCGGTCAGGATGTTGTATGCGATAGCCCCCCCGGAAAGTAGCGGGTCACGCTGGAATACGGTCAGGCAGTTCCGTATGCTCTGACGGACACCGCCTTTCTCGGTAGTTTCCAGCCCCCCCGCCTTGATTTCCTCAACGCTCTGGGGCGGCTGCATGGCGTTCATGGTGTTTTTTAGTTCTTGCTGCGTCTGCGGCTGCAAGCTCTGCCATTCGCTGTTCAAGCTGTATCACATCCTTTCCGTAGTCCGTAATCAAAGCCGCTTTTTCCTCTGTCTCCCCCCCGAACAGCAGCACATCCAGCAGATATTCCACTTGGTCTTGCTTCTGTAAGGCTTCCACAAACCGGGGGGGATGAAAGGCTTCCTCCGGGGGGGAGTGCGGGGGGGCGTAGTCTGTTCTCCATGCCATAAGCAAGTGAAGATAATCGGCAAGGATACGGAAGCAGCGGTTCTTTGCTTCCTGAAACTGTTCCTCCGGGGATTTCTGCCGGGGCTTGGGCTTTTTTGCCTTTCCCGGCGGCTTCCAGTCCTCATAGGAAAGCCCGAAGTCCTGTGCCAGTTGTACGGCGGCTTCTTTCTTTCCCAGCCCATACAGGGCGGCGGCAAAATCAATCACATCCCCCCCATCAGCACCGCAGCCGAAGCAGTGGTAACGCCAATCCAGCTTCATGCTTGGGGGGGTTTTATCGTTATGGAACGGGCAGCAAGCATCCCGTTCGACCTATATGGATTCCATAATGCTCCGCAGCCTGTCTTGTTGTGACGGACTGTTTCACAGCTTCAAATACATTCAAATCTATCCCTCCTTGAAAAAAAGAAAAGCACCTGACATTCTCTGATTGAAAATGGCAAGTGCCTGTTAAAGTTCCATATCCTGTTGTTTGTGTTTCGTCTGTGCCGGGGCGGTTCTTTGGGCTTTTTTCTCGTCCGCCTTATCCTGCAAGGCTTCCTTGATAGGCTGTTTCTTGGGCGGCTCTTTGCTTTCCTCTGTGCCGGGGGGTGGCTTTCCGTACCCAGTAGCGGATGTCCCGCAGCTTCTTCAAATCCTCCTGTACCTCGGTCAAAGGTTCTTTCAGCTCTGCGATTTCGCTGAGAAGTTTTTCCTGCTCCTCTTGCAGCTCCTTTTGGTACTGTCCTTATCGTCCGGGTGCTTGGCAAGGTAGGCGGCGGCTTTCGCATACCGGGCAACCTCCGGGTGTTCCTGTTTGAATTTCTCCTTTGTTTTCTTAAAAAATATCTTCTGGTACTTCTCATAGACAGGCTCACATTCCTTGCAGGCTGTCCGGGCAGCAAGAATCCCGTCAATCACTTTGCTTCGGGTTTCCTTGGGCTTCATCTGATTGCGGTAATCTACGGCTGATTTTCCGGACGCTTCCAGAAATGCTTCTAAATCCTCCACAGTGGAAAGCCCCTTTTGCCGGAGATAGGACAGGGCTTCGCTGACTGCTTTTAAGTCCTGTGAAGTCCCCCCCCGATTTTGTCCAGCCCTTGTCCAGTCGCTTCGTTCTGCCTTGCGTATCTCCAGATACTTCATCAGCAGATTGGGAAGAAATGTCGCTTCCTCCGCTGCCTTTTGTGCAAGCAGCTCTTTCCTTTTTTCGCCCAGCTCGGTAATCCAGCCTTTGAGGTTTTGGATAAGCTGCCGGATGGACTTCATCAGGCGGTTGGCGGCTCTGATTTCCCGGTTCAGGTTGCCGATATTCGTCTGGATACCTCGCTTTTCCATCTGCCGGACAGCAGCCCCCTCATGGACAGTGGGAACAATATCAAGCCCCCCCTGTCTGGCATAGGAACGCAAGTCCACACGCTCCGGGCGGTCATTGGCTTCCAGATAGCGGTTCTGGATGACCTCCCATTCATGCCGCCAGATTTCACAATACTTCTGGTCGTTCCAGTCCACCGTATCCTCCTTGTGGCTTTTCCACCTGCCGGACGGCAGTTTTATCCGTTCCCCGTTCTCATCAAGGTCATAAACCTTGCGGCTCTTGGGAAGCCATTTCCCATGTTCGTCCATTGCCCTCATAGTGAGCAGGACATGGGCGTGGGGGGGATTGTGTCCCGGCGGATGGGGGGGGTCATGGATGGCAAAGTCAACGATCATGCCTTTGGAAACAAACTGCTGCTGGCAAAACTCCCGGACAAGGACAGCGTACTGGTCGGGCGGTATCTCTCTGGGGATGGTAAGCACCCACCGCCTTGCAAGCTGGGAGTTCCATTGCTTCTCCACCGCTTCGGCGGCGTTCCATAAGGTATTGCGGTCTGCATATTCCGGCGGGGGGGCATTTGCTGGGAGCAGGATTTCATTGTGGACGATACCACGCTTTTCCGGGTAGTGCTTCACTTGCTGGTCGTATTCACAGAACAGCTTTTCTCCACTCTGGTAAGCAGCGGCGGCAACAGCAGACTGCCGCTGACTGCGCTGAACAATCGTGATTTCGTTGTGTGGACAGGGCATTTCGTGTCCCTCCTTTCCTTGATTTATGGATGGGGTGGCGTTTTACCACCGCATTTTGGGCAGAAAAAAAGCAGAAGACCTTTTTCAGATTTCCTGCTCGGTGTGCCGTTGTGAGAGCGGCGGGTATTTAGTTGTAAAAGTTCGGGGCAATTTGACCCGATGCGAAAGATTTAACAAGGAGTCTGTATCTTATTGCAGAATACTATTAGCAAAAATAAGAGGTATCGTATATTCATATGATGTTCCATTTTCATTATCTGATAATTGTATTGTAATTGTATCTTCCCTTTCACTTTCATCTTTAGGAACTGCATAGACAAATGAGTTTTCTTCTTTATTGGAAATTTTTCCATTTTCAGATGAAACGGTATAGTCCCAATCCTTTATATCAGTAACAATAATAACGGTTGTTTCTTTTTCTTTTCCGCTTTCTAAAGAAGGTTTGTCTATCAATACTTCAAATGGTGTACGTTCTCTTGCTTCTTCGGAAATTTCTGCTGTTTCTGATATATTCGTTTCATTTATTGTTTCGTTAGAAGAAGTTTTTGCATTGTTACAACCAGTAAGCATAGTAACTAAAATCATAAATACCAATACTGTCTTTTTCATTTTCCGCCTCCATTTCTTCAAAATCCAATTCACTGTTAATCTTATTATACTATAACTGTCCAACTTAGGGAATAGATGAATTGCAAACTTGTCGGCTGGGAACAGCTTGCATTGCAAGGTGTTCCCAGATGGCAAGTCCACAAAAGGGTAGCTGGCGACAGCCAGCGCAGGGGGGGAAGCGTAGCGTCCCCTGTTTGATTTGGAGCAGACCATGACTGCGGAAAATCACAGCCCTCCGGCGAGGAGCCTTCGGAGAACGCAATGCACCAACCTTTGGGTGGTGTATAATTGCGCCTTAGTAAACTAAGGGGGGGTTTCCGGCTTCTCCCGTTCCAGCAGTTTTTTCAATAGTTCCTGCGTGTCCTGCCTGTGAAAAATGAGTTTCAACAACAGCATGACATCATCATCTGTCAGGCGTTCCGGCTCTTGCAGAAAACTTTCCAGCATACCGCCACGAGTACAGAGCCGGTGCGTCCGTTCCTTTCGGGTAAGCTGCTTTAACTGGTGCTGCAATGCCTTTTCATCATTGATGGCTTTCCGCAGTTTCTTTTCGCTTTTCTCCATCTCCCGGTTGAGCTTTTCCAGCTTTGAGGTGTCAGGCAAGGGCAGCGTCCTCCTTTCCCGGTATCAGCACATAAATCCTGTTTGGTTCTCCAACACCCTGACGCACCCGCATGATAAGTCCGGCGGTTTCCAGTTCATTCAGAGAACGCTTGACCGTCATGGGGGGGCTGCGGGACAGGACTGCGGCAATGGCTGTGACAGGGAAGCAGACAAACAGGATTCCGTTCTCGTCCTCCTGCCCTTTGGATAGCATAGCGTCTAACATCCGGCAGTACATGACCTTTGCGGTGCTGCTGACTGGAAATCCTGTCAACGCTCTGGGAAAGGGCATACAGGGCGGCAATGGTGTGTCTATCGTCATAAATTCAAAATTCATTCGGTGTGTTCCTCCTTTTTCTTTGCTCGTTTGGATAAATAACGGGGGGGCAGTCAATCACAACCGCCCGGAAGCTCTGCTTGCACCCATGCTGGCATTTCCGGCATAATTCGTTGTAAGTGACACGCCCCCCGGTCATTGAGGTAAAAGGAAAGCTCATGCTTCCGCTTTTTGCTCATTCTCGGCATATTGTGTTTCCTCCCGTTTTAGTGTATGGTTTCGGGGCGATTTTCGGCAAAATTACAGCCATAGAGCCGTCTAAAATCTCCCGAAGTATCAGCGATAGGGTAGACTATCCCCCCCCTATCAGATTGTCGTGTTTCGGTATCATTTCGGTGTCAGTTCGCCAGTTCTCCCCGGTGTCGTTCCTCCCCCCCTGAATCTCACAGCGGCGTATCGCTCCCTTTGGTATGCTCGTTTCGGTCAGGGTTCCTCCACATCCCTGCCAAAAGTCATGGCACTACATCGCCGGGGGGGAAGCATATCCCACACAGGCTGGTCATTCGATTGGAATAATCCATCGATGAACTACCTGTATCATAGAACATTTTTGTGCCCTGTGCCGTATGTCCACAAAGTAGGAATTAAGGGTAAAAATCAGAAATTTCCACGATTGCGGAAATAGTATGTTATAATAAATCCAGCGGACATATATGCCGCTGGAAAGGGGCTGAACCTTATGAAGTGCAATGTTTCCATTCCCGAAAGAATGAAAGATTTACGGGTGGAGCGTCATCTAAGTTTGGAAGAACTGGAAGCTGCCGTTGGCATTTCAAAATCTGCTCTTGGAAGTTATGAATCAACAGAGGGCTGCAAGGAAATCAACCACGGAAGTATCTTAAAACTGGCAGACTTTTATCAGGTGTCCACCGATTATCTGCTTTGCCGGACAGACAACCGCAATCCAGAAAATATAGAACTTACGGAACTGCATATCAATGATGAAGTTGTGGAACTTCTGAAAAGCGAACGCTTCAACAACCGGCTGCTGTGTGAGATTATCTCCCATGAAAAATTCCGGGAACTGCTGGCAGACGCAGAAATTTATGTGGATGGGATAGCAACCATGCGTTTCCATGACATGAACAGTTCGCTGGCTGCTGTGCGGGCTATGATACTGGAAGCACATCCCGAAGCGGCGGCAGACCGGGCAATCAAAGTATTAGAAGCCTGTCAGGTAGGGGGGGAAGAAGATTTTTTCTGCCATGTGACACATAAAACATGGGACACCATTCTCCATGACATACGCAAGGCACACGAAAATGACAGTGAAAGTGCACCGGATACCACGCCCGCCGATGAGCTGATCCGGGAAGTCCAAAAGGCTATGCAATCGCCGGGGGGACAGGGTGCAGCAATTTACAGAGATATTCTGCAAGGCGTTCCAGCTCAAATATAAGCGGCTCTCGGAAGAAGAACGCACCACCTTGAAAAAGCTGTTCCGCAAGTCCCCGCTTATCAAACATTCCGGCATGAATTTCCGGCGCAGACCTTGGAAATGAAAACTGCCGTTGTGGGAATGGGTGTTCCTACAACGGCAGTGTCTTTTATTCGCCGGTATATGTAATTTCTATTTCATAGCTGCCATCCTCATAGTAAGTGTGGAAAGCATAGTCCCCCGATTTGCAAGTCCCCTTCTGTGACAGGGTAAAAAGTCTTTTCCTCTGCGTCATAAATCACAGCTTCGTCTATAAATTCATCTTCAACAATAGTCAGGATTTCCCGGATACAATCATCACAAAAATGTGTTTTCATTTTGTGGGCGCTCACAATGCCCCGTCCCCGGTCAATGGAAGCGGTGGCGCTGCCGCTATTGGGATTTGACATCATCATAAAGTGAGCTTCGCTGATTTCATCATATCCAGAGGTAATCATTGTGCCGCCTCTTTCCCGTTGGCTCTCAATCGGCTCGGTATTATCGAATATTTCCAACCCATAGCTGCGCCGGTATTTAGGAAAACCAGATTGATACGCTCCGGCAGCTCCCGTTCCAGACAGCAACCGTCAGCCGTATTCGGGATATATCGGATAAGGTTTCAACATCCTGTCCATACTGGCTGTACACCAAATCGTGCCGGATGGTTTGAGCAATTTCCTCATATTCATCATCGGTGGCTGTTGCCATGTAAGTAACAACTGTCCCTAAAAATTCTTCCATATCTTTCTGGTTTTGATGGTTCGTCCATATATTCCCGGCTATAATACCGATTGAGAAAAGTCCAAATGTAGCAACCCCTATCATAAAACCGCCATAAAGCAGGGAACGCTTGTCATGCTGGCTTAAATGTTTTTTATCCATGTCCAGTTCATCATCTTCCAGAAATCCAGCCAACAGTCCCGCATTTTTCTCCATATATTCTTCATATCCGTACCCTCCGATAAGCTACAAGCTAATATCTTATAGTCTAACAGAAGCTATTGAAAACGGCAATCATATTATAGTCTTAAAGAGTATAAAATGATAACTGATAGCTAATATCTAATAAATAGGTGTGGACTATGGAAAAGAACGGATTAGGAAAGCGTATCAACGCAGTAAGGAAAGACAGGGGCTTAACTGCTGACCGTCTTTCGGAAATGTGCAATGTCAACGCTACTTATCTCCGACAGATTGAGGGTGGCGTAAAAATGCCCAGCCTGTCGGTATTCATAGACATTTGTAAGGCTCTGAAAATCTCGCCTGATTATCTTCTACAAGACGAACTGGAAGAAAACGAAATCAGTACCATCCGGGAGATAGAAGCACTTTGGAAAGATACTTCTCCCAGCAAACAGGAGCTTGCATTTGCCATGATAAAAGCAGTGTTGGAGCATAATGAGTAACAGAACAGCCAGCCGGAATCGGCTGGCTGAATCTCTTTCATGGATAAGTTTATCGGACAGATAAACTGGGAGTTATCTATAAACCACATAACGATAATGTGGCATATCTATACCTCTGTAATGCTTCATCCATGTATCTTTTATTATCATTCCATTTCTTATGGCTACATTTTGAGATGCTATATTTGTATCTCTGATAATTGAACACACTTCCGTTGCATCTAATACTTCAAATGCGTATTTTTTACACGCTTTTGCCGACTCAATAGCATATCCATTATGCCAGTATGACCTCTCAAAAAGATAGCCTATTTCAAGCACCTTGTTTTCTTTCCATGGCTGCATAGTAAGTCCACATTGCCCAATCATTTCATCGGTTTCTTTCAAGACAACAGCCCATAAACCAAAGCCCCATTTTTGATAGCGTGCAATTTGCCTGTCAAGCCATTCGTGGACTTCATCGTTGCTAAATGCTCCCTCATATGCGTACATTGTATCCTCATCTTGCAGAATTTTACACAAAACTTCAAAATCAGTCTGCTCCATCTCACGCAGATATAACCGTTCAGTTTCAAGTATCATATTTATCTCCTAAAATTCTAATTTGTCATAATCATTCTACCATACCGTTATGAATAAATCATCTCATACAAAACAATTTCTTCTGCCCGGTTGTGGATATTATTACATCGTTGTACCCATTCTATTTCTTGGATTCGCTTCAATTCCTCTGTCACACCCTCGGCGGCTTTCATCTGCTCCATGATGGTGTCTAACCGTTCCTGTGCCTGTTCATTCAGGTCTGCAAGATATGTCCACAATTCTCCGGTCAGTATCAATGTATTCAATCTGGCTGGGTGGACTTCCCTTAAATATTCTCGGTGCATCCGTCCGTACTTTCCGATAGGGCGGTGTTCCTCCGGCAGTTTCAAGTCCGGGATGTAGTATCTCCGACAAGGATATAATCAATTCCGTTTTCCGTTATTCTTGGTTTCAATTCGCTCATGTTCCTTACCTCCTGTGGAAGCAGGCTCGTCTGGTACTAACTCAATCACATCGGTAATCTCACAATTCAGCGTTTCGCAGATACGGGCTAATGTATCCATGCTGATGTGCTTTCCCTCTTTGCTCATGTTGGCAATCATATTTGTTGTCATACCAGCGGCAAGCCTTAAATCCTCTTTTCTCATATCACGCTCTAACAATGTGTGCCAGAGTGGTTTATAGCTGATGTGCATATTGTTTTCCTGCCTTTCTATCCATACCACCGGGGGGGCGGCTGCCCCGGCAGGAACTTTTCTCTTATTATAGCACCAATCTTGTGAAATCACAATTTATTCTTGTAGCCTGCCGCTGATACCGTCTGGATTGTGCTTTTCCTTTCTTTTTGTTCCCTTTAATTAGCCATGAACTGCTTCATGCCCTGGGACTTGGAGCCCGGGTTATCCGAGCCGTAGCCTCCAGCAGATTGACCACACCCCCCCATACGCCAAGGCCAGCGCCGAGAGCGATAACGAGGGTCTGTAAAGTGTCGATTGCAGATGAGAAAAATGCCATATAAGCCTCCATTTCTCCGGGATTTTTCCGGTAACAAAAAAGCCGCCCATGCAGGCGGCAGGTTACAAACTTCGGGACACTTTGTCTCGAAACATTTATGCAAAGGCGTCTGGATCGTCGATGTCATCATAGTTGAGGATGTCCTCGTCCTCTTCCGTGAGTGCATCGTCCGGCACAGTCACCTCATACATCGTACACGCCTCGTTCAGACCGGGCCGCCTGCGGCGGTTAATGAGCCTGTCGAGATCAAAAGCGTTTTTCTGTTTATCGGCCTCCGCCGTATAACGGTAGTTCGGATGCCGTTTCAGATCATACTTGGGAGAGAAGAACGGGGGGCAGGCCCCCCGAAGCTGCAAAATACATTTGTCTCCCGGCATGGTTGCAAGCTCGGCTGGGGGTCATCAGTTCCCGGCCCAGCCGCTGGGTATTTTGACTGTAGCTTTCCGACTGGCCACGGGAGCGGCTGTCGGTCTGCATACTGATTGTGGCTTTTCCCAGCCAGTTCTCGGATATTTCCTTGATGGTGCTGGCTTCGCGGCCACCGAGGAACACCACGCTGTCCATGTTGCCGAGGATTGTCTCGGCGTGTTTATCGTAAATGGCCTTGCACTGCGCCAACTGCTGATACAGCAGGCAAAGACTCACCTCACGGGAGCGGATAACCGCGACCAGCTTTTCGAGCTGGGGCACCTGTCCCGTGTTGGCTGCCTCATCCCACAACACCCGTACATGGTGCGGCAGGCGGCCACCGTGAACATTGTCCGCCCGTTCACACAGGAGGTTGAACATCTGCGAAAATGCAAGCGCCACTAAAAAGTTGTAGGTCTGCGTGGTATCGGAAATGATGAAGAATACCGCCGTTTTCCGATCTCCGATGCGGTCAAGCTCCAATTCGTCATAGGCCATGACTTCACGAAGCTGCGGGATGTCAAAGGGAGCCAGCCGCGCACCGCAGGAAATTAAAATGCTTTTTGCCGTCTTGCCAGAGACGAAAAGTCAAGGACTTTTTCATCAAATTCAAGAAGAAGTCACATTTTGCGGACTTCTTCACGGAGCATACGCTTGATTTTGTCCTCCATCGTCTCTTTTGCGGTCTCGCTGAAATGGACACGGACGATATAGGTGGTCTTGCCGATCTGCTTTCTGACAGTCGGGCAAGTGGCGGTGTTGGTTGCGGTATTGTTCATTCAAAATCCTCCTGTAAATGAAAAATGCCCGGTGACTGTTCATCATCGGGCGGTGTCGGTATGAGGGAACAAGGCAAGGCGGCAACATTAAGGTATCTATAAAAACCTTGCCGTCTTTGCCACGCTTGCCGTGTTCCTGTTGTCAGTCTCGGAGATAGCAGACCCATGCTGTGCCGTCTTTCTCGGTCACAAGTCTGTCCCCGATACGGCTCTTTGCCGTTCTCATGGTGCGTGAGGAAATCCCACGCTCATTGACTGCCTTTTCCAGCTCTGCACTCGGCATACGCTTTCCGTTTGCAAGCAATTCCAGAATGAGCATTTGCGCCTGTGCGGTCTTGCTCTCGGTCTTTGCGGTGTCTGTCCCGGCAAGAAGCTCGTCAGCGGTAATGTCATAAGCCCCCCTATCCACTCAAAGCCTTTCTCGTCTCCCAGAGAAAAGGCAAGGGACTGTCCGGGCGGCGCAAGGGAGCTTTTCTCATGGATAAGTACCCTTGTTGTGGGGGGGCTGTCCTTCAGCTTGCCGATAAAGAGCAGACTGCGGACTGCCGCCGTAATGTCGATAGACCCTAATCCCCCCCGGTAGGTGCTTTGCGTTCCTGCGGCTTTGTTGAGGTGTCCGATCAGCACGATAGCGCACCCGGTAGCCTGTGCAATGTCTCCCAGACTGCGGAATATCGGGCGCACCTCGTTTGCCCGGTTCATGTCCACATCTGCGCCCAGAAACGCCTGTACCGGGTCAATGATAACCAGCCTTGCGTTGTTTTCCCGGATTGCCCTTGCTATGCGCTCATCGGCAAGGGTCAGCGGTGTGTCCCTATCGTCAATGACAAGCACTCTTTCAAGGTCTGCTTCCGCTTCCATCAGCCGGGGCTTGACGGTATCGCCCAGACCGTCCTCTGCGGTCTGGTAGATGATATTGAAAGGCTCAATTGTCTCCATACCGGGCAAAGGCTTTCGGTTGGTGCAAGCCGCCGCAAGACGCATGGCAAAGTAGGTCTTGCCCTCGCCGGGGGGGTTGCCTGTATGATGGTCAGCTTTCCAAAGGGAATATACGGAAACCATAACCAATCCACGCTCGTAAGCTCACATCTGCCATACGGAGCATTGGGACAGGCTGGGCGGTGGGCAGCTCTCGCAGCGTGATTGTCTCGGCTATGAATTTGCGGCTGGGAATGTCCCTTGCTGACGGAGAACATCGTTCCAGTCTTTCCTTGCCGGGACAAGGCGAATGACGCGATCTCGCCGGGAATGTCCTGTGCCAGTCGGGTACAGGCTTCGCTTCCTGCGGTGTCGCTGTCAAGGCAGAGGAACACTTTTCGGGTGTCCTTGCGTTCAGAAAGGAAACGGTCAAGGGCTTTGCCCGAAACGCCGCCCAGGGCAAGATAATTTCTTGTCTGCCAATCCTGCGGATAAAGGCAGATAAACGATAACAGGTCTATCGGTGCTTCAAAGACAAAGAGCTGGTTGCCGTTTCCCTCATAGCGGAACGGATAGGACTTGTCAGACCCGGTAATATCCTGTCTGAATGTGTCTGCCGTTCCTCGCACATGGGCGTATCTCGGTGTGCCGTTTCGGTCTCTGCCGACAAACACAACATTGTGCCGCTTTGCGTCCTCATAAATATCCCCCCCGGAAAGAAGAAAAGCCTCAACAAGCGTTTTGTTGAGACCCCCCCGGCTTTCGCAAAGATATTGAATTGCTCTGTCGGCTGTTCGGTTGTGCAAGGGCAAGTGGAACGCTGTGGGCGGTGTTGTGCTGGCTTCAGTCTGCCCCCCCTCGCCGCTTTCGCCGGTCAGGAGCTGGACGGCTTCGGGAAAGGACTTGCCGTAAAATTCCATGACGAAATCAATGGGATAGCCGCCCTTGCTCTGGCTGTGGCGAAACCATTTGTTTCCCCCCCGGACGGTCAGGCTGTCATGTTCTTTCCAGCGGTATTCTCGTCCGCTTTTGATAAGCGTCTCTCCCTGTGTACGGAGAAAATCTTCCAGACTGACGACATTTGCCCGGTCAATCTGCGCTTGGGTGTAATTCATCGGGATAGTTCCTCCTTTTTCTGTCGTGTTTGGGGTCGATTTTGGAGCTTTTGTTCCTCTGTGCGCTCGTTAAAACGGGCGGCAGTATCTACGCATGACTTGACCTTCCAAAGACGGTGTAAATCGTCTCTGACGGTCTTAAACTCGCCATAGGTGGTTTCGTGCGCCTGTTCCAGAGCGTCATACTCGTCGGACAGTTTTTTCATATCCACCTTGCCGTCCGGGAACTCCCCCCCGGTCAGCTTTCGTCTGGCGGCGTAGAACTGTATCAATTCCGCTTCATGCTCTGCCTTGTACTTGGCTCTGGGTTTCTCAAACTTGATTTTCTGCAAGCCGTCATAGACAGGCTTCAATCTCTGGAAAGCAGCAGAGCTGTCATAGAGCTGCTTAATTGCTTTCATTCGGGCGGTCTGTTCGTCCAGCGTTTTCTTCAAGCTCTCTGTGGCAGCACTGTGTTCGCTGACACGGCTTTCCAAATCTTCAAGGGAGTAAATGCCGTTTGCCCGGAGATAATTGAAAGTCTCGTTCATCTCTTTTAGGTTGCTGACCTTGCCTTTCTGCGAATATGCCCGGCTCTGCGCTGGGTGTAATAGGCGTTCAGCAGAGAAACAAGGTCGGGTGCTGCGGCTTGGCAAGCTCCGCTTTTGCTTCGGCAATCCAATCAAACAGGAGAGCGATTTTCTTCTTAATGTCCCGGATAACGGCATTGGTGGCTTTGATCCAGCGGTTGAACTCGCCTTTCTCGGTGCGTATGCCTTTCTTCTCCATTGCCCGGACGGTTGCGCCTTCATGGATAGTGGGAAGTAAATCCACGCCTTGCCGTTCATAGCTGCGGTGGTCGATACGAACATCAATACCTTTTTCCGCAAACTTGGCATTGCACATCTCCGCCCACGCTTCACGCCAATGTTCCAGCGTTTCGGGACTGCCCCCCCAGTCGGTAGTGGGAACGGCGTTGAAAACAAACTCTCCGTTCTGGTCCCGGATACGGTTGCCGTCCTCGTCCAGCTCATACACCCGGCGTTGCTTTAGTCCCCATTTGCCGTTCTGCTCGATGGGGGGGCGGATAGGGCAAAGCACATGAAAATGCGGGTTTGGTATGCCGCCGTCCTCCCGGTCTGGCTGGTGTACGGCGAAGTCAACCACCATGCCACGGCTCACAAAGTTCTCCAACAAAAATTGCCTTGCAAGAGCGATGTTTTCCTCAAGGGAAAATTCATTCTGCAAGGCAATGTCAAAGCTGTATGCAAGCTGGGCGTTCTTTCCACGCTCGGCTTTTTCCACGGCGTTCCATAGGGTCTGGCGGTCTGCGTATTCTGGCGGTGCATGGGACGGCAGGAGAATGTCGGAGCAGATCACGCCGCCCTTGCGGGTGTAGTCGCTGTATTCGCCGTAATACTCGCTATACAATCGCTCCCCCCCGGCACGGTAGGCGGCAGAAGCAATAGCGGACTGTCCTGCGCTTCGCTTAGTCTGCGTGACGCTCAGATGAAATAGTGCCATCGGCTTTCAACTCCTTTTCTCTGTTCGCTTGGTTGGTGTGAGTAATCGCCATGTGACGGACGGCTCGCTGGACTTCGGACAGGGAAAAGATGTGTTCCATCAGCTCCGTCATTTCGGCACGGTTGAGATCTTTGACCTCCGGGGGGGCAAGGCTCTCAATCGTGCCGCCCAGATTGCAAAGACGATGGGTGCGCTTTTGTCTCTCGCCTTTCTCCAGATACTTCTTTCTGTTCTCCAGACGCTCCAGCTTGTGCTGTTCCTGTGCAAGCTGTGTCTCGACCTGTTCCTTTTCGGCTCGGAGCTGTTCAAGGTTTTTCGGTTTTGCCATTTTTCGTGACCTCCTTTTTTGAAAATGGGGGATAAAAAAAGACCGTCAACTTTTCGCAGATTGCGACCAGTCAACGGTCAGTTTTTCGGTATTCAGTTGTTGTGTTCAGTTCGGTAAATTGAAGTTGGTCAAAGTTGTTGGCGAAGATATTCCACAACATTTCCATTCGTATCATAGAAACAGATGTTTCCTACATTGAGGGGCAGGACAATGGCGAAAGGCTTGCCACTATCAATATCAATCACCTGAATGCCGTTGCCATCATCTACTTCAAGGCGAACAATATTTTGGGTATTCATTGAGATAAATGCCCTTTCGTTATTTCCCTCAACAACAAACTCTGCAATGTAATCATCAACCTCAACTATATCTCCACCACCACGGAAGAAATATCCAAAAGACAAGCCAGGGCGATTTACATAGACAGAAAAAGTGTGGTCTGTCTTGTCCTGTGGGTAAGAAATAAATGCAGCCATTGTGTCGGAAATGCTTCCATCAACAATCCAATCATCCAAAATTTTTTGAGATTGGCGAATGTCTGCTTCTAAACTGTTTGCGGTTTTACCAATGTCATTGTTTGCATAAAGGAAACCGAAAACCAACACACAAGCCAAAATAACACCCAAGAGGATTATGGGTAATTTCTTTTTCATAGAATCACACTCCTTTATCAAATTAAGATTCTTGATTTTCAAACTTGCTGGCGGCGAACGGTTTGTCAAAACCGTTTGCGGACGGCAAGTCCACAGGGGGGGATAGCCGCTTTAGCGGCGCAAGGGGGTGTAGCCACCTTGACGGAACGAAGTGACGCAACATTCTCGGTCATGCAGTTTTCTTCTGCTGACGGAGAATGAATCTCCGCAGGACGCACTACTCTCGACAGAGAGTATAGAAGTGCGCCCTTTAGTTCCTAAAGGGGGGGTTTGCTCCGGCTTAATTTCTCGACAAACTGCAATTAGTCATTTCAGTAAGTATTTTCCGAGTCCTATCTGAATCAAATATAGGACAAGGATATGTGCTGGATAAAAAACATAGAAGAAGTATTTTAGCTTCAGTTTACCACGCTTTCCGTTGTATAGCAGAATAAGCAAGCAGGCAAGAAGCGTACATAAAGGCGGTTGATTCCCCGTTGCCCCCATGTAAGCCAAAAGGAACAGCAACACTTGATAGATTCGGTGATTACGGCAAATATAAAATGCTGATATGAATAAGATCCCCCCCTGCATACCGTAGTCACAATGGATTCCTTCCGCAATGCCGGAAAAAAGCACTACACTGAGAACTTGCAGGACTGCTGATTTTATTCTATCCACCGGTAGGTCTGATTTACACGAAAATCTTTCAAGGCATACCAATGTCAATAAGCCTAAAAACAAGGTGAAAAATACATTTTGATACTTCAAGTAAAACGGAAATGTATCTTCCATTCGTGAATACGCACTAAAGAAACCTATGTCAAATGGAACTTCCGAAATAAGGGCAAATGCAAGCATCAACCCAATATAGCGTTTTTTACTTCTTGTGTGTTGGAATCCTTCTGCCAGCAAAAAACAGAATAGCGGAAAAGCAATCGTCCCAATGCTTTGCAAATCAAACCGTATGAAATAATCTATCTCTCGGAATCTCTCCCACGACATTTGCCCGTTATCTGCCATAGCCCCCCCAGTAGTTTGATAGCAGCCATTGCAGCACAATTTTACATAGATGGTCAATAAGCATTGTCAGTACAGCAATAACCTTTAGCGAATTTCCTGAGAGAAATTGAATGCGATTTATTTTCCTATCAAGGCTCATAAAGCAACCTCCTACCAACTTCCAATTCTACGATTTTTCGCATTCAAATTATACCATAAAACTCGTGAACAATTCTATCGCAACTTTGGAATATATGAGAAAAGTCCGAACAGTTTTCTGCCCGGACTTCCTCACTCAATCATAAATCAATTCTGCTTTCACAATCTCCTCTGCCTGTGCCTTGCAAGCGTTCATCTGCCGCACCCATTCCATTTGATTATCGGCTTTCAGTTGCTCAGTCACACCGTTTTGCTCTGCCAGTGACCGCACGATCAGCTCCATGCGGTTTCGTGCCGCTTCGTCAATCTCGGCACAATGTTCAAAGAGCTTGTCGGATAGCACCAGTTCATTGAACAGTATCGGGCGGTGCATTTCCAGATACGCCTTGCGAAGTCTGCCGTAGTGTCCGATGGGCTTGGTCTTGCGGATAACGATGTTCGGGATAAGATAATCGCCGTTCTGTGTGTAAGTGATATTCATGCTGATTGTACTCCTTTCATTGGCTCTCTCTGCGGTAAGCTGCTGACAGGGACGAACACGCCCTTTGCAATGTCCTCTGCACGAATGGCGGCTTTCTTGGCTTCGATTTCTGCCTTTTTCCGCTCCTTGATTTTATCCTCGTATCGCTTCTGCGCTCCGCTGGCTTTACGCTTCAAGTAGTTCTGATGAAGTCTGTCCTTGCGTTCCTCTCGCTTGCGGATTTCTTCTAATTCCTCCGGGGTCAGCTCCACTTCTCCAAACGCCGGGGGGAACGAAACGCCCAACAAAATTGAAGTAAATCTCAACCTCCTGTGTGGTCTGTATACTGCCCTTGCGGTCACGCTCATGCACAAGGATTTTCTCGATAAACTCGTTGAGCATGGCAATGGTCAGCTTGTCGAAGTTCTCATATTTGTCAATCAGAGCGATAAAACGGTCAGCGTCCTTTTCGTGCTTCTCATAGCTCTTGACAGCCTTTTCCAGAACAGAGATTTCAGCGGTAAGCTCGGACTGTTCCTTTTCGTATTGAGCGTCCAGAGTGGCGTATCTGCTGTCGGACAGCTTGCCTAAAATGTTGTCCTCATAGATTTTGCAGAGCAGGACTTCCAGCTCGGAAACTCTCTGCTTTGCTGTGGCAAGGCGTGTGCGCTGTTTTCTGACCTCTGCCGTCTGCTGGCTGGACTGCGCTTCCTGCACCACACGGACAAACTCGGCTCGGTCATGCTTGGCATACTCGGCAATAGCTTTGAGCATTTCGGAAACAAGGGACAGTACCACATCTTCATTGATACGGTGCTGGGTCTTGCAGAGTGTCCCGCAAGGAACTTTTGTGTACTGTGAGCAGGTGTATTGAGAAATGCGCTTGCCGTTATTGGTGCGGTGGACATACATCTTGCCGCCGCAATCGGCACAATAAAGCAAGCCTGTGAGGGGGGGAGCTGCTTCGCCCCCCCAGCCGTCCGGGTAGCGTCTGACATTCCCACGGATTTTCTGCACAAGGTCAAAGGTCTGCTGGTCAATAATAGCTTCGTGCGTATTCTCAAAAATCGTCCATTCGTCCTCCGGGACATAATGGCTTTTCTTGTCCTTGAAGTGCTTTCGGGTCTTGAAATTGATGGTGTGTCCCAGATATTCACGCTTTTCAAGAAGGTTGCAGATGGTGGAAGAACCCCCCCAGCCGTACACATCTTTGAAAGTCTTATTCTTGTTCACGCCCTCGCCGTGCTGGGCAAGGTAAGCGGACGGAATGAGAATTTTTTCTTCTTTCAGCTTGCTGGCGATCTGATACGGACCGTAGCCTCAATCGTCATGGCAAAGATGCGCTTGACCACATCAGCGGCTTCGGGGTCAACCAACCATTGGTCTCTGGCTTCGTTCCAGAGATAGCCGTAAATGACCGTGCCTGTGAGGTGCTTGCCGGACTTGCCTTTGGACTGGAAAGTGGAACGGATTTTACGGCTGGTGTCTCTGGCGTAGTATTCGTTCATAATGTTGCGGAAAGGGGTAAAATCATCGTCACCTCTGGCACTATCCACGCCGTCATTGATGGCGATAAGTCGCACGCCACGCTGACGCAGGATTTCCATAATCTGACCGACTTTCAGATAGTCACGACCCATGCGGCTCATGTCCTTGATACACAGATACTCCACATTTCCGGCTTCAACCTCTTTCATCATTGCCAGAAATCCGGGACGGTCAAAGCAAGTGCCGCTAATGCCATCGTCCGTGAAATGGACAATGTTCGTAAACCCCCCCTGCCGTGCGGCGAACTCCTCCAACATTGCTTTTTGATTGGATATGGAGTTGCTCTCACGCTGTTGGTCATCATCTTTGCCAAAGTCATCACGCTCAGTCGTTCGTACAGAGCTGTGATTTTCTCGTTTTTTCTCATAACTTGCGCTCCTTTCTTCGGTTTTAGGTTGTGTGTTCTAAGAGACTTCCCAACCGCTTGATTAAGAAGTCTTTTAGAGCATACAACACCGCTGGCCAATTTGTACTTTTTATACTGTTTGACCGCGAAGCATCCGGCTTGCGCTTTTCAAGCCCGGCAAACATATAGTCCACCGCGTTCATAAAGTCCTCGTCATCCTCCTTGACCTCCATGCCGGAAATCATATCCACAAGGGTATTCATGTTCCGATCCTCAGCAGGCCCCCCTCGAAAATGATGTAGGCAATCAGGGCGCAGTATAAAAGCGTTTCCGATTTCGTCCAGAATGGATCGCCTTCCTTGCCTTCGCCCTTTGTGTTGGAAATCAGGGCATCCACGAATTTCAGAATATCAGCCTCGTTGCGGATATACGCCAGCGGGTTATAGTGCATGGATTTTGAAAAATCTATGCTGTTGAATACCTTGATTTTGTACCCGCGTTTTTGCAGGAAAGCTCCGACCTGTCCCAGCACACCGCCTTTGGGATCGACCACCACATAAGAGGAATGAGCCTGTAAAAGCTGGGGGCGTGAGCCAAAAGCGGGTTTTGCCGGAGCCGGATGAGCCGATAATACAGCAATTCAGGTTTCTGGCATTTGCGGGAATTTTAGGGCGGGTGTTCATCGTGAGAAACTCCGTCCCGGTCAAAATCACGTTGTTTTCAAACCTTGGATCAACAAATGGTTTGATGTCTTTTTCCGTTCCCCACCGGGCGCTGCCGTATTCTGCATCCCGCCGAAACTTCTTAGCGTTCTTGCTTTTGAAATAGATCAGCAGCCGGAAACCAACTGCGCCTACAATACCAACAAGCCAATCCAGCGGAGCAAGACCGGGTGCAAAGTCAGCAAAGGCCGGGCCAATCGTCTGGCCCAGCCCGATGAGCTTATGTGCAAAATCGTTACCCGCTGCCAGCCGGTAGGCCGTTCCCAGCTTGAGGAACGCCCACAGGATGAACAGATAGGGAATGTTCGGAATGAGATATTTTCTGATCTTATCTGTCCTCATGGGCCACCTCCTTTGCACGTTCTTTCTGCTTCGGCTTTTCTTTGGAAAGCTGATCTGCCGCCTGTTGCAGTTGTTCCCGGATGGGAACACGGTTCGATTTTGCTTTGCTTAACACCTTCCGGGAATACTCAGAAAAGCAGGCGGTCATTGCGTCTGCCTGTCCAGCCTTGAAAAACAGCAGGTATTTGTCAGGCCCGGTTTTATAGAACGCATAGTCTACATTCCATTTCCGGGCCACGCGGTCAAAGGACTTGGCATCCCCGGATAGCTCAATGCTGTTGGTGGCTGTACCGTGGGCCATGAGCTTTCGCACACTTTGTTTTCCATGCGGTACTTGCCGCCCACGGTATGCCTTGCGGATCTTCCGGCCCACCATGCCCAGCACATACGCCAGTCCCCCCCGCGCCGTCAGCTTGGTTGTTTTTACGGATATGGCTATCGTGCGCCGGGAAATATCTTCATCAATCAGTTACACCACCTCCTTCCTTGGGACAATTTGTCTCGAAGTGCCATCACCGATCCCCCACGGTCTTTTTTCTGCATTTGACGGTAGCCCTCCAAAGAAGAACCGTCTATGATTTCCTGATAAGCGGCCATTTGCTCCCGGATAGAGAGCTTCGGGAAAGAGAATACCTTATGCTCCTTTGGAATATCCTGCAAGCCGTGATACACTTCCACGAAATGATCGCTTTCTTTGACAACATAGCCGCCCGGGGCAAAATGGCCGTTCTCGTGGATGCAGGCATCCCGGCCATACGCCTCATAATCGAAATACGGTTTTACCTGATCCGGCACATCCAACATTTCCAGATCGTCCACATAAATACGCCCCCCCAGCGTTTCCTCATCGGATACGCCGGGGTAAAAGCCGTAACAGTCCAGATTTTGTGTCAGATTGATGATGTCCCGCACCGAAGAACAGTGATCGCCGCTGTCGAGGACGGCCTCCAGTGTTTCCAGCTCCGATGAGGTAAGCTCGGAAAGCAGGCAGGCCAGATGATTAAGCTCGTCCAGATTTTCATACTCGCTCAAATGGTCATAGAGCCCCCCCAGCACATCCCCCCCATCGAAAGAGGTAATAAAAATTTCCTGATAGCGGACGCCATCCACGCCGATCCGTTTCAAGAGAGCCTCCACCTCCTGGGCGGTTGTGGGAAATTTCAGTGTTTCACCCACAAGCTGGCCCTCGCTGTACTTTCCGGCGTTGGTAACGTAGGCTTCAAACAGGGTTGCCATTAGCGGCGGCCCTGTCCCTTGACGGTCAGGATGCCCTCAAGGGTTGTTGCCGTAATTCCCAGCCGCTGGGCCACGGCGATGTCATTTTTCATGGCTTCGGTCATACTGTGCCCGCAAACAACCAGCACATGAGAACGGCGGAGCAGGTCACGGCTCATGTCGATGCCGCTTTTATGCTCCTCGGGAACAGCATCATTGAGAAACAGGGGGGGCAAGTACAGGGGGGGCGGGCAAATAGGAGAAAAGCCTGCCTCATACACGGTGCGGCAATACTGCGCCGCCAGTTCTGCGTTTTCGCTATCGCCGCCGAGCCATGCAGCGGTGATATAAGCAAGGGGGGGTCGTTTCATCGTTCATACCTCCGATATTTTAATAAGAAAGTTCAACCCAAACCCCCCCACGCCCTTTCCCAGTCTTGGGAAAGGGGGCGGCTCTGGAGGATATACCCCCCCCGCCGCTTGCCGGGGGGGAAATAGCACAGCCGGGGGGGCAGACCGTCAAGGGCGAGCCGCCGAAAACGGCGGTGCGCTGCACCCTTGACGGCCCACTCCCGGCTGTACTAAAAAACAGGCGGCGACGGGGGGATATATACCACCAGAGCCTCTGCGCGAGGGCGGGGGCCCTCGGGACAAAGTGTCTCGAAGTTGTTACTTGTCAAGTTCCTGCTTTTTCGGGGGCTTTTGCCAGCTCCGGCGGCTGTTTTTCTTTCCAGTCATCCAGCAGGGACATAATCTGTTCTTTCATTTTGGCGGGAGTGACCTCCTTGCCAAAATACTTTTCCAGTTCCGCAGTAGAAATAATCACGCCTCGATCCTCCTTTTTCTGTTCTGATAAGATGCCGTCAATGACATCGCCGTTGAGCTTGCCTTCCTTATCCAGCTCCCGGAGCCGTTTAGCTTGGGCCAGCGAGGGCGAAGCCTGCTCCCCCCCGTCAATGGAAACAGCAATAAGCCTCTGATTTTTCGGTTTGATGTAGGACAGTTCCACGGCAGGCATAAAGCCCATCTTTTTATCGTCTACCTTATCCAGAAGCTCCGGCACAAGAGAGTTGAGCCGCAAGTAGCGCATGACCTTTTTATAGTTCATCTCATGCGCCTCGCCCACAATCTCAACCGAGCGTTTTCCAACATCGCCTTCCGCAACGCCTTTCAGCCGCCCGCCCTGATGCTTAATGTCCTCAACCTCAAGTTCCAGCAGCGCGGCCAATTCACTGGGGGGGAGCATCCCGTCACGCTGCTTGTTGCTGTCCTTCATGGCCTGCACCGCTTCGTGGTCGGTCATTTCACGGACAATAAAGGGCATTTCCTCCAGCCCCGCCAGTTCACTGCCGTGGGTACGGCGATGGCCCGCTACAATTTCATAGCCGTTTCCGTCTTTCTCCGGGCGGGCAAGACCGGGAACCATTACACCGTTTACGCGGATAGAAGCAACGATTTCCTGCATCTTCGCATCGTCCCGTACCTTAAAGGGGTGCGGACGGAATGTGTGAAACGGATGAACCTCGGAAAGTTTTAGATAAACCAGCTTGCCTTCCTCAACCGGGCGGGGCGGTGTGGTCGGCTCGGGAGCCGTCTGTTCCGCAGTAGCAGTTTCCTTCGGTGCCGTATCCTGTGCGGGCTTAATGGGCTCCTTGGCATCCGGGGCCTTTCCGTCACTTCGGGACACTTTGTCTCGTTTGGACGGCTTGGGCTTGTCAAGGGCCGTCTTATCCGCCTTGGGTGGGCGGCCCTTGCGGGCCCCAGCCAATTTCTCCGATTTTTGATTTTCAGTCGCGGCCTTTTCTGCTTTCGGCGGACGGCCACGGCGCGGCTTTTTCGGTTCCTCCGTATTGGCGGGCTGCGGTGTTTCTCCGGGGGCTGCCGCCTCCGGCGCTTCGGGGGGGGTTTCCGCCTTTTCGACTTCGGCGCGGGCGTTCTGTCTCTTTTCTGCCATAAGCTCATTGATTTTGTCAAAGGACACAACCACATCGCCGGGCCCAGGTATGGCAGGCCCGGTCTGTTCCTGCTGGGGTTCAGATGCTGCGGCCTGTTCGGGTGTGGCGATAGGCTCGGCGGCCTCCGGGGGGGAAATATTCTCCGCAGGGCCAGTATTCAGTTTTTCATCGGCCATTTACGATCCTCCTTTTCGTTAAAGTTGCACAAATTTGAACGCTAAAATTTTGTAGTTATTTTTGCGCCTCCTTTCCGTCTATCCACGCAAAAAGCCGCCCGTTTCTCATGCCGGACGGCTTTTTGCGTAATGTGATAGATCAAATATTATTTTTTCTGGTTTGTAGGCTCCGAAAAGCCTTGTATTTACAGTGTTCCTAATAGGAAGTAATCATATGAAGTTGAAGGGGAAACTTATAAAGGAAGAGGCACCGTTTATCATAGAGTTAAAATAGGAGATGAAGACACTATAACTGTTTATCGAACTTCAAAAGGTAAATATAAAATAGAACCAATAGACAGTCCAATCGAGATTCTTATAGCTACTATAGGCGCTGTGCTTTGTATATTTATTCTGGTAGCTATGACAGTTGGAAGAATATTAGAAAAACGAGACAAAGGGAAGAACCGAATAATAAAGGGAAGAAGTCAAAGAAAAAATAGTAAATGACTAAGAGAAGAGAATGTAGAAATTGGGGGGGAGATTATCCGGGGGGGCGGACAGTCTCCCTAATTATCATATAGTAGTTTTAATGACGGAGACATTATATTAAATACGGACATAGCCGGTAGAATAGGCAAAGTCACAGGCACCTCCTTTGGAACAGAAATTCCATAAATGTTTGTCTGGCATTTTTGAGCAGCTTCCGGCTGACGGGGACATTACTTCCGTTATCAAGGCGAAAGCATGATCCGTCAAAATCAACGGCATGCTCCAGATTGATCACAACGCCCCGGTTACATTGATAGAAACGTGAGTCCATTTTCAGGGAGGTTGTGAAGGAATCAAAGGACTGGCGGGTGACCAGTTCCCTTTCACCAGCAGTGTGGATGTGGATCATGTGGGAAAAATGTTCAGCGTAGATTATTTCCCGGAAAGGAATCTGAATATTACTGCCGTTTACCTTTACATCTATGTATTTCCCGGAATCCGGGATGCGGGAAAGGATTTCATCTGCCAGTGCGGAAATATCATTTTCACTGTAGGGTTTTACAAGATAATGCAGAGCCCGGACCTGAAATCCCTCTAATGCGTGGTCAGTGGAAGTCGTTGTAAAGATCAGCAGACAGTCAGTGTCTGATTTTCGAAGTTCTTTTGCTGTATCAATTCCGCTAAATCCATTCATATAAATATCCAGAAACACTACAGTGAAAGGACATTCCTTCGCTGAAGTGAGGAAAGTTTCTCCATTTTCATATTCAAATATATCTGCAAGGACATTGCGTCTGGAAAACTGAGATTCCAGTCTGTTTCGCAGCAGTGTCCGTTCTTCTGAAATATCATCAACAATTGCAATTTTCACACTAAATCTTCCTTATATATTTATAAAATTCCGCTTGCTGAGACTTTTTCGTTACTGCACACTTCGTTCACAGTGACATTTTTTCATCTGTGCAATCGAATCCGCAGACAAGCAAGTGGTGTAGTTATTTCGAAAACGTTCTGGTAACAGTATATCACAAAACAATACCACGGAGTTGTAATTCGTGTCATTTTCTGTCATTTCGTGACAGGATTGTTGAAATAGTTTCTGACTTTTTTATAATGAAAATAATAAATGAAAGTACATTAAACGGAAAGGGAGGGGGGGTGTTGTGTATTGTATTGCTATATTGACCGACCAGGAACAGGAAGGACAAGACAGTGCGGAATATATCAGAAATTACTTCAAAGAGAAGCATATTTTTCCGCTGATTGAAATTTATCAGAATCAAGAACAATTTTTTGCATGGACATTGAAAACAGTACCGACAGTGGTGCTTCTCGCATTATCGGGGGGGTGTCCGGTCTGAATGTCGCAGAACATCTTCGTTCCCTGTATCCGAAATGTGGAATCATCTGGTGCAGTGACCTTGATTTTTCGCTTCATGCGTTCAGACTGCGGATAGAATATTTTTTATGAAACCTGTGGAAGAACAGAAAATAAAAGAAGGACTTTCCGTCTGGCTTGAATGTAAAAAAGTAAGATAAGAAAGACATTCAGGAGGAAAACAACATGAAGACAATCATAAAGTATGAACTGGTCATAAATGAAGCACTTAGATCCGCACTTAATTACCATACACCTGACGAGCAGATTAATGAATTTATCCGCTTTTTCGGAAGACATATCGGTTCTGACAGGATATATATTTTCGAAGATTGTAAAGAAAGGCATGGCACAGACAATACATATGAATGGTGTGCACAGGGAGTAGTTCCCGAAATAGGCAGATTGCAGAATGTAAATATGGATATAATAAAATGGTGACATTTCTTTATCCTCTGTTCTTTGAAATATGAAAGAAAAATTATCCCTTCATATAACGAAACGCTCAGAGCATGTTTTACAGTGGTCAAAAGCCAGTTTTTTGCGATTTCTGCATTTTTCCTGAAATTAAGTAAAGAATCAGGTTGTCTTTACATAATTTCCACTTTCAAAAAATAAAAAAATTTTGTTTTTGAAAGCGGCATCTTGCATATACTATTAGCAGACAGTATATGGATTATGACAGAGTATATGGGAATTTGAATCCATACACTCTATGCTTTCATAAACTTGAATTTATCGATTTCTTTATTATCTAATCTGTTAGTAATCTATCCAACAGCATCTGCCTATTATTTATAAACATTTCTGTTACCTGGTAACTCTCTGTATCCTCATATTCGCACAGATGTATGCGTCCATTATCAAAACAATAGATATCTGCATTTGGTATTCCTAACAAAATTGGCGAATGCGTAACTATAATAAACTGTGCTCCCTCTTTTGCACATCTGTATATTTGCATCAACAATGTAAGCTGTCTCTGCGGCGATAATGCAGCTTCCGGCTCGTCAAAAAGATATAAGCCATTTGGATTCATATTATTCTGTGCTAATGCGAGAAAACTCTCTCCATGTGATTTTTCATGATATTTAGCGGAAGGATGTGTAATATCTGCATATTCTTCTTCCTGCGTTGCAACATTATAAAAGCTTTCTGCCCTG
>BBDW01000019.1 GCA_001312505.1 Mediterraneibacter faecis JCM 15917
CTTTGTTCTAGAAATAATAAAGATGTCAACTCAAATAAAGAAAAGGTTGACAATCGAAAAAGACATGGCTATACTATTTTCATATGTTGTAAATAAGATCAACAGAATGATAATGCTGAAGAAGCGTTGGAGATATTTGAGGATTGCGGGAATTACATAGCAATGGAGTAATCCGGTTGCATCAGTGAATGACAAAAATTACTTTTGAAACTCATATCATAGAAACAGAAGAAAGGGAAATATACCATGTCAAACAGATCAATTCATACATTACTGAAAAACTGGGATGAAGAATGTCCGCTTACAAGAGAAGAAGCAGTTGAAGTGCTGAATCTTCCAGAGGAGGAGATGGACAGTCTGATGGAGTGTGCTTATGCACTTCGTACAAAATACAAAGGGAAGAAAGTAAGCGTTCAGCTTCTGACAAATGTTCGTAGTGGAAACTGTACACAGAACTGCGCTTATTGTGCACAATCTAAGGATTCTCAGGCAGAGATTGAGAAGTACAAGAGAGTATCAGATGAAAAGCTTTATGGAGATAATGACCTGGTAGATGAGAAACATCTTGCAAGACATTGTATCGGATTGAGTGGAATCGGATTCTCAGACGAGGAGATTGAAGATCTTGCAGACCGTATCCGCGAGATGAAGAAGAAAGATACACAGATCTGCTGCTCCATCGGCTTCCTGACAGAGAAGCAGGCAAGAATCCTGAAAGATGCTGGATTGGACCGTATCAACCATAATCTGAACAGCAGCCGTTCTTTCTATCCGGAGATTTGTACAACACATACTTATGATCAGCGTGTGAATAATATCAAGATGCTTCAGAGTCTTGGATTCGAGATCTGCAGTGGTGGAATTGTTGGAATGGGTGAGAGTAAGGAAGATATCGTTGATATGCTGATGGATCTTCGCAAGATCAATCCGGAATCAGTTCCGATCAATTTCTTACTTCCGATTCCGGGAACAAGACTGGCAGATCGTGATATCTCAGAGCTGACACCGGAGTATTGCTTGAAAGTTCTTTGTCTGGCAAGACTGATGATTCCGAAGTCCGATATCCGCTGTGCAGCAGGAAGAGAAGTTTACTTCAAGGGATTGGAACCGGAACTTTTCAAAGTTGTTGATTCTATCTTTGCATCAGGTTATCTGACAGCCGGAGGCCAGGGAATCGATGACACAATGAAAATGATAAAAGATGCGGGATTCGATGGAGAGATCGAGTCTACAGATCACTAAAAATGATTCAAACTATATAATAATTTTAAATAAACCGCCAAACGAAGGATACGCTGTTCTGAGGATGAATCAGAGTGGCGTATCTTTCGTTTTATCAGCTTTTACTTGCAGATGATTAAAGGGAGTGGTAACATGGGGGGGGTTAATAATTGTCATGTGAGAGCGAGGAAAGATAGGCATGTATGGATTTTATATAGATGAAGACAGGAGAAAAGCACGAAGAGCAAAATGGAATACAGTGAGGATCATATCAATCGGATTCTTTGGCGTGATTCTGCTTGGCAGTCTGCTCTTATGGCTTCCATTTTCAAATCATCAGCCGATTCGTTATATCGATGCACTGTTTACAGCTGTAACATGTGTCTGCGTGACAGGATTGGTGACAGTTGTGCCGGCTGCGCAATTTACAGTGGCAGGAAAAGTGATTCTGCTTATTCTGATCCAGATCGGTGGACTTGGAATCATTGCATGTACAACTGCATTTTTAATTCTGGTTGGAAAAAGAATAAATATGAAGGAACGAGTTGTCATTCAAGAAGCCTATGGTCTGTCCACACTTCAAGGAATGATCCGGTTTATTGAAAGAGTATTGTGGGGGGGAACATTTCTTGTAGAAGGAATTGGCGCAATCGGATATTCATTTCAGTTTATTCCGGAGTATGGTGTTGCGAAGGGAATCTTCTATTCCGTGTTTCACTCAATCTCTGCATTTTGTAATGCGGGTGTAGATATTCTTGGAGATTCAAGCTTTACGAGATATGTCAATACACCAGTGATCACAATTACGACAACAATGCTTGTCATTCTCAGCGGTCTTGGTTATCCGGTATGGATCGATCTTGCGAAGAATATAAAGATGACAATACAGTCCAAGGGGAAACGGCCAGTCGGAAGAACGATCACAAGACTGAGCCTGCAGAGTAAAATTGTTCTGACAATGACGTTGTTCCTTCTTACTTTGGGAACTTTGGGATTCTATTTGTTGGAGCATCATAATCCGGCAACGATGGGAACATTGAACGCTGCAGGGAAATTCCAGGCGGCTTTTTTCCAGTCTGTGACGACGAGAACGGCAGGATTTGCCAGCATATCTCAGTCAGGCCTTACGAATGGTTCGAAGCTGCTGGCCTGCATGCTGATGATCGTCGGTGGTTCACCGGCAGGAACTGCAGGTGGTATCAAGACAACAACAGTTGCTGTTCTCTTGCTTACAGCGATTTCTGTCTTGAGAGGAAACAAAGATACGGAATGTTATGGAAGAAAAATTACATTCGAAATTATAAGAGTAGGGATAACAATCACACTTGTGACATTTGTCTTCTGGCTGTTTGGGGTGACGGTGATGACAGTGATCGAGCCACAGCAGAAAGTCCTTGATCTGATGTTTGAGGCGACATCTGCGATGGCAACAGTTGGTCTGACAGTGGATCTGACGCCGGTGCTTAGTGATATCAGTCATGTCGTTCTGATGCTCATGATGTATATTGGACGAATCGGACCAATGACGATGGCACTTATATTTTCCGGTCATGTGGATAAGAAGAATCAGTTCCGTACTCTGCCGGAAGCGAAGATTATGGTTGGATAAAAATATAAAAGAGAAGATAAAAGAAACGGGATAAAGAAAAGATAAGAAGCAGTATATGAGAAGGAGAAAACGATGAGAAAGCAGTTTGCAGTTCTGGGGGGGCTTGGTAGCTTTGGCCGGAGTGTGGCCTTGACACTTGAAAATATGGGATGCGATGTGATTGTTGTAGATAAATCACAGGAGACAATTCAGGAGATCTCGGACAGAGTAACTTATGCTATTACGGCAGATATCACAGAGAAAGAAGCTCTGAGTGCACTGGGAACAAGGAATTTGGACGGAGCAATTATTGGAGTTGCGGAGAATCTTGAAGCAGGGATCATGGCGACTCTGCTTTGTAAAGAAATAGGAATTCCAAAGGTTGTTGCCAAAGCAAAGAATAAGTTACAGGGAACTATATTGAAGAAAGTAGGGGGGGCAGATACTGTTGTATATCCTGAGATTGAGATGGGCAGCCGGGTTGCCAAAAGCCTTCTGGCAACAGAATTCACAGACTGGATTGAACTGTCAAATGATTACAGTATGGTTGAGATCGCTGTTCCAAAACCGTGGATCAATCACAGTATGGCAGAACTGGGTATACGTACGAAATATGGAGTTACAGTTGTAGGAATCATGCAGGACGGAAATGTTAATGTAGAGTTTAATCCACAGATGCCGCTTCCGGAGAATGCACTATTGATTTTGGTTGGAGCAAATAAAGTACTCGAAAAAATTGGAAAATTGGAGAAATAGATTATGATAACAAGTACATCGAATGCACAGGTCAAAGAACTGGCGAAGCTGCAGAAGAAGAGCCGCTTAAGAGATGAGAAAGGAATCTTTCTCGTGGAAGGACCAAGAATGACAGAAGAGATTCCGGCGGAACGAATTGAGAAAGTATATGCTTCAGAAAGCTTTGCAAAGAAGAATAAAGAATTTTTAGAGAAATTACAGGCGCCGGTCGAGCTTCTGACAGATACTGTGTTCGCTTATGTGTCAGATACAAAGACACCGCAGGGAATTCTGGCGATTGTGAAGAGACTCAATTATACGATGAATGACCTGATGCAGGTGAAAAATCAGAAGGCACCGCATTTGGTTGTGTTGGATAATCTGCAGGATCCGGGAAATCTCGGAACTATTTTCAGAACAGCTGAGGCAGCAGGTGTAACCGGAATCTTATTGAGCAAAGATTGCGTGGACGTCTACAATCCAAAGGTGATTCGTTCCACGATGGGGGCTGTATTCCGTATGCCGTTCCTCTATGTGGAAGATCTTCCGGAGAAGATCAAAGAGCTGCAGAAGAAGAGTATTAAAACTTACGCAGCACATTTGCGTGGAGAAAATGCATACGACGAGGAAGATTATACAACTGGTTGTGCATTTTTGATAGGAAATGAGGGAAACGGACTTCGTGATGAAGTTGCAGACTGCGCGGATTGTCTTATCCGTATCCCAATGGAAGGCGAGGCAGAATCTCTAAATGCGGCAGTGGCAGCGGCGGTTCTGATGTTCGAAGCAGGAAGACAGAGAAGAAAGAAATAATAAAAATGCATAAAAGAATGTATAAGTACTGAATAAATATGTATAAAACAGAGTAAAATAAAGTTTTAGTTGCATTTTTATACACGAATGTAGTATACTAAATTCATCGGTTACAATGTAGGTTCAAAGATATGAAGAAGAGAAGGACAGAGAGGGTTCTGATTCATATAGTTATAGAATAGAAAGGACGAGAACGATGGATTTAAAAGGAAGAAATTTTCTGACACTGAAGGATTTTACACCAGAGGAGATTACATACCTGCTTGATCTGGCAGCAGACCTCAAAGAGAAGAAGAAAAACGGAGTACCGGTGGATCATTATCATGGCAAGAACATTGCACTGATCTTTGAGAAGACAAGTACAAGAACACGTTGTGCATTCGAAGTGGCAGCGCATGATATGGGAATGGGAACAACTTATCTTGATCCATCAGGTTCTCAGATTGGAAAGAAAGAGAGCATCGAAGATACAGCTCGTGTACTTGGAAGAATGTATGACGGAATCGAATATCGTGGATTCGGTCAGGAAATCGTAGAAGATCTTGCAAAATATGCAGGAGTACCGGTATGGAACGGTCTGACAAATGAATATCATCCGACACAGATGCTGGCAGATATGCTGACAATCCGTGAGAATTTCGGAGAACTCAAAGGCCGCAAGCTTGTATACATGGGAGATGCAAGATTTAACATGGGTAATTCCCTGATGATCGCATGCTCTAAGCTTGGAATGCATTTCGTAGCATGTACAACAAAAGAATATTTCCCGAACGAAGAGCTTGTTGAAACTTGTAAAGGTTATGCTGCACAGTCCGGAGCAACAATTACTCTGACTGAAGATGTAAAAGAAGGAACAAAGGACGCAGATGTTATCTATACAGATGTATGGGTATCCATGGGCGAGCCGGATGAAGTATGGGAGAAGAGAATCAAAGAACTTTCACCATATAAGGTAACAAAAGAAGTTATGGCAAATGCAAAAGATACAGCTATTTTCCTGCATTGCCTGCCGGCATTCCATGACCTGAAGACAAAGATTGGAGCAGAGATGGGACAGCGTTTCGGAATCGAAGATATGGAAGTGACAGACGAAGTATTCGAGTCTGCACAGTCCAAAGTATTCGATGAGGCAGAGAACAGAATGCATACGATCAAGCTGTAATGGTTGCAACACTTGGCGAGTTCTAAGAGAACGTAATCGCACATCGTGTGAACAGTAACGCGCAATGTATTTGATGAACTTGAGAAATCAGCAGAAGTTTGGTATGATAAATGAGTTGAAGATCAGACCGGCTTCTGTGGAAAATAAGAATGAGCAGAAGGTGTCTGTTATTCCAGAGATGGGACAGACACCTTTCTTTTGTATAAAGGTCTGATGAGAGGTGGAATTAGAATGAAAGCTGAAATATTAAAATTATTGAGGGAAGCGGACGGATATGTGTCAGGCCAGCAGCTTTGTGAAAAGTTCGGGGTGTCAAGAACTGCAGTCTGGAAGGTGATCCGTCAGCTGCAGGAAGAAGGATATCAGGTTGAAGCTGTGCGGAATAAAGGTTATCATATTGTAGATAGTCCGGATGTGATGACGAAAGAAGAGCTCGATAGCCTGATGGATACGCAGTGGGCCGGAAGAAACATCGTTTATTACGATTCGGTAGATTCTACAAATCTGAGGATCAAGCAGATGGGAGATGAAGGTGCACCGGAAGGTACACTTGCGGTAGCAGATAAGCAGACAGCCGGAAGAGGGAGAAGGGGGGGCCGTTCCTGGGATTCACCGTCAGGTTCAAGCATTTACATGTCCTTGTTGCTTCGTCCGAAGATTGAACCGGATCAGGCGCCGATGCTGACGCTTGTGATGGCATTAAGTGTAGCAGAGGGAATCATGGATTGCGGAGATTCCTGTGGAAACCCAGATGTAAAGATCAAGTGGCCAAATGATATTATCATTAATGGAAAGAAGCTCGTCGGAATCCTGACAGAGATGAGCACTCAGATCGATTACATTAATCATGTAACGATTGGTGTAGGGATCAATGTGAACCTGACAGAGTTCCCTGAGGAGATCCGTGAGACAGCGACATCACTCAGACTGGAATGTGGACATGTGGTAAAGAGAGCACCGTTGATCGCAGCAGTGATGAAACGCTTTGAACAGAACTACACGGTTTTCCTTGAACATGGAGATCTGTCCGGTCTGAAAGAACGTTACAGCGAATTACTGGTTAATAAAGACCGTGAGGTCCGGATTCTTGGCGCGAAAGAACAGTACAATGCTTACGCACTTGGAATCAATCAGACAGGAGAATTGATCGTTCGGAAAGAAGATGGAACCGAAGAGGCGGTGTATGCCGGAGAAGTTTCGGTGCGCGGCGTATATGGGTATGTATAACCAGGTGGATAAGACCTACGGAATGTGAATAAGTCATCGGGATTATGCAGTGAATGTGGAAAATATGGAAAGGTAAGTACTGTTTACAGAAACTGTGGGCAGTGATATAAGGTGTAAAAATTATGGATGAAGAAATGGTATTGTGTGCGGCCAGCTCCTATGAGCAGAAATATTATCTGAACCCGGAATTTGAATCTCTTCCGGAAGCAGTGAAACAGGAATTGCAGATCATGTGTGTGTTGTATACAGCGGATGTTGGAGGAGTTCTCCTGCTGGTGTTTGATGAGAATGGAAACCTTGAGTTGAAAGTAGAGCACAACGAGGGTGATTTCTCATTCGATGAGATTGGTAGTGTACTGAAGATCAAAGAGCTGCAGGACACAAAGGAAGAGCTTTTCAAGTCTCTTGAAATGTTTTACAAAGTATTCTATCTCGGAGAAGAGATGGAAGAAGAGACAGAGGAATAAATAGTCAGATAAATAGATTACGGTTTATCTGTCGAATTTTAAAACTATAAAAAAGCCCATGGCGGAATCTGAATGATAAGTTTGTTGAACTTATCATTCAGATTCCGCCATGGGCTTTTGTTTCTCATAGTTTCCGTTTAACGATAGGTCACTTTTTATCCGAGCAATAACTTCAGAACGTCGCTGACCTTTTTCACCGGAGTGATTTTCAGCTTATCCTTTACTTCAGCAGCTACATCTTCGAGATCATCTGCGTTGTCAAAAGGAATCAGTATTTTTGTAATACCGGCCCTCTGGGCAGCCATCAGTTTCTCAGGAAGCCCACCGATCGGAAGTATACCTCCGCGGAGGGAAACTTCACCGGTCATGGCATAATCCGGGCTGACAGCCTTTCCGGTAACAAGGGAAGCAAGTGCTGTGGTTAATGTAATGCCGGCAGATGGACCATCTTTTGGAACAGCTCCTTCCGGCACATGAATGTGCAGATCATGATCCTGGAAAACCTTGCTTTCTTTAGGATAAAGAGACTTCACAAGTGTCAGTGCAATCTGTACAGATTCTTTCATGACATCTCCAAGCTGTCCGGTGATGATCACCTTTCCTTCCCCCCCTTCTGTCAGCTTTGTCTCTATAAACAGAATCTCACCGCCTGCCTGTGTCCATGCAAGTCCGGTGACAACACCAGGCTGTGTGGAAGTTAATTTCTGGTCATGATGCAGTTTCTTACGGCCGAGATAGTCTTTCAGATTCGATTTATTTACTGTCAGAGTCTGCCCCCTCTTCTTTTACAAGACGCACAGCAGCGGAACGACAAAGCATATCAATCTGTTTCTTAAGTCCACGGACTCCGGATTCCATCGTATAATCTTCAATGACCTTGCGCAATGCACCATCCGTTATCTTTAACATTTTCTTCTGGATTCCCATAGCGTCCATTGCTTTTGGAAGTAAGTGCTTTCTGGCAATATGGAATTTTTCCACCGCCGTATATCCTGGAAAATCGATCACTTCCATACGGTTCAGAAGCGGTTCAGGAATCGTATCTGTAGAATTCGCTGTGCAGACGAACAGAACATTGGATAAGTCATATGGAACATTCATATAATGGTCTGTAAATGTACTGTTCTGCTCCGGGTCAAGCACCTCAAGCAATGCACTTGCCGGATCTCCGCCATAATCTTTCGCAAGCTTATCTACTTCATCAAGAACTACAACAGGATTGGAAACGCCGCTGCGTTTAATCCCTTCCATGATCCGTCCCGGCATAGCACCGATATAAGTTCTTCTGTGACCGCGGATCTCAGCTTCATCTCGGATACCGCCGAGGCTGATGCGGACATATTCGCGGTTTAACGCACGGGCAATACTCTGTCCGATACTTGTCTTACCGGTACCAGGCGCACCGACAAAAAGGAGGATGGAACCATACTGTTTCCGGTTCAGTGCCATAACAGCAATCTGCTGGATGATACGTTCTTTGACTTTCTTAAGTCCATAATGATCTTCATCAAGAATCTCTTCTGCCCGGTTTAAATCAATCGGTGTAAATTCCGGATGCTTCCAGGAAAGACTGGTGACAAAATCAAGATAGTCATAGAGAAGCCCATATTCATGGCTGTCTTTTCCTTCCTGCTTCATACGATTCAGGACTTTGTCCGCTTCCTTACGGGCATCTTCATTCATGCCGGATTCCTGGATCTTTTTTTCAAAAGCGCGGACATCGGAAATGTTTTCCGGGTGCATCTCATCTAATTCTTTCTGAAGGTAATCGATCTGCTTCTTAATTGCAACCTCTCTGTAAAGCTGCTCCTGGTCACCTTTCTGTGCCTCCTGTGCTTCAGAAGAAACTTTGGCAACTTCCATGAATTCTTTGATCGCATTCTCAATCAGTTCACAGCGCTCACGGCGGGAATCTGTCTCAACAATTGCATATTTTTCTTCGGAAGTAATGTTCAGATAATCTGAAAGAGCAGAACCGAGGTCATAGATATTCTTTCTCTGGATAATGTAGCTTCTTGCCCAGATCCCCCATTGATAATTCTGAACAAATTTCAGAAGCGAGTTCCGCAGGTTTGTGAAAGTCTGCTTCTCTTCTTCTAAAGGAAGATCATCTACCTCCGGACGGATGGAAGCTGTAGCTGTAATCTGTCCGTTCTCATCCAGCTCAATATCATCAAGACTGACACGTTCTAATGTACGAATCTGGATGCTGTCATCATCACCGATGGATTCGACTCTCGCAGACATACCGACCGGGTAAATATCATCTATAGTAACAGTAGTCTCATCCACTTCATTTTTCAAAAATGGAAACAGAATATCTGTACCGACTTCAATCTGGTCTGCAGCAGCCCCCCCCGGAAAGAAATCACGTTTAAAAAAATAAGTGATATCAGGGAGTAATAATATATTAAAAACAGGACGAATAATCATAAAAACACTCCTTTCGTCTCATGATTTATCATATCATCGTCAGCAATTCAAAATGGTGGGATATGTTGTGTAATGCAGGTGCCGCGAACAGAAAACTGCTTACAGCTGTGCCATCAGAAAGTTTAGCGATCCCGCAGGATTCTCAGTTCCTTTTTCCAAAAGAGAGACAAGAGCAGAGATTGTCTGTTCAATCTCATCTGCTGTTGAAGGTATTAAGGTGTTATCCATCTTAACAGTCAGTACAATCAGTACGATCTCAGCAAGAGAAACAGGGTCAGCACAGCGGATTAAATCCTGTGCAATCCCTTGTTCAATAATGGAAGCAAGAACCGGCTTGAGTGAAACGATGAGATGATTCATGTACTTTTGATGAAGAAAAGCCCGCTCCGGTGCAGCCTTTGTAGTTGATGGCTGTGTCTTTAAAAAAGCCGCAGAGGAATTTCGGCAGGCCTGAAAGATCAGAGCCATGCGTGTGAAAGGTGAAATCTCTCTTTGCTCTGCAAGATGTCTTGCTGTTGTTATTGGAGCTTCATAATTGCGTTCTACCAGTGCTTCAAGAATTGCATCTTTGGAAGAAAAATAATAATAAATACTTCCTTTTCCAATTTCAGCAGTCTGAGCAATCTCACTGACAGAGATATTAGAAAGTTCTTTGGTTTCCAGAAGCTTTTGAAGAGCATCCAGAATCTTATCGTATTTTAATTGTTTTGGCATAGAAGTCCGCCTCGTATATTCGTAAGTATATTTGGCCAGTTCCAGATTACGGGAATTGACCGATATCCTTTTAAGTATAGCACAATAAAGTCGGAAGAACCAATAAAATAGAAATAAAAAAGAGGACAAAAAAAGGACACTTTAAAACAAAAGATTGTCTGAAATAGATAATTGACCACGGGTCGAAAAAGTGATAGATTAAAAACATAGCAAATCGACCATCGGTCGAAAGAAGAAAAGCTGAAAAGGAGAGGGAGAGAAAAATGACATACGCAGACATGTTTTCAAAAGTAAAAGGAATGATGATGGAAGCAGACGTAAGTACTGTGAATGAACATCTTGCATATCAGTTTAATATAACAGGAGAAGCAGAAGGAATCTTTTATGCAGAGGTAAAAGAAGGAAAGCTGTATGTGGAACCATACGAATATTATGACAGAGATGCTATTTTTATTTGTTCCGCAGAGACACTATTTAAAATCAACGAGGGAAAGCTGGATCCGGTTCTCGCAGTAACACTGGGAAAATTGAAAGTAGAAGGCAATATTGACAAAGCTCTGTATCTGAAAAAACTGATTGATAGCAGAAAAGCAGAACAGAATACAATAAAGAAAACACAGAAACAGAAATAACTGTAAAAAGGAAGCAAAGGTGATAAAGATGATGCATTACGGAAAACTTCTTGCACTTGCAGGTCTGGTGGGAATCGTATCAGCAGAGGCAGGTGGAAGTGCATACTTTTACAGAAGAACAATGATGCGTTATAACGCAAAGACAGAACGCACGATGAAGATGTCCGGGGGGGTAGACTGGGATCAGTATTTTTCAAAGATGAAGGAATGCAGGGAGTGGATGATGGAGCAGCCTCATGAAGATGTCTGGATCCGGTCGGAAGACAGTTTGAAGCTTCATGGAACGTATTTCCAGGGAGCAGGAAATGTCGAAGAAAAGAAATGCAAAAAAGCAGTGATCTGTTTTCATGGCTACACGAGCCAGGGGCTTGCAGATTATGGAAGTATTTCAAATTATTATTTGAAGCGTGGTTATAACGTTCTTCTTGTTGATCAGAGATCACATGGACAAAGTGAAGGGAAATACATTGGATTCGGATGTAAGGACCGTTATGATGCATATCGATGGATTGAATGGGTGATCGGACAGGAAGGAGAAAATGTTCAGATTCTCCTGCATGGTAATTCTATGGGAGGCGCCACAGTATTGATGGCAAGCGGGCTTGATTTGCCGCAGCAGGTAAAAGGAATTATTGCAGATTGTCCGTTTACTTCGCCCAAGGCAGTGTTTACACATGTACTTCACAGTATGTATCATCTTCCGGCGTTTCCAATAATACAGATTGCGGATGCGGTGAATAAAAAACAGGCAGGATATGGACTGGATGAGTGCAATTCTGCCCGTGAAGTCAGAAAAGCAAAAGTTCCTGTCCTTTTGATCCATGGAGACGCAGATACATTTGTTCCATGCAGTATGTCTGAAGAAATTTATAAAAATTGTAAATCTCCAAAACAGAAGCTGATCATCCACGGGGGGGCAGGACACTGCGAAAGTTATTATAAAGACAGAGAAGCTTATGAAGGAGCAATGGATTCATTTATAGGAGGAATCATAGAATGATGAAAACAAGAAAAGGATATCCTGTATACCCACTGACGGTAGCGCAAAAATTTCATTTGTATTATCTGCCATTTTGTCCGAATGCGGCAGTACTGAATATTGGCACAAGCCTGACAATTGGCACAGATCTGGATTGGGATGTACTCCGAGAGTCCATTTACAAAGCATATGAGAGAAATGAAGGGATGCGGATACGCTTTGCAAAGGACAAAGAGGGGAATGTATATCAGTATGTTGTAAGTGCAGAGCAGGACAGAAAAGAACGGGAGATAGAGTTCGTTGATTTCTCCAATGTGACTATGGAAGAGGCAGCTGATACGATGCAGAAATGGACAACTGTCCCATTTCCATTCGAGGATTCACTGATGACAAAAATTAAAATGATCCGCACTTCAGATGGATTCAACGGAGTGTATTTCCTCGGACATCATATGGTGGTAGATGCTCAGTCGCTGATCACATTTCTGAAGGATATTATTGAGCTGTACTGTAATGCAAAATATGAAGGTGTCCCATATCCAAAGGATATGTGTTCTTACATAGATCAGGTAAAGAAGGATCTCGCATATGAAGCCGGAAGTAAAGCACAGCAGCGAGACAGAGAATTTTTCAGGGAACTGATTGAATCATCAGAGCCGGTTTATAATGGTGTTAATGGAACAGATAAGCTGGATGCAGCGAGGGAAATGTTTAAAAATCCAAAGCTTCGTTCTGCATTTAATGCGACAGATGATGTGAGTTCTGCATTGGATATCTTTCATTTGGAAGCAGAACCGACCAAACGTCTGATGGATTTCTGCGAAAAGTACCGGGTATCCCTGGCATGTCTTTTATTGATGGGATTACGTACTTACTTCCAGAAAATGAATGGACAGGAGGATGTATCGATCAATAATGCGATTGCCAGAAGGGCTACATTAAAAGAAAAGAAATCCGGTGGAACAAGAATTCATTCGTTCCCGTTTCGTACCGTATTTTCAGAAGATGTGAAGTTTATCGATGCAGTATATGAAATCCGTGATAAGCAGAATGAATTATTCCGTCATGCAAATTATGACCCGACAGAATATTTCGCATATCGCTCCAGGACATATCCACAGCCACAGAATGGACTGACGTATGAGCCGATGTCTTTGACTTACCAGCCTATGACATTGCAGGAGAAAGGACTGGAAGATCTTGGAGGAATTCAATATAAGACAAAATGGTATCCGAATGGAATGACAACACAGGCAATGTATCTGACAGTCATGCACCGACCGGAGGATAATGGATTGGATTTCAACTTTGAACATCAGAAAAAAGCAATCTCAAGAGAAGAGTTGGAATATCTGTATTACTATTTATGTAAAATTATGTTCAAGGGAGCAGAAAATCCTGAACTTACAATTGGAGAAATTATAAAGCTTGTATAAAAGAAAGATGATCCGGATCATGTTGAGAATCACGATCAGGACAGAATGGAAAGGAAAAAATCATGTTTGAGCAGTTAGTAGATATTATTTGTAATTATGTAGAAATTGAACAGGAAAACATCAAGCCGGAATCACGTTTTATGGAAGATCTTGGATTCACATCCTTTGATTTTATGAGCATGCTTGGTGAAATAGAAGACGAGATGGATGTGGAGATTGAACAGGACAAGGCAGCAGATATCCGAACAGTCGGAGAAGCTGTAGCGTATCTTGAGTCTTTGAAGTAGAGGGAAAAGAAAATGGAATATAGAACAATTCGCGATATTCTTACAAATGCAGAAAAATGTTTTGGAAATGAAGACGCAATCCGTTACAAAGCAGGAAAAAATGAAATTGCGGCAAAGACATACACACAGTTGAAAGAAGACAGTGAGAGAATAACAGCATTATTGAAAAAACTGGGAGATCCAAAAAGTCATATCGCATTGATCGGTGCGACTTCTTATCTATGGATTGCTTCCTATTTTGGAATTGTGGACGGCGGAAATGTTGCAGTACCGTTGGATGTGTCACTTCCGGCAGAAGAACTGTGTGAACTTATCGACCGTGCAGATGTAACAATCCTGATTCTGGATGAGATTCGTAAAGATGTGATCGAAGCAGCGAAAGAAAAGTGTCCAAAACTGAAGTACATCCTTCTATGCAGAAAGAAGCGAATGAGGGAAATATACTTCTCTTACAAAATCAATGATGGAACAAACGATAGATGAGGATACAGGAGTAGAAAAAACAGAGATTACTCCGGATCAACTCTGTACGATCATGTTCACATCAGGGACAACAGGAAAGAGCAAAGGTGTGATGCTGACACACAGAAATCTCGTTGAGAACGCGACATGTCTGGATATGAAGCTCCCAGAGAGAAATGTGATCCTGTCAGTTTTACCGATTCACCACGCATACTGCCTGAGTATGGATATCCTGAAAGGAATTTCTCTCGGTGCAATTATCTGTATCAATGACTCTTTGATGCGTGTAGCAAAAAATATCAAATTATTTAAGCCGAATATGATCCTGATGGTACCGCTCATGATTGAAACTTTTGCAAAAAAGTTAGAAGACGTAAAAGACCTTCCGGAAAAAGTGGTAAAAGAAGCAGTATTTGGATCTCAGTTTCATACGATCTGCAGTGGAGGTGCATACCTGAACCCGGATTATATTGAGCTGTTCGAACGTTTTGGAATCCAGATTCTCCAGGGATATGGAATGACAGAATGTTCACCGGTCATCAGTACAACCGTTGCATGGAATGTAAAAAAGAATTCAGTAGGACAACTTCTTCCAAACTGCGAGGCAAAGACCGTAGATGGAGAACTGTGGGTTCGCGGAAGCAGTGTAATGCAAGGATATTACAAGATGCCGGAAGAAACAAAAACCGCACTGAAAGATGGATGGCTTTGCACAGGGGGGGATCTTGGATATGTAGATGAAGAAAGGTTTATCTATCTGACAGGACGAAAGAAAAACCTGATCATTACAAAGAATGGAGAAAATGTCTCACCGGAAGAACTGGAGAATAAATTAAGTTCTTCAAGACTCGTACAGGAAGTATTAGTAAGAGAAGCAAAAGGAGTGATCGAGGCAGAAATATATCCGGATGAAGAGTACGCAAAAAAGCAGGGACTTGAAAGAGAAGAGGAAGTCCGTGTAGAACTCCAAAAACTGATTGATGAATATAATCAGGGTGCACCGGCATATAAAAAAATTTATAGTCTGATCATTCGCGAGAAAGAATTTGAGAAGACAGCTTCAAGAAAAATCAAGAGATATTAAAAGACAGATAAAAAAGTCTGAATAAATGGAGGATTGCAAAAGCTTTGTGATTGCCGGATTTATTCAGACTTTTTTGTGTGAATGCGAAAGAACAGATCGTGTACGTTGACTTTTCGGCAGTTATTTACTATGATACTAAAGTCAAATAAGAAGAATAGTTATAGATTAGAAAGAATAGAATATGATGAAACAGTTGAAAATAGGAAATGTGACGCTGCCAAACCGTTACATCTTAGGACCGATGGCCGGAGTGACAGATCTTCCATTCCGTGTGTTGTGTAAAGAACAGGGAGCAGGTCTTTTGTGTATGGAGATGGTCAGCGCAAAAGCGATTTTATATAATAATAAAAATACAGAGTCACTTTTGGAGATCCACCCGGATGAACAGCCAGTGTCACTTCAGTTTTTTGGATCAGATCCGAAGATTATGAGTGAGATGGCAAAACGTGTGGAAGAGCGTCCATTTGATATCATGGATATTAACATGGGATGTCCGGTGCCGAAGGTTGTGCGCAACGGAGAAGGCTCTGCACTTATGAAGAATCCGAAGCTGGTTTATGAAATCGTCAGTGCAATGGTGAAGGCGATTGATAAGCCGGTCACTGTGAAGATAAGAAAAGGATTTGATGACAGCTGCATTAATGCGGTTGAGATCGCGAAGATCATTGAGGAGGCCGGGGGGGCAGCAGCTGTAGCCGTGCACGGAAGGACAAGAGAACAGTATTACAGCGGACAGGCAGATTGGGATATCATCCGTCAGGTAAAAGAAGCTGTCTCTATTCCGGTAATTGGAAACGGAGATGTGACAAGCCCACAGAAAGCAGAGGAGCTGGTAAAACAAACAGGGTGTGACGGAATCATGATCGCGAGAGGAGCACAGGGAATCCATGGATCTTCTCCGAGATGATCACATATGAAGAGACAGGCACATTACCAGAACGTCCGGGAAAAGAAGAAGTTCGTGATATGATGCTTCGTCATGCCAGATTACAGCTAAAATACAAAGGTGAATTCATTGGTATCCGCGAGATGAGAAAACATGTGGCATGGTATACAAAGGGACTGAAAGGTTCTGCAAAATTGCGTGAAGAAATCAACCGGGTAGAGTCCTATCAGGAACTGGAAGAACTTCTCTTTCAGAGACTGTAGGAAAAGAAGCTCCGGGACTTCGGAAAACAGTTGGAAAAAGTTCGGAAAAAGGCGGTTTTAAAGGCTTTTCATACACTGCGCAGAAGTGACCTGTGAGAGTGAAATTGCTTGACAGAAAGCGCGAGTTTGAGTATAATATTGAAATTGCGGACGGACGCTGATACAACGATTGGCGTTCAGGAGAAAAAGACAGCAGACATGCATTTTAAAACCGATAATATGATGTAAGTGTCAAAAGTATAAATTGCATAGCAATGGAGCAATTTGGTTAGATCATAATATCTGTAGACAGAGAAGAAACTTTGAATGCATGAAAAGTATAGACAGAAAATGATTTGCAGAGAATCTGTAAATGTTGTAGGAAACGAAACGTTATTGCAACAGGCAGTGACGGTAAGGAAGTAGAAAGGAAGCAGGAACAATGGCAGAGGCAAAAAAAAGATTACTTACTTATGCCGGATTAAAGGCAATTGAGGATGAACTTGAGAATCTGAAAGTAGTAAAGAGAAAAGAAGTTGCAGGTAAGATCAAAGAGGCAAGAGAGCAGGGAGACCTTTCCGAGAACGCTGAGTATGATGCAGCGAAAGACGAGCAGAGAGATATCGAAGCCCGTATCGAGGAGCTTGAGGCAATCCTGAAGAATGCAGAAGTTGTAGTAGAGGATGAAGTTGATCTTAATAAGATCAATGTTGGATGTGCAGTAAAGGTTTACGACATCACATTTGATGAAGAGATGGAGTTCAAGATTGTTGGTTCTACAGAGGCGAACAGTCTGGAAGGAAAGATCTCCAATGAGTCTCCGGTAGGTCACGCACTGATCGGAAAGAAAATCAATGATGTCGTTGACGTTGAGACACAGGCAGGAGTTATCCAGTACAAAGTACTTGATATCAAACGTTCATAATCAGCTTAGGACAGACCTCTTACTATTAAGAGGTCTGAATTCGCTTAAAAAGACAATATACAAAATAATGCTTCCAAGTTGATTTATGTAAAAATTGATGCGGAAGCAGATAGAAACGGAAGGAGAACAGACAGTGGGACAGAATCAGAAGAACACACAGGAACCAGATATGAATCAGCTGAAAAAGGTTCGCCGTGAGAAACTTGCAGAACTGCAGCAGAACGGAAGAGACCCTTTCCAGATTACAAAGTTTAACCAGACACACCATTCACTCGAAGTAAAAGATCTCTATGAGGCACATGAGGCTGAGATTTTAAAAGATCACCAGCAGCCGAACGTAGAAGGTATGGATGAAGAGCAGGCAAAAGAGGCTCTCAAGAATGATTACGAAGAGAGAAGAAGCATCATGGATGCAAGCCCGATTCACGTAGCAATCGCAGGACGTATGATGTTCAAGAGAGTTATGGGAAAAGCTTCTTTCTGTAATATCCAGGATTTACAGGGAAACATCCAGGTATACGTAGCAAGAGATGCAATCGGAACAGACGCTTACGCTGATTTCAAGAAATCTGATATCGGTGATATCTTCGGACTTGAAGGATTCGCTTTCAGAACAAGAACAGGAGAAATCTCTATCCATGCCGAGAAGATGACACTTCTCTCCAAGAGCTTACAGATGCTTCCGGAGAAGTTCCACGGCCTGACAGATACAGACACACGTTATCGTCAGAGATACGTAGACCTGATCATGAATGCAGACTCTAAAGATACATTTATCAAACGTTCCAAGATCCTTGCAGCAGTCCGTAAGTACTTAAGCGGAGAAGGATTCATGGAAGTTGAGACTCCGATGCTTGTAGCAAATGCCGGTGGAGCAGCTGCAAGACCGTTCGAGACACATTTCAACGCACTGAATGAGGATCTGAAGCTTCGTATTTCACTTGAGCTGTACCTGAAGAGACTGATTGTTGGTGGACTTGAGAAAGTATACGAGATCGGACGTGTATTCCGTAACGAAGGTCTTGATACAAGACATAACCCAGAGTTCACTCTGATGGAGCTTTACCAGGCATACACAGATTACCACGGCATGATGGATCTGACAGAGAACATGTATCGCTTTGTTGCTCAGGAAGTTCTTGGAACAACACAGATCGTTTACAAAGGAATCCCGATGGATCTCGGTAAACCGTTCGAGCGTATCACAATGGTTGATGCAGTTAAGAAATATGCAGGCGTTGACTGGAATGAAGTTGAGACTCTGGAGCAGGCAAGAGAACTTGCAAAAGAGCATAATGTAGAATTTGAAGAGAGACATAAGAAAGGTGACATCCTCAACCTCTTCTTCGAGGAGTTCGTAGAGGAGCATCTGCTTCAGCCGACATTCGTTATGGATCACCCGGTTGAGATCTCTCCACTGACAAAGAAGAAACCAGAGAATCCAGAATATGTAGAGCGCTTCGAGTTCTTCATGAATGGATGGGAGATGGCAAATGCTTACTCCGAGCTGAATGACCCGATCGATCAGAGAGAGCGTTTCAAAGCGCAGGAAGAACTGCTTGCACAGGGAGATGATGAAGCCAACACAACAGATGAAGACTTCATGAACGCACTGGAGATCGGTATGCCGCCTACAGGTGGTATCGGATTCGGTATCGACAGAATGTGTATGCTGCTGACAGGAGCAGAGGCAATCAGAGATGTATTACTGTTCCCGACAATGAAGTCCTTAGATGGTGTAAATAAGAAAAATGATGTAAATAATACAGCTTCTGAAGCACCTGAAAAAAATGTAAAAACTGAATCTGAAAAGATTGATTTCTCCAACGTAAAGATTGAGCCAATCTTTGAAGAAATGGTAGATTTCGATACATTCAGTAAGTCTGATTTCCGTGCAGTTAAGATTTTAGCTTGTGAAGCAGTACCGAAGTCAAAGAAGCTTCTGAAGTTTACATTAGATGACGGAGAACGCAAAGACCGTGTGATTTTAAGCGGTATTCACGAGTATTACGAGCCGGAAGAACTGGTTGGTAAGACAGCAATTGCTATCGTGAACCTGCCACCAAGAAAGATGATGGGAATTGATTCCGAAGGTATGCTGATTTCAGCAGTACACGAGGAAGACGGTCACGAAGGACTGAACCTTCTGATGGTTGATGACCACATTCCAGCAGGTGCAAAGCTCTATTAAGATGATGTAAAGATGTACCGTTTTATCAAATAGACGGGACGTACTTCATTTGATAAAAAACTGAAAAAACAGCGATTTACATCAAACTTACATCAATTGATGCAGAAATCGGTGCAAGCAAGAAAAAATCGCATAATTTTCAAGATGAATGGGCAGTCCCAATCGGGATTGCCCATTTTCTAAAATGAATGGAAATGCAAATCTGAATTTGTAAAGAAATTAGGAGTAAGAGTGTATAGATTTTAATAAAATCCTGCACTCTTTAAAAAACTTCTTGCATTCGAGTAACTCGAATGTGTATACTGCAATTAAGGAGGCAAAGACTATGTATACAGTAAAGGAAGTAGCTGATATTCTTGGAGTTTCAGTTCATACAGTCAGATATTATGATGACCAGGGATTGATACCGGGAACAAAACGAGATTCATATAATCAGCGAATTTTTGATGATATGGAATTAGAATGGCTTTTTGTCAGTATTTCACTTAGGGATACAGGATTGCCTTTAAAAGAAATAAAAAGATACATTGAATTGTATCAGCAGGGTGATTCTACATTACAGCAAAGGTTCGAGATTATGTCCAAACAGCGAGAAAAGACACTGGAAGAAATTGAAAACTTGAAGCTGAGAATAAAAGTGTTGGATAGAAAAGTTGACCATTATGCAAAACTTTTAGCCGGCAAGGAAGACGAATGGAGTCACGAATATATGCAGAAGTTAATTTGGAAAGGCAGGAAGAAAAATGAAAAATAAGAAAGTATGGTTTGTTACAGGATGTTCCAAAGGGTTAGGACACGCATTGGTTAACGAATTATTGGAACAAGGTTATATGGTATCAGCGACGAGTAGAAACAAGCAGGCTTTAATAGAAGCTTTTGGAAATGAAAGTGAACAGTTTTTACCACTCTCAATGAATCTTGCAGATGAAGAAAGCGTAAAAACCGCATTGAAAAAGACAGTGTTGAAATTCGGAAGAGTGGATGTAGTGGTCAATAATGCAGGATATACACATTTGGCAACGATTGAAGAAATGAGTGATAAAGCTGTTCGAGAACTATTTGACATCAATGTTTTTGGACTGCTAAATGTTATCAGAGCTGCATTACCGATAATGAGAAAACAGAACAGCGGTCATATTTTTAATGTGAGCAGTTTGGGTGCCTATAATGTCGGTCCTTTATCCGGTCCATATTGTGCGACAAAGCACGCTGTAAAGGCTCTTTCTGAAACATTGGCAATGGAGGTTAAGCAATTCGGAATTCACGTTACGGATGTAAAACCCGGATTTATGAGAACAGAGTTTTTTGGGGCTTCACATAAAACAGATATAGCGGAACACTCCCCCCCATATCAAGACCTTTATGATGAAAATATGGATTTTTATAATGGACAAAATGGAACGCAAGCAGGTAATCCAAAGAAAGCCGCAGAACTCTATATCAAGGTTGCAGAAATGGATAATCCACCGGAATCCCTTCCAATGGGAACAGATTGCTGTAACGGAATTCGAGAAATTGCCTTAAACACAGTACAGCTAATGGATGAAATGCAAGATACAGCATCCTATACAGATTTTTAAGGAGGTTACGATGAAAGTATTATTGATAAATGGAAGTCCTCACAAGGAAGGATGCACATACACAGCATTAAAAGAAGTTGCAGATACCCTTGAGGCAAATGGAATTAAAACAGAGATGATGTATTTAGGTGTAAAGCCAATAGCAGGTTGTATCGCCTGTGGAAACTGTCAAAAAACCGGGAAATGTTTTGTTGATGACCGTGTTAATGAATTCATTGCAAAGCTGCCGGAAATAGACGGAATCGTATTAGGCTCTCCGGTTTATTATGCAGGGGGGGCAAGTGGACAGATTACATCATTTCTTGACCGAGCATTTTTTGCAGGAAGTGGTAAGTTTGAGGGAAAACTTGGTGCTGCTGTTGTTAGCTGTAGACGTGGTGGAGCATCAGCAACCTTTGATCAGTTAAACAAGTACTTTACGATGAATAGTATGCCTGTTGTTTCATCGCAGTATTGGAATCAGGTACACGGATTTACACCGGATGATGTGAGACAGGATTTAGAGGGAATGCAGACAATGAGAACACTTGCCAATAATATGGCATGGTTATTAAAATGTATTGCACTTGGAAAAAAGCAAGGAATTGAAATGCCTGATACAGAAGAAAAAATACTGACTAATTTTATTCGGTAGTACAGATTCAAGTTTTTCAATTTACCCTTTGAGAGAGGAGAAATCCTTTTCTCAAAGGGCTTTTTCTATTTATACGGATATTCGCAAACTACAAGATAAAGCCAAAACTTCATATACTCTAAGCACAAGGAGGTTGAGGTTTGGCTATGAACAACAGTTTAGCAGAAGTACACCCGGAGCTTGTTTCGGAGTGGTCGGAGAAGAACATACCGCTTACACCTGATGATATTACCTTTGGTTCAAATAAAAAAGTATGGTGGAGAGGTGCTTGCGGTCACGAATGGCAGACAAGCGTTAAGGCTCGTTCTAATGGAGAAAAATGCCCGATATGTTCCGGTGCGAGAGTGATTGCAGGGATTAACGATTTGGCGACATTAGAGCCGCTACTGGTAAAGCAGTGGTCGAAAAAGAATAAGATAAAACCGACAGAGGTTTCTATTGGTTCTCATAAGAAAGTGATTTGGAGATGCGAGAAAGGTCACGAGTGGAAGCAGCCGTTAAGAGCAGGACAATAAATAAAACAGGTTGCCCGTATTGCTCCCATAATAAAGTGTTGGCAGGATTTAATGACCTTGCAACACTTCTGCCGGATATAGCTGCCGAGTGGTCGGATAGAAATTATCCGTTACTTCCAACTCAGGTTACGGTCTTTGCCAATCGTAAGGCTTGGTGGAAGTGTAAGGATTGCAGAAGAGAGTGGAACACCCTTATTTCTACTCGTTCCGGTGGGAGCAAATGCCCGTATTGCAGTGGGTACATATTCCTGAAAGGGTTTAACGATTTGCAGACAACACACCCTGAAATTGCTTCTGAGTGGTCGGAGAAGAACTTGTCATTGAAGCCTGATGAGGTAAATGCAAAGTCGAGGAAAAATGTCTGGTGGAAGTGCAGAAAATGCGGTAATGAGTGGAAATCAGTTATCAATGCTCGTGTAAAAGGTACGGTATGCCCCGTTTGTGCAGAGAGAGAAGTCCTTGCCGGATATAATGATTTGGCGACAACAGACAGTCAGCTTCTTAGCGAATGGGATTATGAACAGAATAAATTGAAACCGACACAAGTATCACGAACTTCGGCAAAGAGAGCGTGGTGGAAATGCAGGCACGGTCATTCGTGGAGTATGAAGATAAATGAAAGAACGATATTGAATAAAGGCTGTCGATTTTGTGAGCAGGAGTATTTGTCATTATTTCCTGCTTTGGCTGTCAGCTATTATTCTAATAAGAAAGGCTTGAAAGCAGAACTTGGTTCTGACCGATTGCTTGGAGTTCCGCTTGAAACATACATACCTTCAGAAAAGTTGGCTATTGAGTCCGGAAGTGCTGATGAGAATATAGAAATAATGAAAGCATATATGTGTAAGCAACGAGGGATAAGGCTGATTAAGCTGCCGATGAAAGGCACAGAACTGGATTATGCCAATAGCTTAAAGAAAGCTTTTCAGAGCGTACATATATTTATTTCTTCCGATACCGAGGAAGATGTGGAGATAATAAAAAATACATTTGAAAGATGGAGGGACAGCCAATGAGAGAGAAAACCTATCATCTATACTTAAATGAAGAAGAACGAAGCCGAGTGATACAATCGCTCATTGAACTGAAGAACAATTTAGCAGCTCAGGGACGATACACCGATGCAGTAGATGATGTCCTCTGTAAAGTGCTTGAAGCAAAGAAAAAGAAATTGAAAATTGAATACATTTAGAACGTGTTTTGCCGTCTGTTTCCTAACCGGAGCAGGCGGCTTTTTTTATTTCAAAAATTTTTTTGAAAAATTTTTGGAAAAGCGGCGATTTTGGGTGTGCATTTCATACCCCTTTGTCCAAATGAGTGAAGGGGGGGTTCATTCCAGATAGCAAAAACGGAAGCCTTTTCACTTGAAAATTGAATAAGTCATTCACTAAGACTTTACTTCTGATGATAGCCACTTTAGCAGGTACGCCGTGATTTCTGTATTTCAGAATAGCGAGAACTCCGGCTATGAGTATCAGGTTGCCCCTGATATGGCGATGACAGTCAGAATGATAATGATACTTCTCTACGGAGCTGGCGGAGTACCCGGCAGAGGTTAGAATCCTATGATACAGATAAGCAGTCTGTTCCTTAGTGACTTCCCATAAGCATTTTGCTTGGCAAGGGGTGTTGAGAACAAATATTGCTATGACCGATTAGGAAATGAGTCGGTCAGGTACATAGCCATAATGCGGTGGCTATGAATTTTCAGAAAGGAGGGCAAAAAGAAGTGTCAAACTGTAAAACGATTTCCGTATGTAACCAGAAAGGCGGAGTCGGAAAGACCACCACAACAGTTAATCTCGGAGTCGGGCTTGCAATGCAGGGCAAGAAAGTATTGCTCATAGACGCAGACCCGCAGGGCGATTTAACGACTTGTCTTGGTTGGCAGGATACAGACGGTTTGGGTATCACGCTTGCAACGAAACTCACAGATGTAATCAATGAAACGATGACAGACCCTATGGTTGGTATCCTGCACCACGAAGAAGGTGTTGACCTTGTTCCGGCAAACCTTGAGCTTTCAGCAATGGAATTTAACCTTGTAAACGCAATGAGCAGAGAAACTACACTCAAGAATTATCTGAGTCAAGTGAAAAACAGATATGATTATGTAATTATAGACTGTATGCCTTCACTTGGTATGGTTACTCTTAATGCTTTATCGGCGGCAGACAGTGTTATCATTCCGGTTCAGGCTCAGTATTTGCCGGCAAAGGGTATGACACAGCTTGTGCAGACTATTTCAAAAGTAAAGAAGTATATCAATCCGGATATTAAGATAGACGGTATGCTGCTTACTTTGGTGGATAGCCGAACAAACCTTGCAAAGAGTACGGTTGAAGCACTCAGGGCAAACTTCGGTAATCAGATAAGAATGTATCGAACACAAATCCCGATTGCCGTAAAAGCCGCTGAAACTTCTTCCAAAGGCAAGAGCATTTATGCTTATGAGCCAAATAGCACAGTGTCTAAGGCATACGCTGAATTTACAAAGGAGGTGTTAGCCGATGGCAGGAAGAAAGAGCGACTTCACTCTCACGAAGCTCGATGATTTATTTACCACTCAGGCACAGAGAGATGAAGAACAGCTTTCAAAAATCCGAGATATTCCGTTAGAGCTGATTGATGATTTCCCAGACCATCCGTTTAAGGTCAGGGACGATGAAGATATGATGCAGCTTGTGGAGAGTGTCAAGGAAAGAGGGGGGGTTATTACTCCGGCAACGGTAAGGCAGAAAGAGGACGGCAGATATGAACTTGTTTCAGGACACAGACGAAAGCGAGCTTGTGAACTGGCAGGATTTGAAACACTGAGAAGTGAGATTGTAGACCTGAACAGAGATGAAGCGACCATTTTAATGGTTGAGAGTAATTTCCAAAGGTCAGAGATATTGCCGAGTGAAAAAGCCTTTGCCTATAAAATGCGTTTAGAAGCATTAAGCAGACAAGGGAAAAGAACAGATTTAACTTCCAACCCACTGGGTCGGAAGTCGGATGGCAAAGAAACTGCTCAAATAATCGGAGAACAATCGGGCGACAGTCAAACGCAAGTTCGTCGTTATATTCGTTTAACAAACCTTGTTCCCGAACTGCTTGAATTTGTTGATGAGGGGCGTATCAAAATGCGTCCTGCCGTAGAACTTTCCTATCTTGATGAAGATTGCCAGCGTGATGTGGTTGACGAAATCGACCTGAATGACGCTACCCCGTCACACGACCAGACAATCCGTATGCGAAAGTTATTCAACGAGGGCAACCTTACAACCGAAGCAATCCACGCTGTTATGTCTGAGGAAAAGCCGAACCAAAAGGAAAAAATCGTGTTGAGGGGGGGCGACAGAGTAAGACAGCTTATCCCGAAAAATATTCCCGTCAGTCAGACGGAGGATTTTGTCTGCAAGGCATTGGAGCATTACAACAAGTTCTTGCGTAATCGTGCAGAGCGTGACAGCAGATAGCCTGTTTTACAGTTCCCCTTTCTCACACTCTAACCCCCCCTTAGTTATACTTTTACCTACCGAAAATGATATATACTATCTCACTTGAATATAACTATCTCAAAGTATATGTCTATCTCTAAGGGGCAATCGCACAGTATGAACGGACAGGAGGTGTATGGTAAAATGAAAAATTAACGAAAAATCCGCATTTGTTTTTCGGCAGGTAAATCTTGTCGTAAGAGAAAATCCACAAAGGCACATCGTAGAGATACGGTGTGTTTTTCAATTTTTACAGGAGGAAACGCAATGATAAAGTCAAAATTCAAAAGAGTCACGTCGCTTTTCTTGGCGACCCTTATGTGTGTGACCACTTTTGCAGGCATTGGCTCGATAACAGCATATGCTGCTTCGGGAGAAAAAGCCGATGTTTATATGGTCGATTTCCCTCGTGATGGCGATGCTAATTACGATGGGGTATGGGGACACAGTAATTTGACCTTGAAAAATGGTTGGCATACCGGACGTTCTAATTTTACCAATCTTAAGGCTATTGGCTCATACTCAGGCAATGTTGCTTATTGTATTGAGCCGGGAATTTCGCTCAAGGTCGGTCAGACAATGAATAAGTATGACGAAAATTATTTTAATAACCTTGCATCCAACGGGGGGGTTATTTCCGGAGATGAAATCCGTCTTTTCGTTGGTCGTATTTTACAGTATGGCTACCGTGGGACAATCTCGACATCTTGGAGGTCACAGAATGAAGCAGCAGCAAACAGCATTGCACAGGCTTATGCCACACAGCTTCTTATCTGGGAAACTGTTATCGGAGAGCGTGATGTGAACTTCAATCATGTAGCAGCCAGTGGTTGCAGCAATGTGAAAGATGTCATCAATGCAAAGCATCCGCTTCGCAATAAGATTTTCAGTTATTACAACAGTATGGTGCAGAGTGTACAGAACCATGCGACCATACCGAGTTTTTGTAATAAATCATCCGGTTCGGCAAAGACAATAGAACTTGAGTGGAACGGAAGCAAGTACACAACTACTCTGACAGATTCCAATAATGTGCTGTCCAAATATAATTTCAAGGCAAGCATCAGTGGAGTGAGCTTTTCAGTGAATGGTAACAAACTTACGGTTTCTATGGATACAGCACCGAGTAAGGAATTTACCATTACCGCAACCAAGAAAAATGCAGTCCGCAGAGGTGTGGTTGTATGGTCAGAGGGCAAACACGGTCAGAATTCCAGTGTGCAGGATGTTGTCAGCTATGCTCAGGAAGTAAGCGACAGTATCAACGGTTATGTGAAGATGAAAGTCAGCTATGGTTCTTGTCAGATTGTAAAGACCAGTGAGGACGGCAAGGTTGACGGTATTAACTTCACGATTACCGGAAACGGTATCAATCAGACGGTTACAACAGCTAATGGCGGTAAGTTCCAGATTGATAACCTTATGCCGGGTATCTATACTGTAACCGAGCAGGCATACGATAAGTACGAGCCGCAGGAAACACATAGAGTTACTGTTGTAGCAGGACAGGGTGCAAAGGTCAATTTTAATAACAAATTGAAGCGTGGCGACCTTCAGGTAGTGAAGTCCTCAGAAGATAACCTTGTTGAAGGTATGAAGTTCCATCTTTTCGGTACTTCTCTTTCCGGTGCTGCTGTTGACCAGTATGCAGTTACAGACAAAAACGGTGTGGCAACTTTCAAAGATGTGCTTATCAGTGGTTCTGAACCATATACCCTTGAGGAAGTAGACACGGCTATCCGTTATGTTGTGCCGAAAAATCAGATTGCACCAGTGAAGTGGAAAGAAGTAACCACAAGAAACTTCAATAATATTTTGAAGAAGTTTACTGTAACAGTAACAAAGAGCGACGCTGAGAAAGGCGAAGCACAGGGCAATGCCAAACTTTCGGGAGCAATTTACGGTATCTATAAGGGAGAAACGCTTGTAGATAAGTATGTTACTGATGAAAACGGTCAGTTCACTACCAAAGAATATGTTTGTGATACCGACTGGACAATCCGAGAAATCACACCGTCAGAGGGATATTTGCTTGATAAGACTATCCATGAAGTAGGTGCAGACCCGAAACTTTATGAGGTGGAACACAACCTTACTTCCAATGATGTAACCGAGCAGGTAATCAAAGGTAATGTGGCTATCATTAAACACACTGACGATGGAGAAACAAAGATTGAAACACCTGAAAAGGGTGCTTCCTTTGAGATTTATCTGAAATCTGCCGGAAGCTATGACGCAGCCAATAAAGACGAGAGAGATACTATCGTTTGCGATGAAAATGGCTTTGGTCAGACAAAAGATATGCCGTATGGTATTTATACTGTACACCAGACTTCTGGTTGGGAAGGCAGAGAGATGATGGACGATTTTGATGTGTTCATTTCACAGAACGCACAGACGTATCGTTATCTTATCAATAACCGTAACTTCGAGAGCTTTGTCAATGTAGTTAAGGTGGACGCAGAAAGCGGAAAGAGTATTCCGTATGCAGGAGCAGGATTTAAGATTTACGACCCGCAGGTAATCAGGTCAAAATGACCTTTACTTATCCGACACCGACCACGATTGATGTGTTCTATACCGATGCAAATGGTTCTCTTGTCACACCTGAGAAACTGGATTACGGCAAGGGGGGGTATTCTATCGTAGAGGTACAAGCTCCATACGGATATGTACTTGATGATACTCCGGTATATTTTGATATTACCGAAGAAAATTCCACAGAGGAAGGCGGCGTAACTGTTGTGAAAGTCAATAAGCCGAATATGGCACAGAAAGGTACTATCACGGTTGAAAAGACCGGAGAAGTATTTAGTGGTGTCAATGTAAGTGGTTCTGAGGACAGTGATGTTATTTATCAGCCTGCTTATGAAGTGGCAGGACTTGAGGGTGCAGTTTATGAAGTCCGTGCTGCGGAAGATATTAGCACACCGGACGGTACACTCCGCTATTCAAAGGGCGAAGTGGTAGATACTATCACAACAAGCTCCGATGGATTTGTTAAGAGCAAAGAACTTTATCTCGGAAAATACGAGGTCAAGGAAATTACCGCACCTGATGGAATGGTAGTGAGTGGCGAAACACATACGGTTGAGCTTACTTATGCAGGTCAGAATATCTCTGTTACCGAAACTTCCACATCATTCTATAACGAAAGACAGAAAGTTCAGGTAAGCCTTGCAAAAGCCATTGAAAAGGATAAGACATTTGGTATTGGCGACAACGGAGAAATCAAAAACATCAGCTTTGGTCTTTATGCCGCAGAAGATATTGTATCTGCAAGCGGTACCGTTATTCCGGCTGATGGACTGATTGAGATTGTCAGCATAAATGAAAATGGAACTGCTGTTATGAAGTCAGACCTTCCGTTTGGCAAATACTATGTCAAAGAGAATGCAACCGATGAGCATTATATTCTCTCTGATACGAAGTATCCGGTTGTGTTTGAATACGCAGGTCAGGATACCGCAACGGTTGAAATTAAAGTAAATGACGGAAAAGAAATCAAGAATGAACTTATCTATGGTTCTGTATCAGGTAAGAAGATTGACGAGAATGGAGAAGCACTTGAGGGTGCTGTTATCGGTATCTTCAAAGCCGAAGAAACAGAATTTACAAAGGATACTGCACTTATGACGACTATCTCTGCAAAAGACGGTAGTTTTTCTTTTGAAAAAGTACCTTATGGCAAATGGATTGTAAGAGAAATCGAGCAGCCAAAGGGATTTGTTCTTGATGAAAAAGCGTATGAGGTTAATATTAGCAAAGCCGAGCAGGTAGTTGAAATTGAGATTGTCAATGAGTATGTTCACGGCAATATCAGACTCACGAAGGTGGACGCTGAATATCCGGATAACAAGCTTACGGGTGCAACCTTTGAGGTATATAAGGACACCAATGAGAACGGAAAGATTGATGATGGAGATGAACTTATCGGAAATCTTGAAGAAACTGAAACCGGAATTTATGAGATGAAAGAACTGCTTTACGGAAAATATATTGTCCGTGAAACAAAAGCACCGGAGGGCTTCCTGCTTGATAAGGGAGAATACTCTGTTTTCATTGAGAAAGACGAAACAACTTATTCCGTTGAGAATAAGGCAGGTGTCGGATTTATCAATGAAGCTATGCGTGGAACACTGAAAATCGTTAAGACATCTTCAGACGGTAAGGTCAAAGGTTTTGCGTTCAGAGTAACCGGAGCAAACGGCTATGATATGACATTTGAAACAGATAAGAACGGCGAAATCGTGATTGAGGGACTTCGTATTGGCGAATATACCGTATCCGAAGTGGCAAACAATGCCTCTGCTGCATATATCACACCTGCCGACCAGAATGTTACTATCAAACTTGATGAAACAGCCGTTGTAAAAATGCACAATGAGTTGAGGGATACTCCAAAGACAGGAGATGATACCAATATGAAACTTTGGTATGTCCTTGCCGGACTTTCTGCTGTCGGTATCGCTGTAACGTCTGTTGTTGCACACAAAAAGAAGAAAAAGGAGGGTAACGAGTAATGGAAGCAAAGACAATTATCGCTATCGCATTAGTCGCCGTTATTGTCGGCGGCTTTATCTTTCTTCAGGTTAAAAACCGTAAGAAGTAAGTAACAAGCGAACATTAACCAGTCGGGGGGGCAGAGCGTAAAAAACTCTGTCCCTTTAATTTTTGGAGGAACATTATGAAACAACAGAAAACGGTGGAGAGCCGAGTGCTTGAAATCTTAAAGAAATGCCCGATGTCGAGGTATGATGATATGCTTCTTATTCTGCATTATTACAATCGGTACGGATATATACCTGCTGGAAATCTTCCGCTTGAGGATATTGTATTTAATTACCGAGCATACGGACTTCCTTGTTTTGAAACCATACGCAGGGCAAGGCAGAGAGTACAGTCCCTTTTTCCTGAGTATTCACGTAATCCGCAGAAAGAAGAACAGAGCGGCAGTATTTCTATTGTAATCAACATTAGCTAAGGAGGTATTTTCGTGAAAGACAAAGCAACTTTTCAGAATAAGGTTAAGGTGCTGAATAAACTCTTTGACTCCGGTTGTGATACGGAGAAAAAGTTGCAGCAGCTTGATATGGAAGCAATCCTGAAAATTCCGAATATCACGATTCCTGATATGGGTGTGATTATGGAGCTTCAGAAGAATACAAAGTCCGGTAAACTCTTTTCGTATTTGGGCGGCGGTTCTGATGAAGCAACAAAAATGAGAGGTAAGGAAAATGAAGCAACAGGAGAATAGAGCAGAGCCGCAGGAAAAGCAAATTCGATTTATAAACAGTCATTACAACTTAAAATTCTATATTCCCGATGGTGGAAAAATCAGGATTACTTTTCGTGATGGACACACAGCAGACAGAGTGTGCAAGTATATTGATGACTACCATTTGTATGTCGGAAATTGCTGCTATCATATATGTGAGTTTGCTGAAAAAATGGAGCTTAATGGAAGCAAAGTTGAACCTATCAATCAATCCGAACCGTCAAAAAACAAGACCAGAAACAGAGAAAAACAGCGATAAGGAGGTGCAAGAGTAATGGCACGAAAATATGACCTTATTTCTGAGCTTTACAACCGCACCTGCAAAACGGTTGTGTCAAATCCTCAGAACTGGCAGGCATTCTTGGCTTCGGCTTGCCGAAATTATAAGTTACGTTATGACGAGCAGCTACTTGTATATGCACAGCGACCTGATGCAACGGCGGTTCTTGAGATAGAGCAGTGGAACAAAATTTTTGGCAGATGGGTCAACCGAGGTGCAAGAGGTATTGCTGTTTTTGCTGATGAAAACCGTTCACGGCAAAGACTGACACATTACTTTGACATTTCAGATACTCACGAAAGCAGATATTCAAGAACAGTCCCGATTTGGGATATGCGTCAGGAATACGAAGCTGATGTGATTGAAACATTGGAAAGCACTTTCGGAGAGATTGAGAATAAGAGTAGTCTTGCCGAAGCAATTATGGGAGCAGCAAGAAATGCGGCAGAGGATAATATCCCTGATTATCTGCAAGACCTTTACTATGCAACCGAGGGCAGTTCCTTCGAGGAAGTGGAAGAGGATATTGTGGCTTTCATTTATAAAAATGTCGTGACAAATAGTGTGGCATATATGATGATGTCAAGGCTTGGCGTTGATACGGACGGTTATTTTGAACTTGATGATTTCAGAGATGTTACCAATTTCAATACGCAGGAAACACTCAATGCACTTGGATTTGCTACCAGTGATATTGCAGAAATGGGATTGACGGAAATATCTAAAACAATTACTGCACTCAACCGTCAAAATCGCATAATTGTCGGTCAGGACAGAAATGAATACAATAAGGTTGAAAATAACGACGAAAGGAGTTTGGACAATGAACGAACTGACCTACACGATGGTGGGCGATTACAGCCTTCCGAACCTGAAACTTCCACAGCAGCCGGAAGTGACTTTGGGCAGATACGCTCAGATGAGGAGAGATTTTCTGAAGGAACATCACAGAGTCCTTTACTACAATCTCCTGACGAGGGGGGGCGAACTGACACAGCACTTGGCGGAAGTGGAACAGAGAGCCAGCAAGATGGAGGAAACAATCCTGAGCCAGATGGCACAGAAAGAGGGAGTGAGCGAACAGATGAAAGCGGAGGATATGATGAAATGGGTTCGTCTGATGAACTCCCTTCGCAGCTCGGCACAGGAAATCGTGAAAGCGGAAGTGATATTCGCTTAGAGTATTACGACAGAACACACGAGGATAAAAGCCTTCCGTTCTTTGGGCGTGATGAAGTAATCAATGAAATTCTCAGAACGACACCACATTTATCAGCAAGTCTGGAAGAAATCAAAGATTATTATGAACGTAATCCTGATAACAAAGACCGCACAGAGTATATAAAGAGTATTTTCAATAATGATTATACCGAGCTTACTTTAGAGGATGGCAGGACAGTAGGGTACAAGACCTTTGAAAACGTTCTGCATTTGTGGGAGGGCAAATACGACAGCAGAACCGCACAGAGTTTTTATGATTGGGCTGTTATTGCCCGACATTTTGAAGCTATGCGATTATTGGGAGAATTAAGTGACAGCATAAAACCATTACCGTCAATGGACGGTCAGATGACATTCATATTAGACGGTCGGGCAGAGGAAAAGAAAACCTCTGCCTTTACTTTTTCTCAGGAGATTATCGACGCTGTTCTTGCGAATGGAAGCGGATTTTCTGAGGGTAAAATGCGTATCTATGAGCAGTTTGAAAAAAGCCTTTCAGCAAAAGAAAACGCAGACTTCTTAAAAAATGAGTACGGTTGGGGCGGCTCTTATCCAGTAATAATCGGAGCAGGAATTGATGAGAGTCACGATGGAAAAGGTATTACGATTACGAAAGGTATCGGTAAAGAAAATCCACATATCACGCTTTCGTGGTCGCAGGTGGAGAAACGTATCGGGGGAACTTATCCGAATGGACAGATACTTAAATCCAAAGGAAAAAGAACGCTATCCTCAGTGGCTTGAAAGTCAAGAGGAACGCAGAGCCAAAATCGAGGAAACGAAAAGAAACCGTGAGATACTCTCTAATGCACCACCGGAGCAGGAACTAGCCGAAAAAGAACCTGAAGAAGCGGAAATATCGCAAGATGTGAAATATGAATATCATCTTGGCGATAAGGTGTATATCGGTGCTTCTGAGTACGAAATCTTATCTGTTGATGATGAGAGAGTAATGCTCTATGACTATGATATGCCACTGTTCAATAAGGAATTTTCACGCACAGAGTTTGACAGAAAAGTGCGTGAGAATCCGATGAATGAGCATTTGATTGTAAAGGAAGAACCTGCCGAAGAAAGAAATGAAACGGAAGAAGTTCAGACCAATATGGCAGTATGCCGATTGAAGATTATCGAGAGATAGTAGCTTCGCAGTCAGGTTTTGACAGCTATGATGAGATGTATCATCAGGGGGGGTATCGCATAGGAAACGGTTATGATAAAGAGCCTGAGCCGGTAGTTCCCGCTTGGGAGCAGAAGAAAAAAGTCAAAGGCTTTGACTTGCACCCTGATGTATCTATGGCAGAACGCCACACCTTTAATCTCAAAGAAAATGAGGTTGAAACAGTTGGTAAAAAGGAACGCTTCCGCAGAAATATTATGGCGATACAGCTTCTAAAAAAATGTCAGGAAGAAAACAGATTTGCCACTCCTGAAGAACAGATTATCTTATCAAAGTACGTTGGTTGGGGGGGTGGGCTTTCAGAAGCCTTTGATGAAAATAATTCAGCGTGGGCAACGGAATATCTGGAACTTTCTTCGGTATTAACACCGGAGGAATATGCTTCGGCAAGAGAAAGCACGTTGACTGCGTTCTACACGCCGCCCGAAGTTATCACAGCCATTTATAAGGCAATGGAGCAGATGGGCTTTAAGGAAGGCAACTTGTTAGAGCCGTCCTGCGGTATCGGTAATTTCATCGGTATGCTGCCGGACACAATGCAGGACAGTAAGATTTACGGTGTGGAACTTGATACGATTTCCGCAGGGATTGCACAGCAGCTTTATCAGAAAACAACCATTGCGGCACAAGGATTTGAAGAAACCAATCTGCCGGACAGCTTCTTTGATGGAGTGGTTGGCAATGTGCCTTTTGGAGATTTTAAGGTGTCGGATAAAAGGTACGACAAGCATAAGTTCCTGATACACGATTACTTTTTTGCCAAGTCCCTTGATAAGTTAAGACCCGGCGGTGTGATGGCACTTGTAACGAGCAAAGGCACAATGGATAAGGAAACTTTAGCAGTACGAAAGTATATTGCACAGAGGGCAGAGCTTCTTGGAGCAATCCGATTGCCGAATAATACCTTTAAGGGTAATGCAGGAACGGAAGTCATTTCGGATATTCTTATCCTGCAAAAGCGTGACAGACTGATAGATATTGAGCCGGATTGGGTTCATCTTGATACCGATGAGAACGGAATTAAGATGAACTCTTATTTTGTGCAGCACCCCGAAATGATACTCGGAGAAATGAAAATGGTATCGGGGGGGCGTTTCGGTATGGAAGCAACTTGTGTGCCGTATGAAAATGCAGACCTTGCAGCACAGCTTGATGAAGCAGTAGCAAACATTCACGGAGAAATCACGGAATATGAAGCCGAGGAAGAACTGGAGGAGGAAGATAATTCTATTCCGGCAGACCCGGCAGTGAGAAACTTTTCATATACGGTGGTAGACGATAAAATCTATTATCGTGAAAATTCCCGTATGACTCCGGTGGAAGTGTCGGCAACCGCAGAGAACCGAATTAAGGGTATGATTGCTATTAGAAATTCCGTCAGAACGCTGATTGAATTGCAGACAGAAGATTACCCTGACAGCGAAATCAAAGCGGAGCAGGAGCGATTAAACAGACTTTATGATACCTTTTCAGGTAAGTACGGACTCATTAACAGCCGTGCAAATACCTCTGCTTTTTCGCAGGACAGTTCATTCTCTTTGCTTTCCGCATTGGAGATAATCGGAGAGGACGGAGAACTGGAACGTAAGGCTGATATGTTTTCTAAGAGGACAATTAAGCCGCATACTCCGGTTACTTCTGTTGATACGGCAAGCGAAGCGTTGGCGGTATCTCTTGGAGAAAAAGCCACGATTGATATGGACTATATGATGGAGCTTTCCGGTAAATCGGAGAATGAAATCTTTGAGGACTTAAAGGGTGTTATCTTCCTAAACCCGCTTTATGAGTATGGAAATTCTTACGAACCGAAGTATCTGATGGCTGATGAATACCTTTCGGGTAATGTCAGGGAAAAGCTGAAGATTGCAAAGAACTCGGCAGAACTCTATCCGGAAGATTATAAGGTCAATGTGGAAGCACTTCAAAAGGTGCAGCCGAAAGACCTGACTGCAAGTGAAATTTCCGTGCGACTTGGTGCAACTTGGCTGCCACCGGACGATGTGCAGGAGTTTATCTTTCATTTGCTTGAAACACCACGCTATGCACAGTGGAATATCAAAGTTCACTTCTCTCCATTTACGAGTGAGTGGAATATTGAGGGCAAATCTTACGACAAAGGAAATGTAAGGCATATAACACTTACGGAACTTCCCGCATCAATGCCTATAAGATTATTGAGGAAACGCTGAATTTAAAAGATGTGCGTATCTTTGATTATATCGAAGATGATGAGGGAAAGAAAAAGGCTGTCCTGAATAAAAAGGAAACAGCGATTGCTCAGTCGAAGCAGGAAATGATTAAGCAGGAATTTCAGGACTGGATATGGTCTGACCCAGAACGAAGGGAAAGGCTTTGCAAATCCTACAATGAGAAATTCAATAGCGTCAGACCTCGTGAGTATGATGGAAGTCATATCATCTTCAATGGTATGAACCCTGAAATTGAACTCAGGGAACATCAGAAAAATGCGGTTGCCCATATCCTTTACGGAGGAAATACGCTTCTTGCACACGCAGTCGGAGCAGGAAAAACTTTTGAAATGGTAGCGGCAGCACAGGAGTCGAAAAGGCTTGGACTTTGTAATAAGTCACTGTTTGTTGTACCAAATCACTTGACCGAACAATGGGCGGCTGAGTATTTGCAGCTCTATCCGGCGGCGAATATCCTTGTCGCAACAAAGAAAGATTTTGAAACCAAGAACCGTAAAAGGTTCTGCGGCAGGATTGCAACCGGAGATTATGACGCAGTTATCATCGGACATTCACAGTTTGAGAAAATCCCGATGTCCATTGAAAGACAGAGGGCAATCTTAGAACAGCAACTTGAGGAGATAACCGGAGGAATTGCAGAACTCAAGCGAAACCGAGGGGGAAAACTTCTCCATAAAACAGCTTGAAAAGTCAAAGAAATCCATCAAGCAGAAACTTGATAAACTCAATGACCAGACGAAAAAAGATGATGTTGTAACCTTTGAGGAACTTGGTGTAGACAGGCTTTTTGTTGATGAAAGCCATTATTACAAGAACCTTTATCTTTATACAAAAATGCGTAATGTGGGCGGTATCGCACAGACGGAAGCACAGAAATCTTCCGACCTCTTTATGAAGTGTCGTTACCTTGACGAGATTACCGGAGGGCGAGGAACCGTATTTGCAACGGGTACACCTATCTCAAACAGTATGGTGGAACTCTATACGATACAGCGATATTTGCAGTACAACACGCTTGTGAAAAATGGGTTGCAGCACTTTGATGCCTGGGCTTCCACTTTCGGAGAAACCATTACGGCAGTGGAACTTACACCGGAAGGAACAGGATACAGAGCAAAGACAAGGTTCGCAAAATTCTATAACTTGCCGGAACTAATGGCGATGTTCAAGGAGATTGCGGACATTAAAACAGCAGATATGTTGAACCTGCCAGTACCGGAAGCAAAGTACCATAACATTGCAGTAAAGCCGTCGGAAATGCAGAAGGAAATGGTTGCTTCCCTTGCAGAGAGAGCCGAGCAGGTGCGTGGCGGCGGTGTGGATTCAAGCGTAGATAATATGCTGAAAATCACGAATGACGGAAGAAAACTGGCTCTTGACCAGCGTATGCTAAACGATATGCTGCCTGATTTTGAGGGCAGTAAAATCAATGCCTGCGTCGATAACATCTATCGGATATGGGAAGAAAATATCGACAAAAAATCGGCACAGCTTGTGTTCTGCGACCTTTCCACTCCGAAGAATGATGGCACATTTTCCGTCTACAACGACATCAGAAAGAAGCTGATTGAGAGAGGTATTCCTGAAAGTGAAGTGAAGTTCATACACGAAGCCGACACGGATATGAAGAAAAAAGAACTGTTCCAAAAGACCCGCAAGGGAGAAGTCAGAGTGCTTCTCGGCTCTACTCAGAAGATGGGAGCAGGGACGAACGTGCAAGACAAACTTATTGCACTTCACGATGTGGATTGTCCGTGGCGACCTTCAGATTTGGAGCAGCGTTCCGGTAGAATTGTCCGTCAGGGCAATGAAAATCCGCAGGTAGAGATTTATCGCTATGTAACAGAGCAGACCTTTGATGCATACCTCTATCAGCTTGTGGAAGGTAAGCAGAAGTTCGCAAGTCAGATTATGACGAGCAAATCTCCGGTCAGGTCGGCAGAGGACATTGATGAAACCGCACTGTCCTATGCAGAGATAAAAATGCTTGCAACAGGCAATCCGTATATCAAAGAAAAGATGGACTTAGACATTCAGGTGCAGAAGCTGAAGATGTTAAAATCCAATTTCTTATCGGAGAAATACGGACTGGAGGATAAGGTCATCAAGTTCTATCCACAACAGATTGCTTACTTAAAATCCCGTGTAGAGGGACTTACAAAAGATGTTGAAACAGCAAAATCACACCCGAAACCGATAGACGAGCAGCCGCTTGGAATGATGGTATCGGGTGTTTCTTATTCCGAAAAAGCCGAAGCAGGTCAGGCAATCATCAATGCCTGCAAGTCAATGAACAGTCCTGATGCGATACCACTTGGCGAGTACCGTGGCTTTCAAATGGAACTGTATTTTGATACGGTGCAGCGTAATTATGTTGTGAAATTAAAAGGCGAAACGAGCAGAGATGTACCGCTTGGCGATGATTCTCACGGTAATATCGTGAGAATAGATAACGGCATAGAACGCTTTGAGGAAGCACTTGCTGATACGAAAAACAGCCTTGAAAATACGGAGAAGCAGTTTGAAACAGCGAAGCAGGAAATCGAAAAGCCGTTTGCAAAGGAGGAAGAATTGAGGCAAAAACTGCCCGACTTGATGAGCTGAATATCCTGCTCAATATGGATAAAAAAGAAAATGAGATTGTCGGCGGAGAACCTGATGAGGGCGAAATGATTGAAAAGAAGTCAAGAAATTTTGAAAGATGAGTTTAGAATTGCGGTATGGAAAAATCCCATACCGCAGATAGTATGTTAGGTAAGATGGTACAAAGTTATACTGTCAGAAATAATATTTTCAAAAAAATTAGAAGATGTTAATCTGTCAGTTTGTTTTCTTCACCCCAAACACAAAGCTGATCTAACACTACCATTAGTGACTTGCCACGTTCCGAAAGACAGTATTCCACCTTGGGTGGAATTTGAGGATATTCAGTACGGATAATCAGTTTGTCAGATTCTAGTTCCTTGAGATTGCTACTTAATGTTTTATCGGAAATTGTTTTCAGATAACGCTTCAGCTCATTGAACCTTACAGTTTTAAATTCCATTAAACAATAAAGAATGACCATTTTATGTTTGCCGGAAATCAGGGACAAGGTGTAAGCAAAGCCTGTATCTTCAAAATTGGCATTTTCAATGTAGTTTTGTATCATTATACTTTCTCCTTGGATAGTACCTATCATTTTTACCAGTACTTGAAATTCTGAATTGATTGGATATAATTATAAGCAGGATAAATAATTCTGTCAATCTAATTTTAAGGAGAGATTATTATGAGAACAAAGTTGAAAATTACGGAAGGAATTTTTCCTATGCCAGTGTTGATGGTGGCAACTTATAATGAGGACAACAGTGTGAATGTAATGAATGCTGCTTGGGGGACAATGCAAGCAAGGGACATAGTTGCATTGAATCTTACCGAAACACATAAAACCGTGCAAAATATTAAGGCACGAGGTGCATTTACTGTTAGTATCGCAGATGTAGAACACTTGGTAGAAGCAGATTATTTTGGCGTAGAGTCTGGTAATCGTGTAACAGATAAATTTACACGTAGCGGATTGACTGCAAGTAAGGCTGAAGTCGTAGATGCTCCTATTATCAATGAGTTTCCAATTTGTTTAGAATGTAAATTTATTGAGTATCAAGATAATGAATACGGTTGTGGCGTTATTGGAAAGGTAGTGAATGTAACTGCCGATGAGAGCGTTATGGTAGACGGTAAAATTGATATTTCCAAGGTAAATGCCATTGCATTTGACCCTTATACTCATGGTTACTACAAGGTTACAGAGCGTGTGGGTGAAGCTTTCAAAGATGGGTTAAAACTGAAAAAGTAAAGCTACAGGAAAGAAAAATTGATTAAGAGAAGATTCTTTCATAAAACATAGACACAAAATTTAATATTATATAGCCACTTGGTTTTCAAAAAATCAGGTGGCTATTTTTATTTTAAGGAGGTGGTCGATATGCCTTTTATCGCACCTGAGTTAATCATTCAGGCGAAGCAGATGGACTTATTAACCTACCTGAAAAATTATGAACCGTATGAACTGGTTAAGTTTTCAGGTAACACCTATTGCACCAGAACCCACGACAGCTTGAAGATTTCAAACGGGAAATGGATATGGTGGTCGAGAGGTATCGGCGGCAGGAGTGCTTTGGATTATCTGATTAAGGTCAAAGGTTACAGCTTCCTTGAAGCAGTGGAAACCATTATCGGACACACAGCGATTCAAGCTCCGGTCTATGAAAAGCCACAGGCAAAAGAGGAAAATAAACCACTTCTTCTCCCTGAAAAATGTGTTTCCAACAGAGTGATTACAGAGTATCTTTTCGGGAGAGGAATAGATTTTGAAATCATCAATTACTGTATCTCTAATGACCTTATCTTTGAGAGCCTGCCGTATCACAATGTTGTGTTTGTAGGCTATGACGAGAAGAAAGAGCCGAAATATGCAGCCTACCGTTCCACGAATAAGCGTAGAATTATGGGCGATTGCAGTGGCAGTAAAAAAGATTATTCTTTTCGGCTTGGTAAGGAAAACTTAGAGGAAGTACACCTCTTTGAGTGTGCCATTG
>BBDW01000020.1 GCA_001312505.1 Mediterraneibacter faecis JCM 15917
TCCCTCCTAAGTGACAAGTTTTTATTATTTCACTTGTCTACCTAGAAGGGAGCATATCAACGAAAATTCATTCGTTAAAGCGACAGCCCCCCCTTTTAAAGATTACATGCTTTCGATTAATGCATTTTTTCGTTTATAATGCGATTAATTCACTTCTCTTTAGAATGAAAGTGTGTTTTTTTTAGTTATCCCCCCCAAATTTAAGAAAATGCAGAAACTTACAGATGATATGAACCGTGTTACCCGTGAAAATTTAACAGGTCTTTCTGTTGTACGTGCGTATAATGCAGAAGACTATCAGGAAAAGAAATTTGATAAAGTGAATTAGGAATTACATTAGTTGCCATGTATATATTAAGTTATATCTTTTCTGCTTACGATCGCCTGTGCAATGATTGCTGATAAACCGATGCTGATTTTGGATGAAGCAACCAGTTCTGTAGATACCCGTACAGAACAGCAGATTCAAAGTGCTATGAATAAACTGATGGAAAACAGAACATCCTTTGTTATTGCGCATCGGCTTTCCACGATTAAGAATTCAGACCTTATTCTCGTATTGAAGGATGGAGATATTGCTGAAAGTGGTACCCATGAGGAACTATTAGCCAAAAATAGATTCTATGCTGAGTTTTACAATAGCCAGTTTGAACAGGCATCTTAATTACGGATGATTTTAGCCAAACTCTTTCTTGATACTGGAAAACACTCCGTTTATGACAGTGTCAGTCATTATCTTCAGCATGGTTTCCTTTGATATCTGTGTGCTTTCCAGATGCCACCATTTCATTGAAGTAAGGATGGTGGAGACTATAATTTGAGAAAAGAAAGCAGCACTTTCAAGCTGAGAATCGGAAACATGGTATGTATCAACCAATTCCTTTAATATGTATTTGCGATACATTGCCTGCATTTCATCAAAAATATTCACAGGGAGAGTTTGATTATACATCAATAATAATACTTTCCTGTGACTTTCAAAATAATTGATCATAGGTAGAAAATACTGTTTGAAACTAGCTTCATTTTTAGTATTACAGGATATAAAATGTGGATCAATCACCGGTTCAAACTGACTCATTAACTCTTCTACTATTTTTTGAATCAAATCATACTTATCTTCATAATTCCGATAGAAGGTAGAACGGTTGATCTTGCATTCAAGAATCAGCATCTTGATGGTGATTTCTTGAAAATCATGTGTTTCTAACAGTTCGAGAAATTTAGACTGAATAGTCTGTCTGGTTTTTAATACTCTTAAATCCGTACTCATGTTTCACCTCTGTGAGATATCCGGTATGAAAAAGATTAGTTATGCAACTTTTTTGCCCCCCCTTTTGTCGCTTGTTAAAAAACGACACTATTCTACTATTATTATATAACAAATTAAATGAAAGGAAAAGAGATTATGCAAAACAAATATTATCCACAATTGTTTAAAAAAGGAAAAATCGGGAATGTAGTGATTAAGAATAGAATTGTACGAAATTCTATGGGAACATATCTGGGAAATCCAGATGGTACGGTAACAGACCGCCAGATTAAGGCATATGCAGAGGCAGCAGAGGGGGGGCGCAGGACTGATTTTTATGGACAATGCAGTTCCGGTTCCGATGACATCCTGTGGTTTACGGGCAGATTCAGATGAATATGTTGCTGGACTTACACTTTTGGCAGAGGCTGTAAAACAGCATGGTGCGGTTGCAGGAATGCAGATTGCACATCCTGGTCGTGATGCAGGTTTCGTAGGAAGTGCTGATGTAATTGGTGCTTCACCGATTACCTATGAACCATGGTACGAAGCAGGAGCAAAAGTTCCGAGAGAGCTTACGATGGACGAAATTCATGAACTTGTAGAAAGATTCGGTGATGCTGCATTGCGTTGTAAACATGCAGGATTCCAGATCATTGAAATTCACGGAGCAGCCGGATGTATTCCGACCAATTTCCTGTCACCACATGATAATCAACGTACAGATATGTATGGAGGCTCTTTACATAACCGTATGAGACTGCTGCTGGAAATCGTGCGCAATATGAAAAAGAAATGTGGTCCGGATTTCCCAATCGGTGTGAAATTAAGCACGGAAGACTGGGAGCCGGAAGGAATCCGCATCGAGGAAACGATTGAGGTTGCAAAGGCACTGGAGAAGGAGGGCGTATCCCATTTGAACATTATGGGCGGAACCCACGCTACGGCGTCGATGGAATTCTTACTTCCAAATGCATACAATGCAGAACATACAAAAATGATTAAAGATGCTGTCAACATTCCTGTATTCATTGGACATAATGTATTTACACCTGAGGATGCAGAACGTTTGTTGGAAGAAGGCGTAGGAGATTATGTTGCATTAGGACGTTCCCAGCTTGCAGATCCTTGCTGGGCTAAGAAGGCAAAAGAAGGAAAGGCAGAGGATATTAAACCGTGTATTAACTGTCTGATCGGATGTCTGGACCGAGGCTTGCTGTCTCATACTCCAATCCACTGTACAGTGAATCCGACTTTGTACAAATTCGAAGGTCCGGAGATCACACCAGCAGAGGAACAGAAGAATGTAGCTGTAGTTGGAGCCGGTCCTGCAGGCAGTGAAGCTGCCCTGACACTCGCAAAACGTGGTCACAAAGTTACAATTTTTGAAAAGAGAGATTTTGGCGGAGCGATGATTGAAGCTTCTGTTCCTGATAATAAATCTAATATCAGAAGATTGATTCAATACTATAAGAATCATATCGAAGCAAATGATGCAATTACAATCGTAAAAGAAGAAGCAGACTTTGATAAGATTGCAAATGGTGGATTTGATGCGGTGATTCTGGCAATCGGCGGTAAAACAAGAACGCTAAAGGTAGCAGAAGACGGTAAGAATACTTTGATCTATGCAAATGACTATCTGAATGGAAGCAAGAAAGCAATTGGTGATAAGGTTGTAGTTATTGGTGGTGGAATCACAGGTGCAGAGACTGCGTTAGAATTAAAGAATGAAGGAAAAGATGTTACTATTGTGGAGATGGCAGATCAGTTCCTTGCAAGCAACAGTTCTGCATGCCAGGCATATAGCATCTCAATTTCTCAGACAGATATCAAGATTATCACAGGAAAACGTCTTGTTGCCGCAGAAAATGGAAATGCAGTAGTGATGGATCGCTGGGGCAATACAACAGAACTGGAAGCAGACAGCATTGTTATTGCAGCAGGATTTATGCCACAGTATGAACTGGCAGAACAGCTGGAAAATGAAACGGAACTGGAAGTGTACAATGTTGGTGACAGCAAACAGGTTCGACAGATTTATGACGCAATTCATGAAGGATTTGTTGCTGCAAGACAGATTTAATACAAATAAAGTAATGATATTCAGGGGGGGCTGAATGGCATGAATTGCTATTCAGCCCTATTATTTTTCAATATAGTATCATAAAAGTCAGAAATGAGTTATTCATTTTTGACTTTTTTGATTTCCCCCCCCAATGTGAAAAGCTAAAAACATGTATTTTTCAATAAATATATAGTATGAAATGAGGCAAGAATTGGATGTTTTCACTATGCTAATATTTATTCAGATCAAAAACCACAGTAAAAAACACACAATACAAGGAGGAAAAAAAATGAGTAAATTAAAAATTGGTATTATTGGTTGTGGTGGCATCGCTAATCAGAAACATTTCCCGGCATTAAAGAATAATGCAGATCTGAATGAAATCGTAGCATTTTGTGATATTCAGATTGACCGTGCCGAGAAAGCAGCCGCAGAATTTGGTGCAGAAGGTGCACAGGTAACAGCTGACTACAGAGAACTTCTGGCTAACCCGGAGGTAGAGGTTGTACATGTTTGTACTCCTAACGTATCCCACAGTGAGATTACAATCGCAGCTTTTGAAGCAGGCAAGCACGTTTATTGTGAAAAACCAATGTCACACAGCACAGAAGAAGCTGAAAAGATGGTGGCAGCATGGAAAAAGTCCGGTAAGCAGTTCACGATTGGTTACCAGAATCGTTTCCGCGATGAGGTTATGAATTTAAAGAAGTCCTGTGACAAAGGAGAACTTGGTGAGATCTATTATGGAAAAGCACATGCAGTTCGTCGTCGTGCAGTTCCTACATGGGGGGGCGTATTCATGGATAAAGAAGCACAGGGCGGCGGCCCTCTCATCGATATCGGAACACATGCTCTTGACATTACATTATGGTGTATGAACAACTACGATGTAGACAGTGTAACCGGCTCTGTATTCTACAAGCTTGGACAGAAAGAAAATGGACCAGAGGGAAATCTTTTTGGACCATGGGATCCTAAAACATTTGAAGTAGAAGATTCTGCGGTTGGATTTGTTAAGATGAAAAATGGTGCAACAATCGGTCTTGAAGCAAGTTGGGCACTCAACATGCTTGACTCTAGGGAAGCATCCACAACACTTTGTGGAACAGAAGCCGGAGCAGAAATTCATTCCGGTATGAGTTATCCAAAGAACGAACTGATTTACAATCGTGCACGAAATAATCAGCTGATGGAAGAGAAACTTTCCAGTGTTGGAAGCATTGCTTATTTTGCAGGTGGTGCCGGAGAAGAGGGAACCGTTGACAACCGTCAGTGGCTTGAAGCAATTCAGAATGGAACAGAACCTTTGGTTAAACCGGAAGAAGCATTGGCAGTAACTAAGATTTTGGATGCGATTTATAAATCCGCAAAAACAAATGAGACAATTAAATTCTAAGAAAGAATGAGGAGAATAAGATGGGACTTGCACTTCGATTAAACTTTGTTGATGTTGTATGTGATGATTCACTGAAAAATTTCTGGGCAAATGGAAAAAAGATTGGTTATCAGTTTGATGTACGTCTGAGCTATTATAGAGGACATTTTCTTTCCACGATAGATGAAATCGGTGTAAAGGTTGATGGTGTTGATGTGCCTACAGAGAATATTTCTCTGTGCCTTGACGGTAAAGAATACGGTGTAGCAGAGCTTCATGATCTGGTTAATGTGTTCTGGCCAATCATTGAGCCGGCTACAATTAAAGTATTCCAACCGGGCGGCCTGAGTGAAGGAGAGCATGATGTAGATTTTACACTTTACTTCAGATCCCCCCCATACATGGCGCTCAGTGAGACAGAGTATCAGAGCATCGACAGTTGTGGCAGCAAGAGACTAAATGTTCAGAATTAAGGAGGAAATAAAAAGATGAGTAATGTAAAGCTTGGTGTAACCCTGTATTCATTTTCTACAGAATATTGCCAGGGGGGGAAAATGACTCTGGAGGATTGTATTCGTACTGCGAAGGAACTTGGAGCAGCTGGATTTGAGATTGTTGCAACTCAAATGATTCCTTCTTACCCATATGTCAGTGATAAATTCCTCGGCGAATTAAAAGCTATTTGTCAGTATTATGATATGGAACCAGTCAGCTATGGAGCAAACTGTGACAGAGGACTTCGCGGCGACAGAAATCTTACAGGTGATGAAATGGTAGCTATGGCTGTTCGTGATATCAAGAATGCCCATAAAATGGGATGTAAGGTAGTACGTGAGCAGTGGCTTATGGGACCGGAAAACTTTGCAAAGCTTGCACCATTTGCGGAGCACTATGGTGTAAAGGTTGGTATTGAAGTTCATAATCCGGAGACTCCAATCACACAGTCCACAAAGGACTACATTGCAGCAATTGACAAGAGTGGCAGCAAATATCTCGGCCTGATCCCTGATTTTGGATGCTTTGCAAATAAGCCAAACAAGATGAACTGGGATAACGCTCTTGCAGATGGTGCCGATGAAAAATTGCTTGAAATGGCTCGTGATATGAAGTATGATAATGTTCCATACGATGAAGCTGTAAAGAGATTGACTGCAGCAGGCGCTAAGAAGGTGGAACTGACTACAATGCGTGATATGTACACATTCCTTACTTTCAAGAAGGATGTTTCCGCAGAACTTCAGGGACTTAAGGATATTATTCCATATTGCATCCATATGCACGGAAAGTATCACTATATGTATGAGAATCTTCAGGAGGCAGCGATCCCTTATGATGACATTATGAAGATCGTGAGTGAGTCTGATTATGATGGCTACATCGTATCTGAGTACGAAGAGTATAATTCCGGTCATTCGATCGAAATGCTTCGCAGACACTTAAAGATGATGCACAACTATGTAGACTAATTATGAGGGTAAGCGGATGAATGATAAAACACAGTTAAAAAGAGCTTCTAAACTGGGAGTGATTTTCTATAGCTGTGGAGATCTTGCCTCTCAGTTTGTGTGGACATTTATTGGTTCCTATCTTACGATATTCTATACGGATATCGTGGGATTGGCACCGGCAGCAGCGGCAGCAATTATGATGATAGCCCGTGTATGGGATGCAGTTAATGACCCAATGATGGGTGCTATCGCGGAACGAACCAGATCGAAACTAGGCCGTTTCAGACCTTACATATTGTTTGGTTCCCCCCACTGCTTGCTATTTTCTCAGTATTATGTTTTACACATCCATTTGAGGGATCTTCCACAGCAGGCGTTATTTATGCAGCGGTAACTTATATCATAACGGGTATGCTTTATACGTTGGTTAACATTCCTTATGGTGCTCTGGCATCTGTTATGACAGAAGATGCAGAACAGAGAAATCAAATCAATGCTTCCCGTAATGTGGGTATGAATGTAGGTATTTTGATCGTAAATGGAATTACAGCAAATATAATGCTTTTCTTTTCAGGAAAGGGAGCAGAGGTTGCCAATGGAAATGGATATTTCATGACAGCTCTTGTATATGCGATCATTTCTATTCCTTGTTTCCTCGCAGTATTCTTTACCTCTAAAGAACAGGTGGTTCCGGAGGTGACAAAGGAGAAATTCTCTTTAACGGCAACAATTAGTGGACTTGTAAAAAATAAAAACCTGATGATTCTTCTCGTGATTATGATCCTCCAGATGGCAGCATGGATGGGAAGAATCGGAGTTGTAATCTACTACATTATGTATTGCCTTGGATCCTTTACGTTGATTCCTGTTATTATGCTTGCACCATCCGTATGTGGTATCGTTAGTTCCTTACTGGTACCAAAGGTAATGAGCAAGCTTGGTAAGAGAGTGACACTTCAGATTGCTGTAACATGTCAGGGACTTGCCCTTCTGGCAATGTACTTTACACCGTTTGACAATCTGACTCTGATCATCATCGAAAGTGGATTGGTTGGCTTTTTCAACGTTTCCTTCCCATGTTCACTTTCCCTCCTTGGTGATGCGATCGACTACAATGAGTACAAGACAGGCATACGTAATGATGGAATCGCATATGCTACCTATGGTCTGGCACAGAAACTGGGTAATGCAATCGGTGCTTCTGTAGGTGTCTTACTTCTTGCTGCATTCGGTTATGTGGCAAATGCCCAGCAGACACCGGAAACATTACATGGAATTAATATGGTTGTAAATCTCATGCCTGCCATTATCTTTTTCCTGACAGCTATCTTCGCATTTACGTGGAGGTTGAAAGATAGTGAAGCGGATGAGGTTCGTGCAAAACTGCATGAGAGGAAGAGCAAAGAAAACATTGAATAATTGAAACATAAATTTCCTATTATAAAAATTGACCGTATCTGATTGGACTGCGGTCAATTTTTTATTGCAAAAGGATAGTTGTATTAGGTAAAATATAGAGAAAAGATGGGCATTGCAGCTGATCCATGGTGTTTAGAATAGAGTAAAGATTGGGGGGGTGTTGGTATGAGAGAATATATTAAGAAGAACAAGATGGATGTGCAGATTTTAAGCAGATTACCCAAAGATACACATTTCCATCAGGAGGTAGAATTAGTCTATGTGATGGAAGGGGGGAACTAAGACTTTATGTGATGGAAAGGGAATATCATTTGAAAAGGGGGGATATCTGTGTGATCAATTCCAATGAAGAACACAGAATCGAAACTCAGGGTGAAATAACGACAGCCCATCTTTTCATTACATACTCATTGATTCGTTCTGTATATAATGGAGTAAGTTCGTTTTTTTTCTGTAACTCGACCAGTGAGGATGATGAGCGTTATGAGAAATTACGGGAATTGTTGAATCAGTTGCTAAAGAGAAAAATGTTTTGCGAGAAGGAAGCGGAAGAAGAACAGCATGAATATGAATATCTTTCTGTTTTTTATAAGGTGCTTGGATATCTGACTTCCAATTTTATAAAAAAGGCGAAGACGGATGCAGGCATGTCAATGCAGCAGAAATCTCAGATGCGGACATTGCAGATCAATGAGTATATTATGAATAATTATAATCAGCCGATCAGTCTGAAGTCACTTGCTGACACGCTCTACCTCTCAGAGGGATATTTGTCACGATATTTTAAAAAAATATATAATATGAGCTTTTCTGCTTATTTAAGGCAGGTTCGTCTCTCCCATGCCATGAGTGAACTTATGTATACGGATAAAGCGATTCTCCAGATTGCTCTGGATAATGGATTCTCCAGCATTTCTTTTTTTAATAAGGTGTTTAAGGAAGAATATGGAAAGTCTCCATCTCATATTCGAAATAGTGCGAAGGAAATGGAAAAAAAGAAGAAGATATGGATTCTCTGGTCTTAAATCAAAAACTGGAAAAGTTTATCTATTCTATGGAGGAGGAACAGGAAAGTAAAAAAAGGGCGAAAATAATCAGAAAGACATTTCAAGTGGAAGACGGGGGAGAAAATTCCTCAATTTTGGAATACGGCAATTAATATTGGCCAGGCATCAGATCTTCAGAATCATGAAGTCAGAAAACAGATCCTTCGGATGAAAGATTCGATGCATTTTAGATACATTAGGTTCTGGAGTCTTTTTTCAGATCGAATGATTATGAGAAACGATGAAGAAATTGGCCAGTATAATTTTACTAAGCTAGATAATATACTGGATTTCCTGGTAGAAAATGGATTGAAACCGTTTTTTGACATGGAAGAAAAGATAAAACGTGTAAACAGAACGGATAAGGATTTCCTTTTGTATGAAGAAAAGAACAATAAGGTTGATTCGCTTCAAATATGGGAGGAATTTATCAGGCAGTTGATTATGCATCTGGTAAGGCGCTATGGTATTGAAGAAGTAAACACTTGGAAGATGGAGGTGATTTTTGATGGATACTGTTTGAAAGGGATAGATCCGACAGATAGCTTTTTTCAGATTTTTAAATGTACTTATTCCATAATAAAAAACACGCGCCTCATATGGAGATAGGAGGATGTGGTTTTTCCCGGATTATTTGTGTCACCTGGAAAAAAGAGGAATGAATTTTTGGGAGGAGTGGATCCGACGTGCCCCTCTTCCTGACTTTTTTTCTTTTATGATTTATGCATATGAGGCAGATCCGGAAGGAAAAGAACGGTTTGGTAAAAAAAGTGAGGATCCGGATTATTTGAAAAACAGTATCCGCAAAATACGTGCGGAGCTGATACAGCATGGATTGTCTGGACAGAAGATTTATATAACGGAATGGAATCTGACGGTATCTGACAGAAATAAATTGAATGATCACTGTTTCCACGGCGCTTATGTCATGAAAAACATTATCGATGTTTTTGGTGAAATCGATATGTTGTGTTATTTCACCGGGACGGATATATACACAGAGTATTATGATACAGTATGGTTGATGCATGGAGGGGAAGGGCTTCTTACACGTGATGGAATTGCAAAGCCATCTGGATTCGCTTTCCGCTTTCTGAAAAAATTGAAACCATATTTTATAGATAAGACAGAAAACTGTCTTCTGACAACAGATAGAAGAAATCAGTATAGTTTGGTCTGCCATAATATGAAAAATCTGAATTATATGTATTATCTTCAGAGCGAGGAAACGCTGGAGTGGGATAAGCTTTGGAAGAATTTTGATGAATGGAATCCTTTGACATTGAAGCTTTGCATAAAGGGCGTTGAAAATGGAAATTATCAGATGACTATACAGAAAATTAATGAGAAGAGTGGAAGCATTCAGGATATATGGGCGGATCTGGAATATATCCAGGATCTGTCTGATAGTGAGATCAAGTATTTGCACAGAGCTACTGTTCCCAGGATGATCATACGAAAATTCTGTGTGGAGGATGAATGCATAGAGATAGAACTTCGAATGCGTCCTAATGAGATTGGATATATTAACCTGGAGAAAATGTGAAAATAGAAAAAAAGGTCAAAATCAAAGCAGTTGATTTTGACCTTTTTTCTTTTGCCTGTACTCTAATCTCAAAAAGGTAAAGAAATGACTTGCTGTTGAGACAGCACAAAGGTAGTTCCCATGACATGAAATGATTAAAATTAAGATATCAAAATACAGATGAAGAATATAAACGAAAGGAGAAAGACATGAAAATCAAATTGGGTATTATCGGATTTGGCGGAATGGGAAAGTGGCATGCAGAAAATGCCCCCCCTCGTGCTGGCGTTGAAATTGCAGCAGTATGTGACATCGAAGAAGAAAAACAGCAGGATGCACTTAAAAAGGGATATAAGGTTTATACGACAGCAGATGAACTGTTAGAAGATAAGGAGGTAAACACAGTTATCTTAACAGTTCCAAACTATCTGCATAAAGAAATGTGTATCAAGGCTGCTAAAGCAGGTAAGAATGTCATTACAGAAAAACCGGCAGCTATGAATGTACAGGAGCTCGATGAAATGGAAGCGGCTGCAAGGAAGCAGGAGTATTCTTTACTGCTCATCAGAACAGAAGATGGGATCGGGATATGCTGATAGTAAAGAAAGCATATGACGAAAACATGCTTGGAAACATCTTTACGATTGAATCGAAGCTTCATTCAGGAAATGGATATATGCATGAATGGCATATTTACAAAAAGTATGGCGGAGGTATGATTTACGATTGGGGTGTACATCTCATTGATCAGATTCTGTTCATGATGCCGGGAGTAAAAATCAAGTCAATCTATGCTGATATTCAGAATGTACTTCATGAAGAAGTAGATGATTATTTCAAGATTATCATGAAGATGGAGAATGGGATTACAGTTCATATTGAACTTTCCACATATATTCTGGAGTACCAGCCAAGATGGCTTGTAGGTGGAGATAAGGGTACCATGATTGTGAAGAACTTTGCCTGTGATGGAAATATCTACAGGACAGGAAAGATGCTTGAAAAGCTTCCTCCTCAGATCACTGAGACAGAAGCCGGTCCAACCAGACAGTTTGCGCCTGTACCACCAGGAGGAATCGTAACAGAACCACTTCCGGAGATTCAGACAGATTGGGTAGATTTCTACAGAAATGTGGATGATGTATTAAATAGGCGTGCGGAATCTAAAATTAAGATATCTGAGGTAAGGCGCGTACTTGCTGTTATGGAAGCGGCATGGAAGTCTGCAGAAACTGGAGAGGCTATTTATTCGAATAAAAACAGGAGGAAAAAATAATGAAGTTAGGTTTTATCACATCAATTTGCGAAGGAATGACATTTGAAGAGGTAGTAGATTTTGCTGCAGAAAATGGTCTGGAATGTTTGGAGGTTGCATGCTGGCCAAACTTTGGAGCAAAAAGAAGATATGCAGGAGTAAGCCACATTGATGTAGCTACTCTTACACCTGAGAAGGCAGAGGAAATTAAAGCGTTATGTGCTTCCAAGGGTGTGGAGATTTCTTCACTTTGCTATTATCCAAATACTATGGATCCGGATCTTGAAAAAAGACAGTCCTACATTGATCACATTTATAAACTGATCGATGCATCTGCAATGCTTGATGTTAACATGATCACTACATTTGTTGGAAGAGTTCCAGATAAGACATTTGCAGAAAATCTGGAGATTTTCAAAGAAGTATGGCCGCCAATTGTAAAATACGCAGAGGAAAAGGGCGTTAAGATCGCTATTGAAAACTGTCCGATGCTTTTCACAGATGATGAATGGCCGGGCGGACAGAATATTATGACAACGCCTGCAAACTGGAGAAAAATTTTCGAGATTATCGACAGTCCAAACTTTGGTATTAACTATGACCCGTCCCATTTTGTCTGGCAGCAGATTGACTATATTAAACCAATTTATGAGTTTAAGGATAAAATTTTCCATGTTCATTACAAGGATATTAAGGTTTATCAGGATAAGCTGGCTGATGTTGGAACAATGGCTACACCACTGCAGTATATGTCCCCCCCGAAACTTCCAGGTCTCGGCGATGTTGACTGGGGAAAATATGTATCAGCTCTGACAGATATCGGATATGACGGATATACCTGTATCGAGGTTGAGGATAAAGCATTTGAGAACAGCCTTGAGGATGCGAAGAAAGCGGTTATTTTAAGTGCAAAATACCTTAGAAACTTTGTAATATAGGAGAACAAATAATGAAGAAATATGCATTTGGTGCAGATATTGGAGGGACCACCATCAAGCTAGGTCTGTTTGAGACACTTGGCAATTTGATTGAAGTCTGGGAAATTCCCACAAGAATTGAGGAGAATGGGAAATATATTCTGATAGATATTGCTGCGTCTATAGAAGAAAAACTGAAAGAGAAAAGAATCTCAAAACTAGATGTTGAAGGCATTGGAATGGGTGTCCCGGGACCAGTCGGCAGAGACGGCAATGTATTAAAATGTGTCAATCTGGGCTGGGGGGGTGTGTTTAATGTAGAGAAGGAAATGACAACTCTCACAGGATTTAAGGCGAAAGCTGGTAATGATGCCAATGTTGCTGCTCTTGGAGAAATGTGGCAGGGTGGTGGCAAAGGTTACAGTGACATTGTAATGGTAACGCTTGGAACAGGTGTTGGCGGTGGCGTAATTATCGGCGGTAAGATTCTTACAGGAATTAACGGAGCAGCCGGCGAGATTGGACACATTCCCATGAAAGATGATGAAGAATTTGCCTGCGGATGTGGTAACAAGGGATGTCTTGAACAATATGCTTCTGCAAATGGAATCGTTATGATCACAAAGAGATATTTGGACGCGCACCCAGAGGAAGAGACAACGCTCAGAGATGTGGAAAAAATCACATCAAAGGAAATCTTTGATGAGGCGAAGAAGGGAGACAAGGTCAGTATACTCATGGTAGACGAGGTTGGGCGTATGCTTGGTAAGGCCCTCGCAGCGGTCGCATGTGTGGTCAATCCGGAAGCATTTGTTATTGGTGGTGGCATGTCTAAGGCGGGTGATATTCTGATTGATGCAATCAAGAAATATTACACGAAATATGCATTCCATGCTTCAAGAGAGACGGTGTTCAAGATGGCAGAACTCAGTAACAGTGCCGGAATCTATGGAGCAGTAAGACTTGTTCTGGAGTAGAATTTAAGGAGAAGAAAATGAAAAAAAGATTTTTTGCAGGATTATTAGCAGTAGCAATAGCCGTAAGTTTTACAGCTTGTGGCAGCAAAACAGGAACAGCAGATGCAGATAAAAGTACGTCAACAGATGCAGATGCAACACATATTTACGTATTAACAGCAGCTGAGGATCACGGCTGGACAGGTTCTGTTGCAACTTTCGCAAAGGAGAAGGTTGAGGAAGTGAATAAAGAAGGTACATATACTGCGGAGGTTATCACATCAGCTGACGCTACTGAGCAGATTACAAAAATCGAAGATATCGTGGCAAGTGATGAGGAGAATATCGCAGTAGTAATTCAGCCAATGGATGATACAGTACAGTCGGCAATCCAGCAGCTTGTAGATGCTAAGATTCCTTACGTAGCATTTGACCGTATCATTGATGCAGTTTCAGATTCAGCAGTTTCTAATGTCAAAGGTGACAACGAAGGTATTGGTGCTGGTGCAGCGGCTTATTTCGTATCATTAGGACTTCAGCCAGGGGGGGAGGCTGTTTATGTGTATGAAGGAGATACTTCTTCAGTAACAACACTTCGTGACAAGGGTTTTACAGAGTACCTCACAGGTGAGATCGATTTTGCGGGCAAAACGATTTCCGATGATTTAAAGTGGTCAGAGGATGATCTGGATGCAATCACATATTCAGGAGCTATGAATTGGAGCCGTTCAGATACAAAAGAGTCATATGAGTCATTAATGGGAGACAGTTCAAATGCAGCAATTAAATGGTTCTATGCAGAGGATGATGAGCTTGCAATGGGTATCTTAGAGGCTCTCAATGGTGGTGGAATCAGTGATTCTACAAAGACAGCAATCTATGAGACACGGCCGGTTCTCACAGGATGTGGAGGACTTGATGAGTACTATGAGGTATTAAGAGGAAATTCATATGCAGACATTGTTGATAATTTTGACGGAGTAATGTCAGTAACATATAGTCCGGCTATGATCCAGAGCGCAATTCAGGATATGGTTGACTACTTAAATGGAGAGACAGTAGAGCAGGATCATGTGATCGAGTGTGAAAACGTAGTACCTGAAAATGTAGCTGATTATCCGTCGTTCTAAGAACTAAGACAATAACATTTTTTGAGCTAATAATTTCATAATTATCGGGATTCCGGAAGAGAGAGGCGCACATTCTCTTCCGGAGTTATATTATTTGAAGAAATTTTTATTTCCATAGGAGAACGGATATGAATCTTTTAGAAATGAAAAATATCTATAAATCCTTTAATGGTATGCTGGTTTTGAAGGATGTCAGCCTGATGGTAGAGGCAGGCGAGGTTCACGCTCTTTTAGGTGAGAACGGGGGGGCAGGAAAATCCACGCTAATGAATATCCTCACAGGTGTTTACCAGAGAGACAAAGGAACAGTTGTGTTTGACGGCAAGAATTATAACACAATGACGATTGCTGAATCTGAAAAGATCGGAATTGCATTTGTACATCAGGAATTAAATTTATTTAATGATCTAAAGTATACGAGAATATTTTTCTGACGAACGAATATACCGGGTCATTTGGACGTTTGGATAAGAAAAGAATGATCAGGGAAGCATCAGAGTTATTTGAAAGAATGGGAGTAGCAATTGATCCGCTGGCACTGGTAGATAATCTAAAGACCAGTGAAAAACAGTTATTAGAGATTGCGAAAGCATTATTACATAATGCAAAGCTTCTGATTCTGGATGAGCCAACAACATCTCTGAATAACGATGAGATTGCTCATCTGTTTGAGATTATCAAGAGATTAAAAAGATCAGGAACAGCATTTATTTTTATTTCCCATAAGATGCCGGAGGTCTTTGAACTTTCTGATCGCTATACAGTATTTCGAAATGGAGAGTTTATTGGAACTGGCATAACAGCAGAAACAACTCCAGAAGATATAACCTCTATGATGGTAGGAGTAAAATACTCTTCCGAAGATCTCTACGAGCCAAGAAAGACAGGTGAAACTGTGCTGAAAATTGGGCATCTATCAGGAAAAGGTTTTCATGATGTCAGTATGGAAGTGAAACGTGGACAGATTATCGGACTTACAGGACTTCAGGGATCTGGAAGCAGTGAAATCATGCAGGGTATCTTCGGTGCAACGAAAGTGACTGGCGGAAGTATAGAAGCATTTGGGAAAAAAGTACCTCTCGGTTCTATTCATACTTCTATGCAGTCAAAAATTGCAATGCTGGCTTCAAATCGAAAAGAAAACTCTGTAATCTCAGATATGAACCTTTTGGAAAATATGTATATCTCCGAACATACCCTATCGGCCCAAAAGTTTCGTATAAGAAAAAAAGAGGAACAGAAGAAGTTCGACCGATATAAAGCCATGTTAAATATCAAGGCACAAAAAAGCTCAGATGGAATCAATTCATTAAGTGGCGGTAACCAGCAGAAACTTTTTCTTGCCAGATGGCTCAATACAGAAGCTGATATTTTACTTCTCGATAATCCAACACAGGGAATAGATGTGGGAGCCAAAGCAGAAATCTATAAATTGATTCTGGAATTAGCCAGTAAAGGAAAGAGTATTCTGATTAATACTCTGGAGATTCCGGAACTACAGAAAGTAGCCGATTATTGCGTTATTTTCTATGAAGGAAGTATCATCAAGATACTGCCGCACGAAGAAATTAACGAGCAGACAGTAATGATGTATTCCGTAAATGCTGTCAATAAATAATAACCAGAGGAGGAAGATCATGAGCGAAAAGAAAAAATCGGAACTTATCGCACAAATTTGGTTCCAGCATAGTTATATATTTGTATTTATTCTAATTTTTATTGTATATGCGGTTACATCCAATGGACTGACCTGGGGCGGAGTTATGAACATCTTTCGCCATTCAGCGGTAATCGGAATAATTGCATTGGGCATGGGACTGATCTGCCTGACAGGTGAAATTGATCTGTCGGTTGGTTCTATGCTTGCGTTGGTGGGAGGTTTCTCTGTAGTCATATATAATATAACCGGAAATATTTTAGTGACTTTATTATTCGCAATCGCAGGTGGCGCAATCTGCGGATTTATCAACGGTGTATTAGTTGGCGGCGTGGAAATGCCGGCATTTATCGTAACACTGGCAACCATGCTGATCTACAGATCCATTGCACAGTATGTGTGTCAGCACATTCCCAAAGATCTGTGTGGAGGCGGAAGCTCTGTATACCGCATGGATACAAAAATTGCCAGTTATCAGACATTTTACCAGTTAGGGAATGGAAAGATTGCTTCAATACCATATGTTGGCATTGTTCTCCTTATAATGACACTTTTATTTATCTACATTTCCACCAGTACAAAGTTTGGTAAGAAAATATATGCAATCGGCAGCAATCAGAAAGGGGGCAGTTCTTGCAGGTATCAATGTCAGCCTGATGAAGATCATTGTATTTGTGATTGCAGGAGTTCTTGTAGGAATCGGCGCATTCCTCTGGATCGCAATGAATGCATCCTGTGATCCAGCAACATCAGGAAAAAACTATGAAATGTATGCAATCTCAGCAGTTGTGCTCGGTGGTATCAGTATGTCAGGTGGGAAAGGCAAGATGCTCGGTGTACTGTTTGGAATTATGTCATATACTATCATTGACAAGATTATTGTGGCTTTAAAAATGGATTCGCTTATAAATGATGCGATTAAAGGAACCATTCTGATTCTTGTCATTTTGATCCAGATTGCAGGACCAAAGTTGAAGTCGAAATTAAATAAATAAGTTTTTAGCAAATCAGGGTTCAATTTCCTAATTCTTTTTATTACTTAAATATTGAATATACTCATTTCCCCATATTTCTAACTCATGCAGTACTTTCCTGAATGATTGCTTTGGTGATACTGTAAGTGGATGGAAATATGAGGGAAATCAGATGATTTTATACGCCCTATTCAATTTTTTATCGTATTCCGGTATTCTCCGGGGGGGATCATATCAAATACTTTTTTAAAATGCTGAATAAAATTTCTTAAATTGTCTGCATAAATGATATTTACTGATTCCTGTAAATCCTGCAATAGCTTCTAAGGTAATATCCTGCGCAAAATGATGTTCCAGGTAACTTTGAAGAAGACTGATTGTATCAGGTATTTCTTCAGTCTTCTGAAATTCTTTCAGGCATTCTAAAATATAAAAGAGCATTTTCTCCAATTCAAAAGAAATATAAAAATCACGATTGATCATCGGTTCGTTTTGCATTCTCAGCTCTCTGAACAGTTACTAAATTAAAAAAATTAATCATAATAATAATGTGATGATATCACAGAAAATAAATGAAGTTCAGATTATAATAAAGCCATAAAAGAAAAAACAAGGAGGACTGTAAAATGTCTGCTATTAATATCAATAAGAATAATTTTCAGAATGAAATAAAGAATTCCGAGAAACCTGTTCTTTTGGATTTTTGGGCTCCTTGGTGTGCACCTTGCCGTATGTTGGCTCCTGTCGTATAGGAGATTGCGAGTGAACGTGCAGATATCAAAGTTGGAAAAATCAATATAGAGGAGCAGTCTGAACTAGCAAATAAGTTCGGTATTTTAGAAATGCTTTAAAGAGGAAAGGTGGAAAAAGATGAAGATAATAATCGTAGGCGGTGTAGCCGGAGGAGCTACAGCCGCAGCAAGAATCCGAAGACTGGATGAACATGCAGAAATTACTGTGTTTGAAAGATCCGGATACATATCCTATGCGAATTGTGGGCTTCCATATTATATTGGAGATGTGATCACAGATCCGGAAGAACTTACACTACAGACACCTGAGAGTTTTTTAAAACGCTTCCGCATTAATATGAAAATTCATCATGAAGTTATCTCCATACATCCGGAACGTAAAACTGTTTCAGTAAAGAATTTAGAAAACAGTGAAATATTTGAAGAAAATTACGATAAACTTATCCTTTCTCCAGGTGCAAAGCCAACACAGCCGAGACTTCCTGGAGTAGGCATTGATAAACTTTTTACACTTCGTACAGTAGAAGATACTTTTCGGATAAAGGAATATATAAATAAGAATCATCCAAAATCGGCTGTATTGGCTGGTGGCGGTTTTATTGGTCTGGAACTGGCAGAAAATTTGAGGGAGCTTGGCATGGATGTTACAATTGTTCAGCGACCTAAGCAGCTGATGAATCCTTTTGATCCGGATATGGCATCCATGATCCATAATGAAATGAGAAAGCATGGAATAAAACTGGTATTGGGCTATACTGTAGAAGGATTTAAAGAAAAAGACAATGGAGTGGAGGTCTTATTGAAAGATAATCCATCTCTTCATGCTGATATGGTAGTACTGGCAATTGGCGTTACACCAGACACAGCATTAGCAAAAGAAGCCGGTCTGGAACTTGGTATCAAGGAAGTATTGTAGTGAATGACAGAATGGAAACTTCTGTATCAGACATTTATGCTGCAGGTGATGCAGTTCAGGTAAAACATTATGTTACTGGCAATGATACGTTAATCTCTTTAGCGGGACCTGTCAATAAACAGGGAAGGATCATTGCTGATAATATTTGTGGTGGTGATAGTCATTACTTGGGTAGTCAGGGAAGCTCCGTTATCAAAGTGTTTGATATGACAGCAGCCACTACAGGTATCAATGAAACCAATGCCAAAAAGTCAGGATTAGAGGTAGATACAGTAATTCTTTCTCCTATGAGTCATGCCGGTTACTATCCTGGTGGAAAAGTGATGACAATGAAGGTGGTTTTCGAAAAAGAGACTTATCGTTTGCTTGGTGCTCAGATTATTGGATATGAAGGAGTTGATAAACGTATTGATGTACTGGCAACAGCAATTCATGCAGGCTGAATGCAACCCAACTGAAAGATTTGGATCTCGCATATGCACCTCCTTATTCCTCTGCCAAGGATCCTGTAAATATGGCCGGATTCATGATAGACAATATAGCAAAAGGGACCTTAAAACAATGGCATTTGGAAGATGTGGATAAGATTTCTAAAGATAAAAATGCTGTGTTGCTGGATGTGAGAACGGTAGATGAATTTAGCAGGGGGGGCCATATTAATGGATTTAAAAATATTCCTGTAGATGAACTGAGGAAACGTATCAATGAAGTTGAGAAAGGAAAGCCTGTATATCTAATATGCCAGAGTGGGCTGCGCAGTTATATTGCGAGCCGTATTCTGGAGGGAAATGGATATGAAACATACAACTTTTCCGGCGGATTTCGCTTCTATGATGCAGTGGTTAATGACCGTACGCTGATCGAAAGAGCACATGCATGTGGTATGGATTATTAGAAAAACAGTTTTATGATCTTTGTAGAGTTTCCAATCTTTTCGAATCAAGGATTGTGATTTTGCCGCGGGAGAGTCTGACAAGCCCCTCGCCTTGAAAGTATCGAAGCATTCGAGTGATAACTTCCCTGTGGGAACCAAGATGATTGGCGATAGTTTCGTGAGTGATTTTCAATTCATTTGCACCTTCAATAGAGGTCTCTTCTAAAAGAAATGAAGCAACACGCTTATCCAAACTCTTCCACATGATTTGTTCAATCAGCCACATGACATCAGAAAAACGGGTAGCCATTAACTCATTGGTATAGTTTGCAACGGGAGCAGATTCCTTCATAATACCTTTATAGATTTCAGCAGGGATGATCCAAAGATCAGTATCTTTTTCTGCTTCAATGGTTACTTCAAATTGAATGGATCGTATGATACATGAGGCGGATAAAAGACACATATCCATATCGAACAGACGGTAGAGTGTAATCTCCCGTCCTTCATCTGAAAGTATGTAAGTTCGAAGCTGCCCGGATTTAACCAGTAATAATCCAGTACAATCCAGGTTTCCGTTGTGAATGACTGTTCCTTTTTTTACATGCTGTGTGATTAAATTATCTGAAATTAGTTTTTTTTGTGCTGTATTTAACTCATTCCATACTGGAAAATGATTTTCGAAGTTCATAACAGTTATCTCCTTTACGAACATAGTATACTTGCTTTTTTAGGATGCGTCAATCCTATAATTGACATATGCCATTTATAAGGTTATTATATAAGAAAAGCGAGAAAGGAGCAGTTTATGCCGAGACCAGTAAAATGCAGAAAAGTTTGTTATTTCCCCCCCAATATTTTAGAATTCCTTCCGGCAGATAATACTGAGAAAAAAACACCTATTGTTCTGACGGTAGATGAGTATGAGACAATTCGTCTTTTGGACAAGAAAGGCTATAGTCAGGAGCAGTGTGCAGCATCTATGCAAGTCGCAAGAACAACAGTTCAACGGATTTACGAGATTGCCAGGAAGAAAATAGCAGATGCACTTATTGATGGACATCCGCTTAGAATTGAGGGAGGGGGGGATTTCATAATCTGTGACGGTCAGAGCAGCAACTGTAGCTTTGGAGGATGTTACAAACAGGAAATTTACCAAAAATATGCAGCAGAAAAAGGAGAAGGTATTATGAGAATAGCAGTAACATATGAAAATGGACAGATTTTCCAGCACTTTGGACACACAGAGACATTTAAGATTTACGATGTAGAGGAAGGAAAAGTAGTACATTCAGAAGTAGTAGATACAAATGGAAGCGGACATGGTGCATTGGCGGGAGTTCTTAGTGCATTGAACGCAGATGTTTTGATCTGTGGCGGAATCGGAGGCGGTGCACAGACAGCGTTAGCGGCAGCAGGCATTAAGCTTTTTGGAGGAGTTTCCGGAGATGCGGATGAAGCAGTAGAAGCCTTTATTAATGAAACATTGGATTACAATCCAGATGTGAAGTGTTCTCATCACGAGCACAGTCACGAGGAAGGACATACATGTGGCGAGCATGGGTGTGGAAGCCATAGCTGTCATTAAGAAGAATAGCAAAAAATAATGTGACTGTTCAGAGCCAACCTCCAAAATGATACGTATTTTGGAGGTTGGCTCTGAACGGTTACATATTTTTATTGTTTGCTTAACTGGGAGCAGTTTTATTTTTGGTTTTCTGCCTGATATTTCTTGTATTCTTCTACAGGCATATCCAGGCCGGTATATAATTTATAAGCCGCAACGCCCTGCCACAGAAGCATACCTTTTCCACCGATAGTTTCTGCACAACCGGCTTCTTTTGCTTCCCGAAGAAGTTTTGTTTCTTCCGGATTATATACAACATCACATACGATCAAATCAGAACGAAATACAGATTTGTCCGTGATTGGGGGGGAAAGGTCTTCGTGAGGTTTCATTCCTACCAGTGTTCCATTTACCAGAATATCTGCTTTTGCAATTTCTTCTTTCAAATTTTCTTGATCATCCAGACAAAATACCTGAACATTACAATCCGGTACTTCGCTTTTCAGTTTAGCAGCGGTGTCTTTTGCGCGATTAAGAAACGGATCGTCTGGATTGAAGACGGAAATGGATGTTGCTCCATCAAGTGCACACTGTACCAAGATGGCTGTTGCAGCTCCTCCTGCACCTAAAATCACCATTTTCTTTCCTTTTACATCTACACCATGATCTCTTAGATTTTCCACAAAACCGATACCATCTGTCATGTGTCCGATCAGTTTTCCGTTCTCATTAACAATTGTATTCACTGCACCGATAATTCTTGCAGCAGGTGATAACTCATCCATGTTCTGAGCTGCTGCCGTTTTACATGGCATAGTTACATTGCACCCTCTCATTTTGAACAGACGCATCGCATCCAATGCTGCCGGTACCTGATCTTCCTTAATGTCAAAAGCCATGTAGCTGTAGTCCAAATTATGATAACGGAAGCAGAAGTTATACATATCAGGAGATCCTGAATGTCCTACTGGACTTCCAATCAATGCTAATAAACCTGTTGTTCCTTTAATTCTCTGTTCCATTTTCTCCTCCTGTTTTGAGTCTGAATTTGAGATGCGACTTCATAAGTTTCTTTTACTCGCTGTCCATCTGGCGCAGTCTGAGAATTAGTTCTTCGCAAATCTGCAATTCATCTTTTCCGTCTGTTTCAATGATAATATCCGCTGCTGTTTCATATTTTTCTCTTCGTTTCTCCATAAGATCGGCAATAAACGGAACTGTTTTGTTATTTTCAATCAGCGGACGGTCATGGCTGTCTTTGACACGATCCAGAATAGTTTCAGGTTTGGCAGTCAGAAGAACTACACGTCCGTTTTTCTTCATCTCAACGACATTACATTCTCTCATCGGAGTTCCACCGCCACAGGAAATCACGACATTCGTTTTGGACTGCATTTCGATAAGAAGGTTGGTCTCCAGGTTGCGGAAATACTGTTCGCCATATACTTCAAAAATATCGGAAATAGTCATACCTTCTCTTTCAGCTATGATCTGATCCATCTCGATTACTTCCATTGCAAAGGAGTTTTTCAAAAACTCTGAGATGGTACTTTTACCGGCTCCCATGAATCCAATAAGCACAATATTATAGTTAAACAATTTTCTGGACTGGATTCTTTTACTGTTCAGTGTGATGCTTTCAAATACATCTGCTACTTCAGTTTTATGACGTTTTTCTTCCATTCTCTTTTCCAGCCATTCTTTCTGTTTGGCTTCTTGTTCCGGCTGTAAGATTGGAAGATCATTGGCCTCCTTATAAGCATGATATCTTCTACAATACGATTACGCATAAGCAATGCATCCAGGATGATTTCATCACACTGGCCAAGACTCTCTCTTAATATTTCTAACTGATCCATTTTATCACCTTTCCTATCTTATTATTTTTAATATTATAACAGCTGTTTTTGTATACTACAATACAATTTAGTGATTTTCTGCTTTAAATCGCTAAAGCTTTTTGAAATAGCAATTATACCAGAATGTGTTGACGTGTAATCGTAATGACGGTACAATTATTGTAGATATTGAGAGGATACTAAGGAGGAAAATCAAATGAATGTTACTGAAATCAGACGTCCGGCTGACATGGAAAGAATTACAACGCCAGAACTTGCAAAGGCTTTTATTGACGAGCAGGTTGCATTGATCAAAGAACAGGTAGGAGATAAGAAGGTTCTTCTTGCACTTTCCGGTGGAGTAGATTCATCTGTTGTTGCTGCACTTTTGATCAAAGCTATTGGTCAGCAGTTAGTATGTGTTCATGTTAATCATGGTCTGCTTCGTAAGGGTGAGCCAGAGCAGGTGATCGAAGTATTCCGTAATCAGATGAATGCAAATCTGGTTTATGTGGATGCTACAGATCGTTTCCTTGATAAATTAGCTGGAGTTGAGGATCCGGAAGAGAAGAGAAAGATTATCGGTGGAGAATTTATCGAAGTATTTGCTGAAGAAGCAAGAAAGCTTGATGGTATTGAATTCTTAGCACAGGGTACAATCTGGCCAGATATTCTTGAGTCAGAAGAAGGAATCAAAGCGCATCATAATGCAGGCGGACTTCCAGAAGATATGAATTTTGAACTTGTAGAACCAGTTAGAATTCTGTTTAAGGATGAGGTTCGTGTTGTTGGAGACGAACTCGGTCTTCCACATGGTATGGTTTATCGTCAGCCATTCCCGGGACCGGGACTTGGAGTTCGTTGTCCGGGAGCTATCACACGCGATCGTTTGGAAGCAGTACGTGAATCTGATGCAATTCTTCGTGAGGAATTTGAGAAGAACGGACTGGAAGGAAAGATCTGGCAGTATTTTACTGTTGTTCCGGATTTTAGATCTACAGGAATTAAGGATGGAAAACGTGCTTTTGAGTGGTCTTGTATTGTTCGTGCAGTATGCTCTATCGACGTTATGACAGCAACTGTTGCTGAGATTCCACATGAATTAATGGTTCATATTACAGAACGTATCACACATGAAGTTCCGGGAATCAACCGTGTACTTTATGATTTTACACCAAAGCCGACAGGAACAGTGGAATTCGAGTAATATTCGCAGCATCTATGTAACAAGAAAGAGAAGCATCATATGAAACATACATTTACATTGGCTAATGGAGTGGAAATCCCAGCAGTGGGGTTTGGCACATATAAAGCCGCAGACAACACCGATGAAGCAATTATAAGTGAAGCAATCCGACAGGGGTATCGCCATCTTGATACGGCAGCCTTTTATTTCAATGAAAAAGCAGTAGGAAAAGCTGTGCACGAGAGTGGAATTCCACGAGAAGATTTTTTCCTGACATCAAAGGTCTGGAAAGATTATCTAGGATATGATTCAACTTTGCAGGAGTTCGAAAGCACTTGTAAAAGATTAGGTACAGATTATTTGGATCTTTATCTCATCCACTGGCCAAGACCTTCTGATCTGAATGCAGAGTGGAGAGATTTGGATGTGGAGACATGGAAAGCACTGGAAGATCTCTATAAGTCGAAAAAGGTACGGGCAATCGGTGTCAGCAATTTTCTGCCACATCATTTGAACAATCTGTTAGAGCGGACAAGCATTACTCCTATGGTGAATCAGTTAGAATTCCATCCGGGATATATACAGAAGGCTGCAGTTGATTTCTGTAAGCAGCTGGGTATTCAGGTAGAGGCATGGAGTCCGATCGGTCGAGCCAGAGTTCTCAAGGAGCCACTTCTTATGGAACTTGCAGAAAAATATCAGGTATCTGTCGCACAGATCTGTATCAGATTTGCTCTGCAGTGCGGTGTGTTACCGTTGCCAAAATCCTCTTCCAGTGAGAGAATGCATCAGAATCTGGATGTTTTCGGATTTGATATAGAGGAAAATGATATGTATCAGTTGATGACTTTACCGCAGATTGGATGGTCGGGAGAACATCCGGATCGGGAGCGGGTAAGATTTTAATACAATGAAAATAAAGCTATTGAAAATGACACCCCCCCTAAATGAGGTGTCATTTTCTTATAAGAGCTTTTTATAGAAGAGAAGTAGTCGTTTATACAACTTCTGTCATAATCTGAATGTCTGCTCATAATTTATTTCTTATTTTTAATCTGGCCATATTTGTAGAGAGCGACCATAGCATTTACGGCTTGTTCAGCAGTCGGATAAGCTGGGATTCCATGATCTCTCAACTTCATGATAGCTTCCTGACATTCTTCACCACCCTGGCATTCCATAATGAACGGTTTTCCAAGATGCTTATATGTCTCGTAAATATCGATAACCAGATCTGTTACAGCCGGAACATCTGTTACTGCTGTCGGACAGATGGATCCAAGTATTCCATGTACATTTGGGTCACGCATTACCTGTGTGAATGCACCTTTATACTGAACAGGTGAAGCTGTTCCGGAAATATCAACAGGATTAAGCGGAGAACCAAACATTGGCATATATGCACGGATTCTTCCTGCTAGATTAGGAGAAATCTCTGCCAGCTCATGCATTGGCATTCCCCCCCGACGTTCAAAGTGATCACAGCTGAGAAGACCTGAACCACCACCGTTGGTAATCATAACGATATTGTCACCCTTTGGTGCCGGCTGCATTCCTAATGCCATTGATATATCGAGGAATTCTTGCCATGTGGTCGCACGGATAGCTCCAGCCTTTTCAAAAATATCATCATAAAATGCATCATTTGTTCCTTTGTTTTCAGAAGCAGTATGTGCAAATGCAGCTTTTTCACCAATCTTTGAACCACCGACTTTTATTGTTACGATCGGTTTATCAACACTGCGGCAAGCTTCAATAAATGCATCAGGACTATCCAGTCCTTCAATATAAATTGCAAGACATTTACTGTTTTCATCTCTTCCAGCGTAGGATATAAACTCACAGAAATCAACGTCAGCTTTATTTCCAAGTCCTACGAAGAAGCTCATTCCAAAATGATCTTTCTGTGAGGTTCCAAGTGCCGCAAGCAAGTTGGCACCTGACTGAGAAATCATTGCTACAGGACCTTTGATTGGAAGATAAGGGATAAATCCGCAGTTGAAATTAAGGTATGGACTTCCCATTCCTACAAGGTTTGGTCCAATCAGAGGCAGCTCATGATCACGACAATATTGAGTGAGTTCATCCTGCAGTGTTCCACGTCCGATTTCTTTAAATGCACTTGTGGCAATAACAACAATCTTAACTTTCTTTTCAACACAATCTTCCAAAACAGATTTAACAATGTGTGCAGGTACAGCAAGAAAAGCAAGATCGATTTCATCAGGAATATCCTTTACAGTCTTATAAGCTGTAAATCCGGCAACTTTATCTGCTCTTGGATTTACAGGATAAATCTTTCCTTTATATCCCCCCCATGTTAAAAGGCCATCAACAACTTTATAGCCGACTTTTGTAGAATAACGGCTGGCTCCGACTACGGCAATCGTTTTTGGATTTAATGCATATTGAAGTTTATCAACAACATATTCTCTTGGATGTTTTACGATCATATTACTGCACCTCCTCTGAGTCAGTTGAGAAACGACATTTTACGGAACCGGATTCCAGTCTGTTCTGTAAAAAGTCATCCGTCATAACGCATTCTTCCCAATATCCGTTATCATCATCAAGACGGGCTACCCAACGTCTGAACTGTCTCTTTGAATTTGCTACCTTTACTTCTTCGATCTCAGCGTATCCTTCCAACATTCTTCTGATTGCTTCTACGTCATTTACTTCGGTATAAACAGTCAGCATGCAATCGTAGAAAGAGTCACCGAACTGAAGAATATCTACGAATTCCGGCATAAGTGAGAATTCATCTACGATTTCTGCCTTCCTGTAACTCGGAACATTCTGGAACATACGAACCAGATACATATGCATTGATATTCCAAGTGCTCTGTAATTAATATAAATCATTGGTAGCATAAATTTTCGTTCATCAACACACATTACAATGTCTTTTTTCATTTGCTTGCCATCTAAGCCGGATAACTTCTCCAACATATCAAAATCAAACATATCTGCGATTGATTTTGTACTGTTAAGAGCTTCGATAATAGCAAAATCTTTTTTATCTATTTTGTTCTGAACTTTAAGGAATTTCTTCTTCTGTTCTTCTCCAAAAATAAATTTTCTGTATCTGTCTTCCGGAACATCCCACTGGTTCACCAATGATTCCCTGACATCTGCTCTGATTGGGCAAAGATGTACATATTCTACTTCCGGTCTGTCTTTCCATGGCTGGATAACATCTGCAAGAAGATTGTCCAGAACTCTCATGTGATTTCCGTTAAAGAAATCGAAATCGCCCTCTGCGAGATATCCTGTACAAATATCATCTTTATTCTGATACCACTTGGCAAATTCAGCTTTTACCTTTGGATCTGTACCGTCTTTTAATTTGACAACCCAATAATAAAGTCCCCAACCGTAAACACCAACATTTGGATTCATAACGAACATGATAAGATGTTCATCATACATTCGTTTTAATCGATCCTTGATATCAGCTGGTTTGATTCCGGTTTCCTTTGCAATATAATCGATATTCCAGACTTCCGGATAGACCTGATAAAATGACTTCGCGACATTGTATGCTGCAACTTCTGTAGCATCGAGAGAATATGTTCCCGGTTCAGAGTAACCGTATCCTCTAGGTGGAAAACAGTTTTTTTTCATCCATGCCTGCTGCTGATCCGTTCCTATTGTGTATAATGTTTCTCCCATAGAATACCTACCTCCTTCTATTTTTATATACACGCTTCTTATATACCCAACATAACATAAACAAATCGATAAACCAATCTCTTTCAGATGTGTTTGAACAAAGCTAATCAGATTGTTTAAAATAGCCTAAAATCTGGAAAAGATACTTTATTTTTATGTCAATTTATACTATAATTATATATATTGCGGAGCTTTTAAAAATATATGAAAGAAGAAAAAACAATTTTATTTCAAGACAATTTTATACATAATTCTATTAAAGATGCATTCCTGCAACTCCTTATGAAAAAGGATTATATGCAAATCACTATAACGGATCTTTGCAAATATGCAGGTGTTAGCAGAGGAACATTTTATGCTCATTTTGGTAACATAGGGCAGGTGGTTGATGAATTGTTTTCAGATGCATTATGTGATATTAAAAATATGGCGTTGCTATCAGAAAATGCATCGAATTCAAATTCAAAGAAGGGGCTTTGTTGGGTTCTTCGAAAGAATCCAAAATATCAGCCGCTTTTTTTCTCAGAAGCGTTGTTTCTTCAAGCTGTAAAGCATACTGTTGCGGCACTAAGGCAAGATTTTCTTGATTTAATGAGTGGCAAGACGGAATTGGATGAAGCTTCATTAACAGATTTATTGACAGTTCAAATTATGGGATGTTTGGGGGATGTGCAGAAAGCATCTGGGAGAGTCTGATGAGGAATGGTGCAGATTCCAGGGTTGCTTTGATCTCTTCCTTAAAGCAGGTTATCAGGGGGATTATTCAAAAATAAGGAGAGTATTTCTACTCTCCGTTAGCGAAGAAGGGACATTGCCATTCTTCGGTATGTATGGCGTTTTCCACGAATTGCCACGCTATAGGCTGTGATATTCTCAGGTAATGCCATGCCCATATATCCGCTGTCTCCAATATGATGAATATCCGCACCGGCCATTTTACACATAAGAGCAATCTGACGAATGGTATCTTCATCTGCACCTTCCTGAGATGTTCCAATCGTTGTCATTGCCAGAGCACCTTTCTCATGCGCCTTTTTAATTAATTTACCGGCATATTCCATTGTGATCCCAGGAACTGTTCCAGGTGCCGGAAGTAATATCACGTCGGCGCCAGCATCGATAAAATCTACAATATCTTTTTCAGTAAGAATTTTTTCGCCTGCTTCTGAAATGATTCCGGATGCATGCATTTTCCCGGCTGTAAGGATTACTCGGTCACCAACAGCATCTTTTAGCTTTGAAAGTGCCTGTATGATTGCTTCATTGTCTACCCCCCCTACTCCAGGATTGCCTGTCAGAACAATCATGTCTACTCCCATATCGGCAGCTTTTCTTGCATTATCAACGGTTGCCTGGCGACCTGTTGTCAGATTCCAGACAGACTCCTCGTCATTGTTTTTAATTGTAGCCGGTTCTAGATTTATCGCAACCATTCTTCCGGTAAGACGTTTTACTTCACGAATAGTATCTTCCGGTGATATATGTGGCAATCCCTGGATTACAGGCTGATTGACATCGAAAATATTTAACATGATCAAGTCTGCTCCAAGTGAGGTTACAAATTCTGCATTTGTAATGTTCACTAACATCGGTGTTACTGTTCCAATTGTTTCCGCAGCAAGTGTTCTTCCTTCGCTATTTGCAATAGAAGTTAATAAATCAGACTTGCTATAGGAAGATAATTCAGTTGCTGTTGTGTCTATAAGTCGCTTTGTCATGAGAGTAGTTCCTTTCTAATAATATATATTTTTCTAAAAAATTTCCTGATTAAAGTAATTTTGATTGTCTGACATCCTTCTCATGTTAGTTTTTTTATGATTAACAATATAAATCCCTGCGCATACTAAAACTAACGCCATCAGACTCCCTACATTAAATGCCTGTTTTACCTCTCCGAGTATCAGTGCTGATAAGATCACGCTGCAAAGTGGATTCACAAATCCGAAAATCGCAACCTTGGAAACATCATTCCATGCAAGCAGTATAGACCAGAGCGTATATGCCACTGCTGAAACCAGCGCAAGATAAAATATAATTGCCAAACCACCGGCAGTTACATTTCCCAGGCGTCCGCCCATTCCAAGTCCAATTAAAGTCAGAACAATTCCGCCAATCGTGAACTGGGTTCCGCTTAATACGACCGGTGATACTTTTTTAGAAAAAAGATTAATCAGCACAGTGGATATTCCATAAGACAACTGTGCAATCAGGATAAACCCTTCTCCAATCAACTGAAAACCCATGTCCAGAGAATTTCCCATCAGATTGATTACTACAACGCCTGCAAATCCAAGAATACATCCTGCAATTTTTCTGCTTGTCATTCGTTCATTTCGAAAGACCAGACAAGACAACAGAATTGCGATAAAATTTCTAAGTCCGGTAATGATTCCACCCTTCACTCCTGAAGTGTGAGCAACGCCTATATAAAAGAAGAAATATTGTCCTACTGTCTGAGCGAGACATACGGGAACCGCATATTTTAAAAGTTCCCGATCAGGAAGCATCATTTTCTTTTCTTTGATTGATGCAAAAATTAATACCAAAATCCCAGCTAAAGTAAAGCGGATTCCGGCAAAGACAATCTGACTTGCAGTGTCTGAAGAATCTACCTGCAGAAGGTGATACCCTGTCTTAATCACCGGGATTGCACTTCCCCACAGGATACAGCATACACAAGCAAGAAGTGCTACAATACCAGTTTGAGTCAATTTGTTTTGTTTTTGTGCCATTTTCTTATTTCTCTTTTCGTATAAATTTCGTTATTTCGATTTTTTCAGGTTTTATTTTCAATATCTGATAGTTATTCGTTGCATAACGTTCATAAATAACATTATCACAAGAATGATACAATGCCAAGCTGAATTGATAAAGCGTCTTGACATCAATATTATTTTAACATATGATGAAAAATATCTTGTTGCATAAAAGTATAGCTGGCTGATTTTAAAAAATTAGGAGAAGGATAATGGATTTGAGTAAGTTATCTATGAAAAAAATTCGAGAACTGATTATTTTTACAGTGCTGCTTGTAGTTGCATTGTGGAAATTTGAAGTAGTGATCGATGTACTGAAAACGATAGGGGGAATTCTATTTCCCTTCGTACTTGGCGGAGCAATCGCTTTCGTGATCAATGTGCCAATGAGTTTTTTGGAAAAGAAGATTTTTGGCAAGGCAAAAGAAGAGAATAAGGCAGGAAAAAAGCTCGCCAGGCCGGTAAGTTTGCTTCTTACGATCATTTTGGCTGTCGGTGTAGTTGTATTAGTAATGTTTGGTGTGATTCCACAGCTTACCCGGACAATAGCAAGTCTGATGATAAGTATTGCTAATTTTATTCCACAGATGCAAGACTGGATTCGAGAGTTTTCACATAATAATCAAGATATTATGAAATTAGTAAATCAAGTACAGTTTAATCCCGATCAGGCAATTAAATGGGGAATCAGTATCCTTGGCAGCGGAGCAGGAAATATGATGAATACGACAATGTCGGCAGTGGGCTCTATTGTCAGTGGATTTGCTACATTTTTCATTGCGTTTTCTTTTGCGTGCTACATTCTTTTTCAGAAAGAAAAACTGTATGTACAGATAAGAAAAGTATTTTTTGCATTTATTCCGAAACAAAAAGCAGAGGCATTCCTGAAAATTTGTTCTCTGACCTATCGAACATTTGCAAATTTCCTTACAGGGCAGTGTGTAGAAGCTGTGATTCTCGGAAGTATGTTTGTTGTTACACTCAGTATTTTAAAAATGCCATATGCACTTTTGATCGGAACTTTAATTGCATTTACTGCATTGATTCCGATCTTTGGAGCTTTTATCGGATGTGCAGTGGGTTGCTTTTTGATTTTTATGGTAAGTCCTAAGCAAGCAATTTTATTTATTATTGTATTTTTGATTCTTCAGCAGATTGAAGGCAATCTGATTTATCCGCATGTGGTTGGTGGCTCTGTCGGGCTTCCGTCAATCTGGGTGCTTGCTGCTGTTACGATCGGTGGCAATCTCATGGGAATCGTAGGAATGCTTATTTTTATTCCATTAGTTTCAGTTTTGTACACTATTTTCAGGGAATTTGTATATCTTCGTCTGAAGGAAAAAATATAAAACAAGTGACAAAGACAGTGGTGGAAGAATATACGGCAGAGGAAATTGCTGCAATGGAAAAAAATATAAAAAAGAATAGAGAATAAGAGGAAAACAAAAAGCGGAAAATCTCATTAGATTCAGAGGTTTTCCGCTTTTAAGTGCTTTGCTTTACAAGAGAAACGAAGGAGAGCCGCTATTTGAAGTTTTCTTCATGATCGTTTTCTTTTGCTTTTTTCAGTTTTTTGAATGTTATTTTTTTGATGCTTTTCTTAACTATAACTACGATAACAGCTATGACTGCTGCACATACAATAAGAATCGGTAATGCACCAAGAATTCCAATGATGAGATTCCTGAAACCGTGACCTACTTTATACAGGTTGTCTCCGAATCGATCTTTAATCTCTTCGAAGAAGCCCTTATCACCCGCATCTGTCATACGTTCGACTTCAAATATCTCTACATGTACTGTGCTGTAATCAATCTGATTGTCCAGAAGTCTAAGTTGACTTTCGTAGCTTTCTATTTCATATCGAATATCGGATAATTTACTTTCAATGGCTAACAGGTCTTCCATATTTTCTGCAGTAGAAAGCAACTCCATCAAACGTGCCTGTTCCGTTTCTAAAGCTTTTTTATGACTTTCCACATCTACATACTGAAGTGTCACATCTTCCACGGACTCATTTTCTTGTGTTACATTTCCAAGTTCACCGACGATATCCACGAATTCATTTAACTTGTCTGCCGGAATTCGTATGGTGTAGCTTGCATACCGGGTTGTCGTGTAAGAATAACTGTTGCCGCTGATAGAAGAATTCTCGACATAGCCACCTAGTTCCGTAGTTTTTGTTTTTAAGTTATTGAGTACAGAATCAAATTCTTTTGTCTGCAAAGACAGAGAAACCGTTCGGATCAATTTACGTCCATTTTCTACTTGAGCTTCCAATCCATTTCCTGAAGTGATTCCTGTATCGGCTGTTTCCGCAGGTTCTTCGCAGTATTCGTTTTCTGAATAATCTGTACCGTAGACAGATTCCATGGTTGCACTGTCCTCAGATGTCGACATTGATTTGCTTCCGCATCCGACAGTCAGCAGAGCCAACATTAGTGCTAAGAAAAATGCAATTCTCTTTTTGAATTTCATACAAACACCTCCATTCTGTTGATAGGCTTTGAGTGAACATATAAAGGAACATTGATTCACATTGGACAGCTTCTTTTTTCTCCTTTGTCCATGTCTCCGCGTAAATAGTGCCCATTAAATTCCATATTAATGTCACGGATCTCTTTTTTACCTTCGATATACTCATCGTACATTTCTGAAAGTCTTGCCATGCAACCATCGCAGCTTGCAGAAATGTTGCCTAAAGATTCTTTTACGATCTGTTTTCTTTCCTCTACGGTTGTATCTTTTATTAAAATGCTTTTGAATTCCATGATAGTTACCTCTGCTTTCTTAAAAATCAAGTGATATTTCTAATAAAAGTATAACATAAAACATGATCAACTGTATAGTTCTGGGAGAATATAATCCACCCCCTGTCAATCGACAGAGGGCGGATTATCTTAAAAAGATATGAAAAGATTTATTCATATTTATCTGCAAAGCAGATGCGTTTTAATCCTAACAGTGGCGCAGCTCCGGAAGCAGTTGTTCCGAAGAACAGCACCTCCTTATCAAGATCTAAATAATCGATGATTGATCCGTTACAGAGAGTACTTCCGGTGCACAGAATCAATTCTGCATAGGAGTCGCGGATTTCTTCTTTCATGGCAGTTCCGTCTTCAACACGGATTCCAAACTTCAAACTTCCATTGATAATTGCAATAGTTACAGATAAAAGAAACATAACTCCTATTACCCCAAGGAAATAGGCTGTTGCTCTTTTCATCAGAGTTTCTGTGATATATCTTAAGATACTAAGATTTATGACATTAAATATACTTGTAAGAACCGAAATCACAACCATCAACAAAATATATTTCGCATCTATTTTCCAAATATACTTAATGCAATATAATGTATTATTAAATGTTTTATTTTTTTTCAGATAGTCATCTCTCCTAGTATGCAAATTTTAATCTATTTGTTCACCTGATGTTTTTTAAAAATCCAATAACTAAATGTTGAAAATATAATCGCTCCAAATCCATTTACTATCATTGCCATATCCGGCCATTTTATTACTACTTTGCCTATGCTATAGGTTATATATGATTGGAATGAAAAATCCGCAATCTTAGATGGTAATAATGACAACATTCGGCTCCAAGTATATCCACCTGTATCCGGTGATAAAAAGGTCGGTATTATAATTAAAAGAAAGGCAATGATAATAACACCATATGCGTTTTTTAGTACTGCAGACATCAAAAGCGTTATTCCTGCAATTCCCAAGGTAAAGAAATATGCTAAAATCAAGGCATAAATCGTTCCCTCTGCCATTGATAAGTGGTATCCAACTGATACCGCAGGGTATTTTAATTGAATTGGTAAATCTGCACCATCTGTCCCAAGGAGGCCAAGATATACCGCAGAATAAATCAACGTAATTCCCCCCCAATATACACAAGTAGTGAATAGCCACACCACAATAATTTTTGTGGAAACCAACCTGCTTTTCCCATATTTCATACACAATATTAGCGAATCACATTTAGATTGATATTCGCCTGAAAAAATCGGTGCAATTCCAATGCAGATAATCATCATAATCAGTACCGGCCATGTCAATGCATCCAAAATCATATCCCAACCTTTATGGTAACCATACTGATATTCGGATATTTTTTTACTTCACCCTCCCAATAATCTGCTTCTATAGAAGTAAGTTTCCCATTCTCTTCTAGTAATTGAATATATTTTTGATCTCGGTCAAGACGTGCCTGTGTAAAATCCTTTCCTGCATTATTTTCAAGAACATCTTTTATGTCACTTCCACTTCCAGGCTCTTCATATACATTTGTTATCAAACTTAACAGCTCTTTGTTTGGCAGATAAAATGTACTATATTTTTCTTGGGACAGATAATGGTATGCTTCATTGTTTGAGCTTGTATCTGGGTTATTGATATATTCCAAATATTGATCTACAATTTCATTCACTCTATCCTGTGTTAGTTCTTGCCGCTGCTGAGTATTTTGCAACACCTCAACGGCAGTCATTCCACTAACGGTCTGGCCATTTTCATCTGTTGCTGTAATTTGAAAAATACTTGAACACACACAGAAAACTAAAAACAAACTACATCCTATAACTGATATTTGTGTCAACCTGCTCGTCCAGATCTTCTTCCATTCATATTTGATCATTCCACTCATTAACTATTCTCCCTGCTTCCATTTCATCTGAAAAATATTTCAAATATAAATCTTCCAATGTCGGTTCAACATTAATGGCGTCATCAATTGGAGCTTCTGTAGATATGATTCTGGCCTCTACATGATTTGCTAATGCATGTGAATTGGCTATACAATACTGTGTCTCAAATTTTGTCCATTCTTTATTTGGAATTTTGCAGGACCATACTTCCCCATTAACTTTATCAAGCAGTTCTTCCGGCGTACCCTGCAAAATAAAACAACCTTTTTTCATCACCAGTACCTGGTCTGAAATATATTCTATGTCTGATACGATATGTGTTGATATAATAATAATTTTATCTTTTGACATTTCAGATATAATATTTCGGAAATATGCACGTTCTTTAGGATCTAATCCTGCTGTTGGCTCATCTAAGATAAGAATTTTAGGATCATTTAACAAAGCCTGTGCAATTCCTAATCTTCGTTTCATTCCGCCTGAAAAAGTCCTTATTTTTCTGTTAGCCTCGTTTTCAAGATTGACCAGTCTTAATAGTTGTCTTGTTTTTCGCTTAGCATATTGTGGCTGCAAACCTTTAATTGAAGCAATATACAGCATGAAATCTTGTGCTGTGAAACCTGGAGTATAACCAAACTCTTGCGGAAGATACCCCAAAATGTCCCGAAATCTTTCACCCATCTGTATATTATTTTCACCATCTATTTTTATTTCTCCAGACGTAGGTTCAATTATTCCACAAATCATTTGTAAAAGCGTTGTCTTTCCTGCACCATTTGCACCTAAAAAACCATATACACCTTCCGTCAATATAGTATCTATTTGTTTCACTGCTATTTTATTTTTAAATTGTTTAGAAAGGTGTTCCATAGCTAATTTCATTTAGATTTCCTCCTGCTCTTTTAAGAAGTTTACGCATTTCTATCATCATACCAAGTAAAGCAATCAACCCTATCCCTATCCATATGCCAAATATGAGGTTTGAAATATTTTTACATCAGATATTTTAAGTATTGTAATTATGCAACTTAAGCATGCTCCCCATGCCCCCGAATATAACGGTATATTTTCTTCTCTGCTTCTATTTAAAATTAACATACATCCAAAGCACATTATTATATAAGGAACTATTCCATATAAAATAACTTGCCAAATTACAGTTTGTTTTAACATAGATATGCCAAGTGCCATAGTCATAAAAAACAATAGATCAAACAATCCAAATATAGTTAAGCGAACCATTAAAACTTTGCTGAAAGAATTCTTTGCTGTTATCTGTATTTCCAACATCCCCCCCGGTTGGAAGACATTACATAACTCCTTTGCATTAATGAGGCATAAAATGGGGGGGCCAGAAATTGCGATTAATGTCCAAAACCAACTACTTATGTTAATTTGCTCTGTAATCAGCAGATATAATACTAAAGCAGAAACAATAATTTTTAAAAACCATGTTTCTGTTTTTATAAATCTCAACTGATCACAAAAAAATTCAGTGCTACTCATTCTTAAATTTTCTGGATGCAACGTTATCTTTTTCGCTTTTGCAATTGTTTCTTTGTATTTATGTGTATCATAGGCAGGTACCTCAATTTTATTTAGTTCCTTTTTTAAGCGTTTCTGAAACATTTTTATATCTCCAATCTTCTCTTTAAACTTTTTTCCGCATTCTTTAGTTTATATCTTACCGTGGAGGCTGGAATACCCATAACCTGGGAAATATCCTTGATTCTGAAATCTTGATAATATCTTAAAATTATAATTTCTTTTTCTATCTCTTCGAGTGAATTTATCGCTTCCCAAATATTTAATTGTTCTAATTTCCTATCAATCCCTCCAGAATCAAATCCTTCTATAACTGTTTCTAAATTTACTTGTTTTGCTTTTCGCAAATAATCACGGATACAATTCTTGGCAATTACATATAAATAGTTTCTCAGTTTACCATACTCTTTGTACCTATCTATATGCTTAAGAAACTTCAAAAAAACTTCCTGAGTTATATCTTGAGCCGCATTACTATTACCTACATGATAATAACAATACTTATATATACTCATATAATTTTTCTGAATTACTTGATCTATTTCATCATTGCTATTTGTAAGTTTGATCAGTCGTTTATTTTCGAACATAAAATTATCTCCCGGTTTTTCTGCTCTAATTCTCTAATAAATTATTATCCTTCTATAATGTATAACGATTAAACCTCAAAAAAAGCAAATTTTCTTTTAAATATTTTTGTAACTCTGCCTTTTTATCCATAACTTCAATGTCCCGTTTGATAACAACCAGGCAGAACGTGATCTTCGGATGATAAAAGTCAAGACCAAAGTATCCGGATGCTTACGAAGCTATCAAAAATGCGATTACAGGTCACCCTGATTTCATCTTTGAGTATAGCTGGTTCTGAATAGTTACAGAGATCCTATAAAATAAGGACGTCAAAACTATGACCAGACATTAGACAATTCGTTGTCGAATGTCTGGTTTTTGTATATCCGGGTGTGGTTTGTCCATTGTTGGAAGATAGAAATTGAGCTAAACTATCATAATCTGCAAGACAATGCTTATTGTAGGAGCAGCACTATTAGCAGAGGGTGGAATGAGACACTACATGGTGCATTGCACAGTAAGGACAGAACCGTAAATGTTGGAAACGTGTTAGCAAAACAAAACAGGAGAAAACTACAATGAATGCAACAAATACTTTAAAGAAACTGGGAATCGAGAAAACATTTGAATATATTTATAAAGATCCGGATAAAAATATGCCGAAGATCATGGATTGGGCGGATAAATTTGCAGATGGAGAGTTCCCGACACAAAGAGAGATGATCCGTGAAGCGATTACGAATCCAGAGCATCCATATTATAATTTTATCCTACATCTGCCTGCAACCTTCACTGCACAGGATGCTGGGCAGCAGAATATGGTCACAAACTGAATCTTACTTATGACGAGATTGATGACATTATCTGTCAGGGAAAAAAGCTTGGTGTTTACTTATACATTTACACAGGCGGAGAACCCGGAAAAACTCCGTGAGATGGTTGCAAAGTCAGGAGCACATTCTACAGACCTTCAGTCTCCGGAAACGGTAGAGCATCTCTGCGCAAAATGCGATCAGTACGCAAAGGACTGGCAGCCGGCAGCAGACAGGCTTTGGATGCGTTGAATGGAAATATAATAGATGTGGATGATGATGTGAGATGACAGATTGTAGTTTTATCGACTTCAAGAAATGAAAAGAATATGCTATACTTATAAGAAAAGAAGAAAGAACGTTACTGTTCACTCCCGTGTCAATCACTCCGCTGATTGACACGGAGGATGCGTGTTTTGACTTGAATGCATCTCGCCCCCCCATCGCCAAAGGCGATTTAAAATGGCGAGATGCGTTGCTGGTCGCACATCGTGTGAACAGTAAC
>BBDW01000021.1 GCA_001312505.1 Mediterraneibacter faecis JCM 15917
GCATTATCCCATTCTATTGTATTCAGTAGATGATAGGAAATAAGAGTTACTCTGGGCGTATTTTGCCCTAAAAGTAAATCCCTCTATAGGTAGAAACGTTATGTGGGTCTTATACAACTGATTTCAAGAAATAATTGAAGAAGCAAGCAAGCGGTAGATGGAAAAGATAAGCCGGAGAGAGGCTGATCGGGGGGGTGTAAGATAAGGATAAATAAAAGGCCTGGTAGATGATTTTAAAAGATCATTTACCAGGCTTATTTTCAATGTTTGTTTTTGCTAGAGATTCTAAATTGATTTGGAGTCATATGATAGTGTTCTTTGAAACATTTATAAAAATGAGTTGTATTAGTAAAATGTAATTCTTCCATAATTTCTGAAATAGAAGAAGTTGTTTCTTTTAGTAATGTAGCAGCTTTTTTCATACAGAAAGTTTGCCCATAATCAAACAGACATTTGTGGGTATATTTTTTAACAATGGTGTTCAGATAATTGCCACTATAGTTTAATATTTGTTCCAATTCGGAGCGAGAGATTCTTCCATCTGTATCTTCTAATAAATGGCAAATATGAGAAAATAATATAAAATCATTGTCAGCTTCTACGTGAACCGGTGTAAAGTGAAAATGTGTAGGATCTGCCAGATAGTCAAACAATTCTAAAAGCATACCCTTTATAATATAAGTGGAACCAAGTTTTGGAAACATAATTGCACGTAAAATATTGTCAGTAATTGCGTGAAGAGTGTGGTGCCAGTCTTTATTATTAAGGGCGGGAAGAAAATCTAAATATTCTTTTGTATCAGGATTATCCAGGTTGTCTGTAAGAAACTTTAATATAGGATTCCTCCCTGGCATTTCGATATCTGGAAAATATACTTTCTGTTCATCATCAGACAGTTGTTTTACAAGTTCTTTTGACATACCTATAAATAAGAGTGTTGCATCTGAAGAAAAGACTTCCTTATGGACGATATTATGGTTCATCAAGCAACAGTTTCCACTATGAAACACTAGGTCAGATTGTTCTATCTGCTGGTGGATTTCTCCGTCTAAAACAATTAATAATTCATAGAAGTCGTGGATATGTGGGGCACGGTTATTAAATTGGTGGATTTCTTTTTTTGTTTGAAAATGATAAAAAGTATTTTCCCGTGGTGAGGTCATCAAGAAATTGAGATAAGCATTATCATCTGACTGACAGCATGTTTCGAGAGTGAACTGAATAGGTGTCAGTATCTTGATATAAGAGTTAATGCCACTATTTAAATTATCCTGTTCGATAATATTATTAACTGTATAGGATGAAGCCATTTCAATAAGTCCTCCGTTTCATTCACGAATATGATAAGAATTTAAATATATTCTATCATATATGTTGTAGTATTATAAGACATAATTTATTAAAGTAATATTATAAAAACATAAGCGTTTATGAAATGAAAAATAATTGTGCCGAGGAATAAGGAGGTTACAAAGTAATGCGTGAAACAGAAAAGAAATACTTGAAATGGTATCAGAAAATAGCCTATGGAGCAGGCGATTTAGCTTCAAACACAAGTTATGGATTAGTATCCAGCTTTGTGCTTTTGTATCTGTCAGATACAATGGGATTAAACACAGGAATCATCGGAACATTGATGTTAGTATCTAAATTCTTAGATGGAATTTCAGATGTTATATTTGGTAACTTGATTGACCGTACGAAATCAAAACTAGGAAAAGCAAGACCGTGGATGTTATACGCTCAAATCGGTGTATCATTATGCTTAGTATTGCTGTTCTCTATTCCGGGCGGGCTTGGAACAACAGCACAATATGCCTATTTCTTTGCTTTTTATACAGCATTGAATGCTATATTCTATACAGCAAATGGAATTGCATACTCAGCATTATCAGCACTCATCACTAGAAATAAGAATGAGCGTGTTCAACTTGGTTCTATTCGTTTTATGTTTGCTGTTGCAACAAATATTGTAATGGGATTTGCAGTAACAAATGGAGTAGAGGCATTTGGTGGTGGAGCTGCCGGATGGAGAATGGTTGCGATTATTTGTGGAACAATCGGTCTTGTAGTAAATACCATTAGTTGTCTTTGTGTAAAAGAATTACCAGAGGATGAAAATATTGTAGTTGAAGTAGAGTCAAAGACACAAGATGATAAGATTAGTTTTGGAGAATCTTTAAAACTTCTTTTTAGCAATAAGTATTATATTTTAATAGTAGCAATCTATATTGTATATTATTTTATGAGTAACTTAACAACAGGTTCAGCTGTTTACTTTATGAAACAGGTACTTGGTGATGGTTCATTACTGGGCTTATTCTCAATGATGAAGATGTTCCCAGTTATTATTGCATTGATTTTTACACCTATATTAGTAAAGAAGACTGGAAGTATGCAGAAAGTTAACTTCTGGGGATATGTCATTAGTGATATTTTAGGTATTTTCTTAATCTTCTTTGCAATGCAGAAGAATCTTCCAATGATGCTTCTGTTTATGTTCTTAAAAGGAACTTTTGCAGGAACAATGTCAGGTACATTAAATGCATTGATTGCAGAAATCAGTGGATATACATATCGTACAAAAGGTGTACATATTGATGGTATGATGTTTAGCTGCTCATCACTTGGAGTAAAAGTTGGTGGTGGTATAGGAACAGCAGCAGTTGGCTGGCTGTTAAATGCATCCGGCTATGTTGGAACAGCAGCAACTCAGACAAGTGGAGCAATTAATATGATCTTTAGTATGTATATTACAATTCCTGTAATCCTTGGAGTTGTAATCACTGTTCTTTTAGGACTTATGACAGTAGAAAAAGAAAATAAGAGAATGGATATGGAAAGAGAAGCGAATAATTAAAATAGAAAGAGGAACAAAGTATGCAGTGTCAGAAATTTAATGATCGCTGGACATTTGAAAAAGTAGATCAGGATGACAGATTAAAGGCTTTTTATGGTGATGACAATAAAATAATTGTTACACTTCCATATGATGCTATGATTCGTGAAAAAAGAGATAAAGAGTGTCCGGCAGGTGCACAGAGTGGCTTTTATCCTGGGGGGGGAGTTTATACTTATGAAAAATCATTTTTAGCACCAGAAGAATGGAAAAACCAGGATGTGGTGTTAGAGTTTGAAGGAATTTACGGAACAGCAAGAGTTTGGATAAATGGGGCCCTTGCAACTGTAAATAGAAATGGATATATGGGCTTTTCTGTAGACTTAAAGCCATGGATTTGTTATGGACAGGAAAATTTGATAAAAATTGATGTAGATAACAGTAACCAGCCAAATAGCAGATGGTATACGGGTTCTGGAATTTATCGTGATGTGAATTTATGGACAGGGAAAGGTGTCTATATTCCACATGATGAGATGAAAATAACTACGTTATCTGTAAATGATGATGTAGCAGTTGTGGAAGTTTGTGCCAACGTAAAGAATACAAAAGCATGTGGCATAGAAGCAAAATGCTATGTTGAACTGATATTTGAGGGAAAAACAGTTGTAACAGAAAAACAGAATATTGTATTTTATTCTGAAAGAACAGAAACTGTAAGAGTACAGCTTCCTGTGAAATGTCCGAAAAAATGGAGTACAGATCATCCGAATTTATATCAATGCTGTGTCAAAACATATATAGGGGACGAAATATGTGATGAATATACAGTAGATTTCGGCATTAGGACGCTTACACTTGATCCAGTTAATGGATTTCAGATCAATGGGGGAAACAGTGAATTTAAGAGGAACCTGCATTCATCATGATAATGGGGTGATAGGAGCAGAGACATTCCCAGAAGCGGAATGGTACCGGTGTAAAAGACTAAAAGAGGCAGGTTCAATGCGATAAGAAGTTCGCATCATCCTATGAGCAGAGCAATGCTTGATGCTTGCGATCATTTAGGAATGCTTGTGATGGATGAGTTGACTGACATGTGGAATCGAGGTAAAAATACCTATGATTTTTCAGATATTTTCAAAGAGGAAGCACCAAAATGGATTCACCACATGGTAGACAAGGATTATAATCATCCATCGGTAGTTATCTATTCTGTGGGAAATGAGATACAGGAAGCAGGAACAAAACAGGATCATGGATTAATCGTTCTTTGTGCAATAGATTTCATGAACTAGATGCCACAAGATTTACTACAAATGCTTTAAATGGATTGAATTGTGCTGGAAAACGACTCAAGGTTATTATGAAGGAAGTCATTGAAAAGTTTGGAATGGACACACAAGGCAATGGAAGTGGTGGGGGGGGAAGTAATGCTCTCAATAGTTTCATGAGTCTTATGTCTGGAGAAAAGGGCGAGTTTTTTGCAAAGCATCCTCTTGTTACAGAAGCCTGGAAGAATGTGCCCAGAGTTGTGATATCACAGGACTTAATTATTTGAGTGGAAGATATGAACTTGAGCATGAGTTGCATCCGGGAAAAACGGTGCTTGGGACAGAAACATATCCAGCAGATATTGAAAATCTGTGGGAGAAAGTTACAAAATATCCACATGTTATTGGCGATTTTACCTGGACAGGTTATGACTATATCGGCGAAGCAGGAGTAGGGATTTTCCATTATGATGGAAAAGAGAATTTTACAAGCATTTATCCAGAAAGACTGGGGTATATCGGAGATATAGACTTAATTGGAAATCGCAGACCAATCAGTTATTTCCGGGAGATTGTATATGGATTAACAAATCAGCCATACATTGCGGTAGAACGTATGGAGCATAGGGGACAGACAGCAAGCAAAACCGCATGGATGTTTAAAGATAATATCAGCAGCTGGACTTGGAAAGGGCATGAAGGAGAAAAGGCCAGTGTTGATGTATATTCATCAGGAGATGAAGTAGAATTGTTTTTAAATGGTAAATCTCTTGGTAGGAAGCCGGCTGGAAAAAAATCTCATTACACAGCAACATATGAAGTGGCATATGAGTCAGGGACTTTAAAGGCAGTAGCATATGAGTCAGGGAAAGAGATTGGAAAGTATGAACTTGTCACTGCTGATTCGGTAAAAAGGCTAAAGGCTTGTCGTGTTACCGAGAATGAACGGGATGTAGCATACGTAAAAGTGTGGTTAGAAGATGAACATGGTGTTTGTAACCCACAAGAAACACAGAGGAGAATCATTCATGCTAAGGTTACGGGAAATGGTGTGCTAGAGGGATTTGGTACAGCCAATCCTTCAAGCGAAGAAGATTATTTCTCAGATACAGTAACAACTTTTGAAGGAAGTGCATTAGCTGTGGTCAGATGGAAAGATTCAAACTCGAAAGAACCTGCGGTTCTTCGGCTTTGGACGGACGATGACGTCGAGGTATGCATAGATATTGGGAGGTAAACGGTGATGAAAAAGAGTAGCAGAAGATGCAGTATAGCTATTTTAATGATGATTTGTTTATGCATAGTGTTGTCAATACCATCAATTCCCGTACAAGCGGCTGATAATTTGTCAGAAAATGAAATGATTTATGGTGCAGATATAGGTTTTTTATCACAGCTTGAATCACAAGGCGTTGAATGGGTGGATGACAATGGAAATACAAGAGATGCTCTTGAGTTGTTAAAAGAAAAGGGTGTAAATGCTGTAAGACTTAGAGTTTTTGTAAAACCACCTGAGAATTTCTATTGGACTAAACCTGATGGTACAAATTGTATGCTTGGTTACGCGGATACTCAGGGACTTTTATATACAGCAAAAAGAGCAAAAGAGCTAGGTTTGAAGATAATGGTTGTATTTCACTATAGTGATCATTTTGCAGATCCATTGATTCAAGATGTTCCATCAGAATGGAAAAATGCATCGACTAGTGAGCTGGAAAAGTATGTATATGATTATACAAGATATATAATGACTGAGCTAGCAGATGAGGATATTTATCCAGAGTGGGTACAGGTTGGAAATGAAGTTAGTTATGGTATGTTGTATCCGACTGGAAGTAATCAGTCAAATGATTTTACTCAATTAACGAAATATCTGAATAGCGGATATGATGCGGTGAAATCGATAAGTCCTAATTCAAAGGTAGTTACACATCTTACGCATGGAAGTGGGATAAGCCATTTCGCATGGTTTTTTGAAAACTTTATCACGAAATGTGGTGGAAAAACAGATGTGATAGGTATGTCATACTATCCGTATTGGACTTCGAGTTATGATGGAGATTGTATAGAAAATGTTGCGTATAATTTGAATAAAATGGCATCACAGTATGGTAAAGATGTGATGATTTGTGAAACCGGTGAGCTCGAAAGTAATTCACAAGGAACATATGAACTGTTAAGAAAAGAAATTAACGCTGTTAAATCGGTTCCTAACAATAAAGGAATAGGAGTATTCTATTGGGAACCAGAATTAAATTCGTCTGTTGTACCAGATGGTTATACATTGGGAGCTACAGAATTAGTTGGGAATAATAAGTTGCATTTCACAAATGCTTTAAATGCATTTAAATTAGCTCCGGATTATTTGAATGCTGATTGTTCATATGAAATGATGAATATCAATAGCCAAAAATCGGTTAATATTGCAACTGGATCACAAGACAATAATGCGCAGGTAGAACAATATACTTATGACCAGTGGGACAGCCAAAAGTGGATATTTGAAAAGGTAGACAGTAGCTATTATAAAATTGTAAATAAGAACAGTGGTAAAGTTTTAGATGTTTGCGGTCTTTCTCAAAATGAAAATGCACAAGTAGTTCAGTACGAATATAACGGTGGTTGGAATCAGCAATGGAAGATTACTACTACGTCTGATGGGAAATATAAGATTCAAAACAGATGGAGTGGATTATATTTGGGTGTGCTGAATAATAGTACTAATGATGGAGCATCGATTGTTCAGGTATCGGATGAATCGTCAAGTTCTGAATGGTTTATTCTTTTGACAGATTGATTTGATTGGTAAATATTGATTAAGATATGAAAGAGCTGTCGGTTAATACCACATTTCGGAATCTTCAGTAGTAATTGAAAGGATCCCTGTAAGGACAAGGTTTGTTAACCTTCTACCTTGCGAGGATCTTTTTTCTATGAAAAGATGAAGATTACAATCATAGGGTGTATGGAGTCAAATCCATATGCTCTTTTTCTTTTTTGATAGAAATAAGTATGCTTGTACTGCTTCCTGGCGCAAGTATGATAGGGTAGTGCAAAAATAGATTAGATGGAAAGGAAGAGGTCCGCTAAGTATGTACCTCTTCTTATTAGAGAGTTGGCTCTTTTCCTGATATGGGAATTTGTATCTCTGGAGCATTAAGCAGTGCTGTGAAATTCTGTCGGATGATATTCAGTGTCTTTGCTTTTTCTGCAATTCCTGTTTTTCCCGGACAGTAGTAGCTTGTTCAGATTCAAGATTTTCTATCCGCTTCTGGATTTTATTAGGGCTTGAGATTTTGAAAACACCGAGATCTTGAATCTCTTTTTTAGTGAATTGTGGAGCTGGAATTCTGCCTGATGTGCGACAGCTAAGGTTGCGATGGTAACACCACATGGAATAATTTGTAAAATCAATAAGAAGAAACAGGAAACGATAATTTCTGAAGAAATAAAAAAAGAGAGCAAATGAAAAATGTTAAATTCCGTGCTATATTATTAATATGCATAAACTAATGCAATTTGCTTAAAATAACTCAAGTTATCTTGAAATAGCTGTGTTCCTTTTGGGGGGGGAAGCAGCTATTTCAATTAAATTAATGAAATACTGTAATAAGAGATGAGAGGTCAGAGATGAAAAATCAAAATGTAAAAAAAACGGAACTTGAATTATCCGGATTAGATCCTGAAGAACTTGAATTCATGGATATTGAAGAACGTAAGAAAGTATTGAAAGCTGCTGGGCTTGATCCACAAAAGTATGATTTTTGATAGGATGTGAAATATGGGAACTATTGATAGACTTAGACAAATTAAATTAACAAAGAAAAATTGCCAAAAACTATTAGAATTAAACGAAGGGTTTGTTGCAAATACAAAAATTACAATTCTAATAAGGGAGCTTGTAAAAGAGAATACAGCATTTCGAAAGGAAAATTATATATTCATGAGACAATAAAGAAGTCAGCAAATAATTATGAACTATCATGGATTGCAACAGATGAGGAAGTTCACAGATTTTTGCTGAGATATTTGTGGAAATTATCTACGGAGAAATTAGAATAGGCAACCTGAAATCAGTGATGTTGATAGAAATTATGTAAACAATTCAAGTACTTTAATCCTGTAATGTATGGTAACTAATATAACATTTCTTCTATCTAAAAATAAGTGTATGTTACAATACATTTATAAAATATGTAGGGGGATTCAGAAACTATGAAGGAAGCATTTAAAAAGCATAAAAAAGTTGTCGTATTTGTTGCAGCTATTATAATTATTATCATATGTTGCATTGCTGGTTATATGGAAAAAATCAAATATGAGCAGAAACAAAGAAATTAATCAAGAAATATGGAATCCGAGATCCATTTGAGATCATGGATCAGATGAACATTGTTGTCGGGGAAACTTCCAGATATAAGACACTGAAAGGATACTGTTTTATGAGCTGTAAGACAATCTATGTCATGATCAGCAGTTTCCTTTCAGAAGAAGAAAAGATGATCGTTGCCGCCCATGAATTAGGGCATATCATTCTGCATCGTTCCCAGCTGAAAATGGCTCCGATGCAAGATGATACACTCTACAATATGACGGATAATACAGAATACCAGGCCAATCTGTTTGCTGCCGATCTTCTGATTGATGATGAGGAGATCGAAGATATGGTTCAGAACGAGGACCTGGATTATTTCGGACTCTGCAGCTCTTTGAATGCAACTCCGGAACTCATGAGCTTTAAACTATACAGCCTGACAAAACGAGGCCAAGCTTATCATATGCCGATGGAGATACAGAGTAATTTCCTGGCAAAATAAATACACAAAGATCCTGTTCTTTATAGCATAGTTTGAACAGGATCTTTTTATAATGCTTTATTTTCTATCTAAAATTTTATTAAACCGACTAAAGAACGTTGAAGTTGTTATTATCGCTGCCAAAATATCACTGATTGGCTCAGCCAAAAATACCGCAAATACTTTATTCTGGATAAAATGCGGCAGGATAAAAATCAACGGAATCAACAGAATCAATTTTCTTAAGCAGGCAAGTAATAAACTAACTTTTGCCTGGCCCAATGCCATGAAACTCTGCTGACAAGCAACTTGGAATCCAAGAGAAAAAATACCTGCCATGTAAATTCTTAACGCCCATGCCGTATACGTGATTAATTCTGTATTATTCGAAAAAATACCTGCAAACATCTTCGGAAATAGAAGCATAATCAACCAGAAGCATCCCGTAAAAATTGTACAAACTGTAAATTGAGTAAAAAATGCTTTTTTTACTCGATCTCTATTTCCTGCACCATAGTTATAGCTCATGATTGGCTGTCCACCCTGACAAATTCCCTGTAATGGTAATGTTGCAAGCTGGCTAACACTGGTAATAATTGTCATAGCCCCTACTGCGAGATCTCCGCCATATCTTGACAAACTGGAAGTAAAACTGATAGACAAAATACTTTCCGTAGATAACATGACAAATGTAGATATACCAAGAGCAAGGCATGGTAAGATGATTTCTTTTTGCAGTTTAAAGTTTTCTTTTTTAAGATGCAGAATCGTCTTCTTTCCTGACAAGAAACGAAGGATCCATATTGCCCCCCCTACAGCCTGACTCAAAACAGTTGCGAGTGCAGCTCCCTTTACTCCAAGATGAAATACGAAGATAAAAATCGGATCAAGAATGATATTGATTACAGCACCAATCACTGTTGTCATCATGCTGATCTTTGCAAATCCCTGTGTCGTAATAAATGGATTCATTCCCATCACGATCAAAACAAAAATACTTCCAAGAATATAAATCCTTGCATAATCCACGCCATAAGGAAGTGTCTTATCGCTAGCACCAAACATCGTCAGTAACTGTGGCGCAAAAGTAAAGAATATCACCGTCAAAGCTGCGGCCATAAGCATGAGAATTGCAAAACAGTTTCCAAGAATCTTTTCCGCTGTCTTATTATCTTTCTTTCCCATAGAAATCGCTGCACGCGGTGCACCTCCGGATCCTGCCAGCATGGCGAAGGCATTGATCAGCATGAGAATTGGCGTAAACAATCCAACACCTGTTAATGCTGCGGCACCGACACCTGGAATATGTCCGATATAAATACGGTCAACAATATTATATAAAAGGTTGATGATTTGAGCCACAACAGCAGGTATTGCAAGCTGGGCCAAAAGACGTGGTATTTTTTCTGTTTCCATAGCTTGTGCGTTTGACTTACTGTTCATGTCTGTGTTCTCCTAAATATTTTTCTAGTCATTGCAATATAAAATTGCTTATACAGTCTCTCCCTTAAGAGTCCTGGTATTCTTGATAATGTACAAAACAACTGATACAACCATCATTATAGCACACAAACCAATTAACAGATCTGACACCATTGGTGTAATGTGGAACCATATAATATGTACAGCCACAGTTCCATATAATAAAAAGGTTACTATCTTTCCATGCCAGTCTGCACCATGTACTTTTCCTGTCTTTTGTATCACAAGACATCCACTAACCGCCATATAAAGTTCCTTAACTGCCATTATAACGATCAACGGGAGCATATGTGGAAAGCGAGTAAACAAGCAAATCAACATTGCTGCCTGTGTCAGCTTATCAGCCACCGGATCAAGTATTTTTCCTAAATTACTAATCCTATGGAATCTTCTTGCGATATATCCATCAGCAAGATCCGTAAGACCAGACAGCAATAAGATTTCACCAGCTAACAGAGGATTTTTCTTTACACAATAACTCCGTATAATTACCGGAATCAAACAAAGCCGAAAAAAAGAAAGAAGATTAGGAACCGTAATAATTCTATTCAAATTTTCTTCCTGATTCACTTCACTCTGCATGTACGGTCACCTCACTTACCTTTTTTTTAGACATAAACCAATAAAATATAACACAAAATGCTAAAGCAAACACAACACCAAAAACATTTTGAATCACTCTAAGACTAACCGCTCCTTGTAGACCATAAGTCTCTGCAGCAATGGCTAAAGCACCAAATGTGTTAAATACTGCCTGCCAGCCATATTGTGCTGAAAGTCCTACACCGATTCCACCAAGAATTCCTATATATGCATAGATTGACGAAGGAAGCAGAAAATATAATACTGTAAAACATATAACACCTGCAATATTTCCGACAATCCTTTTACGGACTCTGTAGTGCATATCTTCCATAAACGGCAAAATCGCGGACATGGCCGCAATACCAGCCACATTGCACGTGGCATATTACAAAGTTCTGCAATGCAAAGGACAATCGGTACGCATAAAATCTGACATATCTGCCATTTTGTTCTGGAAGAAGTGATATCAAATTCTTGTATCAGATCTTTCAGATTTCTTTTATAAGTTCTGTTTTTATGATTTCGATAAAATACGAAGCAGGTAAGTGCTGCACCTAAAGCCATTCCGACTAATCGCATCTGATAGCTTTTTCCCGTAACATCATAACCATATAGCAGCAGATACCCAAGAACCAATGTAGATTGATTAAACATGAATGGATTATGGCATCCGAACAGAATCAACACAGCCAGTGCCGCAATATTTAACAGCATTCCCAATACCGGTGAAAACTGATTTGCTAAATGCGGACATACAGTCATAATTACAAAGAACAAAGCCAAAAGCATCGTAGATTGTCCGGTGTGGATCCCCCAGATCCGCATTCCGAAATACCATAAGGCATAATAAAACTACTACACCCACAATACTATTCTCATTTCCAAATAAGATACTGAAAATAGTAACAAATGAAAAACAAAATGCCATTGTAACAGCTATCTTTACCAAATATAGCAGTATATGATATGATTTTTCTTTCACTGTTTCACTCTTTTTCAACAGATTTTTAGAACCTGCCTGATTTAACTGCAATTCCTGATAAAATGTCATGTAATTCCTCCTCTATCTGTTTTTCTTAAACTTATATGGCCTCATCTTTCTGTATTGGAAGCTCTACAACAAATCTGCATCCACCATATTCACGGTTTTCTGCTTTGATTGTTCCTCCGGCACTATCTACAATCCGTTTTACAAGTGCAAGACCTAGGCCATTTCCTTCTGCTTTATGAGATCCATCTACCTGATAGAACTTGTCAAATATTCTGGATTTTACATCATCCTCTATTCCTGGTCCTTCATCTTCCAGAATGAACTTAACAGAATCCTGTTCTTGTTTCAGAAACATCGTAATTGTCCCCTTTGAAGGGCTGAATTTAATCGCATTATCCAAAAGATTTATCCAGATATGCATAAAAAGTCCTTCATTCCCAGTATATTTAACTTCCTCCAATTCTACCTGAAAACCAATTTCTTTTTCTGTCCATTTTGTTTCCAATGAAAGAAATTCCTGGCGGATCTGTTCATCCAGACGATATTCTGTTTTTTTCATTGGTATATTCTGATTCTCTAACTTGGATAACAGCAAAATATTACCAACCAATCCGGAAAGTCTTTGGGTGTTAAATAAGATTTTTTCTACATATTCCTCTTGATCCGAAGACAGTTCTTCTCCCTGAAGCAGCATTGTATATCCTTCAATGGCATTAATCGGGGGGGTCTTAAACTCATGAGAAACATTAGATACAAAATCCATCTGCAGCACCTCTGTTGCACGAAGTTCTTTTGTCATAACGTTAAAACTTTGATAAGATTCTCCAACTTCTGCTATACGGCTGTTCGTTTCCAAATGCTGTTCAAAATCTCCCTGAGAAACTTCCTTCATTGCTTTACTAAGTCTGGTAATTGGTTCCAGTAACTTTGCATTGATAAAGGAAGTGATCAGCCTGCAATCAATGTATTGAAAATCAAAAGCCAGCCAAGCACAGGTATGCTGCCCGGCAGATTAAAAAAATGATTCAAAAAAGCAAATAATAAAGCAGATATGACTGTTGAAAATACAAGTGCCAGCCAGATTGCACCAGTCAGACAGGATCGGATCCGCAATCCTTTTTCTTTCTTTTGTTCCATTATTTTTTCACCACCTTGTATCCAATTCCACGCATTGTTACGATTTCAAAATCAGGGTTATCTTTAAAACGCTCTCTGATTCTTCCTATATGTACCTCTATCGTATGTGGGTCTGCCTCCGTCTCGTATCCCCATACTTCATCCATCAACTGTTGTTTTGTAAATGTTCTGCCTGGCGAAGCTGCAAGCTTATATAAAAGCAGGAATTCTTTTTTAGGCAAAACAAGACTTTCCTTATCAGTTGTAACCGTCATTGCATCATAATCAAACTCTGTTGAACCGATCACAATTTTGTGTTCATTCAGTATCTGTACACGGCGAAGCAGTGCTCCGACTCTTAAAACCATTTCATTCACATTTACCGGTTTTACCATATAATCGTCACTTCCCGAAAGAAATCCCTGGCGCATATCATCAAAGGAACCTTTCGCAGTGATCATAAGCACTGGTATCTGATATCCTGCTGAACGAAGTTCTGACACCAGTTCATAGCCATCCATAACCGGCATCATAATATCAGAAATGATCAGATCAATATATTCCTTATCCAATACTTCTAATGCCTGTGCTCCATCCGATGCACTTTTGACTTGATATCCATTCTTCTCAAGCACTTTTTGGAATAGCTGGCTTAATTCTTTATCATCTTCTACAATCAATATTTGAAACACGTTTTCCTTCCTCCTTATTAAAACAGATACCTTGCCCATCCAAGCAGATGCTGTACCAAAAATATTTTTCTCTGACGTTTCTTTGTTAATTCGATTGGCTCTACATGATATGGATCACGATAGGTTCCATTTTCCAATACCTGGCGGGACACTCTTTCATATTCCATCATGCCCTCTTCCAACTGTTTATTAATATCTTTACTGCGAATTACAAGCATCAGTTCCGTATCCAGATATGCACTTCTCATGTCCATATTAAAGGAACCGATTACAGACAGATCATCGTCAATCAGAATACTTTTTCCGTGGTATGAATAACCGCCTTCATATTCCCAGATATTAATTCCTGTACTTAAGATTCTATTTCTGTTTTTCGCATAATCGGCAGCCCCAAATGGATTCCCATTATTCGCAACTGAATTTGTCATGATAGAAAAATCTGAAACGTTCTCTGCAATCTCCTCCCATGTATTATACATCATATCATTACAGATAATATATGGCGTGTGGATCTTCACACGATTTTTTGCATTTTTCATCAATTCTCCCAACTGATACCACACTACTGGTTCTTTGGAACCTGTGTGAATAGGATTTGACACTAATGCAATCTTTTCTGTCTCAAAAGTTTCGTCCGTGTAATCGGTATCGCAGATTCTTTCCTTATTCTCTTCAAAATATTTCTGATAGCCGTTCTGCAGCTCTAAAACTGCGTTCTTTACAGATTTTCTATTTGCCAGTTTTTTATTGTCATGAAAATAACCACTGTCTTCTTGTTCCCATATCGTTTCAAAATACTCTAACAACTGGTTAACTGAATTTTCTTTCTCAGGTTCATCGCAAACCACTAACACGTCTCTGTCATAGTTCTTATGTCCCGGAAAATCCCCCCCCAGGAAATAATTGTATGTATTTCTTCCCCCCCAAGAATATATCTCTTTCCATCTGCAATCAAATATTTATCATGCATTCTACCCATCATTTTCCACGGTTTCAACGGATTGGCCTTATTATATAGTTTAATTTCAACATTCTCATGGGAAGATAATCCATAGAAATACGGATTTCCTTCCATATCAATCCAGCTTTCCATTCCATCTACTAACAGACGAATATGTACACCTCTGTCTGCCGCATCATGCAGTGCTCCTAAGATCAATTTTCCACTTTCATCGGATTGAAATGCAAAAGTAGAAAGAATAATTTCCTTTTTTGCATTCTTAATCAAACGCACTCTTTGTAAAAGCGCTTCTGGATTCTTTTCTATGATTACTGCCCGTTCTGTATTTTCACTGCATTCGTTCCATGACCCATTTTTTGTTTCTTTTTTGGTTGTATTGGACACTTCCGGCTGCTTTTTATATGCAACGCAGATTCCGAGCAATTCATAAAAAGCCACACATAAAAAAATTGCCAGTATAACAAGAAGGATTTTACATATTTTATGCTTTTTCATTGTACATCACCTGATTCCTTTTTATTTCATACTTATACAATACAAAGTCAATCTCAATTTAACCTCAACAAAATTTATTTTTCATAAAAAATATGACCGGCTTCTTTTTAATGAAACAGTCATATTTTTATTCTAATATATGAAGGAGCTTTTCTTACTCCGTTGTATTAATCACTATTTTATTTCTTCCATAAGCTGTCGGATTTTTCTCAATGTACACCGTGTAACTGCCAGGTCATCCTCTTGTATATTCGATATGATTTTTTCATAAGCTTCTATCATTTTTTCTTTCTGACAATTACTTAATTCAATTGCCTTGTTCGTCAAAACAAGGTATGTTCTTTCTTTTTTTTCATCTAATTTCCAGATAATATATCCTTTATTTTCAAGACTTTTTACCATCTTAGATGTTTCTGGAATCGATAATTTCATGTATTCTGCCACTTCTGAAAGATATACTCCTTCATGACAGTCTGATTTTTCAACACATTCCTTTATACTATAAAGAAACAAATAATCTGTTCTTTCAACAAATTCAAATATACTTTCAACATTGATGCTCTTTAAAAAAACTCCTCTGCACTGGTTCCTGCTCCCATATTATCGTTCCTCTCTTTCTATATATTCTTTTTTGCTGACTAGACTCTTATATGCCGGGCGAATGATCTTATCTGTAGTTATCAATTCTTCCAGGCGATGTGCACTCCAACCAGCAATTCTTGCTATCGCAAATAATGGCGTATACAATTCTCTTGGAATATTCAACATGTCATACACAAAACCACTATAGAAATCTATATTAGGACTTACTCCTTTGAATATCTGACGCTGCTTTGCAATCAACTTAGGTGCAATCTTCTCAATATTGTTATAAAGGGTCATATCTTTCTCACGTCCTTTATCCCTTGCGAGTTGTTCTACAAAGCCTTTGAACACCCTTTCTCTCGGATCTGAAATAGAATATACAGCATGTCCCATTCCATAAATAAGTCCTTTCTGATCAAACGCCTCTTTCTTCAAAATCTTACTCAGATATGATGCAATTTCCTCTTCGTCTTCATAATCTTTCACATGACTTTTAATATCATCCATCATATTCATTACCATCAGATTTGCACCGCCATGTTTTTTTCCTTTTAAGGATGACATTGCTGCTGAAATAACAGAATAAGTATCTGAACCTGAAGATGTTACTACCCGTGTAGTGAATGTAGAATTGTTACCACCACCATGTTCCATATGTAACAATAATGCTATATCCAGTACTCTTGCTTCCAGTTCTGTGAATTTTGTATCTGGTCTTAATAGGCGCAGGAAATTTTCAGCAATAGATAAATCTTTTTCAGGTCTATGAATATACATACTTTCGTTTTTTTCATAATGACAATAAGCATGGTATGCATATACTGCTAACATAGGAAATGCTGCGATCAACTGCATACTCTGCCTTAGCACATTCGGAATTTCAAGACTTTCTTTCTCCTTATCGTAAGAGCCCAATGTAAGAATACTTCGAGTCATAGAACCCATAATATCTGATGTAGGTGCTTTCATAATGACATCTCTGGTAAAGTTAGTCGGTAGTTCCATACAATCAGATAGTCTTCCCTGAAATTCCATTAACTGTGTATCAGTTGGCAATTCTCCGAATAAAAGAAGATATGCTCCTTCTTCAAAGACAAACCTTTTTCCTTTACTTCCTGTTACTAAATCTTTTATATTATAACCACGATAAGATAACTCGCCATCACATGGACTCTTTACTCCATCACGATATTCAAAAGCTTTTATATCAGAAATATTTGTAAGCCCCCCCGTCAACACACCTTGGCCTTTTTCATCTCGTAAGCCTCTTTTTACACCATACTCTGAATACAGATTCTTACTAATGCTATCATTTTGTTCACAAAAAATTGCTTGCTGTTTCATATAATTTTCCAAATTGCTCATTTGAATCGCTCCTTTCATTCTGTTACGAACTTACATACTATACTCAGATATTCTTGTTTCCAGAGCATTCAGCATTGTCTGTTCTTTTTCTTATTCTTATTCATTAGCAATACAATACAATGGAAAACTCAATTTAACCTCAACAAGGTTTGTTTTTTCATCCATGCAAAATCTTCTTTGTACAACAGACTGTTAGATATAGCAAAAACGGCCTTTCAAAAACAGTTAACTTCTAAATCAACTGTTTTTTGAAAGGTCGTTTCATCAGATTCTTATAGCAATCCAGCAAATAATCTCATAAATAATTGTCCCAGTCGCAAATATGCACTTCGTCCGGTTTGATATTGGTCTGTCACATCACGACATTCTCCCATCGTTCTTATCAGATCATTTTTTATTTCCACAACTGCCTGACAATCTGCCATAAAACAGCCGTTTTCAAAATGGTGATATAAACTTCGATAATCCAGATTAATTGTTCCACAAGTTGCCATACAGTCATCTGCCACACTCATTTTTGCATGGCAGAAACCAGGAGTCCACTCATAAACACGAACACCATGTTTAACTAATCCATGATAAAAAGAACGAGTTATATTATAAATGAATTTTTTATCAGGGATACCAGGTGTGATAATTCTTACGTCTACCCCCCCTCGCTTAGTAGCCAGACATAACGCATGCGTCATTTCATCTGTTATGATTAGATATGGAGTCATAAACCAACAATATTTTTCAGCTTTATTTATCATACTGATATAAACTTCTTCTCCTACTTGCTCATTATCCATAGGCTGTCTGCATAAGGTTGAACAAACCCAGTTTGCTGTGCCGCATAATCATAGTGGAAAAGGTATTTACTAAAATCAGAATCATTAGCATCCTTATCACTTACTGCATTCCACATTTCCAAAAATGTCACCGTAAGCGACTGAACAGCATCTCCTTCTAAACGAATACCTGTATCTTTCCACTGTCCATACGGGTGTGTGTAATTAAAATATTCGTTTGCTAGATTATATCCACCTGTAAATCCGACTTTTCCATCAATAACTGTTATTTTTCTATGATCACGATTGTTCAAAAACAGATTTAAACCTGGCATAAACGGATTGAATACACGGCAATGAATTCCTATTGCCTCCATCTTTTTCACAAAATCTGTGTTAATAAAGCCTATAGAACCCATATCATCGTAGAATACTCTAACTTCCACACCTGCTTTTACTCGCTCTTCCAGAACATCTTGAATCTTATGCCATGCTTCAGCGTCTTCTATCGCATGATATTCCATAAAGATAAACTTCTGTGCTTTCTCCAAATCCTTAATCTGTGCCTCTAATCCCTTCACTGCTTCATCAAAATACACAATATCCGTATTCTGATAGATTGGATACTGCGAATTTCTTTGTATGTAACTTGCTATATTTCCTGCTTTCGGAATTGTTTCTTTTATTCTGCTCAAACACTCCTGACTGTCCGGAAGCATTGGTAACAATTTGCTATCAATTTCTGCATATCGCTCACGCATTTTATGTGTGCCACCATTCAAACCAATCAACAAATACAAGCCTACACCCATAATTGGAAAAATTAGAATTAAGATGACCCAAGGCATTTTCATAGAGGATGTCTTATTTGATGCGTACAATCCCAAAACCAAGATCCCACTCAAAATCCTTGTAAATAAATTTATGATTTCTGCATATTCATTCAAGCGTGTTACGATAGTAATAATAAAAATCACTTCCAGAAGAATGCAGATTATGGAAAAACACAGCCGTTTTACCCCCCCATTTTTTGTTTTTGCTTTGCCCTCTAAAGTATCTTGTTTCATATATATTCCACCTTCCTACTTGCTCAGTTTTCTCCCTAAATTTCGTGGAACTTACCAATTTTGTCTTTTATTCTCTGCATTTCATTATCTGCTTCAATGATAGCTCTTGCAGAATGAAGTAATTCTTCACTTATCTCATCATAGCCAGGCATTTCTTCAATTCCTTTTTTATAGCGAAGTTGATGTTCCAATGTTGCCCAGAAATCCATACCATTGGTTCGAATCTGTAATTCTACACGCATAGGTGTTTTACCCTTAGCAAAAAATACTGGTATTTCAACAATCATATGATAGCTTCGATAACCATTCGATTTTGGATTTTTTATATAATCTTTTATTTCAATAACTTTAATATCATCCTGTTGGGTAATCAAATCTGATATCATATAAATATCGTCAATAAACGCACAAACTATTCGAACGCCTGCTACATCATTGAGATATGTCTGTATATTTTTTGTTGTAAATTCATATCCCATCTTCTGCAATTTATCGTAAATACTATTGGGCTGCTTAATTCTTGTTTTTATAAAAGAAATAGGATTTCGATTGTTCTCAACTGAAAATTCATCATCCAAAACCTCAAGTTTAGTTTGTATCTCCCGAATAGCACAACGATACATCATCATTAAATTATAAAATTTTGTAGCATTATTTAAAAACTGTAGTGATTCCGGACTGTTCATCCTGAGTTTTTTTACTTCATCTTTTATCATGGAACTTTCCTTTCTACCTCATCCCTGATTTCAAAACATTATTTATTTTGATAGTTGATTCGTTCTCCTTGAATTACTGGATAACAAATCATTTTATCACTATCCAGATTTTCTACATGCATATCTACTGCACTGATCTGATGGTTTTCATAAGTATTGTAATAATAAATACCTTTTGTAACATTACAACACGACGTATACAATGTGATTTCATATTTTCCATCCGTTACTTCGCAACATCCTCGTTGCTGATCCACAGATCCGAGAATGTGGAAGAATTGGCTAACGCTTTCTTCCTCTGATTCACCTGAAATTGCATTTACCTTTGTAAAAGCTACACGTACAAAGCGTGAGGAAGATGAGAGATCTCCCGGAAGACCTAATCCTCCCATACCTCTACTATATGCATCAAGAGCCAAATTTTCGCAGAAAGTATTTCTGGGCTGTTTAGGAGATAAATACATATAATTATTTAGTTGAAACATCTGCTGTGGAAATGGCGGATTATTCGTAAGCACTCCTACTGGATTGTCATAAATATGCAAACCATCTGACATAGATTCTACCGTAATTGACTCATTCTCATCAGAAATGATCCAGTGTAATTGTGCTAATGGTAATTGCTCGCTGAAAGGAGTATTAACAATATTAATTCGTTCAAGAAGCTCGCGAACTTCAACTAAAGAAGAACACTGACTTAAAATCCACGGAATAAATTCAAACTGTGCAATATTTTCCACATCTGGCTTAATCGCGGCATAAACAGCATTTCCGACAAAATTCAGTCCTGCCATTGCCACTCCTTTTTCATTCATAGCATCATAATACAAAGGATAATCCTCAGCAACATGAGCCATTCCAATAATTGCATAATGATTTTTCATATCGCCAACATGGCGAAAATTAAACGCATAATTACGTGGTGTAATTACTATCTGATCACCATAAGAGAATTCATAATCGAGGGTTCGTCCAAAGTAAAAATCTTTTGTTTTATAAGTTGCTGCTGTACACATGATTGTTTATCCTCCTAAATAGATTGAAATATGTCAATGAGCTTTTTCTTGAACAATATTATAGCACAATTCTTTTATTTTGTTCCAACTTCATACATGATCATAACATGTAAACTTTAAACTATTTTCCTAGATTATTTCTCCATCAGTTTTTCAAACCAGGTATCCATAGCTAGGATGAATTGACCTACGTCTGGCAATTCTTGCAGCATTTCGTTTAGGGTTTTGTGCTTCACATATTTCTGCACATACACCCAACAGGCAACGCTACTGGCTTCTGATACAATGCCAGCTATGGTTTTGCGCATAAGCTCTTCAAATTCAGCAATTTCTTCTTTCGGAACAACATCATACAGTGTTGGTGCCTGATGACTTATTTTTACTCCATTTTCATTTGCATCTTTAAGCAGATTCTTAACTTTTTCTCTTGAATCCTCCGGTACTTTCATGTACTCCCACATAAATGCTACCACATCGGCTGGTGTGTCTTTTTTAGTGGTGGTAACTGAATATAATCATTGTTTTCGCTCATTTTCATATCCTCCTCACGATATAATAAAATCAATAATACGTTCTCTTGTCATGTCCAGTACAGTGTCCACGAATACTCCTGCAAACAGGATCAGATACAGAATTACACTCAGCGAAAATAGAAATGCAACCTGTACCCAGTCATGATAACAGTATGCAGTCGCTATAATCAGCAAAGTGAATAGAAACCCAAGGATTCCCCCCCTGACAACCGCATAAGTCTGTACTGTCATCTTCACTGCTAGGCCGATCACAAAAAGGATCAGCCATACTGGCAGTAATAATATCTTCCCAGCAAGTTTTAAAATAAACATGTGTACCTCCTATCTTACCAGTCCTGCATATCATGGTTCACCTCTGCCTGGTAATATCCCTGCATGGTTGCCGGAGCATTATACAATGCAGCGAGTAAATATTTCTTAATGTTCTTGATTTCGGTTGTATTTTTCTTCATGCTGGAAATTACATACTGGATATGCATGAAGTTTAGTTTCATGAATCGATTTTTAACAAATTCTGTTGGTAGTTCATTACTGGCAATCACTAACTTTTTTCCAGTGTATGCTACAGTCTCAACAATCAACTCATAGATTCCCTGTACGAGTTGTACTTCGTTTGGGTAACTCTGCAAAAGAACATCATAATCGATATTTTGTTTGACTGTCTCTTCCAAGATAGAATACTGTTCCATCTCATCACATCTGATCTTATCATCTTCTGATTCTTGAGCCACAGATAGGATAAGATTAGATTCTGTATTACTCTTGTAAGTATTATTAGAA
>BBDW01000022.1 GCA_001312505.1 Mediterraneibacter faecis JCM 15917
CTTTGGGAGTAAGCAGGATTAATCAATTAATTCTTGAATTATCAAAGCTTGGACGTACAGATGATATCGTGAAAGCAGCAGCTGATGAGGAATATCAGAAAAAGTTGCTGGAAGAATTTGATTTATACTAAAGATTATTTAAGGAAAGACGATAAGCTCATGTGAACCTATCGTCTTTCCTTTTAAGGTTATAAAAAGTTTATTATGAAGATGGCATAATTATAACGCAGATGATTAACTTAACATCATACGGTCATTTGCGAATTCTCCGCCGCTGACTTCCTCGAATTTTGCAAGAAGGTCGGATACTTTGAGGTTTTTCTTTTCTTCACCGGATACATCGTAGATGACTCTTCCTTCATGCATCATGATCAGGCGGTTGCCGTGTGCGATGGCATCTTTCATATTATGTGTTACCATCATGGCTGTCAGGTTATTTTCGCTGATGATCTTGTCGGAGAGTGCAAGTACTTTTGCGGCAGTCTTTGGATCAAGAGCGGCTGTATGCTCATCAAGGAGCAGAAGTTTCGGCTTTTTAAGGGAAGCCATCAGAAGTGTGATCGCCTGACGCTGTCCGCCGGAGAGGAGACCAACCTTACTGCTTAAGCGGTCTTCAAGTCCAAGATCAAGTTCTTTTAACGCTTCTCTATAGTGTTCACGTTCTTTCTTTGTAACGCCCCAGCCAAGTCCTCTTTTCTGACCACGGCGTGCAGCGATGGCCATATTTTCTTCAATAGACATCGTTGCTGCGGTTCCTGTCATAGGATCCTGGAACACACGGCCAAGGAAGAGTGCACGTTTATGTTCGGAAAGTTTTGTGATGTCAGTACCGTCGATGATGATATTTCCCTTATCGATTCCCCATACACCTGCAATCGCATTCAGTGTTGTTGATTTTCCAGCACCATTTCCACCGATGATCGTTACAAAATCGCCAGGGTTTAAGTTGAGGTTAACTCCGTTGAGGGCACGTTTTTCATTGATTGTACCGGCGTTAAATGTTTTATAAATATCTTTGATTTCTAACATGTATCCCATTATTTTGCCCGTCCTTTCTTGAAGTAAGTATCTTTCATATAAGGAACTGCAAGGAAGCATGCAACAACTACAGCTGAGAACAGTTTCATATAATCAGATGGCATCTTCAGCCAGAGTACTAATGCGATTACAAGGTAGTAAAGGATTGCTCCGATGAAGACTGCACCGAGTGTGAAGGCAAAAGCTGCTTTTCTGTGTGCACAGAATTTTCCGAAGATCACTTCGCTGATGATGACGGCGGCAAGTCCGATAACAATCGCGCCACGTCCCATATTGACATCAGCTGCGCCCTGGTACTGTGCATAAATTCCACCGCAAAGTCCTACAAGACCGTTGGAGATCATAAGTGCAAGAACTTTGTTGAATCCTGTGTTGATGCCCTGAGCACGAGCCATCTGTTCGTTACATCCTGTCGCACGGATGGATGCACCGAGTTCTGTTCCGAAGAACCAGTAGCAGAGTGCGATCAGGATCAGTGCTGCAAGGATTAATTTCAGGAAAAAGATCCAGTTGCCTTCTCCGGTTACATAACGAAGAGAAGCAACCAGTTTGTACTGCATGACATTGACCGCCTGGTTGGATTTTCCCATAATGCCAAGGTTTACGGAGTAAAGTCCGATCTGTGTCAGGATACTTGCCAGAATTCCAGGAATTCCGAAAAATGTATGTAAGACTCCTGTTACAAATCCTGCTGCCATACCTGCAAGAAATGCAAAGACAAGTGCAAGTGCAGGATTCACACCTGCGCGGATGAGCATAACTGCGACTGCACCGCCGGTTGCAAGTGAACCGTCTACGGTCAGATCCGCAAAGTCAAGTATACGAAATGTAATGTAAACACCGAGTGCCATAATTCCCCAGATAATGCCCTGGGCCACGTTGCCCGGGAGAGCACGTACCAGAGTCATTGGATCAAGGGCTGCGAAATATGCTGCCATGATTTATCCCTCTAATCTTTCTTTTTATTGTTTCATATAAATAGATAATTCCATCACCGAAGGTGATTTGGAATGAATTTTGACCAAGTTGCTGTGAACGGAGTGAACAGTAACTAGAATCAAGAGCGACCATTCATCTGGATGAAGCTCGCTCTTGAGAAAAATATGTTCTGTTTAATATCTTCTAATTAATATGTTCCGGTTGAATGGAAGAATCTTATTCTTCGATTGCCTCATATCCGTCTGGAATAGTAATTCCAAGTTCTTCACAGATGGTAGAATTGTACATCTTTGTTACATTCGGGGCACTTTCAATCTTCATTGTAGTAATGTCAGCACCGTTTACAAGGATGTCGTAAGCCATCTCACCAGCTTTGTATCCGATATCGTAGTAGCTGATAGAAAGTGTTGCAATACCGCATCCTTCACAGATTCCCTGCTCACCGGCGATTACAGGAACCTTAGCCGGCAGACAGATGTTATTGATGATTTCTGTGTTTGAAGCCATTGTGTTATCTGTAGGAATGTAAAGTGCATCACATTCGGAAACTGCATTTGTTACAACAGACTGAATTTCATTAGAATCAGCAGCTGTGTACTCTTTGTATGCGATTCCATCTTTCTCTAATGCTTCAGCGAAAAGCTTTGCCTGATATGCTGAGTTCGGTTCAGCGGAGCAGTAGAGAAGTCCGACTGTTTTAGCATCAGGAATGAGTTCTTTCAGCATTGCCTCCTGCTCATCAATCGGTGCAAGATCGCTTGTTCCGGAAATATTCATTCCTGTTGTTCCTGTCCAGTCAGAGATATCAAGTGCTGTAGCATAGTCTGTAACAGATGTTCCAAGAATCGGGATATCACTTGTTGCTGCGCTTGCACACTGGAGTGCTGTTGTTGCATTTGCAAGAATCAGATCTACATTATCCGCTACAAAGTTATTTGCGATTGTAGCACAGTTAGCCTGCTCGCCCTGGCCGTTCTGAAGGTCGAATTTGACATTGCCTTCTCCGAACTTTTCTGTACAGGCATCTTCAAATCCTTTTGTTGCTTCGTCAAGAGCAGCATGCTCTAACTGCTGTAAGATACCGATCTTATAAGTCTTTCCTGAATCGGATCCGTTGTCTGCGCTCTTATCTGTAGAGTCGGATGAACTTCCGCATGCTGCAAGTGAAAGTGTCATTCCGGCAGCCATAAGTACTGCTAAAATTTTCTTAGATTTCATGATTGTGTCCTCCCTTTTTCGATTCATACAATCTACGCTTTAAACCGTTACGCTTTAAAGTACTAACTGTATGATGTCATGTGTTAAATTATAGCACGATTATTTGATACGTCAAGTGAAAATGGAACAAAAATGCAAGATTCTTGCAAAAAATGTTGCAAAAAAACAATGCTTTATTCGTCTGGAAAATTGTGATATTATAAGATATGGTGTAAAATTAAGAATCATGAAAGTCTTTCTTCTATAATATGGGGGGGATTTTTGCTGCAAAGAAATTAACAGAAGGATTTTTATGGAATTGAATAAAGGAGTTTATTTTTATAGATGAAGAAAAAGCACGAACACATCATAGAAAGTGTGAGGCCAGGAAGCATTGCGGAAGAGCTTGGAATTGAACCGGGAGATGTTCTGCTGGAGATTGATGGTCAGGTGATCGAGGATATTTTTGACTATCAGTTTTATGTGGAATCTGAGGAGCTGCTTGTTGTGATCCGAAAAGCGAACGGGGGAAGAATGGGAGCTTGAAATTGAGAAAGATGTTGATGAGGATCTGGGAATTGATTTCGGTAAGGGACTGATGGATGAGTATCATTCCTGCCATAATAAATGTATTTTCTGCTTTATCGATCAGATGCCGCCGGGGGATGCGTGATACGCTGTATTTTAAGGATGATGATTCCAGACTGTCATTCCTTCAGGGAAACTATGTCACACTGACAAATATGAGTGAGAAGGATATGAATCGTATTGTCCGCTATAGACTGGAACCGATCAATATTTCGTTCCAGACGACGAATCCGGAGCTTCGTTGTAAGATGCTTCATAACCGTTTTGCAGGGGGAGGCTTTGAAGAAAGTTGATATTCTGTATCAGGGCGGCATTGAGATGAACGGACAGATTGTTCTTTGCCGTGGAGTGAATGACGGGGGGGAAGAATTGGAACGGAGTATTCGTGATCTGACGCAGTATCTGCCGCTTTTACGCAGTGTGTCAGTTGTGCCGGTTGGACTTTCCAAGTATCGAGATGGATTGTACCCATTAGAGCCATTTACAAAGGAAGAGGCGAAGGAAGTCATTCGCACGATTGAGAAGTGGCAGAAGAAAGTCTACGCAGAATACGGGGATCCATTTTATTCATGCAGGAGATGAGTGGTATCTGCTGGCAGAGGAAGAAGTTCCGGAAGAGGAACGTTATGACGGATATCTTCAGCTGGAGAATGGAGTTGGAATGCTTCGTCTTTTATTTAATGAGTTTGAAGAAGGTTATGCGAAGCTGGAAAGCGGAGAACATCAGGAAGAGATTTCTCTTGCAACAGCAAAGCTTGCATATCCGTATCTTGAGCGTATGGCGAAGAAGATGGAGGAGAAGTATGAGGGACTTAAGGTTCACACATATTGTATCCGGAATGATTTCTTCGGAGAGCGTATCACAGTCTCTGGTCTGATCACAGGACAGGATCTGATGAAGCAGTTAAAAGATCAGCCACTTGGAAGCAGGCTTCTGATCCCATGCAATATGCTGAAGATGGACGAGGACATTTTCCTTGATGACTTTACATTGAAAGAAGTATCAGATACTTTACAAGTTCCTATAGATATTGTAAAATCAAGCGGACAGGATCTGATCGATGCTATTTTAGGTGTCGCAGGTCCGAATCCCACAGATATAGATGAGAATCAGATGAAAGACCGTAGGATCACTACGGCTTAAGAGAAACTATTTAAGAGAAAATAAGAGAAAACAGGAAGGTAAGAATAGAATGAGTAAACCAGTAGTTGCCATTGTAGCGCCCGAATGTGGGTAAATCAACACTTTTCAATGTCCTGGCAGGAGAGATGATCTCCATCGTTAAGGATACACCGGGTGTTACAAGAGACAGAATTTATGCAGATGTTGACTGGCTTGACAGAGAGTTCACACTGATCGACACAGGTGGTATTGAGCCGGACAGCAGTGATATCATTCTCTCCCAGATGAGAGAGCAGGCTCAGATCGCCATTGACACAGCAGATGTTATTATCTTTATCACAGATGTAAAGCAGGGGCTTGTGGATTCAGATTCTAAGGTTGCGGATATGCTTCGCCGCTCCGGTAAGCCGGTTGTCCTTGTTGTAAATAAGGTTGACAATTTTGATAAATATATGGCTGATGTCTATGAATTCTACAATCTCGGAATCGGAGATCCGGTGCCGATCTCAGCAGCATCCAGACTTGGTCTTGGAGATATGCTTGATGCGGTTGCAGCACATTTTCCGGAGTGGGATCCATCAGAAGAGGATGACGACCGTCCGCGTATCGCAATCGTAGGTAAACCAAATGTTGGTAAATCCTCTATCGTAAACCGTCTGCTTGGTGAGAACCGCGTAATTGTATCCAATATCGCAGGTACAACAAGAGATGCGATTGATACAGAGATCGTGCATGACGGAAAGGAATACATTTTTATCGACACAGCAGGTCTTCGTAGAAAGAATAAGATCAAGGAAGAACTGGAGCGTTATAGTATCATCCGTACTGTAAGTGCAGTGGAGCGTGCCGATGTTGTCCTTATGGTGATCGATGCGACAGAAGGTGTCACAGAACAGGATGCGAAGATTGCCGGAATCGCTCATGAAAGAGGCAAGGGAGTTATCATTGTCGTTAATAAATGGGATGCCATTGAGAAGAATGATAAGACAATGAAAGAATACGAAGGAAAGATCCGTCAGGTACTTTCTTATATGCCATATGCAGAGATCATGTATGTATCTGCACTGACAGGACAGAGACTTCCGAAACTGTATGATATGATCGATATGGTTATTGAGAACCAGACACTTCGTATTGCGACAGGAGTTCTCAATGAGATCATGACAGAGGCAGTTGCTATGCAGCAGCCACCGTCAGATAAAGGTAAGAGATTAAAACTTTATTATATTACACAGGTTGCTGTTAAGCCACCGACATTTGTTATCTTTGTAAATGACAAGGAGCTGATGCATTTCTCCTATACAAGATATCTTGAGAATAAGATCCGAGAGGCATTTGGCTTCAGAGGAACTTCACTGAAGTTCTTCATCCGTGAGAGAAAGGAAAAGGATCAGTAGAATGGAACGTATTATCTGTCTGGTGATCGGATATGCCTGCGGACTTCTGCAGAGCGGTTATCTGGTCGGAAAGATGCATCATATTGATATAAGAAAAGCAGGAAGCGGAAATTCCGGTTCGACGAATGCACTGCGTGTTATGGGATTGAAAGCAGGACTTATGACATTCGCAGGAGATGTGTTGAAGTGTTTTGCAGCAGTGCTCATTGTCCGTGCAATATATCATGGAAGTAATATTCTTCCGCTTTTGATAATGTATGCAGGAGCAGGAGTTACTTTGGGACATAACTTCCCATTTTATATGAATTTTAAAGGTGGGAAGGGAATCGCTGTTATGGCAGCACTTGTGGTAAGCAACTGTTTCTGGCATCTGCCGTACAGTTCCATCCTGTTTTTTGTCACACTGGCATTCTTTCTTGTGCCGGTGCTTGTGACAAGATATGTTTCCCTTGGTTCATTGCTTGCTTATGCAGTGTTTTTTATCCAGATGGTGATCTTCGGACAGCTTGGATGGTTTGATATGGCGAAGGGTGCGGTATATGAGTTATATGTGATCACGTTCTTACTTACAGCACTTGCATGGTACAGACACCGCGCCAATATTAAACGTCTGTTGAATGGAACAGAGAATAAATTCGGTTCAAAGAAATAAAAGAAGCGAAGAAAAGGAGAGATGATATGGCAAAAGTAGGAGTTCTTGGGGCAGGAAGCTGGGGAACAGCCCTGGCAATCCTTCTTCATGATAATGGACATGATGTAACTGTCTGGTCGATCGATCCGAAAGAAGTGGAGATGTTGAGCGAGAAGCGGGAGCATGTATCAAAACTTCCGGGTGTCCATATTTCAGAAGAGATTATGATCACAAATGAGATGGAAGAGGCTATTAAAGGAAAAGATTTTTTAGTTCTTGCAGTTCCTTCTATCTTTACAAGGAGTACAGCGGCAAAGATGAAGCCGTATGTTGTTGATGGGCAGATGATCGTTGATGTAGCGAAGGGAATCGAGGAAGATACACTGATGACGCTGTCTCAGCAGATCAGCCAGGAGATTCCGCAGGCAGACGTAGCAGTGCTCAGTGGACCGACACATGCAGAAGAAGTAGGAAGAAAGCTTCCAACATCCTGCGTGATCGGTGCAAAGACAAAAAAGACAGCAGAGTACTTGCAGTCCGCATTTAACAGTAAAGTATTCCGTGTGTATACAAGTCCTGACATGCTTGGAATCGAGCTTGGAGGTTCTCTTAAGAATGTCATCGCACTTGCGGCAGGAATTGCAGATGGTCTCGGCTATGGAGATAATACGAAGGCTGCTCTGATCACACGTGGTATTGTTGAGATCGGAAGACTTGGCGTGAAGATGGGCGGCAAGTTCGAGAGCTTTTGTGGACTTACCGGAATCGGTGATCTGATCGTTACTTGTGCCAGTGTTCATAGCCGTAATCGTAAAGCCGGTTACTTAATGGGACAGGGCAAGTCTATGGAAGAGGCTATGAAGGAAGTAAACATGGTTGTTGAAGGTGTCTATTCTGCGAAAGCAGCTGCAAAGCTTGCACAGAAATATGAGGTTCCAATGCCGATCGTAGATGAGATTAACAAGGTTCTTTTTGAAGGAAAGGATCCAAAACAGGCAGTAGATGATCTGATGCTTCGCGAGTCTAAGATTGAGAACTCTTCTCTTCTCTGGGAAGAATAAGAGAACGAAACGAATATAAAATTAAAAGTCATACCCCCCCTTTGTCTGGCTGCATACATTGGTATCAGCAGAACAAGGGGGTATTTTTATGGATTCATTTCAGGTATACAAAGATATGAAAGCACGGACAAACGGAGAAATCTACATCGGAGTTGTGGGGGGGCCGGTTCGGACAGGCAAGTCAACGTTCATCAGGCGTCTTGCGGAGCTTTTGATTTTGCCGAATCTTAAGGAAGAGTATGTAAAGCAGCGGACACAAGATGAACTTCCTCAGGCAGCATCGGGAACTACGATCATGACAACAGAGCCGAAGTTTGTTCCAAAAGAAGCAGCGGATGTAAAGCTTTCAGATGACATAGAGGTGAAGATCCGGCTGGCAGACTGTGTTGGTTCATGGTGATGGAGCGAATGGCCATACCGAGAATGGGCAGGAGCGTCAGGTGAAGACGCCATGGTATGACTATGAGATACCATTTACAAAGGCAGCCGAGATTGGAACACAAAAGGTGATACACGATCATGCGACGATTGGATTTGTTGTGACTACAGATGGAAGTGTGACAGATCTGCCAAGAGAAAACTATGTGGCAGCAGAAGAGCGGACAGTGAAAGAACTTCGACAGATTGGGAAGCCATTTCTTATTTTATTAAATTGCCAGAAACCGTATTCGAAAGAGACGGAACGTCTGAAATCAGCGCTTGAAGAGAAATATGCGGCACCTGTTTATCCGGTGAATTGTGAACAGCTCAAGGAAGACGACATTTATGAAATGATGCGCCAGGTACTGTATGAATTTCCTGTCACGGAAATAGAATTTTATATTCCGAAATGGGTGGAAATGTTGTCATGCGATCACAGAATCAAGAAAGATCTGATTGAGAATGTGAAGAAAATTATGGCTCAGATGTCGGATCTGCGAAGTGTCTCCGGAAAAGACTGGAAGACAGAAAGTCCATACATAGACCAGATCCTGCTGGATCAGGTAGAGATGGACACAGGCAAGGTTATATTGCGGATTTCTTTCTGCCAGAAGTATTATTATGAAGTGTTGAGTGAGTTGACAGGAACTCAGATCCGCAGTGAGTATGAATTGATTTCTCTGATGAAAGAGCTTTCTTCTATAAAAGAAGAATTCAGTCAGATCAAGGATGCATTTGCGGATGTGAAGATGAAAGGCTACGGAGTAGTCAGCCCGAAGAAAGAAGAGATTCATCTGGATGAGCCGGTAATCATCAAGCAGGGAAGCAGATATGGAGTAAAGATCCGTTCCGAGGCACCATCGATCCATATGATTCGTGCGAATATAGAAACGGAGATCGCACCGATTGTGGGAAGTGAGAAACAGGCAGAAGACCTTGTTGCATATATAAAAAAAGAGAGCGAAGGTCCACAAGGCGTCTGGGGGAACAAATATTTTCGGTAAATCAATCGAAGATCTTGTAATGGATGGTATGCGTAATAAGATTACACTGATCAACGAAGAAAGTCAGGTGAAACTGCAGGATTCTATGCAGAAGATCGTAAATGACAGCAATGGTGGTCTGGTCTGCATTATTATATAGCGTGTATTATTATATAGTGATCGTGAGCTTTTTTTTACAGGGAAATATGATAAGATAAACAGTAAGTAAAATATGCAAAAGAAAGCGAGGAATTCAGTGTTGCTGAATCACCAACAGAGAAAGATTCTTGAATTATTGTGTAAAACAGAACATGTGACTGCGAGTGAACTGGCCGGTCAGCTTGGAATTGGCGTGAAGACGGTAAGAGTCAGGATCAAAGAACTGAATCCAGAGCTTGAGAAGAATGGGATCCAGATTTTATCAAAGTCCAGGTACGGATATTATTTGGATCCAAGACAGCCGGAAGGTATCGAAGGACTGCTGAATCCGAAGGAGAATGAAGATCCGGTGATTCCGTCGAACAATCAGGAGAGAGTGCATTTTCTCCTTGCATATCTTCTGAACAGAACGGAATATATCAAGTCAGAGGAGTTGTGTGATTTCCTTTACATTTCTAAAGGAACGCTGACGAATACACTCCGGCAGGTTGAGGAAACTTATCAGAAGTATGGTATTACAGTTCATAAGAAGCCGGGATATGGTATCCGTGTGGAAGGCAGCGAATTTAATCTGCGTCAGTGCATGGTAGATGTCTTTGTAAAGCAGGACAGTCTGGAAGGAATCGGAAGACGGCATCAGACGGATGAGATCGAGACACTGGGGAAGATGGTCTATCAGTGCCTGAAGAAATATGAAATCGAACTTTCTGAGATTACTTACAATGACTTTGTGGAACATATTTATGTGGCGATGCGAAGAATCCGTCAGGAGAAATATGTTGAACCGCAGGCAGCGGATATGCTTGGAAGAAAAGAGAAGCAGTTTGTGGAAGAATTGACAGAACTGGTGGGAGCGCATTATCAGATTCGTTTTTCTCAGGATGAGAAGAATTATCTGGCGCTGCAGCTTGCGGGAAAGGTTTATATCGACAGTGAATGGAATGAAGATTCGAAAGAACAGGAAAATTTTGTGATGGAAAGCGAGATCGATCGTCTTGTTACGGAGATGTTGGATATGATCTACCGGGAATTCCATGTTGATTTCAGGAATGATTTTCATCTGCGTATGAAGCTGAACCGACATATGGTTCCGTTTGTCCTTCGTATGAAATATCATATGATTCTGCGTAATCCGATGCTGGAGGAGATTCGCAAGAATTATGTACTTTCTTATACGATGGCATCCCAGGCGGCAATTGCATTAGGAGAATACTTTCAGCAGTCGATTTCAGAAGATGAGATTGCCGGATTGGCAGAGATTTTTGAGTTGGCATTGGAGCAGCAGGAGAATGAACAGAAGAAGTTTTCAATTCTGATCGTATGTGCATCTGGGAAGACGAGTTCAGAAATTCTCAGATATAAGTACAGCAAAGAATTTAAAGAGTATATTGAAAAGATTTATGTATGTAATCTTTATGAGCTGGAGAACTTTCCGTTTGAAAAAGTGGATTATGTGTTTACAACGGTACACATTTCTTCCTATGTACCGGTACCAATCTTAGAGATTGGTTCATTTCTGAAGGACAATGACATTGACAGAGTGAGAAAGCTTTTTGTAAGAGAGAGTAAGGATTTTCTACAGAAATATTTTAAGAAGGAATTATTTTTTACGGATGTGGAAGGAAAGACGAAGGAAGAGGTTCTAAAGAATCTGTGCCGGAGGGTTGAGCAGGAGAAGGGACTTCCAGAGACATTTACTGCATCTGTTTTGAAGAGAGAGGAACTTACACCAACAGATTATGGTAATCTGGTGGCACTTCCACACCCGGAGCGTGCCTTCCAGGAGCGTGCTTTTGTTGCAGTGGCAGTTCTGAAAGAACCGATATTCTGGTTCCGGCAAAAGGTGCAGGTTGTATTTTTGACAGCGATCGGAAGGGAAGAGGATGAGAATCTGCAGCAGTTCTATGAGGCAACGACAGATCTGATCCTTCGTCCGGCAGATGTGCAGAATCTGATTCGTCATCCGGATTATGACAGGTTGATCCAGTTATTGCGCAGAGCAGAAGAATAAAATGTATTTAATCTCCTTGATGAATGTGATCATATATTCAGTGATTCAAAAGTGTTGCTGTTCACACGATGTGCGACCAGCAACGCATCTCGCCATTTTAAATCGCCTTTGGCGATGAGGCGAGATGCATTCAAGTCAAAACACGCATCCTCCGTGTCAATCAGCGGAGTGATTGACAGGGAGTGAACAGTAACTCAAAAGTGACCACATTCATTGTGGTCATTTTTTGAGTGGAGCTTTTTAAAAATATATGTTAAATTAAGGTCAGTCGAGGGACAGGAAAGGAAATGACGATGAGACATCTAACATTGATCTGTATGGCAGGTATTTCAACGAGCCTCTTAGTGAATAAGATGAAACGGCTGATTCGGAATGAGAATCTTGAAATCGCAGTCACAGCGATGTCGGAACGTGCATTTCAGGGTTACACAGGTCAGACAGATGTTCTGCTGCTTGGTCCGCAGCTGGGACATCGGTTCGAAAGCCTGAAAGAACAGTATGAGTCTAAAGGCATCCGCATAGACAGGATTGATCCGGAGCATTTCGGAGCAATGGATGCGAAGGCTGTACTGGAGCAGGCATTTCCAGACCTGTCTGGACAAATAGGTGATAAATAAAATAAATTAAAGATAGGAGAATGTATCATGGCAAAATTTACTTATGTAGTACAGGACAACGAAGGAATCCACGCAAGACCGGCAGGAATGCTTGCAAAAGAAGCAAAAGCTCTTGAGGGAGTTAAGGTTACAATCGCTGGAAACGGAAAAACAGCTGACGCTACAAGACTGATGGCTATCATGGCTATGGGTATCAAAAAAGGCATGGAAGTTGAAGTGACAGTTGAAGGTGAGAACGAAGAAGCTGCAGCAGCTAAGATGGAAGAGTTCTTCAAAGCAAACCTGTAAGAGAAAGTCATACATATACTCATTTAATTTCTAGTTAAGAAAAGATGTTTTAACAGATCGATAATAAGGATTAGCCCTCCGGAAGAAAGATCTGTCAGGACATCTTTTTGTTTTTATTGATAAAACGCTCCGCTTAGGATGCGCACTGTGGCGTATAATGTAGGCGTCGCAAGCGACCGCCGCAGGCGCAAGAATGTGCCGAGGCACATTCTTTGTTCTGGTTGCACAAAAGTTTATTGTTTTGTATAATGAGAAGTACGAGTGGAGATCATAGTAGAATTAAGAAAGGGGGGCAGACAGAAGATGAGAGCGGTTATTTTATCATTAGATACAGGGGGGGCATATAAAGCAAAAGCGGATGTGGCAGCGGCAGCATCACTCAAAAGAATGCTGGAGCAGGTTGGGATTGAAGTTCGGGCAGCAAAAGCATTTCCAGAGGATAAAGAAATGCTGAAAACAGTGCTCTGTAAGCTGGCAGATGCGGGAATGGTTGAGCTGGTTCTGACAACCGGAGCAGTTGGATTCCTGGAGAAGCATTGTGCGCCGGATGCTGTGAGGGAGACAGCAGACCGTCTGCTTCCAGGTATTCCGGAAGCACTCAGGGCTTATAATCTTCGTCATACAAAGAAAGTGATTCTGGATCGTTCAGAGGCTGGAATCAGAAAGAAGACATTGATGATCAATCTGCCGGAGAGTGCCAAGATGGCAAAGGAAGATCTAGAATATATACTTCCAGAAGTGGTACAGGTGGTAGATACTTTTTCATTAAGATAAAAACAGAAGGATGGAATAACAGGAGAGATTGAAAATGCTGGTAAAAATATATACAGATGGTGCAGCGCGCGGAAACCGGACGGACCGGGCGGATATGGAACAGTGCTTGAGTATGTCGACACGAAGGGACAGCTTCATAAGAAGGAATTGTCCCAGGGATATGAGAAGACAACGAATAACAGAATGGAGCTGATGGCTGTAATTGCAGGTCTGGAGGCTTTAAACCGTTCCTGTGAAGTAGAAGTCTATTCGGATTCACAATATGTTGTGAATGCGTTTAACCAGCACTGGGTAGACGGCTGGATCAAGAAGGGATGGAAACGCGGGAAGAATGAACCGGTGAAGAATGTAGACCTTTGGAAACGTCTGTTAGAAGCAAAGCAGAACACAGCGTGACATTTCACTGGGTAAAGGGGGGCATGATGGACATCCACAGAATGAAAGATGTGATGAGCTTGCGACAACTGCAGCAGACGGAACAGATCTTATCGTAGATGAAGGGCTGTAAGAATTCGAAAACAATGATTGATTAATGTTACTGTTCACTCCCTGTCAATCACTCCGCTGATTGACACGGAGGATGCATGTTTTGGCTTGAATGCATCTCGCCCCATCGCCAAAGGCGATTTAAAATGGCGAGATGCGTTGCTGGTCGCACATCGTGTGAACAGTAACTGATTAATAAAAATCAAGAAGAAAATCTTGAAAACAGTGGACAACAGAGGGATTTCTTAGTATAATTGAAAACTGTGTTGAGTAAGACAGACAATCGCGGCTGCAAGTGCCGAAAGGCCGCAGGTGAGGAAAGTCCGGGCTTCATAGGGCAGGATGCCGGATAACGTCCGGTGGAGGTAACTCCCAGGCCAGTGCAACAGAAATAAACCGCCTGTGCATTTTGTGCAGGTAAGGGTGGAAAGGCAGTGTAAGAGACTACCGCCTTGCTGGTAACAGGAAGGGCACATGTAAACCCCCCCATCCGAAGCAAGACCGAATATAAGCAATGTGGCTGCCCGTCACGCTTAAGGTGGGTCGCTTGAGCGCAGCGGTAACGTGGCGCCTAGATAGATGATTGTTCAACGACATAACCCGGCTTATCGTTTTGCTCAATCAATGGAGGGAGTTTCTGTTTAGAAACTCCTTTTGTATTTCAGTTATTAATAATGCGGAAGAAGTTATTTGAGATAGATTCTTTTGCAAGAGACAGACAACGGAGGAATTAAGACCATGGGAATGAAAATTAATGCAGAATTACCATTACCTGCAAACCTGAAGGCGGAATACCCGCTTCCGAAAGAACTGGCAGAGATCAAGAAGAAACGTGATGCGGAGATTCGGGAGATTTTTGAAGGAAAATCCGATAAATTTGTTGTTATCGTGGGACCATGTTCCGCAGACAATGAAGATTCTGTGTGCGACTATGTGAATCGTCTTGCAAAAGTGAACGAGAAGGTATCAGACCGTCTGATGATCATTCCTCGTATTTATACAAACAAACCACGTACAACAGGAGAAGGATATAAGGGAATGCTTCATCAGCCGGATCCGGATCAGGCTCCAAACCTTCTTGAGGGTATCATTGCAATCCGCAGAATGCATATCCGCGCGATCAAAGAGACAGGACTGACATCCGCAGACGAGATGCTTTATCCGGAGAACAGAAGCTATCTTGACGATATCCTTTCTTATGAGGCAATCGGTGCCCGTTCGGTAGAGAACCAGCAGCACCGTCTGACAGCCAGTGGAATGGACATTCCGGTTGGTATGAAGAATCCGACCAGTGGAGACTTTTCAGTTATGATGAACTCCGTAATTGCTGCTCAGAACTCCCATAACTTCATTTACAGAGGAATGGATGTTACAACAGAAGGAAATGATCTTGCACATGTAATTCTTCGTGGTGGTGTTGACAAATATGGAACCTGTATTCCGAACTACCATTATGAGGATCTTGTCCGTCTGGTAGATGTTTATGCGAAGAAAGACCTGAAAAACCCGGCAGCGATCATTGATGCGAACCATTCCAACTCCAATAAGCAGTTCAAAGAACAAATTCGTATTGTCAGCGAAATTCTTCACAGCAGAAGATATAATGATGATGTGAAGAAGATGGTCAAGGGAGTTATGATCGAAAGTTATATCGAAGAAGGAAATCAGAAGATCTGCGATCATATGACTTACGGAAAATCTATTACAGATCCATGTCTGGGATGGGAAGATACAGAGAAGCTGATTTATAAAATTGCAGAAGAGTGTTAAATTTATAAGAGCCAGGACAGATACCACACACGGTAACTGCTCTGGCTCTTATATTAGATGTGGGAGTCAATCCCACATCTGATATAGATAAACGATGGATTATCTGCGGCTATATTTCTCCTCGCAGTACTGGCATCTGTATACCTGATTCTCTTCATCAGTCAGTACAAATACATGATCAAGTCCCTGCTCGATTGATGTGATACATCTTGGGTTCTTGCAGCGGATCACATTTTTGATCTTCTTAGGAAGAGTCAGAGGTTTCTTGGAGATGATCTCTCCGTTTTCAATAATATTTACAGTAATGTTGTGATCGATGAATCCGAGAATATCAAGATCCATGAAATCGATCGGGCATTCAATCTTCATGATATCTTTTTTTCCCATTTTATTACTTTTTGCATTTTTGATGATGGCAACACAGCAGTCTAATTTATCCAGGTGAAGGTATTTATAAATCTCCATGCTTTTGCCGGCTTCAATATGGTCAAGAACGAATCCTTCAGAGATGCGTCCTACAGTTAATGTATTTTCTAACATTTTGTTACCCCTTTCGTACTATGAAATATGATTATATTAGTCAACGTGAATATCCAAAAGTGTAAGGATCAGAGCCATACGTACATATACTCCGTACTGAACCTGACGGAAATAAGCAGCACGTGGATCGTCATCAACGTCAACAGAGATTTCATTTACACGCGGAAGCGGATGAAGAATATACATATCTTCCGGAGCGAGTTTCATTTTCTCTTTGTCGAGAATGTAGAAGTCTTTCATACGTACATAGTCCTCTTCGTTGAAGAAACGTTCTTTCTGAACACGTGTCATGTACAGAATATCAAGTTTTGGCATTGCTTCTTCCAGACGTACAACTTCTTCGTAAGGAATGTTCATCTTGTCAAGTACATCATGACGGATGTATTCCGGAAGTCTTAATTCTTCTGGAGAGATCAGTACAAAACGGATGCCTGTGTATCTCACGAGTGCTGTGATCAGTGAGTGAACAGTACGACCGAATTTTAAGTCTCCGCACAGACCGATTGTCATGTTGTCAAGTCTGCCTTTTACGTTAAGGATTGTGAGAAGGTCTGTCAGTGTCTGTGTCGGGTGCTGATGTCCACCGTCTCCTGCGTTGATCACCGGAATTTTGGAATGCTGGCAGGCAACCATCGGAGCACCTTCTTTTGGGTGTCTCATTGCACAGATATCTGCGTAGCAGGAGATTGTACGGATTGTATCAGATACACTTTCTCCTTTTGCAGCAGAACTGGAGCTTGCGGAAGAGAACCCCCCCATAACGCTTCCTCCAAGGTTCAGCATTGCGGCTTCATGGCTTAAACGTGTACGAGTACTTGGCTCATAGAATAAAGTCGCAAGTTTCTTTCCGTCGCAGGCATGTGCGTATTTGTCAGGATGTGCCTCAATATCCTGCGCAAGTTTCAACAGTTCGTCCAGTTCTTCCACTGAGAAGTCCAGTGGGCTCATTAAATGTCTCATAAGTAACCTCCTTGTGTGATTGAATCACATTATTTATATTCTAGTAGATCAGTAACGGCTTTTCTCTTAGGTGCTTGTGGATCATCATCCGGCCAGCCGACTGCAATCAGAGCTGCCAGTTCCCTCTCTGGCGGAATCTCTAAAAGTTCTGTAATTTTTTCTTCATCAAAGATGCCCATGATCACAGTACCAAGTCCCTGTTCTTTTGCAGCAAGACAGAAAGACTGGCAAGCAACACCAACGTCAAACATTTGCCATCTGTCTCCCTTTTTTGTGCTGTAGGATCCGTCACGTTCAAAACCGGATCTGCCTTTGATAAAAGTAACAGCAACCAGCATAGGAATTTGACGGATAATATTAGAATTGTAAACAGGGGGGTATAATCATCAGCGATCTTTTTGAGAATAGAGGGGGGGTCTTCAATTGCGATATAACGAGTGATCTGTGTGTTTTTCCAAGATGGAGAATAGGAAGCAATAGAAATAATAGAATCAATAATAGAATGATCAATATGATCAGGTTTATATTTCCTTATGCTTCTGCGCATCTTGATACAATCAGAAACGTTCATTTGTATACCTCCCAATGTTTTATTCGAGACGCTTGAATCAGATAAAAACCGATTGTTCTCGTATTCCATACCATGATATACTAAAACGAGAAGATTTTCAACAGGAAAATAAACTTTTTTCAAAGGATAGATTTTGTGGAAAAAATGTATTATACTTGGTACTGTTCATGCAGTGTTTTTACTATAATTAATTGTGTTACAAATCAGTATAAAAGAGATGCAGTATGGATGGAGTTTTTTAGTAAGGAGAAGTTAGGATGGCAACACTTGAAGAACTGAGAGTAGAGCTCGACAAGATAGATAACCAGATGGTGGAACTTTATCAGAAGAGAATGAATGTCTGCCGTGAAGTTGGAGATTATAAGGTGAAAGCCGGACGTAAAGTGTATGACCGGCAGCGGGAGCAGGAGAAACTTGCAGATGTGGCATCAAAGGTTGACAATGATTTTGATAAGAACGGAGTTCGTGAATTATATACGCAGCTGATGTCTATGAGCAGAAAACTGCAGTATCAGAAGCTGGTAGAAGCAGGCGCACTTGGAAGGCTTCCTTTTATTCAGATTGATTCTCTTGAGAAGGATACTGCCAGAGTTGTGTTCCAGGGAACAGAAGGTGCTTACGGAGAAGCAGCAATGCATCAGTTCTTTGGAGAAGATGTGAATTGCTTTCATGTAAGAACATTCCGTGATGCGATGACTGCGATTGAAGAAGGTGCTGCGGATTATGCGGTTCTTCCGATTGAAAATTCATCTGCAGGTCCGGTGAACGAGATGTATGATCTTCTGGATGAATTTGAGAATTATATTGTTGCTGAGACGATCCTTCCGGTAGTGCATACTTTGTCAGGACTTCCGGGAACAACACTTACAGATATCAAACGTGTTTATTCGAAAGCAGAAGCCTTATGCAAACGACAGGGCTTTTGAATGACCATGCAGACTGGCAGCAGATCAGTGTAGTGAATACGGCAATCGCTGCGCAGAAAGTAGTAAAAGATGGAGATAAGGCACAGGCAGCTGTATGTAGTGCCTATGCGGCGAAGATTCATGGGTTGGAAGTTCTCGCAGATAATATAAATGACGAGCCGGATAACTGTACACGCTTTATCGTGGTGACAAATCAGAAGGTTTATCTGAAGCATGCGTCAAAGATCAGTATTGAATTCGAACTTCCGCATCAGAGTGGGGCTCAGAGTGGGTCTCTTTATGATCTTCTGTCACATTTTGTATACAATAATATAAATATGACAAAGATTGAATCAAGACCTGTGAAAGGAAAACAGTGGGAGTATCGTTTCTTTGTAGATTTTGATGGAAGTCTGGAGGACGCAGCAGTGAAGAATGCATTGCGTGGACTGAGAGAAGAAGCAACGAATTTGAGAATTCTTGGAAATTACTAGATTTAGAATAGATAGAAAAACAGAATACAGAGCAGGTGGAGCGAAAACTCCAGAGGAATTTACTGGAAAAGAGGTTATTTAGAATGCGTACAAACGAACTGATGCTGTATAAAAATATGGAATATGGAGAGATTCTAAAGGATATCACATTCCTGATTGATAATTATGAGAGTGAATTTTATAACAAAGAAGATTTAAGAGGACTCCTTTTTGATTGTATCAATGAACTTTTGGAATTATCAGTAAGCCACGGTTTTGAAGGGAATCTGTGGCATACTTATCTGACATTTCTTCTTGCAAGTGATGAGAATGCATACAGCACTTCCTGTGAGATCGTAGGAGAGATTGAAGGTAGTCTGAATGAGATTGCACTTCATGATTTTGCTATTTTTAAGGAAATGTTTGACTATGATTTCGAGGAACTGGAAAAGAGTTTGGACGCTGACTGCCTGAAGATCATCATGGATTATAAGAGCGGTAACAGTGGCGGTAAAGTGTTCAACCGTCGTGTCAGGGACAGAATCTGTGATCTCAGCCGTGCCCTTGCCGCGACGCAGAACGTAGATCATTTCAAGCGTACACTGACGCAGTTTTATAAGGAATTTGGAGTTGGTAAACTTGGACTTCACAAGGCATTTCGTGTGGAGCATCCGGAGAATTCTGATGTGGAGATCATACCGATTACAAACATTGCACATGTACATCTCGATGATCTTGTAGGTTATGAAGATGCAAAGAAAAAGCTGGTTGATAACACGAAAGCATTTGTAGAAGGAAAGAAAGCAAATAACTGTCTGATGTTCGGAGATGCCGGAACAGGAAAATCTTCCTCGATCAAGGCTATTTTAAATCAGTATTATGACCAGGGACTTCGTATGATCGAGGTGTATAAACACCAGTTCCAGGATCTGAATGATGTAATCGCTCAGATTAAGAATAGAAATTATAAATTCATTATTTATATGGACGATCTTTCTTTTGAAGAATTTGAAATTGAATACAAATATTTGAAGGCAGTAATCGAAGGTGGTCTGGAGAAGAAACCGAAGAATGTGTTGATCTATGCGACATCAAACCGCCGTCATCTGATCCGTGAGACATTCCGTGATAAGCAGGACAGAGATGAAGATATGCATACAAATGATACAGTACAGGAGAAGCTGTCATTGGTTGCAAGATTTGGCGTTACGATTTATTTCGGTTCACCGGATAAGAAGGCATTTCAGGAGATCGTGCGTGTACTTGCGAAAAAGAATGGAATCAATATGCCGGAAGAGCAGCTGCTTCTTGAGGCGAATGCATGGGAACTGTCTCATGGCGGTTTGTCTGGAAGAACAGCACAGCAGTTTATTGATTATCTGGCAGGACGGGAGTAATGCATTGTGTGGAAGGCTTTTAGAGTCAAACAGAGCTTGGAAAATGGAATAACAGAAGAGAAAAACAAGAGTGGATTTCGCAAAAAGCTGATATCTGTACAGTTACTGATCGTACTTGTTGCGGTTATGCTGTTTTGTTCTGGATGTGCCGGGAAGATGAATGCAAAGAAGATTTTTCGTCAGTCTTCGGAAAATATGCAGAAAGTAACTTCTTCAGCAAACCATGTGGAGCTGGCAATTCAGATGTCTGATATTTTAAATCTGATGGAAGTAAACATGGAGATGGACCTGGAGAACACGACAGAGCCTCCGGCTGGTCATGCGAAAGGAACTGCCAGGGTGACGATTAAAGATTCTGAGGTATCTGCAGATCTGGAACTTTATCAGGTGGAGGAAGACGGAAAACAAGTGACATATAGTGGCACGAATGGATCCTGGAAGAAAGAGAGTGCAGAAGGAAGCAGCGAGAATCACCTTGGTATTGACGGAAATATTTTCGCACAGGAGGGGGGGAAAGCGCTTGAGTCTTTCCACCTGTCCGAGCAGGAGACAACAGTAAATGGCAAGGCATGTTATCAGTTGTATGGCGATGTAACAGGAACGGAGCTTATGGGTCTTCTTGGCAAAGAGATGGTAGAAGCATATCATCTGGTGAATCTCCCGGAGGAGGATGCAATCCGTAATTTGAAAATTCCTGTTATTTTTGACATTTACAAAGAAGAACTGCTTCCGGCGAAGATCGTTGTAGACATGAGTGATGTAATGGGAGATTTATATAAGTCTTACGGAGAGACTACGAAAGTAAATCTTTACTCGATCGTGCTTCAGTTTACGGACTATAACAAGGTGGATGAGATCCATGTTCCGGATGAAATAAAGAATTCTGCGAAATAAAAGAAACGTTGCCAGAAATCCCATGGGCTGATGGTATATAAAAAGAAGGAAGCTTCAGACCGGGCACATGCCGCTGAAGTCTTCCTTCTTTTTGTTATTACCACCTATTTCATATTATACAGGTTTCATATTACTCAAGTTCTTCTATATTGCTGATATCGCTGTCAATCACCATGGAGTAATTTGTATAATAGACGACAAATCCAGGTTTCCCACCATTTGGTTTTTTGACCTGTTTTTTCTCCACGTAGTCAATCTCAACTTTATCGGAACCACGCATGCTGGAATAATAAGCTGCAAGTCTGGCTGCTTCTTCGAATGTACGGTCCGGAAGTTCATCCCCCCCATGTGTTTTGACAATGACATGGGATCCCGGAGCTTGTTTTGCATGGAACCACCAGTCATTTCCGACTGCAAAGTGGAATGTCAGTTCTTCATTCTGAAGATTGTTCTTTCCGACATACATATGATAACCGTCACTGGAAATGTAATGGAGTGGTTTGTTTTTGATCTTGACTTTTTTCTTTGTATATTTTCTGCGGATATAGCCGGAGTTTGTGAGCTCTTCTTTGATTTCAGCAAGATCATCTTCTGTCAGTGCAATATCAAGTGCCGTCTGAATGGATTCCAGATAAGTGATCTCGTCCAATGTCTCTTTGCAAAGAACAGAAAGTGCTTCAAAAGTACGTTTTTGCTTGTTATATTTTGCAAA
>BBDW01000023.1 GCA_001312505.1 Mediterraneibacter faecis JCM 15917
ACAAAAATAAGACAGCTTCACGAAACGATGGAAGCCGCCGTACAGACCGCAGCGGATGCTGAAAAGTGGATTGCCCTGATGAAACAGTATGTCAACCCTGTGGAGCTGACCGCCGAACTTCTGAACACTCTAATTGAAAAAATAACCGTCCACGAAGCTGTCAAGGGCGAGGACGGAAGCCGTGAGCAGGAAGTAGAAATCTACTACCGCTTCATCGGCAAAATCGACTGACCTTTCTTTTTTACCCAACAATATCTTTAATTAAGGGAGACGGGAGAAACTTATCCTGATATTGATAAGTGTGACAAGCTGGCAAAATACTATGGCGTTACGATAGATTCACTTGTTCATCAGGACAATAAAGTCGATGATATAAAGATTGCTCCTGCCCCGATAGGTAAGCATTTATGGGGGGACAGTTACTATCGGCAGCAAAGGTCAGATTGTAATACCGAAAGCGGCAGGAGAAACATTTGAACTAAATGAAGGCGACAGATTAGTTGTTCTCGGAGATGATGCAGAAGGCATTGCTCTTGTAAAGGCAGATGTCTTTGAACAGCGAGTACAAGAAGCATTAAAATTAAGTAGGCAAATGACAAATGAATGAAATGGAGGTGCATACAATGAAATGCCTTGAATGTGGTAAAGAGATGCGTGACGGATACTTGTTTTGCAGTAAAGATGGTGCTTTTAGCTTTGCAAATAAAGTACCGGGAGTATTTGAAAATGCGAAAAATGCAGAGGGCTTTGTGAAAATCACAGAGCTTAAACCAAGTCATAGAACAAGGGGTAGCTGCTTCAATTTGTGAAGAGTGCAAAACAGTTATATTTAAGTATTAAGCAGTTACAATTCAATAAAGAAATTATGAGACAGTCTTACGAAATCAAACGTAAGGCTGTTATTTTTTCGAGAAAGGAGGAAGCCATCTGTTATTAAGGGCAGAGGGACAAAAAGCCTCTCTGCCTTAATGAACAAAGCACGTTCTTTTAGAAAATTTAGTCGTTGACAGATAACATATCTTGCATTATAATACATTTAACAATTAGGTTAAATGTTAAACGAGGAGCGTGATGAATTCTTGGGTATACAAGATACATTAAAAGCACTGGCAGATCCAATACGACGTGAGATTTTAAATTTATTGAAGAATGGACGGCTTTCTGCTGGAGAGATATGTGAACATTTTTCAGTAACGGGAGCTTCTATATCCAGACATCTGGCAATATTGAAGGAGGCTGATTTAATCCGAAATAAAAGAGAGGGAAAATTTATTTATTATGAATTAAACACTTCCGTATTGGAAGATGTCATGTTGTGGATTATAGATCTGAAAGGAGTATCGGACGATGAAGGAAATGATAAAAAAATATAGAGGTTCATTAATTTGTTCTGTTCTGGTAATGCTCATCGGGGGTTTTAGTAGGATTCACTAGTTCACAGAGCATGTGGGCAAATGTGTTTTTTGTAGTGACGGATTGTGCGCTGGTGGCAATAATATTTTATGATAACCGGAACAGACAGCAGAGCCGCAAGATTATAGGAATGACGATGTGGATTATACCAATTATAACATTACTCTATAATGGTATTGCAAGACTGGTCAATATGGGTGCAGATATGGAAAATCTGTTTATGGCAGTAATTTACTATGGAACTGGACTGCTGTTTATGGTTATTGGAAATTATTTGCCAAAAGTGAAACAGAATAATACCATAGGAATAAGAGTTGTATGGTCTTTAATGGATGAAGAAAACTGGAATGCAACACATAGATTCAGCGGCAAATTATGGATGGCATCAGGTATTTTATGTATGCTTTGTGGACTTTTTGGGGGAAAGCATGGCTGCACTGGTTGTGTATATTATAAGCATTATGGCAGCTGCAATCATTAGCATTCTCTACTCCTACCTTTTTTATAAGAAAAAGCTGGCAACAGGAGAAGGATTAAAAATTCAGTATAATACAAAAAAAAGTGTGATATATCTGATCATCGCAATTTCCACTATTGTGTTTACTATATGGACTTTGTTTTGTGGAAGCATTCAGATTCGTTGTAATGATCGTGATTTTAACATTGAAGCAAAAGGATGGAATGATTATACAGGGGGGGAGTATTCGCAAATTGACAGCATTTCTTATGAAGAAAATGTATTGCAGAACGATAATGGTTACAGAACTAATGGTCTTGGAAACCTGAAGTATGCTATGGGAAACTTCAAAAACGATATCTTCGGAGATTATATCCGCTACACTCATGCCTCCTGCCATTCATATGTTGTCATGAACATAGATGGAAAAATATTAGTTGTAAATGGGGGGGAAAATGACGCAGAGACAAAGGAAATCTATCAGAGAATAAGTGAGAAGGTGTCAAAGGAAAGAAAATAGTTGTCGGAAACGCTGAGAAGAAATTATTCTCAGCGTTTCTTATTTCCTTATCGTTCAATCAATTATTTGCTACAAAAATCAGAAGCATTTCAATCAGTTCACCATGTCACTTTTATTTTGTGTTATACTGTTTTATATAATTTTTTTGGTCTCCGCTGCCGCTTCGGTCGGCACAGAGCAAAGGTCCACCGGACCTCTTGTGCCCTTGTATTTTCCCTTATCAGAGTTCGTAAACACTGGTGGGACGATATAACACAAGGGAAACAATAAGGGAAAGCTCACCTGCGACAAATCCAGTGTTTTCAATGGTTTGCGGAGAATTTAATAACAAAATATAACAGTTATTAAATTTCTTAAAACAGGTGAAATCTCAATCGGAATTTGAAGGAAGTAAAAAACTATGCGAAGGAAAGATAGAGAGATTACCGACATTGATAAAATCGAGACAATTATTGCGTCAGCAAGATATATGCATTTAGGAATGTTTGACGGTGAATTCCCTTATATTGTACCATTGCATTATGGCTACCAAATGGAAAAGGGAAAGCTGACATTTTATGTGCATTGTGCGAAAAAAGGACACAAGCTGGAGTGCCTCAAAGAAAACAGGAATGTATTTGTAGAAATTGATAGAGGTGAATCTCTTATTACAGCGGATATACCTTGCAAATATGGAGCAGAGTATGGGAGCGTCATGTGTCGAGGTAAAGCAATGATCATTGAAGACATAAAAGAAAATGTAAAGCGCTTGGTGTTCTTATGAAAGTACAGACTGGTGAAGAACATGAGATCGACGATAAGATGGCAAGTGCAGTAAATGTGGTTAAGATTGACGTTGAATCCTATACTGCCAAAGCTTGTATCAGATAATAGACAACTTCCAGTTCTTGAAACTGAGGAATCTGAATTTAAGGAGGTCATATGAGTTTTACGATGTTATTGCTTCTCGCATACATAGTAATGGGTGTGGGAAGTTTTATCGCTTTTAAGCGAAAGCACAAAGCAATTGGTATAGCATTGCTGCTTGTAATAGTGCTTAGTGTCTTGATTTTGGGATACATGTGGATTCATTCGCCAATGTAACAATCGGAATTTGGAGGAGATTCTTATTTATGAAAAAAGGGATAAACAAATCAATCTTATTTTACATTGCATCAGTTCTGTTTTTCATAGCGTCAGCTATTGGTTTTACGAGTGGAAATGAAAGTTCTATGGCTATAGTATGGTTATGTCTTGGTTCTTCATTTCTTTGCTTGGGTTCGACTCATAAGAAAAAGGAAAACAATACAGATGATAAATAATTTTCTGCTTGTATTGTTGGAAAATCGGAATTCATCGAGTCCTTTTGTGATTTGCAACTGCTGGTTGACAGATTTACAGCCTGAAATGGTGGAATGCAAACAGCAAAACTGTTATATTGAGCTCATAAAATCTGCAAAAGGAGAAAAAAATGATTTTAGCTGATAAGATTACAGAGGAAAGAAAAAAGAATGGATGGTCACAGGAAGAACTAGCCAATCAGTTGGGCGTATCCAGACAGGCAGTATCTAAGTGGGAAAGTGCAGGAGCTGTTCCAGATTTGCAAAGAATTTTACAGATGTCGGAGCTATTTTGTGTTAGTACAGATTACCTATTAAAAGATAAAATGAAAGCAGAAAATATCACCTATCACGAAAGTACTGAAAGCTATGCAGAACCGTTGAAAAAAGTAACTATGGAGAATGCAAATGAATTTCTTGACATGAAAAGAAATGGATCCAAAGTAGTGGCAAACGCAACAAGTATGTGTATCTCAAGTCCAATATTATTGATTGTTCTTGTGACAATGGCAGAAGATGGCGTATTTCATGTTTCGGAATCTCTGGCAACAGTATTTGGATGTGTTTTTTTGCTTGGAATGGTTGCGGCAGCCGTCTTTTTGTTTATTACATATGGAATGCGAGAATCACATATGGAACATTTTGAAAAAGAATGCTTTGAAACAGAGTATGGTGTATCTGGAATAGTACGAGAAAAAAAGATTCCTATGAACCGATTTTTATCAGAGGAACAGCTGTTGGGGGGGTAGTGCTCTGTATACTGGCAGTGATTCCGACAATTATTGCCGGATCCATGGAAACGTCTGACTATTGTTGCGGCCTTTCCGTTGGATTGCTGCTATTCATACTTGCAATAGGAGTGAATCTGTTGGTTCGTGTTGGGATGGTAAAAAGCAGTTACGATACCCTTCTTCAGGAAGGCGAATATACAAAAGAAGAAAAACTGTTTAAGAAAAAGACTGACACGTTTTCTGGTGTATATTGGTGCTTGACTACAGCGATTTACCTTGCATGGAGCTTCTGGACGATGAGCTGGGATATTACATGGATTGTATGGCCGGTTGCTGGTGTTTTGTTTGCAGCATTGCTTGGTGTGGTGAAAATGGTGTTAAAGAATGGCAGTGAAACTCAGCACTATATTTAAGATGGAGTTAAGTTTTTTCGCATATTATACGCATCCAGAAATTCCGGTTGACCGAGTTCAGTCGGTCATTTTTTGCGGACAGTTCAATACATGCCCTTCGGTTCCTCTCCCTACTCCTGCGTTTGCTCTCGTTTGATTTCTCCCTCTGTATCCTCTTAGCACAAGCGGGACAATACTTTGATATTCCAGAGCTGGGGGGGACGTATTCAACACCGCACACCGTACAATTTTTAGGCTTTAACGCCGTCCACCGCTTTGTGGGTGTGATATGTAATTCACCGACAAAGCCGATGAATTTATAGTAAATCTTGATTTCCTGCCTTACTGTCCCGTCCGCAAGTTTCTCACGTTCCGAAACAAGTATCTTGTCTATGAGTGCGTTTATGATGGTTGCGTCCAACTCTTTCAGCCCCCCCTGATAGTTGCGGATTAGGGATAGAAAGTCCCTCACGCCCTGCGATTTCTCATAGCTGTCATTGAGCGTTTCCGTTACCTCTTTCAGCCGTGCTTCAATTTCAAGCTGCTCTTTCTGGTATTTCCCCGACATCATCTCAAAATTCCGCTCCGTGATACGCTCCATTACCTTGTCCTCATAGAGAGAGGAAAACAGCCTGTCAAGCTCCGCAAGGCGTTTGTTCAGCTTCTTCTTTTCTTTCTCTAATGATTTCGCCCTGCTCTGGTCTGTTTCCGTGAGCCGCCTTTCTATGGCTCTGACCGCCTTTTCATCATTGACCGCCATATCCGCAAAGCGGTTGATGTCGGCAAGGACGGCATTGAATAAGTCCCTCGCTTCAATGCTGTGTGCGGTACACATAACATTGCCATATCTGCCATAATTATTGCAGGTGTATTGTACGCAGTCGATGATGTCGGGGGCGTTTCCTCCTGTTGGCACTCGCCGCCCGCATCGCATAGCCGCAGTCCGCACACTTGATAACGCCCGAAAAGATATTCTCAAATCCCCCCCTGCGTTCTGCTCCCGCCTGCGGCTCGTCATAAGCTGCTGTACGGTGTCAAATTCCTCCTGCGTGACTATCCCCCCCTCATGGGTGTCTGGTATCACTTCCCATTCTTCGGGCAGCTTAGAGGGGCGTTTCTTGCTTTTCATGTTGGCTGCAATCCGCTTGTAGCCTGCAAGGTTGCCCGCATATATCGGGCTTCTTAAAATGCCCCCCCTCACGCTGTTCTCGCTCCAAATATAACGGTTTTCCTCGTTATCCTCAAAGTACCGCTCATAGCCTGTTGCCCCCCCTTGCTCCACCGCATAAGCGGCAGGGCGTAGGATATGCTGTTTGTTGATGTGCTTGCGGATTTTGGCGATGCCGTTGCCCGCTAACGCAAGGTCGAATATCTCCCTTACCACATGGGCAACTTTGTCATCTATCAGCAGATGGTTGTGGTCGGCAGGGTCTTTGACATAGCCATAAGGGGGCTGTTGTTCCCATGAATTTCCCCCCCTGCTGAAACCTCGCACGGTACGCCGATTTTATCTTGACTGACACATCGGCAGAATACATTTCGTTTAGGATGTTGCGGAAAGGCGTGATGTCCATAGCGGATTTGTTTAAGGTGTCCACGCCGTCATTGACCGCTATATACCTCACGTTATGCTCTGGGAAAAAGACTTCCAGATATAACCCACAATCAAGATAGTTCCTCCCCCCCAGACGGGATAAATCTTTTGTAATCACGCAGTTTATCAGCCCGTTTTCAATGTCCTTAATCATATTCTGGAAACTTGGTCTTTGGAAATTTGTTCCAGAGTAGCCATCGTCAACATACGTTTTTGCTAAATGCCATCCCTGCCTTTTCACATAATCCGTGAGGATGGATTTTTGTGTCGCAATGCTCGCACTCTCGTTATCCGTGCCATCGTCCTTTGATAAGCGGCAGTAAATGCCGACTTCATAAATCTTGTTCTCCGTTCTTATTCCTGCCATACTGTAAAACCTCCATATCTGTCCTAACGTTTTCATGTTCCATTGCGTACATTCTAAGCGGACAGCCCCCCTCATTGTCGAAGGTGTCGCCCTCGGCAATCTTCTTCCGAATATCCTCGGAGATAATCGGGACAAACGCTTCTGCAACGGTCTGTGTGCCGATATATTCTCGACTGATAATCATTTGTACTTGCCCTTTTGGCACAATACGCTTTCTTCTTCCAGTTGTTTTCCTATCCTCGCCCATACTTAAATCTTCCTTTCCAGACAGGGCAGGAGAACGTCTGGAAACGCCCCCCGCCCTGTCAATCAGATACCATCAATCCCCCCCGCTGTTTACTTCTTTCTGTAATGCTTCAAGGAGTGCCGCTGCTTCATCAGCGTTCAACGTGATACCCTTTCCGCACTTCTCACGGTTCGGGGAAAAGCTGCGGATGTCATATTTCGGCTCTCTCCCGTTCCATGAAATAAGATTGATTTCCTTTGTGTAGCCGCTGTCACTCGCAGACAATACGGCGATTTCCTTTACAATCTCATACTGGATTTCTTTCATTCCTTACCTCATTCTCCTTAAAATTCTGTCTTTCTTCTGTTCCAAATTCCTGCATTTACTTCCCGAAAAAAGAAGGTTAGCGGCTGTCCCTGCTCCGTTTTCTCTGCAACTCACGTTCCAGAAGTCGGATGATGGTTTCCTCCATCTGCTTCGGCGTTGTGTCCTTCGGAAAGTATTTTTTCAGTTTGCTTGTGTTGATTTTCAAGGTTTCTTTCTGGTTTCCCTTTTCCTCCGTCATAATGGAAAATATCATATCCATGTCAAGCTGCCCGCTCTGGCTCATGCTTTTCATCCGCTGTGCCTGTGAGAGTGAGGGCGTTGCTTCTTCGCTCTCCATCGTGGCAAAGAGATTTTCCTGCTCGTCTTTCTTCAAAAAGGACAGTTCCACCGCAGGTGTGAGGGCGATTTTCCCCTCGTCCACCATCTGCAAAATCGGCGGTATCAGTTCCGTCAGGCGGATAAAACGCTGGACGGTCATCCTGCCCACGCCGAAGCCCTGTGCCACTTTGTCGTCCGTCCGCAACTTCGTCACAACTTGTGACGAGGTTAAGTCTGTGCGGAAACCCTGCCGCTTCATGGCTTCGGATTTCATCCTGTAGGCAAACGCCCGCTCCGATGGCAGGATATTTTCACGCTGTAAATTACTGTCTACAAGGGTGATGATGGCTCGGTCACGGTCTAAGGGCAGGACAAATGCAGGCACGGTATTTATACCTGCAAGTTCGGACGCACGGACACGCCGCTGCCCCGCAATCACTTCATAACCGTTCCCGTCCTCTTTCGGGCGTGTGATTATCGGCGTGACAATGCCAAATTCCTTGATGCTTTCCGCTAACTCTGACAGCGTTTCATCCTCCACAACATGAAACGGATTGTCGGGAAACGGGTATAAATCTTTGGTCTTTAACACCTTAAAATCCTGTTTCTTCATTCACTTTTTACCTTTCTCTTGATTTGTTTCTGCCTGTTCTCTGTAATTCTTCCAACACTTCTGGCGGTATCTTTGAGAGCAGCCGCCCCATCTGCTCGTTGGTTCTCTGCAATTCAAATATCCTCTGGTTGGCTTTCTGCACCTTTAATTCCTGCTCGTACTTTTCATCACGCATACGCCCTGCATAGTCGCTTCCTGCCCGATTTGCTCCTTTAAGCTGTCGATATACGCCTGCTGTCTGCCGATTTCCTTAGAGAATTTCTCCACTTCGGGCACCATGCGGCAACCAGTTCCAGAGCCTTGTCACGCTTTTTCCCTGCGTTAAAGGCGTTGATGTCGGACAGGGCAGACACGATTTCCCCATACTGCTTATCAAGCCTGCCGCCCAACTTATAGAGCCATGTGGGGGGGACGTGTTTCCGCTTGGTTTCCATCGAAGATTGACCTCTCTCAAGCTGATTCCAACGTGAGGACATCCGCTCATGGTAGGCGGTCTGCCACTCCGACAGGCTCTTTTGATTGCCTAAAATTGTTTTGGCGGACAGCTTATTGTCTGGTGTAATCGGCACAAAGCAGAGGTGCATATGGGGGGGCGTTCTCTCGTCCATGTGGACGACTGCGGAGAGGATATTCTGCTCCCCGACACGCTCCGAAATGAAATCCAGAGCCATCGTAAAATACGCTTTCTGTTCTTCGGGCGGTAACTGGTTCATAAATTCTGGTGAAGCCGTGATGAGCGTTTCCACCATCATCACGCTGTCTTTCCTTGTCCTGCACCCTGCTTCGGCTACCTTTCGGTTAATCTCTTTCTTATAGGTGTACTTTGGCGGTGCGACAAGATGATAGTTATTTTTAGAGCGTTCCATGTCGATATCTGGGTTGCTTTTGTAGGCTTCTTTCTTCCGCTCGTTGTGGCGTTCGCAAGCCGCAACGCCGCCCGCTTTGCGTTTCTGGAAACGCAGGATTGCATAGGGCATAATCCATCATCTTCCTTTCTTCGGCGGGTAACTGCCCTTTGGGTGACAGCGGTGACGGTGGTGACGGCAGTTTTGGGATGCCCCCTGCCGATTGCCGTAACTGTCACCCTTATCCCCCTGCATGACGGTCATGACGATGGTGACGGTGTTTTTGGGATACTCCCTCGCAAGAGCTGTAACCGTCATGCCGCCGTTCTTTTATCCGAAGCCGCAAGGCGTAGGATAGCAGGGCGTAAGACCTGCCATAAGGGAGTCCAGAGGGAACGTCTGGCACACGGCTCTTTGCAGGGCAAAGTGTAGTGTGTTACACCCTGTAAACGCAGTCGGAAAAATCGGAGAGATTTTTCTGACCGCAGGGGGGGTGATTTTACACGCCCGAAAAGGGCGGGTGAATCCCACGCCTGCATTTTGCGTTTGCGGGGGGGTGTTCTCCCGTAGGGATGACAGCGGCAGGGTATCCTAAAATCACTGTCACTGCCGTCACCGCTGTCACCCGCAGGGCAGAGCCGCCAACTTTACATGGCTTTAAGCGTCAATGACAGTAACAGGGGGGGGTATCCCAATATCGCTGTCACCGCCGTCACCGCTGTCACCCGCCCTCCTTGCAAGGGCAATCTGCCTGCCGTCTTTCCTGCGGCTGTACTGGTAGCAGATACGGTTCTCGCTTAAAAATGTGGTGTGATATTCATTCAGCCATTTCGTAATCACCGTGGGTATGGTTTCCGTTTCCCCCATAGCGGCTAACAGCTCCGTTGCCGTGCCTGCCCATTCTTCCTTATCCCTCATAAAATCCACCAACCGAAAAAGGACATCTGGTATCGTTTCTTTCGCAAGCTGCTCCTGCGTTTTCCTCTCCACAAGTTCCCAACTGCAATCACGGAAACGGAGCGTGTATTCCTGATAGGGCGTGTCCCTGCCCGTTACATACAGCTTGGCGGTGTCAGATGCCCGTTTCTCCTTTTCCAGAACAAAGGTAGCGTCCGCACTCCCCGTTAAGCCTGTCGTCCCAGACACCTTGTTGAACACATCGCTGTCATTCTGCTTTCGGATGTGGTGTACGACAATGACCGCCAGAGAGTGCCTGTCGGCAAAATCTTTGATTAGGGAGATGTCCCCCCCATAGTCGCTTGCATAGGCGTTGTCTTTTGAAGCTGTACGGACTTTCTGCAAGGTATCAATGACAATGAGCCTGCTGTCTGGATAGTCTTTCAGATAATCCTCAAGCTGCACGATAAGACCGTCTGACAGCTTGCAGCTTGCCACGGCAAAATGAAGCCGCCCGCTCGCTTCGTCCGTCAAACGGAACAGCCTGTCCTGTATGCGGCAGAACGTGTCCTCAAGGCAGAGGTAAAGCACATCGCCCTCCATTGTCGTCATGTCCCATAAGGGGGGGATTCCCTGCGACACGCATAAGCACAGCTTCAGCATGAGCCAGCTCTTGCCTATCTTCTGTGAGCCGCAGAACAGCGACAAGCCTGTGGGGGGGATAAGGCTGTCCACCACAAAGGACGGCTTCTCAAGCGGCTCATAAAGGAGCGTTTCGGCGTTGACTGTCTGTAACTTCTGCATGGGTTTCCTCCTTTCGGGCAGTTATCTTGTTTTTGTTGCACATAGGCGTTGACCTCCTTAAAAATAGATTTACTCCCACGAAAAAAGTGAGAGTATGTAATACCGCCAATCCCACACAAATAAAAAACAGATTTCTTTTTCGGGCGGTGTCGGTCATGGTTGGAGATATTTCCTCATTTCCGCTTTTACTTTCTTCTTTGCAACAGCAACGGATTTCTGTATTGCAGAAGCGGTGCAATGCTCCATAGCGGCGATTTGGTAAAAATTGAACTCATACTCGTAGTAGAGCAGGAAACGTCGCCTTTGTATCTCTGGCAGTCTGTCAACCGCCTTACAGAGCAGTTCCGCCCGTTCTGCTTCAATCATTTGTTCCTCAATGCTCTTAGGCAGCTTTAACGCCCGCCTGTTCAGCGTTTCGTCCCATACTTCCGAAAACTCCCTGTGCCGCTCGTCCCATTGGAGAAGATTCCTGTTCCTGCGTTCCATCTGCCGAAATTCAAAGAATAACTGCTCGGATACTTCCAGTTCGTGGTGTTCCCCCCTGCCCGTCCTTAAAACTGATAAAATACCTTATACCGCTTTCCGTGGATTCCTCCCGAAGCGTGTACGCCTTAGCTTTATATGCCATCCCGTTTTCCTCCTGCCAAAAATAAGCGGGGAGATTCCACTCCCCCCACCCAGTAGCCCGCAGAATAATGGGATGTATTAGACGCTTACAAAATTTTCCGAAGCTTCTTCCGCAGATGGTCTAACCTCGCATAGATGGCACCAGTCGTCAAATGCACAAGTGGGGCAATCTCCTTTGTGGAATACCCCCCTGCATTTTCAGCAGGACGATTTTCAAGGTACGCCCGTCCACCGTGACTAATACTTGATAGAGATTTTCGCTCTCAATCTCGTCCAGTAACTCCGCAACTGTATTCACCTCCGCTTGCCGCTCCCTGTCTGCCATGTCCTCAAGGTATTCCGCAACGTCATTCGTCCATCGGTAAAACCGCCTGTTGGAATTGAAGTCTGCCCTGTCCGCTATGCGTATCTGCTCAATGGTCACTTCATCAACGCCGCACTCACGCAGCAGCTTTTCCTCCGCTTCTTTCCAGATACGCCATTTCCTGTCCTCCCGTCCGTGGTTGTATGCCATTCTTTCTTCCTCCAATCAGAATTGATTGAGAGGGCAGAGAAAAGCCCCCCCTCATTTTCCCAAAGGAAAAAACAAGGGGGCTGAACGCCTTAAATTTTAATTTTCTATTATCTTTCTTAGTTTTCTTAGGATTCTGGCTTTGCGTTTGTTCACAACGCTCTGGGTTATGCCTAACCTCGCCCCCCCGACTTCACGCTCGGAAAGTCCGTCAAAAAAGATTGCCTGTATCAACTCCTGCTCACTATCCGACAACAAAGGCAGGGCGGCTTTCAGCCTGTCCACCATAACAGCATTGACAACGGTTTCCGCAATGTCCGCCGCTTCATCAGCGATAAAGTCCAGAGGATTCCCCTCGCTGTCCGTAAATCCGTCCAGAGATAGCAGGCTGTTCCTCGCATCTAATTTTTGCAGGTAACGCCACCGCTCCCTGTCACGGTAGAAGTCCGCATATTGCTCCCTTACGACTTCAAGCAGACAACCTTGGACGGGGATAAACAGCTTGTCCATATATCCCTTGTCGGCTTGCCTGCGGCGGCAGAAATCCGTATAGGACAGTTCCACATAGCCGCCGCTTTCTTTGATATATACTTTTCTTGGTGCGTATTTCACCGCTAATACCTCCAATCTGAATTTTTGAAATGTAAAAATCCAGATGGAGAGGCGGGGGGGAGCGGCAACGCACACCAGAAACAGCCCTGCGGCACTTTCCAACAAAAAACGACAAAAGAAAAACCGCAAAGGCTCTGTGACCTTCACGGTTATGGGAAATACAAATTCTGTTGTATGGAGATTGTACTTCCACTTTCAAGGTGAGAAGTACCGCTGCACTGGCAGAAATTTTTTTAACTGGTTTCCTGCCATTCTCTGATATGCTATGTATTGATAAATTTTACTTCGTATGAGCAGATGAATAACCGCCCGAAAAAAGAACATAAAAAAATCCCTCCAAATTTAAAAACAAATTCAGAGGGTAATTTAGGGTATAACAAAATAACCCACCCGAATATCGTTTTTTTATTTGGTGAGTTTGTTCTTTCAAATACGAAACAAAAAGAGCCGATGATTCGTGAATTGTTCCACAATTTCATCGGCTCTGCGTCTTAAGCGTCTGGCTCTTTGATGACAGTTATCTTCAAGTTGTCAACTTTAATCAAGCTTTCTTGTCTGCATTTTGGACAATAAAGGGGGGGATAATTCTCCAAAACAGTGTCCTTCCTAATTTTATTACGGGTTTTGCTCCCACAAACAGGACACAATATCCATTCGCATTTCATCATAATTAGTCTCTAATCCTTTCAAATCTCATTTTATATGACTTTTGCAAGCTGTTAAGCTAACTTGTGGAACATATGCCGAACCTTATCTATACGGCTATTCGGGCGGCGGGGTTGGCAAATAAATTTACCAATAGCTGGCTGGTATCCTTTTAACTCTGTCAAGCAGACTCCCTGCCCATTTGTGAAATAAGTTAAATCGTTCCTGTATTCTTGAATACATCTGGCAGGGATTTCTCCTTTCAGAATGACCTCGTCATTCTTTACCTGAGTACTTACAATATCTGCACAATACCTTGGGGCATCATGATACGCCCGTGAGAGATATTCCTGCGGTGCATAAATTTCAAAGTGGAGATATGGCTCTAATAGTTCTGTCCCTGCTTTTTTTAAAGCCTGCTCCAATACGATAGGGGGGGAAAGCAGCCGAAAGTCTGCGGGGGGGTACTTACAGGACTATAATACAATCCATATTCAAAACAGATTTTACAGTCTGTCACTTTCCATCCATACAGCCCCTGCTCGCAGCCATAAAGAACCCCCTCCATAACCGCATTTTGGAACGATTGGTTTAAATATCCAAGTGAAACTCTGCTTTCATACTGCACTCCGCTTCCAATAGGGAGCGGCTCTATGGACAACCCGACAGAAGCCCAGAAAGGATTTGGCGGGACTTCTATGTGGATGGTATATTCTGCTTTTCTAAGCGGTCTTTCCATATATATAACAGTAGGCTCTTTTATTTCTGCCTCCACATGGTATTTTTCCTCAAGGATGGCACAAATGACTTCCATCTGCACATTCCCCAAAAAAGAAAGTATAATCTCATGCGTTGTAGTATCCACATAATATTTTAAAAGAGGGTCGCCATCTGAAATTTCTGTAAGTGCCCCAAGCAATATTTCCCGCTGTTCAGATTTCTTTACTGCAATCGTTGTTTGGAGCATAGGGAGAGGATTTTCAATAAATTTTCTCTGCGGCAACAGCATTTCGTTCCCCCCCAAAATACTGTTTAGCTGCAAAACATCATTTGGTAAAATTACAATATCACCAGAGCAGGCTGTATCGGATGAATATAATTCACCGTTTGTCGGAACACACATCTCTGTGATTTTTATTTTCTCTTTTTCAGATATTTTAATAACATCCCTCAAATGCAATGTTCCGCTATATATACGCACATAAACAAAACGCCGCCTTTTCTCTGAATATTCAATCTTAAAAACCTGCCCGCATAGTTCAGATTGACCTTCAGGCGTTGATGAATAAAACTTACTGGCAATCACTTCTATAAGCTGCCGAATCCCCAGATTGTTTTTAGCACTTCCGTGATAAACGGGAAATAACGTTCCGTTTTGGAATCTCCTGTTTTCTTCCTGTTCCAGTTCTGACATTTTAAACGGTTTCCCTGACATATATTTCTCTAATAGTTCATCGTTTCCCATAATTACCGCATCCCACTGTTCCATATCGTCATTGTCCGTTACATTTATATGGGGGATGCTGCCCAACCTTTTGCTTCACTATAATTTCCGAAGAAAGCTTTGCTTTCATTTCTTGATATACCATTGGCAAATCAATCCCCCCCTCTTGGTCAATTTTATTGATGAAAAAAATTGTCGGAATCTTCATTGTCTGTAGTGCATGAAACAGTATACGGGTCTGTGCCTGTATGCCATCCTTTGCAGAAACTAATAATACTGCTCCGTCTAATACGGATAAAGAACGGTATACTTCCGCCAAAAAATCCATATGGCCTGGCGTATCTATAATGTTGACTTTTACATCCTCCCACTGAAAAGATGTCACTGCTGTCTGGATAGTGATTCCCCTTTGACGCTCCAAATTCATTGTATCTGTCCTTGTTGTGCCTTTATCTACGCTCCCTGGTTCTGCAATTGCACCACTGGTATACAATAAACTCTCCGTTAATGTTGTCTTTCCTGCGTCAACGTGAGCCAGAATGCCTAAGTTAATTATTTTCATGTGATTTTCCTCCTATCAACACCCAAAAAAGGGCATAAAAATACCCAGTGATAAATACTCCTATCACTGGGTAAATAACTCCAATAGCCCCCCAAAACACTTATATGTTTTCGGCATATAAAATTACATGATAAAAGTATTCTTAAACTGGGTACAAAAAACTAAGCCCCCCCATATTAAAAGTGAAACGGGACTGCTACTTTTTGTTCCCACTATCAAATTGACAGTTTATTTAAGAATACCTTGCCGCATATTTATTAACTCCTTGTATAATACTGAATCTAATTATATTCCTTAACCCTTTATTTGTCAAGCTGACAAACTAAAGCAGAAAAAGCGGCAGGATTTCCCCCCCCTGCCACTAATCATCTGTTTATGCAAAAATAATTTCCTTTTCCACAATCTCCCTCGCACAAGCCCTTATGTTATTGAGGCATCCTGTCCATTCTAAGGCGTTTTCTGCCTTTAGCTGTTCCGTTATGCCCTGTGCCTGTTTCATACCCTCTATGAGCCTTTCAAAGCGTTCCTGTGCCTGTCTGTCAATGTCGGCAAGGTAAGCGTTAAGTCTGCCGCTTGTAAGAAGATTGGTGTATGTAACTTTGCAGTGATGCTTCAGATAATCCAAATGCCGCTGTCCCCCCCAGATGCCTATCGGCTGTTCTTCTTCGGCGGGTACAGTTAAGCACGGTATTAAATAATCGCCTTGCCTTTCGTATTTGCCGCCCATTTCCTCAAAAATTGTCTTTGCCATTGTCTGTTACCTCCACATTCTTTTTTATTTTGAATGTCCGCAAAATCCGTCCTACATCTTTAGAACGAAAGATTGGTGGATTAGAAAGTGTCTTTTACAGGAAGATGATTAGATGAATGATCAATTCTTACAAGGGGGGGTAATATTCGATTGAAATAGAATTGATAACGATAGTTATTTAAAGAGAATCGAGGCTTTTAAGGGGGG
>BBDW01000024.1 GCA_001312505.1 Mediterraneibacter faecis JCM 15917
CCGTCAGATAATTGACGGCTTCGGCAAACTGCTTTAAGTTTCCGGTTCTGGCTTTATTGCTCCATGCCCCCTGCGTTGCGCTGGTTGTAATAAGCGATCAACAGGTCGGCAAGGCTCGGTGTCTGCGGTTTGGAAAGTTCTTCTTTTACCTCTGCCATCCAGACAAACAGGGCTTTGATCTTCTTCCTCACATCCTGCATGAGCCGGTTGGTGGCTTTAATCCAGCGGTTCAGTTCCCCTTTCTCGGTGCGGATGCCTTTGCTTCCATCTGCCGGACATTAGCTCCCTCGTGGACAGTAGGTATCAGGTCAAGCCCCTGCCGCACATAGGAACGGTGGTCGATACGCACATCCAGCCCTTTTTCCTCAAATTTTGTATTAACGGCAGCCGCCCACTGCTCCCGCCAGTGTTCCAGCGTTTCCGGCTCATGCCAGTCTGTTGTATGGACAGCGTTAAACATATAATCGCCGTTTTTATCCCGGATTCGGTTTCCATCTTCATCAAGAAGATATTCCCGACGCTGTTTTTGTCCCCCCCATGTGCCATCCGGGTTCAAAGGGCGCATGGTTGTCATCACATGAAAATGCGGGTTAGGGATGCCGCCGTCCTCTTTCTCCGGGCTGTGAAAAGCAAGGTCGGCAATCATGCCTTTTGTCACAAACTGCTCCTGTACGAACTTCCTCGCCAGCTCCATGTTTTCTTCCAGCGTCAATTCATTCTGCATGGCAATATCAAAGGAATAGGCAAGCTGTGCTTTTGGATGTTTCTCGCAGTTCTCCACAGCATTCCAGAGGGTCGCCCGGTCAAGATATATTTCCGGCGCATGGGGGGGCGGCAGCATGATTTCCGAAGCGATCACGCCGCCCTTTTTGGTGTAGTCGCTGACTTCTCCATAGTAGCTGCTGTAAAGACGCTCCCCCCCGGCTCGATAGGCTGTGCTGGCAATGGCGCTCTGACCGGCGCTGCGCTTGATCTGTGCGATTGAAAAATGATAAAGTGCTATCCTTAGTCACCGCCTTTCTCCTGCCCGGAAATACGGGCGTGGTTCTCTGTGGCAGACCGGATGAAATGCTCCGCCTGCGGCAGATTCAAAATGCTTTCCATGAGGGAATAAAATTCCGCTTCGGATAGCTCCTTTGTCTGTGGTGCAATGCTCTCAATAGCTGCCCCCCCACGGGTAATCAGCCGGTGCGTCCTCTGTTTCCGGGAACCGCTTTCCAGATACGCCTGCCGGTTTTTCAAACGCTGCATTTTCCGTTTTTCCTGTTCCAGCAGGACAGTGGTTTTTTCATATTCCTGCTTCAACTGTTCCAAAGATTTTTCCATGTTCTCACATCCTTTGCTGATAAGATAAAGAAAGACCATCCGCAGACAGTCCGTGTGTCAGTGCTTCTATAAAACCCGATGAAAAGGGAAAACCGCAGAGCGGATTTCTCTTTGCGGCGGGTACACAGGGGGGATAGCCGCTTTAGCGGCGCAAGGGGGGGTGTAGCCACCTTGTCGGAGCGAAGCGAACGCAGACCTCGGATTGCTGATTTTATCAGCGGCAGAGGTAAGCTCCGCAGGACGCACGATACATGGTCTTTAGACTATGTATAGAAGTGCGCCCTTAGTTCCTAAGGGATTTTGCCGTTTCCGGCAGTCTTGTCCTTTTTCTTGGAACGCTTGGAAAGATACTTCGGGCAGTCAACCACAACCGCCCGGAAGCTCTGTTTACATTCGTGCTGGCATTTCCGGCACAGTTCGTTGTAAGTGATACGGCTGCGGTCATTTAAGAAGAAAGACCATTCCAACCGCCGCTTGTTACTCATTCTTGCCATAACCGGCTCCTTTCTCCGTTTCTATCTGATGTACGCAGATAGGCTGTTTTGATGTAGCGTCTCGGTATCATTTTTAAGTTTTTTTCCCTCTGTATGCCCCCCCTTTGGAAAGTGCGGCAGTATTGCAAGTCAGGGAATGATACCTCACGCTTATTTGTCGCTTCCCGGTACGGTTTCGGAGCCTTTTGCCATCCATTCAAAGAAAGCAATTTTGCTGACCTTGATAAGTCTGCCCCCCCTGCGGAACGCTGGAAAGCCGGGTGTGTGTACCAGCTCATAGGCGCTCGCTCTTGAAATTCCCATAATCCGCTGAATGTCCGCCACATCCAGAACCAGCGGTAAATCCTCGTAGCTGTTCAATCTCTTTTTATCGTTCATTCTGTTCCTCCCATAAATCAAATAGGTTAAAATGCTTCCTGTTGCCGTTCTCCCCCCCAAAAGCCGTTTTCCTGCCCCCCATTCCTGCGGTGTTTCCCTGCATTGGTGCGCCGAATGCGTCACTTCTCCTGCCGGTCATATCCCTTTTGGACGGTCATTCACTTGTCAAGGTACTGTGCGGTACGAAATTACCAACCGCAATCATCATAGCGTACTATCCTTGACAAAACAATGATTCTGCGATACCATGAGTGTAACGGATATAACTGAATTATATAATTACCATAAACAAAGGCAGGGGGGGATAGGGATGGAGAATCAGTTTATACGGCATGAGCCATGTTTTGAGAGGATTTTGTTTGTCCTGACGCTGGACAGGAAGAAAATGAAAGAGCGGATTTTGATTGGGGAAGAACAGCAGATCCGCTTCCGTCTGAACGGGAGCCAAAACGCAGAGGTGCTTTGTGATATGACACGCCCACTGGGAACTTTTTTGATAAACTTTGAGCGTGACACGGACAGAGACTGGAACTTATACGGGCTTTCTCCGCTGCGGCAAGCTCTCCACTCCAACCGATGGAAACAGCCGGAGCTGGAGCAGGCGGCAAGCGAATTTCTTTGGGAGAAATATCTTAGCAACGACCCTCTGAAAATGTATGTGGCGTTCCGTATCTGGAACAGCTATCTGCTTGCCAGAGAACCCCCCCGTGACCGTAACGCTGCCTGTGACCGCTTCATGGATAAAATGAGCAGACTGACCGGGGGGGTATTCCAAAACGAAACCATGAGCTTTGACAGGGAGACAGGAAAACCGAAACAATTTCAAGCTGGCAGCCTTTATTTCAAAGGCGCACCGTCAGAAGATACCCGGCTTGACCTCTGGTTCCCGGACAACCGGCGCACAGAAGAATGTGTGTCTGCCTATGCGTCCCTCTACCCGTTGATTACCTATTATCTGAACAGGCTGAATGACTGGGGGCTTTGCTTCCGGCGGTGCAAGGTCTGTGGAAAATATTTTCTGGCAAAGAGCCAGCGGTATGAGCTGTGCAGCGACAAGTGCCGAAAAGCACAGGCGCTTCAAAACAAGCGGGAATTTGACGAGAGGTCAAGAGAAAATAACTATGACCTGCTTTATAAAAATGAATGCCAGAACTGGCGCAACAAAATAAACCGGGTAAAAAATACCGCAGGCTTTCCGGCTGACCGTCTGGAAAAAATACAGGCTTCCTTTTCCGACTTTAAGAAAGAAGCCTTACAGAGAAAAAAGGCTGTAAAAACAGGAACGGCCAGCCCGAAAGAATTTACGGACTGGCTGTATCTGCAAAGTAATGTAATTGTGGAACTGACAGAATACTAAATTTTTTTCTCGTTGTGAGGTTTCTGTGACATTTGCCTGATGGCAGTATCGAAATTGCAGTAATTACTCATGCAAAATGCTTCTTCGTTTTATACACTATACCTATATGGTGGAGCACCAAATGAAAGGAGCAAAAAATATGTCTGAGATTCAAAATGCGATTGAAGTAAAGAACTTAAAAAAAGGTTTTGGTGGCAGAGTTTTGTTTGAGAATTTTAGCCTGAATGTAAAAGCAAATACAATCCATGCGATTATTGGCCCGAACGGTTCTGGAAAGACAACACTGCTACGCTTGATTACAGGGGGGGTATACCAGCCAAATGCAGGGACAATCAACATTGCAGGGAAATATGCAATGCAGCTTGAAAATGACTATCTGTATGAAGAACAGACTGGTCTTGAAAATTTGAAAATTTTTGGGAAATACTTTGGATTTGAAATAAATGATCGTTCAGACGGCTATTGTACGCAATTAGGATTGACCGAGCATTTAGGAAAGCGTGTTAGCACTTATTCTAAAGGAATGAAAAGAAAACTGTCCCTTTTGATTGTGATTATGATGGGACGGGATATTCTGCTCATGGATGAACCAACATCGGGTGTAGACCCCATATCCAGAGTAGAAATCCGTAGTTTGATAGAGGCTCTAAAAGCTGACGGAAAAACGGTTATTATCACTTCACATGACCTTAGCGAGATTGAAAAGTGCGCTGATGATGTATCTATGATTAAAAATGGCAGATTGCTGTTTGATAAGGGTATTCAAGAAATGCAAGGACAATCATTGGAAGAAATCTTTATTAAGGAGGGCAATCGGCATGAGTAATATGGGAAAAGGCGCAGGCTACTATCTTACCAGAAGTAAAAGCCTCCTAATTGATACTGCGATTGTTGCCATTCTGGCGATTTTTATGAGCTTTGCAATGCAGATGGACACCTTGCAGTCTAAGGGAGAAGATTATTTAGTCCTAATGCTCTATGCGGTTATTTTTGGTCTTACCTCCCTGCAATCCGGTGCTATGATTGTAGATTTGACAGCAAAGGATAAGTTAAGCCGGAGAATTGAATTTTTTGCAGCTTCTGGAATTGCAGTAAAAGAGATTATAAAACAGTATTCGATACAGATTTTCCGCTTTTCTGGTATTATCCCGTTCTTTGTTTTTATGAGTTGCTATTACTTTACCGACTGGACAATGAGCTTTGGGCGGATCGTATGCGTTTATCTTAGTATTCTTGTACTTAGTTTTTGTGAGATTGTCGCTTTGAATATCATTGTACTGGATGTGAAACGAGTAAAACTGTTCAAAAATGTTCTGTTCTTTGGTAATTTTGCACTGGTTTATTTGATTGCGATGTCGGCAGAACAGATTACAGAGTTTGTGAATCAACATCATATAGGAATTGACTATTTGATTATTGTGGTTGATGTTGCACTTTGCATGATGTTTGCACTATTAAGTTTCTTTAAGGCTCGGCACATGAGCAACGAAACAGTCATCAGGAGGGATGGCGAATGGGTTTGATAACATTAAACCTTAAAAGGGTATTGAACTGGAATTTTATATTTATGAGTGCGGTAGCAGCTATCTTCGGCATGATCTCTCTGATGAACTTTGGGGGATATTTCAGAGAACATTGTATTTGGTGTTGATATAAAGTATTTTATGCTTGATGGATACCTGTGCTTATTTATCTTTTTTGCCGGAGAAATAAGCAAGGATATGTTGCAGCAAGAAAAAATCACAAAGAGAATAGAATGGAAACTTGCTAATGGTATTAAAATCTCAAGTATTGTTAAGGAGAATCTGCTATCACTATGGATTGGAACGCTGATCCTTTTGTTTCCTCTACTTTTGATGATTTCCATTCGTCTGCCAAACCTTATCTTGTTATTAAGCACCTATTTTCTGATCCTTAGCATATTGTATTCGGCATTTATAAATGTTTTGATTCTCTGGATTAGAAATATGAACTGGTTTAAGAGTATTCCTATCTTTGCAACACTGCTTCATATTTTGCTGGTTGTCTTAAAATGTGGGATATTTATGAAAACGAATAATGTGTGGGTGTTGCTACTATTTTCTCCAGTGAGTATAATAGTTTTGACTGCGTGTGGTTTATGTCTGATGACTAAAGAACGGATCGTATCATCATATTACTAACATAATGAATTTTAGCTGAAAGGAGGGGGGGCTATGCAGGATAAACGCTTCTATCCGTATCTGTTTCTTCATGCGGGTATTGTGACTTTATGGGTTATATTGGATAGAACACATAAAGGAATTGCGAATGACGGAGCCATCAACTTATTGTCGATTGCCGTCTTGCTTTGTTATTTCAATCTGCTCTATCTTCATGTAATGACATCACGGCGAAAGGCAACAATATCTGAATGTGGCTGGAACCTGCTTTCTGTTTCCTTTATTGCGGCGCTGATGTATGATGGATTTTCCACCTTATACACGGGTGCATTTCTGGTTTTTGCATTGATTATCGGAATAATGCTGGTAAGAACTGACGCAAGCCGGGGGAAAAATGGTTCGCTTGCTGTTTGGAATTGCGTCTATCATACTGTCGTTTTTCAATTTCCGAATTCTCCCTGCTATAACCATGTTAGTTGGAATGTTCATGGGAATTTTCCTTGATTATAGATATATAAATTTGAAACAGGTTAATATTCTTCCGATTGCCCAGAGGAAAGCAAGATATGTCCTCGCTCTTATGATTCCCTTGTTTACAGTCGTACTTTATTGCTTTGATTTGTCCACCCTGCAAGTCAATGTGTTTTTTCAGCTTATAATGCTTTTATTTGAGGCCTTTGCTGTCATTCATCTTGGCGACATGGAAGCTCGTTACAACGAGCTGACAAAGTATTATGAATTAACGAACTATATTGCAAGTGAGAGGGAAGATTTTTCAATGCTACTTCACAACGATGTGCTTCAAGATATTGGAGGTGCCAAAAATCTTCTGTCGCTTCGCTCACCAGCTATTGATGAAACAAAAAGGATATTATCTGATTTGGAACTGCGAATAAGAAATATGATGAATTTCTATTCGTCTAATATCTTTTCGGGGGGGTATGCTTCATGGGAACATATTGAATATATGCTTGACGCCATTAAGAAGCTGTACCCAAAGAAAAATATATTTATAGATTTTACCATTGACAGCGAAGCAGGATTGCTTTGAAAAAAGATAACAGTTTGGAACAGACTATGCAGATAATCAAAGAGCTTGTCAACAATGTTTATAAACACGCTGCCGCTTCTTTTATCCATTTGGAAATCGCGTTAAATGAAGAAAGTAAACTCGTAATTACCTGTCAAAATGACGGCGCGAAATCGAATGACATTGAAAACATTCTTTCTTCTAAAGGTGGTATGCTGTTCTTAACGGTGTTGATAAATGGGAATGGCGGTAACATTCAGTATTTAGAAAAAGATGGTATTTTAACTGCAACGGCAGTTTTGGGGGGGAGAAAAAATGAAGATATTACTATTTGATGACCACAGGATATTTGGAGAGAGTTTAAGCAAACTTCTGGAAGATTGGGATGAAATCTCTATCTGTCGCTATGTAAGTAATGAAACAGAGTTTTGGAATATTCTTTCCGTAGACGAATGGGACATTGTATTACTTGATGTCAACCTAAGAGAGCAGTCAAAAAGTTCTGGCATTGATCTGATAGAAACGATATATAGTAAAAAGCCAAAAATAAAGGTGGTTATGCTATCCTCTTATGATATGCCAGTTTATAGACAGGAGGCACTTAAAAAAGGCGCCGTAAGTTATATTGATAAGTCTGCCTCTGCTGACGAGTTGGTAAAAAAACTCACAGCTATTAGTAAAGGTCACAAGTCCACTACGCCCCCCCTTTATTAGATCCCCCCCTGACAGATCGTGAAGCGGAAATTATTAAGGCGATTGGAACAGGGAAAACGAAGCATGAAATAGCGCAAGAACTGTATATCAGTGAACGGACACTTTACAACCATATCCAAAGCATCTATGATAAGCTGGGGGGGGCTAAAAATGCTATCGAAGCCTATAACAAGGCTATTGCACTTGGATATATCACACCCTTAATATGAGTTTAGGCAATAAGAGGGACAGATATATCAGAACACAAGTGACAAGTATGCACATTATGTAAGCAGATAGCAAAAACAAGTATCATTGAACGACTTCATCAAAACAATAAAGAAAAGCCGGGAGCAAAATTAAGTCTGCTTCCAGCTTTTTTGTATTTGTTATTGTATGTGGTTGACTAAGGAATATTGTTTAAGCGTGAGTTTGTGATATTGGGTGTGGTATCTTTAACTATGGGAAACTCCCTTTTCCCATTTTGAAACTGTCTGCCGAACAACATTTAACTTTACTGCCATTTCTTCCTGGCTCATTCCTCTTGTTTTTCGGAAATGCTTTATATTCTCATTAATCATAATTTCATATCCCTTCTATTCGATATGTACATGTACATTATAAATTATACGAATATGCTGTTTCCGATACAAGCAATGGAAATTAACATTGGCTATTTTTTCTTTACACTTAAAAGTTAATTTGTGAATACCCGATAATTCTCTTCCTTATCGTAATCCTTGTGGATTCCATCATCCTCATACATCGTATAACTGCTGTTTTTATATCCGATAAGTTGCAGATGTTCGGTATCAATATCTTTCACACACTCTGCTGCTTCTGCAACCGGGATGCATTTACCACTTCGAATGAAGAGCGGTACTTCATTTAGTGCCACATCTACATAATGAATACCTTTTGCGAGAACCTCTTCAGAAATGCTTCCGTCCGGCAGGAACTTGATAAATTTCATTTCTTCCGGCAGATAAACATAACGGCCTCTTGCGTTCTGCTCGTAGACCGGAGCGATCATGATCTCGTTTCCAAGCATCAGCTGATCCTCTATCCTGATTGCTCTCTTGTCATCCGGATAAACAAACCCAAGTGGTTTGAAATACATGTCATCATTCAGCACAGCTTCATGTACTCACTGTACAGATACGGCACAAGACGATATCTTGTATTAATGATAGCGCGGAAATCCTCGATTTTTTCAAATTGATAACATTCCTGCTCTCTTGTTCCCGTTGCTGAATGATTACGCATCAGTGGTGTGAATACACCAAGTGCAAGAAAGCGAAGCAACAGTTCTCTTGTCGTATCACTGCCAAATCCTCCAAGGTCAGCACCTGTATACAGGAAACCGCACATATTCAGAGACGGCAGCATCTTCAGGTTAAGAAGGATATGCGACCACCAGGATTTATTATCACCTGTCCAGATTCCGCCATAACGGTGCATTCCGATATAAGAAGATCTAGAAAACATCAGAAAACGTTTTTCCGGGTCAATGCGTTCAAAAGCTTCTCCTGCTGCTCTTGTCATATTGTAGCCAAAAAGATTATGTACTTTGTCATGACGGATCTTTTTGCCATCGACATTGTGATAAAATCTTTTGTAATCTTCCGGATTATTTGCAATACTGAGCATCTTGTCCTGCATTTCCCAGGGATGGGTCTTGCCTTCGGTATCCTTTGCAAACGCTCCGGCAAGTTCTCTTGCCTCTGCAAGGCCTTCGGAAGAATAAAAGATTGCAGGCTCATTCATATCATTCCAGAAACCTTCTATTCCCTGTTCGATCAGAAAACGATACTTGTCCCCCCCGAACCATTTTCTGGCTTCCGGATTCAGCATATCCGGGAAATGGGTATCTCCCGGCCATACAGCTGCAACAAAATCACTTCCGTCTTCTCTCTTACAGAAATAGTTGTTTTTGACACCTTCCTCGTAAATCTCATATCCCGGCTCAACCTTCACACCGGCATCAATGATCGGAATCAGGCGAATATCCTGGTCATCCATTTCCTGCACAAATTCTGGAAAATCCGGGAAATTTTCTTCATTCACTGTGAAATCTTTGAATGACTGCATGTAATCAATATCCATGTAAATCATGTCGATTGGGATATGATTCTCCCGATATCCTTTTGCAACAGTACGGAAATCTTCTTTCGTCGTATACCCCCCCAGCGGCTCTGTCCGAAACCAAAAGCAAACTTCGGCGGGATATAGCTGCGTCCGATTACGTGGCGGAACTGTTTTACGATATCATAAGCATTCTCACCTTCAAGCACATAGATATCCAGATCGGCATTTTCGCAGGATACCCTGAGTGTATCCTCTCTGTCATATCCGATATCAAAGGTCAGTTTCGACGGATAGTCAAAAAACAATCCAAACGTAGTCTTTCCACTCACAATAATAAAGTTGTGGGCTCCGTATAAAGAACGCTTGTCCTCTGTGTGTACCGGATCATCTGTGCAATTACTGATATAACAATACCCTCTCTTGTTGATTCCACGATTGGCTTCACCCAGACCATAGACAATGTCATCTTCATCCATGATATAAGTAAAAACAAATCCTTCCTCCTGGCTGACCTCTCCATATGGGAGAACGCCCTCAGTTGTTTCAATTTTTTCAGTCAGTGCCTCCGTATTAAACGGAGTTCCATATCTATATTTTCTAATCATTTCTCTGCCACCTGATGTTTATAATATAATACGAATGCTTCATATGGGTTCAGAATAATTTTTCCGTCGAATTCTTTTCTTCCAAGGTTTGTGATCAGACACTCTGCGCCTTTGAATTCTTCCGGCACTTCTACTTCTGCATTCTTGTCACTGAAGTTGCAGACAGTCAGAAGCTTTTCCTGATCCCCCCCTTTTCTTGTGTAAGCAAAAATCTGTTCGTCTTCACGATAAAGTGGTTCAAATTCGCCATAAACAATAATTTCTTTCTCCTTGCGCAAGCTGATCAGTTTCTGATAGTAATGGAAAATAGAATCCGGATCTTCAAGCTGCTGTGCTGCATTAATCTTTTTGTAGTTTTGGTTTACTTTAATCCACGGCTCACCATCTGTGAATCCAGCCTGTTTGCTGTCATCCCACTGCATCGGCGTTCTCGCATTGTCACGGCTTCTCAGCATCAGACATTTCATCATGTGTTCCGGAGTCATAAGACCTGATTCAGTAAATTCTTCAAAATAATTGATACTTTCAATATCACGGTAATCTTCCAATTTGTCAAAATAAGCATTTGTCATACCAAGCTCTTCCCCCTGGTATACATATGGCGTTCCCTGCATCATGTGAATACAGGTAGCCAGCATTTTTGCAGATGTTTCTCTGTATACCGGATTGTCATTTCCAAAACGGCTGACGCTTCTCGGTTGATCATGATTACCTAAAAACAAACTGTTCCATGCTTTACCCTGGAGTTTCTCCTGCCATTTGATCATGATGTTTTTAAACTCTTTAAAATCATATTTTTGAGTTGTCCACTTTCCATAATCTCCGCATCCACTCTCCACATGCTCAAATTGGAATACCATGTTCAGTTCATTTCTGTCTTCACCCGCATATTTCTGTGCTTCTTCAATTGTAACTCCAGCTGTTTCACCAACTGTCATGATATCATATTTTGAAAGGACTTCATGATTCATTTCCTGAAGAAATTCATGGACTCTTGGACCATGTACGCTATATGGTCCAAAATCGCCATAAAGTCCGTTATTCATTTCTCCATCCGGAAATCTCTGATCTTTGGAAATCATACTGATAACATCCATACGGAAACCATCAATTCCTTTTTCACACCAGAATTTCATCATATCGTAAACTTCCTGGCGTACTTTTTCATTTTCCCAATTGAGATCCGGCTGTTTTTTTGAAAACAGATGCAGGTAATACATCTGTGTCTGCGGATCATATTCCCATGCAGAACCGCCGAATGCTCCGCCCCAGTTATTAGGTTCTTTTCCGTTTACCGGGTCTTTCCAGATATAATAATCACGATATGGATTATCTTTTGACTTGCGGCTTTCAATAAACCAGTTATGTTCATCCGATGTATGATTGACTACAAGATCCATCAGAATTCTGATGGATCTTTTGTGTGCTTCACACAACAATTCCTCATAATCCTCCATAGTTCCATATTCTTCATAAATTCTACGGTAATCGGAAATATCATAACCATTATCGTCCTGAGGTGATTCCAGCATCGGAGAAATCCATAACACATTTACCCCAAGTTCTTTAAGGTAATCGAGTTTCTGTATGATTCCTCTGATATCTCCCACACCATCACCGTTACTGTCTTTAAAACTCTTAGGATATATCTGATATACTACACTTTCTTTCCACCATTTTTTCTCCATGCCAAGTCTCCTCATTTCTAATTATTTGACCGCTCCTGCAACCACACCATTCATTATACTCACCTCAGCCTTGCAATATCAAGAGGTTTCTCGCGAAACTACAAAAGGTAACAAAGTTTATTTCCTGCTTTTATACAGTTTATACAAAGAAAAACAGGTCATTGCACCTGCTCGCCTATATATGCAAAAAAAGGATCCTGTCATTCTTTGACAGAATCC
>BBDW01000025.1 GCA_001312505.1 Mediterraneibacter faecis JCM 15917
TTACTTCGCTTTGTTCATTTGCGACAGCTCATTTATTTTATCATAAGCATTTCGCTTTGTCAAGAACTTTTTTGAAGTTTTTTATTTTTCTTACCTCTTCGCTTTGTTTCAGCGAATCAGCTCATTTATATTATCATGTATTTTTTAGAAAGTCAAGAACTTTTTTGAAGTTTTTTTATTTTCTTTTTACATGATTTTTAACTTTCTTCAAAATCAGGAGAAGTCGCCAGACTTCTGTCGTCCCGCTCTTTTGATTTAAGTTAAACGGAGAAAGAGGGATTTGAACCCTCGCGCCGGTCGCCCGACCTACACCCTTAGCAGGGGGCGCCTCTTCAGCCTCTTGAGTATTTCTCCGTACACTGAATTCTACTATAGAATCTATAGCTTTGTTCAATTGTGTGCACCAACAGTGCGAAATTTATTATAGCAATACACTGTCATCTTGTCAATCACTTTTTTTCATTTTTTAACAAAATTTTAAACTATCTGTTCTACGCAGCTTTTCAGCTTCGCAGTTGCTGTCTCAATATCCTTTTGGGCAAAGATTGCACTGACCACTGCAACACCATTAATTCCACTACCCGAAAGCTCTTTTACATTATCTTGTGTAATTCCTCCTATAGCAACAACCGGAATATCAACTTTAGTACAGATTTCCTTCAACACACTGTGTTCTACTTCCCGTGCGTCTGTTTTTGTTCCTGTTTGAAACACCGCTCCAACCCCCAGATAATCTGCCCGTGCTTTTCGGCTAATAAAGCCTGCTCTACTGTCCGTGCAGAGACGCCTATGATTTTATCTTCTCCCAGCTGCGCTCTTACATCAAGAGCTTCCATATCACTTTGCCCAACATGCACTCCATCCGCATCAATTTCCTTCGCAAGCTTCACATTATCATTAATTATGAATGGAACTCTATATTTTTTGCATAACTGTTGTATCTTTTTTGCCTCTTCTAAAAACTCTTCTTCTGTCAGATCTTTTTCACGTAACTGAATAAAGGTAGCGCCACCTTTCAGCGCTTCCTCAACCTGTTCATAAAGCGTCTGCCCATTCAGCCAATGTCTGTCCGTAACAGCATACAGCAACATCTGTTCCCTTAATTGTTCCTTAGTAAAGCTCATACTTAGCCCCCCCTTTCTCCAGTTTTTCTCCTGTCATATTATAGATGGCATCAATAATTCTATTTCTATATGTAGCGTTACCATCGCCTTCCTGCATTCTCATCCATGCTATTTCACCGGCAACACCCATCATACAAACTGCTGCCACAGCAGCTTCCAGTTTTCTTTTCGGATTTGCTGCCAGAAAAGCGGTCGTAATACCGGATAACTGACATCCCGTGCCAGTTATTCTTCCCATTTCTGAACGTCCATTTCTAATTACATAACATTTCTCGCCATCTGTCACAAGATCTATTGCTCCTGTAATTATAACAATTGCTTCTTTCTTTTTCGCAAAACCTTTAATAAATGATATGCTCTGTTGCAAATTTCTTTCATTAACGGCTTCTGTAAGATCAGCATCTACACCTTTTGTACTTCCGCTTCCATAAGCCAGCGTCTTAATTTCTGAAACATTACCTCGAATCACAGAAAACTTTATCTCTTTTATTAATTTTAATGCCGTCTCCGTCCTGAACCTGCTTGCTCCTGCTCCCACCGGATCCAATAATACCGGATGTCCCAGTTCATTAGAGCGATGCCCGGCTTTAAGCATTCCCTCAATACTCGTTTTATGTAATGTTCCCAAATTAATGTTCAGCCCTCCACATATAGATGTAATGTCCGCTACATCTTCCGGCTCATCTGACATAATTGGACTGCCACCACATGCAAGAATCACATTCGCAACATCATTCACTGTTACATAATTTGTTATGTTATGCACCACTGGGGGCTTTTTTTCTAACTTGATCCAAGCATTCCTTTAGCATTTCTCTTCTACCTTTTCTTTCGTCAGGTTCTTATTGATTGTTTCCTGGATCTGCTGTTCTACTGCAGCAGCAATTTCCACGGTCTTCATATCTTTATAATCTTCATAAAGCATCGGTTTCAGAAAATGCACCTGCACCGTCACCGGTCGGGTACTGTTTGTATCAAACGGTTTAAAAGAATCAACAAGTGCCACCGGAATAATCGGACACTTTGCTTTGGTTGCTGCTTTAAAGCTTCCCCCTTTAAAAGAACCGACATTATTCCCATTTTTTGAACGCGTTCCTTCTGGGAAAATAAGATAATTTCTCCCCGATACAACTTCTTTTGTTACACTTGTAATAGTTTTCATTGCCTGACGGACATCCTCACGATCAATCATAAATGCTTTCATGATTTTAAATACCTGTTTTAAAAACGGAACGTTTTCCACTTCTTTTTTAGCTACAACAGAAAAAGGGTGCGTACACGCTTCAACAATTGCCAATACATCATACAAACCTTGATGATTTGGAAAAAACATAAATCCATCCTGCTTTGGAATATTCTCCTGTCCATGTACATCGATTGTTACATTTCCGCCTTTATTTGCACGAAAAACAATCCAACGCAAAAATTCATAATTATCTTCTTCTGTATATTTATCCACCTGTGAAGCCCGATAGCAGAGTTTAATCCATCCCCCCCCGGCACGATCAACAGATTCCGCAATACCATCAGTAGAATTCTTCTCATGCATTCTCCTCCATTCTGCAATAATCCTTAATTGCTGTTTCATAAAGATTATTCCCATCTTTATCTATTACTACAATCACCGGAAAATTTTCAACTGTCAGTTTTCTGATCGCTTCTGTTCCAAGATCGTCATACGCTACCACTTCTGAAGATGTGATACATTTTGAAAGAAGCGCCCCCGCTCCACCAACAGCCGCAAAATATACTGAACCATTGCGTACAATTGCATCAATTACCGCCTGATTTCTTTTTCCTTTTCCTATCATAGCACCAAGCCCAAGATCCAGGAGCTGAGGTGCGTATTTATCCATTCTGCTTGCTGTCGTCGGTCCTGCCGAGCCAATTGGGCGTCCTTCTCTTGCCGGTGATGGTCCCATGTAATAAATCACCTGACCTTGAATATCAATTGGAAGTTCCCCGCCTTCCTGTAAAATCTCATACATTCTTTTATGCGCTGCATCTCTTGCTGTATAGACCGTTCCCGTAAGATAAACATAATCTCCTGCCTTCAGTGTTGCTACGGTCTCTTTCTTCATTGGTACTGTTATATGCTTGTCCATTTTACTTTCCTCTTTCACTTAGCTTGTTGAATTAAATTGTACGGATCACATGACGATTTACATGACAGCAAATATTAACCGCCACCGGAAGTCCCGCGATATGTGTTGGATAAGTATTAATATTCACCGCAAGTGCTGTTGTTGTCCCTCCAAGTCCACCAGGTCCGATACCAAGGCTATTTATTTTTGTAAGGAGCTCTTCTTCCAACTCTTTTACGTATTCAATTTCTGAATGTGATCCAACTTCACGTGTCAGAGCTTCTTTGGCCATCAAAGCGCATTTTTCAAATGTACCACCAATTCCAACACCAACCACCATTGGCGGGCATGCATTCGGTCCGGCATCTTTTACCGCTGTAAGAACCGCATCTTTTACACCTTCAATTCCTTCTGCCGGTTTCAACATAAATACACGACTCATATTCTCGCTTCCGAAACCTTTCGGTGCTACTTTTATCTTTACCTGGTCTCCATCTACAATTCTTGTATGCAGAACTGCCGGAGTGTTATCCTTTGTATTCTCACGGATCAACGGATCTCCAACAACTGATTTACGAAGATAACCTTCTACATAGCCTTGACGTACCCCCTTCATTTACCGCATCTTCCAATGCTCCTCCTTCAAGATGAACATCCTGACCAATCTCAAGAAACACTACCGCCATTCCTGTATCCTGACAAATCGGAATCATATCCTCTCCTGCAATCTTCAAATTCTCTTGCAACTGTTCCAATATCTGTTTTCCAAGTGGTGCTTCCTCATTCTTTTCGGCACATTTCATTGCCTCTGTCATATCTGGTGACAGAAAATGATTTGCTTCAATGCACATTTCTTTGATGTTTTTTGTTATTTCTTCTACACGTATTGTCCGAATCATTTCTTCTATCTCCCTTTTCTTTGAAACAGGTACGCAAGCGCAATGCAAGCGTACCTGTATTTTTATATCTCAAATTCAATTTTTCTGCCTGTTCGATGGTACTGGTGATATCTCACTCCTGCTGCATCCATCATTCGTTTTGATGCTTTCACTCCCGTTGTATCCGCGTATTTGTCACAATCATAAATAACTTCTTTAATTCCTGCCTGAATAATTGCTTTTGCGCATTCATTGCATGGAAAAAGAGATACGTAAAGTTTTGCTCCCGCAAGACTTCCGCCATTGTAATTCAAAATTGCATTCAATTCACTATGTGTTGTATATACATATTTTGTCTCTAACGGATCTTCGCCTTCGCGCGCCCATGGAAATTCATCATCAGAACATCCCATCGGAAGACCATTATATCCCATGGAAAGAATCTTGTTATCCTGACTTACGATACAACAGCCAACCTGTGTATTCGGATCTTTTGATCGCATTCCGGAAAGCATTGCCACGCCCATAAAATATTCATCCCACGATAAATAATCTGTTCTTTTATCCGACATTATTCTTCTCCTTTTGCATATGAATTCAGTTTGTCTGCAAGTTTATCTATAAGCTGTGAGTATCTCAAAGCATTCTCCATACGCTGTCAGGGGGGGCTTTCCATAAGGATTTGGAAGTTCTTCTGATACTCCGACAAATTCATTTATTGTATATACATTTTTTACGTTTTCATAATCCGAAAGAACTTTGTTCTTAATTGTCTCATTCAATGTCAATACAAGTGTATCTCCTTGTAGATTGCTGCCATCAAACTGCTTTGACACATGATTTTCCAACGTCATCTGCGCGCTCTTCATAATTGCCTCTGCCTTCTGGTTTACCGGTTCAGGGAAAAGCACAACCAGTCCGCCGGATTCAATAATATACTCTTGCTCAAGATCCTGGTGACATAGTAATTCTGCCGCCATTGGTCCTACTGCCGAATCTGCCTCGCTGACAAAAATCACTCTGCGATACTTCTGCTTCTTTGTGATTTCTGTTGCCTGCAAGTGCATATGTCCTGCCGCCTTTTCAAGACGATTCATAATTGCCTTTCCTATTCCGTTCATAGCAAAAGATTCACTATAAATCAGATCAACGTCTTCTTCATCAAATTCGCGAAGCACACGATAAAGGTTTCTTGCAATGGTATTCTCATTCTCACGGGTTCCTATATTCTTCACAATCCCATAATTATAGAACTGAACTGTTTCCCCCTGTTGCAATGATTCCGACTTCCTTTCCTTCCCTGTGCGCGGCATAGGCAAGCTGACGAATTGCAAGAATCTCCTCTCTTATATTTCCTTCCACAATCATCATTTTCGCCTTTGGTGCATAATGTCGGTACTTCATTCCCGGAGCTTTCGGCGCCTGTTTACTTTCACTGTTAACCAATGTCTCATCAACACTGACCGGTCCAATTACCTCTTCAAACATATCCGCTGTAATTGCACCCGGACGTAAAATCATCGGCGGCTCTACCGTCATGTCAAGAATTGTGGATTCCAGTCCGATATCTACCGCGCCTCCATCCAGGATCATATCAATCTTACCTTCCAGATCCACCCGCACATGCTCTGCTGTTGTCGGACTCGGACGCCCGGATGTATTCGCACTCGGTGCTGAAACAAATCCACCTGCTGCCCGGATCAATGCCGCTGCAATTGGATCACTTGGCATACGAACTGCAACCGTATCTAATCCTCCGGTTGTCCCATAAGGTACACTCTCACTTTTTTCAAATATCATCGTCAGCGGACCTGGCCAAAAATGTGCTGCCAGTGCGTCTGTCTCCGGTGGAATATTCACCGCCACTTTTTTCAGGTCCTCATAGTCTGCAATATGAACAATCAACGGATTATCTGATGGACGTCCTTTTGCTGCATATGTTTTCTTTGCCGCCTCCTCTTTTAATGCGTCCGCCCCCCCAAGTCCGTAAACCGTCTCCGTAGGAAATGCAACAAGACCTCCTTGTTTTAATACATTTCCCGCTTCTTCTATTACATCCTGGTTTATTTGGTTTTTATCTATTTTTCTAATAATCGTTTCCATAAATTTTATTATATCATTATTTGTTCTAAAAAAAAACTGTTTCTCTTCTGCTATTCATTTTCTTTTATATAAGATAAAATTCCTTCTGCCACTGCTTCTGCTACTGATTTCTGATAATCTTCCGTAACCAGCTTCTGTGCTTCTTTATAGTTACTCAAAAAACCACATTCTACGATCACTGTAGGTACTTCCGTCTTTTTTAATATATAATATGTATTATTTGCTTTTATCTTTTTGGTATTATCCGGATTTACCTTTTGTAAAGCGTCTTGTATTATCCCTGCAGCCTTTTCTCCTTCCGTCGATGTCTGATAGTAGAAGACCTGCGCACCGAAAACATTTTCTTCATGATAACTGTTCTGATGTATACTGACTGCTAATACAGGAGAAACTTCATTCATAATCTTTACTCTGTATTTCAAATCTTCTACTTTACTTTGTGCAAGCTGTTCATCTGTTTCTCTGGTCATGATTACCTGTATATTTTCTTTTTCCAAAATTTTCTTTACAGAATTCGTAATCGTTAAATTGATATCTTTTTCTTTCACTCCATTGATTCCGACCTTCCCCGAATCAGTACCACCATGTCCTGCATCTAAAACAACTATCCTGTCTGACTTTTCTGCTTCTCCGATTGTCTCCATTTCTTCTTTTAATTCTTTCTGTAAGTTTTTCGAAACTTTCCAACAACCTGCGATAAGCCCTGTCATAATCAGAATCCCTATCATCAACCTGATTTTTCTTTGCAAAAAACGACCTCCCTTCACATATTCTATCTATATGCAATGAGAAGCCGTTTTTTAACTTATCTTTTATTTAATTTACATACTGAGAAATGAGCTTCCATACACTGCTTTCTTCTCTTCCCAGGCTCCATTCTGCCACACCTGCCAGTTTATTTCCCTGTATCACCTTCAGCTTTGCTTCCAATGATTGAGCATCTTCAAGCCAGATACGGTAGGTTCCGCCATCCGCAGACCATTTTGCATAGTTTTGCTGTGTCTTTTCATCCCACTGTGCTGTTGCTCCCGCATTCACAACACTCTGCGCCGCTTCTTCCATTCCCAGTGCCTTACTTGATACTTTATTCGGATAAGATGCTGCTTCTGTACCAGCTTCTTCCGAAAGTTGCTCCGGGCTCTTTGCTGTCTCAAACCATAATCTGGTAAAAAATGGAATTCCGGCAATTACTTTATCAGCTGATACCTTTTTCAATGTTTTTTCTATTCCATCCTGCAAATAGCTGATCGATGCCACTGATCCCGCTTCATAGGATCCTTCTGTATGTTCATCATAAGCCATAATCACCACGTAATCTGCCACAATCCCCCCCTGCTCTTTAAGATCATAATGTGAATTGTATGACTGTGGCACATAATTATCAACTGAAAATACAAGATTATTCTGGTGGCACTTCACAGACAGCTCTCTCACAAGCTGCACGTAATGCACACCACACTTGGAAGAAATCAATTCAAAGTCTAAATTAATTCCATCCACTCCTGCTGCCACTGCCGCAGCTACAACCTGATCTTCCAGTTTTGCTCTTTTTGATGTATAACGCAATGTCTCATAGGTCTCATCATAGGAATTCGTTCCACCATGAAAATCACGGAATACAGCCCACACTTCCAGTCCTGCCGTATGTGCATAATTCACATAGTCCGCATCTGCAATTGAACTGATATTACCTTCCGTATCCGCAAGACTAAACCAGGTTGGTGCGATCGTCGTAAGTCCACTGGTTGATGCAAGTACCTGCTGAACCGCATTATTCGCTGCCGCATTCGTCACATTATGCCATGCCATATTGATCGAATGATCTTCTGTCATGTCTGAATAAACCGGTTCCGTAAAATCTCTGGATGTTTTTTCTTTTTTCTGGTTCTTTAAAAATTTGGTCTTAATATATCCTACATAACCATCCGCTGTGGCAACTTTCATCCAGTCATCTTCGTCTTCAAGCACTGTCACCTTGTCCGATTTTTTAACTTCTGTCAGTATCGGACTCTTAACGCCACCAAGATAACGAACCTGTGTGTCTTTCTTCACTTCTGCTGTCTCGATCTCGCCCCACTTTGATGTGATAATTGCTCTGTTTGGTTCCTGTTCCACAGAATATTCCATATTCGTATACTCTTGTATGAACGGAAGTGCGATATATGCGATATCTCCATCCGTCTTAAGAATTACATAATCTTCACTTTTTGTTTCGTTCACTGCTGTATATTCACTGCTGTTCTCACTTACAGAAACATTTCCATCCGGCAAGGTATATAAAAGCACCCGTTCGTTCGCATCCCAGTAAAATCTGCTGTTTATCTTATCACGAAGAACCTGATATGCTACATAATATTGTCCATCAAAAACCTTACCCGGTATAACACTATCTGTAGAAGAATCGGAAGAAGATTCCGCGGAACTCTCTTCTTTTTTCACTACTTCATTATTAATGATCAATGCCAGATCATCACTGTTTTCTATTCCATAATATTGTTCTTTATCGGCTTCCTCATTTGATGAACCGTATCTCTTAAAGAAAACTGCGCCTGCTGCCAAAATCATGATCAATAATATGATGATCATTACGAAAAGAATTTTGTTACGTCTTTTCCGCGCTCTATTCACTTTCTTCGCACGTCGTGTTCCTGACCTTCCATTTCTGCCTCTACCTGTTGTCATTGGTCTTCCCTTTCTCCGGGAACTCCCCCGGATGTCCAGATTGTCCTTCTACTCTTCCCCTGCTTCGCGCATGGGTACTGCCTTTTCTTTTGTCCATGCCAACCCTCCTGATTGCAATTTTTATATCTCTGGCGCTTTCTTACACAAACAGTTCCTTACGCTCTGCTGTGTGTATTTCTAATATCTCCACATCTCTGGATAAAATAATGATTCTGGAATTCATTATATCATATTTTCATCTTGCGTCATTAACAAATTGCATCTGTAACAGTTGTACATATCAAAAAGTTGTTACACCTTAAATGTCTGTCCATCTTCTATCAATTATAACAGCTTACAAATATACTTCTGTCCGGCAGTTCAAGGGGGGGTAATCTCTGCCTGTCTGTTATGATTCACATCTGTAAAAACCAATGATTCTATCCTTCCTTCCGGATCAATCACATAATCTCTCATATAAGTACCTTCTTCTCTGGCCATATATGCTGTCACAATCTGCAATGGACTCATCGGATATCCATCCATAACTATGTCCACTCCTTTTTCTTCATAACCTCTTAGTTCCGCATATAATTCCTTATATCCATCTTCCGTTCTCATATCGTATGTACTCCTTCTCTCCTTGGATCCTGATAAAACGTTGTCCGCCATCTTCGACCATAAAAGGTATCTGTGACATACTGTAGAACAAGTGACGGACAAGAAGACAACCCTGATCTTCGGAGGGTCTCCTTCTCATAATTATTGTGAATTTTCCCTTGATTTCAGGGAATTGAATTTTTTTGAAAATCAGAAATGCTTTCAGTGCCTCCTTTCTTAACATTCTGTTTTATCAAATGGTGTGTCTTCTGTAAGTGCCATTATATGAGCAGCCTTTTGGAATTTCAATGTGTTTATTGTTGATAAGTGGGTGGGATTTGTTGATAACCTAAAATAGTTATAAACAATTTTCGTTTTCCTTTACATCTTTTCTTTTTTTGTTTATACTAAACGATGAAAAGATATATCTAGTTATGAACATAATGAACAGTTCTTAATCCACAGATTATCTTAATATCATAAGACATAAGGATGTGATCATATGAAAATTGAAAAAATCAATGACAATCAGATTCGTTGTACTTTGACACATGCCGATCTTGCAGCCCGCAATCTCAAGATCAGCGAACTGGCTTATGGTACCGAGAAAGCAAAATCACTATTTCGAGATATGATGCAGCAGGCATCTTTCGACTTTGGATTCGAGACAGATGACCTTCCTCTGATGATAGAAGCAATTCCTTCTTCTTCAGACTCTATCACCTTGATCATAACAAAGGTGGAGGATCCGGAAGAACTTGATACACGTTTTTCCAAGTTTACACCTGCCGGAGATTCTGATACACTGAACAGCAATGTTCTTGAAAAGCTTCAGGGCGCAGATGAATTCTTTGATCTGCTTAACAAAGTGAAGGAAGTGGCTTCCGAAGCAAAAGATCCGGAACCTAAAGAAACAGTACCGACATTTCCGGTCCGCCTGTTCTCTTTCGACACGTTAGATTCCGTAATTGAGGCTTCCCGCCTGCTTGCTCCGTTCTATACAGGTGCAAATACATTATATAAGGACGAGGAGAATAATAATACCTTTATCCTTGCGCTGGCACCTGCTGATGGCGCAGATCAGGAATTTAATAAAGTATGTAATATGCTTTCGGAGTACAGTTCCCCCCCTGAGAAGGGAGATTCTTCTGTTCTTGCATTTCTGGAGGAGCATTGCAAAATCATTGTTTCCGCAGACGCAATTCAGAAGTTATCCACAATTTAAACAACGAATAAAAAAGACGGTCTGGAATTATGGGAATAACTTTTCCCACACTTCAGGCCGTCTTTTTCACTTGTTATCCACAAAAACTTTTAACGATACGAATAAAG
>BBDW01000026.1 GCA_001312505.1 Mediterraneibacter faecis JCM 15917
AACACCACTGTGGTCTTTCCTATATTATTCAAAGTATCTGCATTTTTCTATATAAATTATTTTAGCTAATACTCTTGTCGTGAACAAAAGATTGTGAAATCAAGAGAGATAAAGTATAATAGCTATAAGTTATTTTTCTGAAAAAAATCGAAAGGGTGACAGTTATGCAAGATAAAACAAGTACAATTTCAACAAACATACCTTGTGGTCTTTATGTTTTGAAGCATAAAGATTTTGATGTTGCTATGGTTGATATCGATATTTATTCAGGAAAAATACAATATATATTAGACGTGTACCTTCCGGAAGAATTACCAATTGGATGCAACCGATTGGGGAAGAACATTGTTGGAAGGACTTGAACTTTTATGAAAATGATTTTACCGATGAATTAGGAAGTTTGTTAACAGATTCAAAGAATGTGGATGTGGATGCGAATTACTCGAAGTTCTCTCCGGCATCATCGTTAAATGGTGAGATGAAGAAGAAATGGGTTATTGAGAACGGAATCCGTTACCTAATGAAGGTGAATGCGAATGATTATGGGCAGCAGTCCATCAATGAAGTGATTGCAAGCAAACTTCATGAAAAACTTGGTTGGGATAATTATGTCCAATATAGAGTTGACACGGCAATCGTAGATGGAGAAAAAGTTCCGAGTTCCTTATGTCAGTTATTTACCTCGAATGAGTTGGAATTAGTGTCTGCATATCAATTGATCAAGGATATTAAGATACCAAACGATTCCTCTGAATTCGAGGAGATTATCCGTCAGGCTGTGAATTATGGAATGGAAGAAGCGGTAGTCCGTCAACAACTAGAATATACGATTTTGACAGATTTTATTCTGAGTAATACAGACAGGCATTATAACAATTTTGGATTTTTGTATCATCCGCAACTACACCGATTGGTTAAGATGGCACCTGTTTTTGATACCGGAAATTCATTGTTTTACAATAAGGAAATCATACCACAGGGAAGCAACCTTCTGGACGTAACAGTAAATTCGTTTAAGAAGAAAGAGGTTAGCTTACTGGAATATGTATCAAAATCAGATCTTGTGGGGATTGGTAAATTAGAGAGCTTTCCGAAAGAGGTTTACAATTTACTGACATGCAATACAGATATGCCTGATGAACGTGCGAAGAGTATATCAGGAACCGTTCAGCAAAAATTGGAGTATCTGAAATTATTTCAACAAGGCAAAAAGATTTGAAAAAAAGAAAACAGGTTTTTGATACGGCAGTTACGTATTATTACAATCAAGCATGCAGAGTGGTAGAAGGAATGCGAGTGGCAGAGGAATACCGTGCAAAAGCTAATAGAACAGTTCGAGAAATCCGAAATTAATAAATGAAAACCGTAAATAGTATCTAAAAGGCTGTCGCTTTTATAATAAGAAGTGATGGCCTTTTTGTATATATAATCCGAAAAGTTGAAATCTAAAAGAAAGCAGAAAATTCTGGAAAAATCTTGGGCAAAACCATTTTCAGATATTATTTTTTCAAACATTGATGAGATGATATTTGCCCCCCCACTCTATAGTGATAAGCGTAATTCACGTCCGAATGCACCTGTAAATGTAATTGTAGGTGCCCTAATCCTTAAGGAACTCAATGGACTTACGGATGACGAGATTATTGAAGAGTGTGAGTTTGATTTCCGATATCAGTACGCTCTTCATACAACCAGTTATGAAAACCAGCCTTTGAGTAATCGGACGTTTAGCAGATTCCGCGAAAGAAATGCAGCTTATGAACTGACCACCGGAAAAGATCTGATTCATGACTGTATTGTAGCTCTTTCTGAAAATATCCGTAAATTCAGGTAAACGGAGCTGGAACACAGATTACCGAATGTCCTGCTGGAAATAAGCCAAAGAGCAATTCCTATATTAAACAAACAGATTCCATACGAGCTTCGTTCTACAGATACCAGTGTGAAGGATGCCCATACCAAAACCAATGCAATCCTGCAATAAAAGAAAGAACAGCAGTCATGATGGTTCCGTTAAAATCAAGAAGACGAATCTTAGAATCATCAGAAATATGGAACGATGCCACCTGGGCATGGATTGGAAGAATCCGAAATGGAGTGGAGACTGTTCCATCAGTCATCCGAAATAAATATCTGGTAGATCAAATGCCGGTCAGAGGAACGCTGAGAACCAAACAGTTCTTCGGCTTTAAAGTTGCTTCCCTAAATATCACTAAACTGATGAGATACACCAAAGGGAAGCTGAAGTGCAGAACTTTTGAGCTGGCATAGGGATGATAAATCGCCCTTTCGCGGAATCGAAATACCAAAAACATAGATTTATTCAGTTGTCAAAGGACAAAAAATATGTGCAGTTGTCAGTCACAGAAAATGTAACTTTTGACACCCACATCATAAAAAATAAAACGGCAGAAAAACAACTTATTCATAAGAAAAATTTTAGTTATATAAGCGGTAAGGAAAGCCAAATAAATTTTTATCTGCAGGAACCGCAGTGCTGCGAAAGATAATATTATGGAAAAACGAATTGTCTAAAATGTCAGAATAGTATGAATGTCTATTGAAAGTTGTCTAAATATATAATATAATACTATTACAATAAAAACGAGTATTCTTTGTTATGAGAGGATGAGAATCCATTGGCATATTAATTTCACATCGAAAAAATATAGGAAAGTAGTGTAAAATATTTATTTTTAAGAAAGATATATGTGTTGCCAGAAATCTTGTGGAATGTAACAGAATTAAAGGAAGGAAAAAGAATTTATGAAAAAGCATTTATCGGCTATCATAACAAGTATCGGAATCATGATTGGAATTATCTTACTGATTTTGATTCAGGTAATTGGAAAGACGAATATCCTTGACATACTGGTAAGGTGCTATGCTTTTTCTATCCCATTATGGATTACTATTATTGTTTCCTTAAAAAGAAAAGAAAAGTAGTACCGCTATTTTAAAAAAAGACCACCACCCGTCCAACGGGTGGTTTGCTCTAGGGCTATAAGCCCTTGTTACTAGGCCCGCGTCTCAAGGCGCTGGCTTTCTCTTTAGGCTATGGAAATTCTGTTTACACAGCCTTCCCACAGCTCCGTTCAAGCCATATTGCTCTTAACTCGTCGCTACCCCCCCTTAAGGGGGGGCTTTGTTACTACTTGGCATTAACTTAAAAGGTTCTCATATTCTTTTACACTTAACTTATCCATTGCAATATCGTGCTTTTCTTGTTCCTGGATATATTTTTTTATTGTTGCCTCATTTAATCCAACTGTGCTAACATAATATCCTTCCGCCCAGAAATGACAATTTCCAAATTTATATTTTAAGTTTGCGTGTTTATCGAATATCATAAGTGCACTTTTTCCTTTTAAATATCCCATAAATGGTGATACGCTTATCTTTGGTGGAATACTTACTAACATATGGATATAATCTGGCATTAGATGTCCTTCAATAATTTCAACGCCTTTATAACTGCACAATTGCTTTATAATATCTCTAATATCCTCTTTGTATTGATTGTAAATTACTTTTCGTCTATACTTTGGTGTGAAGACAATATGATATTTGCACATCCATTTTGTATGTGCGAGTGAATATTCTTTCTTCGCCATAAATTACCTTTCCTTTCTACAATATAGCCTGAACAACTTTATTGTACACGGAAAGGTAATTTCTTTTGTATAACAATCGACGCGCACCCGCATAGCGGGTGGTTTATTGTTTCGTCCATCTACATTTTTCGGATCAACGAAAAACTCCAATGGACTCAACAGACTAAAGTCCATAAACTATGAGAAACACGCTCCGCGAGTTTCTCAAGTTATCGCGACAGTCGCCAAGGTCTCGTGCAAGCACGGACTTTGGCTCGTTGTTCGCGTAAATAAAAAAGTGGAAGTCTGTCAATGTTTTCAGTCCTTCCACTCATTTTCATTCATTTATCTTATTAATTCTCTCCGGGTTTATTTTACAATACCAACCATATCTTTTACATTCTCAAAGCCATTCTTCTTCATATAAGCTTCGATTCCATCAATCACTTCCAGTGTCACTGCCGGATTGTGGAAGTTTGCTGTTCCTACAGACACTGCGCTCGCACCTGCAAGAAGGAATTCGATTGCATCTTCTGCACAGGAAATTCCGCCCATTCCAATGATTGGAATGTTAACAGCCTGTGCCACCTGATAAACCATACGCACTGCGACTGGTTTCACGATCGGTCCTGATACTCCTCCGGTCTTATTCGCTACCGCAAATGTCTTTCTGTTGATATCAATCTTCATTCCTGTCAGTGTATTGATCAGAGACACCGCATCTGCTCCACCGGCTTCTGCTGCCCTTGCGATCTCTGTGATATCTGTTACATTCGGTGTCAGTTTCATAATGATCGGCTGCTTTGCGATTTTCTTAATCTGCGCTGTCAGCTTTTCCACATTATGTGCATCCTGTCCAAATGCAAGAAATCCTGCATTAACATTCGGACAGGAAATATTAATCTCCATCATATCAATCGGTTCGTCTGCAAGACGCTCTACAACTGCAAGATACTCTTCTGGAGCGTGTCCGCATACATTTACGATGATCTTTGTATCAAAATTCTTCAGATATGGAATATCTCTCTCGCAGAACAGATCGATTCCAGGATTCTGAAGTCCGATGGCGTTCATCATACCGCCATAAACTTCAGCTACACGCGGGGGGTCGGGTTTCCTGCCCACGGTACATTTGCTACACCTTTCGTTGTCACTGCTCCAAGACGGTTCAGGTCTACAAATTCTGAAAATTCTTCTCCTGAGCCAAATGTTCCTGATGCAACTGTTACCGGATTTTTCCATTCTACACCGGCAATATTTACGCTCATGTTCATCAGATCTCCACCTCCGTAGACAAGAATACAGGGCCATCCTTACAGATACGCTTGTTATTTACATTGCTGTGCGCGTCTTTCTCTTTAGACTTGCATACACATGCCAGACAGGCACCGATTCCACATGCCATTCTCTCTTCCAGTGAGATATAACACTCGATTCCATTCTCTTCTGCGTACTGTTTGATCGCACGAAGCATCGGAGTCGGTCCACAGGCATAGATCATATCTGCTTCCAGAGCATTTTCACGGATTGCGTCCATAACATTTCCCTTTGTTCCGGCACTTCCATCTTCTGTGGAAATATAAAGTTCTCCGTTCTGCTCGAACTCTTCCTTAAGGAATGTCTGTGCGTCGCGGTATCCTACTACGATCTGTTTCTTCTCGCAGTCCATCTGCTTCGCCAGTTCAAGGATTGGCGGTACACCAATTCCTCCACCCATCAGAAATACTTTCTTTCCTTCAGCCTTCTCGTATGGGAATCCATTTCCAAGAGGTCCGATCACCGGAATGATGTCTCCTGCTTTCAGCTTAGAAAATTCTTCTGTTCCTGTCTTCGGTCCTGTCACACGGTAAACAACACGAAGTCTTCCGTTCTCTTTATCAATCTCACAGATACTGATCGGACGTGGAAGCAGCTTGCTTCCGTCTGTCGTATACATGGAAATAAACTGTCCCGGCTTTGCGTCCTTTGCCGCCTCTGTATTGATCCACATGCTGTAGATCCCATCCGCCAGCTGCTCCTGGGAATGTACTACTGCATTTTCTTTCTGCTTTGCCATAAACTTATGCAATTCCTTTCTTGAAATTATGAGAAACACAATCTGCGGATTTCTCAATTTCTATGGTAAATTATTTTGCCGCTGCAAGTGCTCCGCTGATATCAGCTACCATTGCTTCAACTGCTGCTCTGGATGCATCTCCGAAATTCTCCGGTCCGAACTTCGCATAAGCTTCCTGCTTGTAAGCTGCAATAATTCCACGAGAAGAGTTTACGATTGCACCAAGTCCGTCTTCGTTAAAGAAATGAACGAGGTCTTTACCCTGTCCGCCCTGTGCACCGTATCCCGGTACAAGGATGTAAGACTTCGGCATGATCTCTCTTAATACTTTACCCATCTCCGGATAAGTAGCTCCTACAACAGCTCCGATGTAGCTGTACTCATCTCCCATGCAGTCAGCTCCCCACTCTGCAACCTTCTCACCAACCCACTCGTAAAGCGGTCTTCCGTCAATGATTCTGTCCTGGAACTCTCCACTGGACGGATTGGATGTCTTAACAAGGATGAACAGACCTTTCTTCTCTTCCTTGCATACGTCAACAAATGGATTCACTCCGTCAGATCCAAGGTACGGATTCACTGTTGCAAAGTCCTCACCAAATGGTGTATATTCCTTGCTTCCAACCTTGATTTTTCCAAGATGTGCTGTTGCATAAGCAGCAGATGTAGAACCGATATCTCCACGCTTTACATCTCCGATGATCACAAGTCTTTCGACTTACAGTAATCTACTGTCTTCTTAAATGCCATCAGTCCCGGAATTCCGAACTGCTCGTACATTGCGATCTGTGGTTTTACTGCCGGAATCAGATCATAAGTCTTGTCAACGATCTCCTTATTGAACTGCCATACTGCCTCTGCTGCTCCTTCCAGAGTCTCACCATACTCTGCATAAGCCTTATCAAGTACGTGCTGTGGGATGTAGTTCAGCATTGGATCGAGTCCAACTACGATCGGTGCACCTGTCTTTTTGATCTTCTCTACCAGTTTATTAATCATTCTTCATTCCTCCATATCCTGTTACTTTTCATCGGATCACCGATGAATGATAACCTTCGGTCTTTCCTTCAGGTTGACGCGTTACTTTTCTTTACGCACAATAT
>BBDW01000027.1 GCA_001312505.1 Mediterraneibacter faecis JCM 15917
TTACATCACAATATATCATTTTTCATAATACCATATTCTTGAGAATTTTCCTAGTCATGCTTTTTAATAAATCAAAAAATGAAAAATGAAGTTCTTTCTCTGTCACTCATTTAAACAGAATCTGAAAGAACTTCGTTTCTCTGGTTTTGTTTTTTAATATCCCGCCGGCACAAGCAATGTAAATGGATAAATCGGAATATTTCTCACGATTCCGAACCCCCCCACCACTATAACTAATACCACATATAGAACTTTCTGATTAATTTTCTGATCCACATGATTACCACCGGTCAAAATCCAGTCAATCAATCGTGCTACAATATACATCCCAAGAAACGGGAGTAATGTCACATACATCGGATTATACCGGAATGCCGTATAAAATCTTCCATGTAAAATAGAATAGCTTGCCCGCCCGGCACCGCACCCCGGACAATACAGTCCGGTAATAATATGAAAGAGGCAGGGCAGCGGATACTGGTGCGGATTATGAAAAAAGAGATAACCGCAGCAGCCACTGCAATCACTGCCCCCGTCAGAACTGCGATGATCCTGGCTGACCTTTTTGTTTGAAATGCTTCACGCATCTTTATCTTCCAAATCATCATCCGCTCACTTTTTAATAATAGTAATAAGCCGAACCGGAAACTGCCCCCTGTCACGATCAGAACCATGTAGATCAACCATGTAAGAAGACCAATTGCAAAGGATACGATAATCCAGATTCTTGCCATCTTCGCATTATTCTGTGCTTCTTCAAGATTTCCTGCCAGCATAGCACTATTGATCTTCGCCGAGAATACGATTCCCACTACACCAAACGGGAGACAGCAACATAACGTTGAAATAATTGATAATATAAGATATGGAACCCAGTTCACTGGCTCCTGTGGCATTCCATTGAAATTATTCTGCTGATAATATCCCTGGTTCTGCTGACCATAGTTTGGAGCTTGCTGAGTATAATTCTGATTCTGCTGGTTATAATTCTGATTTTGCTGACCGTACCCCCCCTGTCCATACTCATAGTTGTTTGGTTCACCATAGGAAGTATTCTGCTCCTGATTCACACTTTTGTATGGATCGTTCTGATATGAACCTGCCACATCCGCTGGCTGTGTTGGTTCTGTCGGCTGCACATCTTCTTCTGGCTGCACTTTTTCTTCCGGCAGCACATCTTCTTCTGACTGCACTTTTTCTGTCGACTGCTGTACCTCTGCTGTATCTTCTGTTATGTTATCTGTTGTCTCTTCCTTCACCTGTGATACAGGTTCCATCTTCTGTACCGGCTGCTTCGCCCCCCCGCAATTCGGGCAGAACTTACAACTATCCGGTATCTCCTGATAACAGTTCATACATCTCATCATCTCTACCTCGCTTTCGTAAGTCACAATTCTCACTTTCCCAGAGCACTGACCAATTTGCTCACTTGTTCGTTTTGCGACTTTATTTCTTATATCATAACATTAATATCACAAAAAAACTTGTATCTTCATTAAAAATTAACACTTTTCTTTTCCCAAACGGATTTCTTCCATCTGTTTTGCGGTTTCCTCATCAAGATAATCCAGAAGATAATTTTTCAGATTTACCTGCCTGCCCAGATGCTCTCCTCTGAGTTCTTTTAATGCCAACTCAACCTCTTCTTTCAGACCTGGCGCAGACATTCTGTGAGCCCCCCCTGCCCCCCCATGATGATCACCTGCTCAAGTCCATCTGATGTGGCTACTGTTACATCTGCATTCTTCGCAATCCTGCGGACTGTCTTCTCAATATATTGATCTGCTGTTTCTGCTTCTTTCGTATAGACGATATAAATGTTATGATATTTCATCACTTCACCCGGATTCCCCCCCTCTACTTTATAAGCATCATACACAAGGATCAGGTACATTTGCGGAATCCCTGATAGTTACTTAGAATATCTGCAAGCTTTCCTCTTGCTGCACCAATATCTCTTTCTGAAAGTTCTTTCAGTTCCTCCCATGAAAAAATTATATTATAACCATCTACCAGAAGATATTCTTCTGTTCCGGCTTTCGCTCTCCGGCGCGCTTCCCACTTCGGATCCTGGTAAGCGCTTCCCGGCTCTCTTGTCTTTTCCTTTGCCCGGACAGTTACAGGACCTGTAGAACGATTCTTCTTCGGATCCGGTGTACGGACATAGATCGCATCCAACTCTTCCTGTGTCAGTTCAATACTGGAGTGCCTGCGTTTTGGAAGTGTCACCTCCATTACATCCATTTCATCATCATTTCCTGATTCCAATGTATGTTCCATATGCATATATTCTTCAACTTCATCCCAATCTACAACAAATCCTGCTCCATGTGCACAGAACACAGAACCTGTCGGATTCGCCAGATCTGCCTCCGAATCATAGGTTGACTCTGCCAGAACTTCTTCCTGATTATGACAGATATCATAACCTTTCAACGAAACTGCCATTCTTCCACGTCCACCTGTATAGGCAGTGAATTCTTTCTGATATCCACGCATCAGGGACACCGGTGCACTTCCTGTCAGCACTGTTGTCTCTTCTTCTATCATCGGTGTTCCGAATTTGCCGGACATATTTTGGATATCTGTCATAGCTCGTCCTACATTTTCTGATGGAAGTTCCATTCGGAATTCATAATATGGCTCCAGAAGAATACTGTCTGCTTTCTTTAATCCCTGACGCACTGCACGATAAGTTGCCTGACGAAAATCTCCGCCTTCCGTATGTTTCTGATGTGCACGTCCAGAAGTCAGCGTAATCTTCATATCCGTGATTGGTGAACCTGTCAGCACACCTTTGTGTTCCTTCTCTTCCAGATGTGTCAGAACAAGCCGCTGCCAGTTTCTGTCCAGAATATCTTCACTGCACTCTGCTGCAAACTGCATTCCGGATCCACGTTCTCCCGGTTCTAGGCGCAGATGCACTTCTGCATAATGACGTAATGGTTCAAAGTGTCCCACACCTTCTACCGGTGCTGTGATTGTCTCTTTGTAAACGATACTCCCTTCACCGAATTCTACCAGCACACCAAAACGTTCCTTTATCATCCGCTGTAAAATCTCAATCTGCACATCTCCCATCAGCTGTACATGAATCTCAGAAGTCTGTTCTTCCCATACAATATGAAGTTCTGGTTCTTCTTCCTCTAAAATCTTTAGGTTCAAAAGCATCTTATGTACATCACAGTCATCCGGAAGAAGGATCTGGTATGTCAACACCGGCTCTAATAGCGGTAAATCTGACTCTTCTTCTGCTCCGATTCCCTGCCCGGGTCTTGTATTTTCCAATCCTGTCACTGCACATACTCTTCCAGCTTCTACTTCCTGGACAGCCTCAAATTTCTCACCGGAGTAGATCCGGATCTGATTGATCTTTTCATTCAGTCCTTCCACTACATCTTTTACTTTCAGTCTTCCACCTGTCACTTTCAGATAGGTCAGACGGTTTCCCTGATTATCCCTTGCAATCTTATAAACCTTTGCCCCCCCAAACTCTGCCGGATAAGTCTTATCTTTTATATACAGATCAAGTCCATCCAAAAGTTCTTCCACGCCTTGAGAATGTAGTGCCGAACCAAAATAACATGGAAACACCTGACGGTCTGCAACTGCTTTTTGTACTTTATCCAGAGAGATCCTTCCCTCTTCCAGATATTCTTCCATCATATCATCTTCACAGACAGCCAGCTCTTCCAGCACCTCTTCCACTGCGCTCTCTTTCGTATGTAAATATACTTTTCCACCCGGGCAGTCAGATTCTGTCATGATATCTACAAATGGAACGACATTTTCCCCCCCAAAACGCTTGCGGAGTTCTTTCAGAAGTTTTTCACCATCCGTTCCTTCCTGATCCATTTTATTCACAAAAAGAAAGGTCGGAATCTGATATCTTTTTAATAACTTCCATAATGTCTGTGTATGACCTTGCACACCATCTGCTCCACTGACAACAAGCACCGCGCAATCCAGAACCTGCAGAACGCGTTCCATCTCCGCAGAAAAATCCACATGTCCCGGTGTATCAAGAAGTGTGATCGTGCGATCCTTCCACCGGAATACTGCCTGCTTGGAAAAAATAGTAATTCCACGTTCTCTTTCCATCTGATCTGTATCTAGAAACGCATCTTTATGATCCACTCTGCCAAGCTTCCTGATTGCTCCGGCATGATAGAGCATGCTTTCTGACAATGTCGTCTTTCCGGCATCCACATGCGCTACAATACCTATATTTATATATCTGTCCGGCTTATTTTCTGAGTTATTCCCCATAAAATCTGCCCCCCCTTTCATTGTTTTCTCGTTTTTCACTTACATCATGATGATGTGA
>BBDW01000028.1 GCA_001312505.1 Mediterraneibacter faecis JCM 15917
TTATGTACCTTGAAAACTGCATATAGTAAAAATCAATAGATTTAGATAAATATCTAATCAAGACATCCGAGGTAATGTTAACAACATTAACTTACAGTCTGAAGAAAACAGACTTAAAATAAATTGACTATCACCAACGCATACAACGCTATGTATGTGTGGACATTATCCCATTCCCGTGGGATGAGGTCGAGTTGGTTATGCTGATAAGAGCGTATGGTGGATGCCTTGGCACTAAGAGCCGATGAAAGACGTGATAAGCTGCGAAAAGCTTCGGGGGGGAGGAGCAAATATCCTTTGATCCGGAGATTTCTGAATGGGGGAAACCTACTTGAGCAAACCTCAAGTATCCTTAAGCCAATACATAACTTAAGGAAGGGAACCCGGTGAACTGAAACATCTAAGTAGCCGGAGGAAGAGAAAACAACATGTGATTCTGTGAGTAGCGGCGAGCGAAAACGGAAGAGCCCAAACCAGCGTGCGTGCATGCTGGGGTTCGGACCGCGGAATTGATTCAACGAGTTTAGCAGAACGGTTTTGGGAAAGCCGGCCAGAGAGGGTGAAAGCCCCCCCGTAAGCGAAAGACGAGTTGACATGGCGGGATCCAGAGTACCACGAGACACGTGGAACCTTGTGGGAAGATGCGGGGGGGACCACCCCGTAAGGCTAAATACTACTTAGTGACCGATAGCGCATAGTACTGTGAAGGAAAGGTGAAAAGGACCCGGGAGGGGGGGAGTGAAAAAGAACCTGAAACCATATGTTTACAAGCTGTGGAAGAGCTTTATATGCTCAACCGCGTACTTTTTGTAGAACGGTCCGGCGAGTTACGCTGGCTGGCGAGGTTAAGGACTAAAGGTCCGGAGCCGAAGGGAAACCAAGTCTGAATAGGGCGCATAGTCAGTCGGAGTAGACCCGAAACCGGGTGATCTATCCATGTCCAGGTTGAAGTTGCCGTAAAAGGCAATGGAGGACCGAACCCACATCCGTTGAAAAGGGTGGGGATGAGGTGTGGATAGGGGAGAAATTCCAATCGAACCCGGAGATAGCTGGTTCTCCTCGAAATAGCTTTAGGGCTAGCCTCATACGAGTCTTGCGGAGGTAGAGCACTGAATTCCTAAGGGGGGCGTCAAAGCTTACTAAGGGATATCAAACTCCGAATGCCGTGTAGATGATGTATGGGAGTCAGACGATCCGAGATAAGTTGGGTGGTCAAAAGGGAAAGAGCCCAGACCAACAGCTAAGGCCCCCCCAAAATGTGTGTTAAGTGGAAAAGGATGTGGGATTTCGAAGACAACTAGGATGTTGGCTCAGAAGCAGCCATTCATTCAAAGAGTGCGTAATAGCTCACTAGTCGAGAGGTCCTGCGCCGAAAATGTCCGGGGGGCTAAAACACACTGCCGAAGCTTTGGAATTGAGAATTCAATTGGTAGAGGAGCATTCTTAAAGGGACGAAGCAGTACCGAAAGGAGCTGTGGACTTTTAAGAAGAGAGAATGCCGGAATGAGTAGCGAGAGGAAGGTGGGAATCCTTCCGGCCGAATATCTAAGGTTTCCAGAGTAAAGCTGATCTGCTCTGGGTAAGTCGGGGCCTAAGGCGAGGTCGAAAGACGTAGTCGATGGATAACAGGTTGAAATTCCTGTACTATCCTGTAACAGAACTGTGGGGACACAGGCAGAGAGCGTGAGCCGGGAATGGAAAGACCGGTACAAGCGAGGTAGGAGAAGAGTTGGCAAATCCGCTCTTTAATCTGAAGACGTGATGTGGACTGAAAATAAGTAGGGAAGCACGTGAGCTGACTGTCAAGAAAAGCCGCTATTGTTTGCAGGATACCCGTACCGTAAACCGACACAGGTGGATGAGGAGAGAATCCTAAGGCCGACGGGAGAAGCATTGTTAAGGAACTCGGCAAAATGACTCCGTAACTTCGGGAGAAGGAGTGCCAGTAAGATGGCCGCAGAGAATTGGCCCAAGCAACTGTTTAGCAAAAACACAGGTCTATGCAAAACCGAAAGGTGAGGTATATGGGCTGACGCCTGCCCGGTGCTGGAAGGTTAAGGGGGGGAGAGGTTAGCGCAAGCGAAGCTTTGAACTTAAGCCCCCCCAGTAAACGGCGGCCGTAACTATAACGGTCCTAAGGTAGCGAAATTCCTTGTCGGGTAAGTTCCGACCCGCACGAAAGGCGTAATGATTTGGCACTGTCTCAACAATGCACCCGGTGAAATTGAAATACCAGTGAAGATGCTGGTTACCTGCGCCAGGACGGAAAGACCCCCATGGAGCTTTACTCCAGCTTGATACTGGGATTCGGTATTGCATGTACAGGATAGGTGGGAGGCTAGGAAATGGTAACGCCAGTTGCCATGGAGCCAATGTTGGGATACCACCCTTGCAGTACTGGGTTTCTAACCAGCAGCCGTGATCCGGCTGGGGGGACAATGTCAGGTGGGGGGGAGTTTGACTGGGGGGGCGGTCGCCTCCGAAAGGGTATCGGAGGCGCTCAAAGGTTCCCTCAGAATGGTTGGAAACCATTCGAAGAGTGCAAAGGCAGAAGGGAGCTTGACTGCGACACCGACGGGTGGAGCAGGTACGAAAGTAGGACTTAGTGATCCGGTGGTATAAAGTGGGATTGCCATCGCTCAACGGATAAAAGCTACCCTGGGGATAACAGGCTTATCACTCCCAAGAGTTCACATCGACGGAGTGGTTTGGCACCTCGATGTCGGCTCATCGCATCCTGGGGCTGAAGTAGGTCCCAAGGGTTGGGCTGTTCGCCCATTAAAGCGGTACGCGAGCTGGGTTCAGAACGTCGTGAGACAGTTCGGTCCCTATCCGGCGTGGGCGTAAGATATTTGAGAGGAGCTGTCCTTAGTACGAGAGGACCGGGATGGACTGGCCGCTGGTGTATCTGTTGTCTTACCAAAGGCATAGCAGAGTAGCCAAGCCGGGAAGGGATAAACGCTGAAGGCATCTAAGCGTGAAGCCCCCCCTCAAGATGAGATATCTCATAACGTCAAGTTAGTAAGACCCCCCCTTGAAGACGACGAGGTAGATAGGGCAGAGGTGGAAGTGTGGTAACACATGGAGCTGACTGTTACTAATAGGTCGAGGGCATAACCAAAGCAGTGATAGGTTTGGATGATGATGTTGGTTTTAACTGTATGTAGTTTTGAAGGTACAT
>BBDW01000029.1 GCA_001312505.1 Mediterraneibacter faecis JCM 15917
TAGCCGCTTCAACTATAGACAGAACTATTTCTATAACTTAATTTTTCCAAAATATAAACCTTAAAAAAAGCAGTATTATTAAAAAAGTAAAAACAAATTTTTCTGTTTTACAGTATGTTTGCATAGAAAAGTATTTCTTTCTACAGAAAGAGTAAATCATGGTACAAGCAAGTGAAATAGAAAAAATATTTTAAAATTCATAGTATCTATGTGCTCAGGAAAGAACATCATAATAGACCAAAGAATCACGAGCAAAAGAACTATTATATAGTGGAAAATTTTTTGAATCTTATTATTATTCATATCACTCCTTTATAACCTCCTCTCTTTTTTCTTTATTCTGCTCTTCTTCCGTTTTTGTATTTGTATATTCCTGTTCTGCGTATTCTTTTATCTTCTGAACCGCGTCTTTTGGACTCCGTCCAGGACGGTATTCAAAACTTCCATTCGTGAACTTCAGCTCATAAATCGGCATCGACTGTTGTAATATTGCCTATTGGATGATGCAATCTATGACGGTAGGAATTCCTAACTTTCGCATTTCTCCGTCTGGTTTTGGAATTTCCACTCTTCTGACTGGGAATGGGGGGGTATCATGCCCCTTTCGTATCCTCTCTGGCAGTTCATGGCAATCGAGTAGGAGGCTAAGCATTAGTTGATTAGCCAACCTCTCAATCAAGTAGGTAAGAAAATTTTCACCTCAAACTTCTTACGGAACCGTACGTGAAAGTCTTTCATGTTGACATGATATTGATCATTTAAATATTTCATATTGCTCTTGTTTAACTAACTCTGATTGAACTTCTTCAATATAACGATTATAATTTTCTATTGTTTCTTCTGCCTCTTGATTATTTGATTGTGTAGAAATACTATTCTTCAAATATTCTTGTTTTAATGATTCTAAATATTTTTCAATTGGTAAATTTATCTTATAAACTTCAAATTCATGCTGCCAATATCCTTCTTCCGAACCAAATTGACTTATAAGAGCCTGAGCCTCCTCACTATTAATCGAATCATTTATTGTAACTTTTAAATCATCTAAATAATCATTGATTTCATCATCAGACACAGAATATCCCGCTGCAATAGCTCTTTGATAAGTCGCATCGCGTCGTAACATATATTCTACTGCCTTATCTTCAGCGTCTGACTGTTCATACCCTGCTAAAATGTAGAATTCAGTAGCTTGTTCAATATCCTTTGTAGTAATAACGCCACCAGATTTACCTCTTGCATAAATAGACTCATCTGTTTTATCTCGATAGGAATTAAATAATTGTCCGGCTTTCTCCGTCAAATCAATATTAGATTCTTTTTCATTTATCACATAGATATTTTCGACTTTAAGTGGTCGAACGTCCGCATTATATGGGAAATAGTAAAATATAATTTTTGTACCTTCCTTTAAATTTTCTAATTCATAACTACAATTTCTACAATCTAATTGCAATGTATTGACATTTTTAAAATCCTCATCTTGTTCATTCAATTTATCCAAATGAACAACTATAATATTCTTATCTATAGATTCTACTATCCCGCTTCTGTTAAGATGGTATACCCCCCCCGAAGAATACATTGTGTCATTTCTTTTTTTTAGTCCTAATAACGCCAAAAGCACACCCAAAATGCATAAGACATATATTATTTTTTTCTTCATTACGTTTCACCACACGTTTATTTTTAAAATGGAATGAACTCTGGCAGATGCCCCCCATTGATGATATGTATATATCTTTTGTATCATATTTTTTGTCAATAGAAACATCTTCCCATGAAGTTGGCTTACTCGACCTTTCACTCTTTATATTTGATACTTCAACAGATAATTATAATTTAAAGATAAAAAAGCATAATCTTTCGTCTCATCACGTTCGCTTTGATACGTTGCCGGTAGCACCGCAATTGTTGCCTTATAAGATGCCCCTACTATTGATCCACTGTTATTAACCCCCCCGGGATAAAAAATAATAGAAGAAGGATATCCACCATTCTCTTGACTATATACAACATGCGCAGCTGTTGCCACATCGTTCGGACCAAAAAGCCATCCTGTTCCAAATGAACTTGCTCCATTGGGCCAAGTACAACTCACAACACCATAAGAGCAATATGGGAAAGTAGTACTTGATAAATTAGCAGGAATTCTATACCTATCATCACCATCAATAATCGCTCCATATGTTTGAATTCCAGTACTGATTCCCTCTGGAATGTATGAGTCAACTGAATCACTATTTTGTTCCTCAATTTCTACTGTCTTCATCTCATTAGTCTTTAAATCAAACTCAATCATTTCACTTGATTCGGCTGCAAATACAGGTATTCCATGTAACAAAAAGCATATTCCTATAATAGTAGCACTCAATTTAAATTTTTGTTTAGCTCTCATTTAGTTGCCTCCTTCATAAATAGCAACATCATCTACTGAATACAATAGAATGGGATAATGT
>BBDW01000030.1 GCA_001312505.1 Mediterraneibacter faecis JCM 15917
GGTTACTTGATAACCCAACAATAGACAACAGTAAAAACTCTCTACTTTTTCTTCCTTAGAAAGGAGGTGATCCAGCCGCACCTTCCGATACGGCTACCTTGTTACGACTTCACCCCCCCAGTTATCGGTCCCACCTTCGGCAGCTCCCTCCTTACGGTTGGGTCACTGACTTCGGGCGTTACTGACTCCCATGGTGTGACGGGCGGTGTGTACAAGACCCGGGAACGTATTCACCGCGACATTCTGATTCGCGATTACTAGCGATTCCAGCTTCATGTAGTCGAGTTGCAGACTACAATCCGAACTGAGACGTTATTTTTGGGATTTGCTCGACCTCGCGGTTCTGCCTCCCTTTGTTTACGCCATTGTAGCACGTGTGTAGCCCTGCTCATAAGGGGGCATGATGATTTGACGTCATCCCCCCCACCTTCCTCCAGGTTATCCCTGGCAGTCTCTCTAGAGTGCCCGGCCAAACCGCTGGCTACTAAAGATAGGGGGTTGCGCTCGTTGCGGGACTTAACCCAACATCTCACGACACGAGCTGACGACAACCATGCACCACCTGTCATCCCTGTCCCGAAGGAAAGGCAACATTACTTGCCGGTCAGGGAGATGTCAAGAGCAGGTAAGGTTCTTCGCGTTGCTTCGAATTAAACCACATGCTCCACCGCTTGTGCGGGTCCCCCCCGTCAATTCCTTTGAGTTTCATTCTTGCGAACGTACTCCCCCCAGGTGGACTACTTATTGCGTTTGCTGCGGCACCGAACAGCTTTGCTGCCCGACACCTAGTAGTCATCGTTTACGGCGTGGACTACCAGGGTATCTAATCCTGTTTGCTCCCCACGCTTTCGAGCCTCAACGTCAGTTACCGTCCAGTAAGCCGCCTTCGCCACTGGTGTTCCTCCTAATATCTACGCATTTCACCGCTACACTAGGAATTCCGCTTACCTCTCCGGTACTCTAGATTGACAGTTTCCAATGCAGTCCCGGGGGGTTGAGCCCGGGTTTTCACATCAGACTTGCCACTCCGTCTACGCTCCCTTTACACCCAGTAAATCCGGATAACGCTTGCACCATACGTATTACCGCGGCTGCTGGCACGTATTTAGCCGGTGCTTCTTAGTCAGGTACCGTCATTTTCTTCCCTGCTGATAGAGCTTTACATACCGAAATACTTCATCGCTCACGCGGCGTCGCTGCATCAGGGTTTCCCCCCATTGTGCAATATTCCCCCCCACTGCTGCCTCCCGTAGGAGTTTGGGCCGTGTCTCAGTCCCAATGTGGCCGGTCACCCTCTCAGGTCGGCTACTGATCGTCGGCTTGGTAGGCCGTTACCCCCCCACCAACTACCTAATCAGACGCGGGTCCATCTCATACCACCGGAGTTTTTACCCCTGCACCATGCGGTGCTGTGGTCTTATGCGGTATTAGCAGTCATTTCTAACTGTTATCCCCCTGTATGAGGCAGGTTACCCACGCGTTACTCACCCGTCCGCCACTCAGTCACCAAGATCTTCATCCGAAGAATCAAATCAAGGTGCTTCGTTCGACTTGCATGTGTTAAGCACGCCGCCAGCGTTCATCCTGAGCCAGGATCAAACTCTCGTTAAAAGTGTTTGTATCCAGTTCAGAACCAACTAACTAGCTAATTCTTCCCTTTTTACTGTTGTTTTGGTTTGTTTAAAAACCGTTCTTAAAAATCTTCTCTTAAAGAAATTTTCAAGGGTTGTTGTTGTCTATTGTTCAGTTATCAAGGTTC
>BBDW01000031.1 GCA_001312505.1 Mediterraneibacter faecis JCM 15917
TGGAAAAGACAAAGGAGCTGGTTACAATTGTATGTACTCAGCTCCTTTGTGTATAATAACACAAGGAATGATTCATCAACCGGTATCCTAAGCTAAAACAAGGAATGAATCCCTATAGGAACATAGAATATTTTGAGAAACGAAAAGAATTCATCAGGAGAAAAAGAAAAATAGCAAAGAATCGAGTTGTCGCTGCTAATCCTACTTATGTATAAAAGGATTAGTAGTCATCAAGGCTCGAGCCGTATACAGGGAAACTTGTAAAAATATAATGGATGGCTGCAACTTTTTTCATATGACTTTTGTATATAAGGTAAAGAGATGAAAAGAAGGTGGGAGGTGGAACGTATTGAGTAATTATTATGATGAGAATGAACTAATTAGACGAATCCAAAAAGGAGATGAATCAGCGTTAGCATAATAATTTCGGAATATCATGCTTATGTCGGAAAAATTGTATACAGTATCTTAGGCAGTTACTCTCATAAAATTGATCTTCAGGGTGTGGTTAATCAGATCTTTTTTACCTTGTGGCATAAAGCTAATAAAATTGATCCATCGAAAAGCGTTACAATAAAAGGTTATTTAGGCACATTGGCCAGAAATACAGCTATAAATGAAAAGAAAAAATGCATACCAGATTACCAGATAAATGATGAGGTCATAGCAGATATTTCCGATGATTTTAACCAGGTTGAATTGAGATTACTGCTGGCGAATGCTCTGAGGAAACTGAATAAGGATGAGCAGTTAATATTAGTTCTGTTTTATTTTCAAAATGAGAAAATAGCCGATATTTCCCGCATTACAGGTATTCCGGCATCCACAGTAAAAAGCAAACTCAAACGCTGCAAAGAGAAGATGAAAAAATTTTTGGAAGAAGGAGGAAATCAGTATGAAAATTTCGTATAACGATATGTTTACTAACATTTCAGATGTTGCTTATGAAATATTAGAAGAAAATGATATGTTTAATGATGAAACCGATGATATGTTTTCTTCAGATAGAACTTGTAAAGATGTAACAGATATGATCCATGATCAGAAAATCATGAGAAAAAGGCATTTTGCTATCAAGAGTGTTTTACTGGTTGCAGCTCTTGCTGCAATGTCGTCTATTCTTGCTATTGCTCACAACTACGGTGCAGCATTAATTGATGACAGCAACCGGCATTTAGTTGGAAAAGGACTTCATGGAGAAGGACAGATAATAGGAGCTGATGAAGAGATAGAGGTTCCGGATGAACCTTCAGATGGAATTTGGGAAACAACAGCTCGTATTAAATCATACAAAAACGTAAGCATTAGTCCAAACAGTATAACAGAATTTGCTGTATCCGGTGACGCCGGACAATATATTACTCCGGAAATTATATTTGGCAACAATGATTTAGTCATTTTTGAGCAGGAAGACGGATCAGGCTGGAAATTAAATGAGGGAGAAACCTTAATGATTCAGGCAACGGAATATGAAGCGGAAACAAACGGTGGAAATGGCCAGGGAATCATGTATTTTTATATCTGTGACGGTGAAATATTAGATGGAAAATCAGAGCCTCGTAAAGAATTAAATCAAACCTTTGAATTAACTGCAGAAAAATCCGGAGAATATTATATCTGTCTTTTAGGTGTAAGCTCAGATCCTATATCTTTAAAGGAAGGAAAAATAGTTATTAAATAGTAAAAAACGGTTATGAGAGAGAGTGCGATTACCAGGTTAGGTGATCGCACTC
>BBDW01000032.1 GCA_001312505.1 Mediterraneibacter faecis JCM 15917
TGATATGCTACCCTCATATAGGACAATGAAATATAAAAGTCCTATATGGGGGGTATTTTCATGTTCAGAAAGAGTAAGATAGAACCAGTAGAAAAAGTAAAAATAGTCGAACGCTACCTTGCAGGAGAAATTAGCATACGGCAAGCAGGAAAAGAATTGGGAGTTGATCATCATAGTATTCGAAATTGGATTTCTATTTATCAGTATGATGGACCAACTGGATTACTCAATCAACCGAAAAACAAATCTTATTCAAAAGATTTAAAAATATCTGCTATAAATGATTATCTTAACGGAGAAGGATCTCTTCAGGATATTTGCACAAAATACGGAATTCGTTCACACAAACAGCTTTCCGATTGGATTAAGGTGTATAATTCTGGTGGAATATTAAAAACATCCACTGGAGGTGCTTACATGAAAAAAGCAAAGAACACTACACTTGATGAGAGATTAAAAATAGTAACAGATTGTCTTGCAAATGATAAGAATTATGGTGCAATGGCACTCAAATATGATTGTTCCTATCAACAAGTACGCAATTGGGTAATACGATACGAAAAGATGGGTCAAGCGGGTCTGGAAGACAGACGTGGACGTCGTATAGCTTCTCTTCCAAGCAGAACACCTGAAGAAGAGCTACGTGACAAGATAGCTGAACTGGAAAGAAGAAATCTAGACTTACAAATGGAGAATGATCTGTTAAAAAAAGTCAGAGAACTGGAAAGGAGGGGTCGCTATCTTTAATCCATCGGTTAGCCGAATATGAAGCCATCCAAAAACTATCGTCTACTAAGCATTATCCCATAGATAGACTTTGTAAATATCTTAATGTTACACGTTCTGCGTATTACCGCTGGGTAAAATATCCGAAAAGTAATAATGAACTTCGAAACGAAAGACTATCCACTGAAATCCAAAGGATTCATAACCAGCATCCAGATATGGGATACCGAAGGATTCGTGATGAATTAGATGGACATAAAGGAATTCATGTGAATGATAAACGAGTACTTCGTATTTGTAGGAAATACGATATAAAATCAAATATTAAATGGAACCTAAGAGTTGTACCAGAGGAGACAGAAATCCTGATCACATAGCAAAAAACTATTTACACCGTGAATTTCACGCCGAAAAACCGAATGAAAAGTGGCTTACAGATGTTTCTGAATTTAAATACTACAACGGAATAGAAGTTCATAAAGTTTATCTGAGTGCTATTTTAGATTTATATGATAGAAGGATTGTTTCCTTTAAAATCAGCGATCATAATGATAATCCATTAGTTATGGACACGTTTGATGAGGCTGTCCGTCAGGAGCCAGATGCACACCCATTAGTTCATTCTGATCGAGGCTTTCAATATACAAGCGCACAGTTTTATACTAGATTAAAAAAACATCATATGAAGCAGAGTATGTCTAGAGTTGCCCACTGTATTGACAATGGACCAATGGAAGGGTTTTGGGGAATTCTAAAACGAGAAATGTATTATAAACAGCGTTTTAATGGCAGAAGCTCTTTGATTACTGCGATAGCTAATTACATAGATTACTACAACAACCAACGACTTCAAAGGAAACTGCATGTAATGACACCAATGAAATATCATGAGCAATATACAAAAGCAGCATAAAATATCGCCAGCCATAGCATGGCTGACGATACAAAAATTTATTATTTTTTATTGTCCTCTTGACGGGGGGGAGCATACCA
>BBDW01000033.1 GCA_001312505.1 Mediterraneibacter faecis JCM 15917
AGGCACCAATGTGATCAACCTAGTGTCAACTTAAGACAAGTGCCTGTTCAAGTTAATGGCTGACAGTGTGAAAATGAGAAAAGAGGAAGGCAGATTTGAAAAGAAGACGCACTTTAATAGGGCTTCACGGAAAAGCCATATGAAAAGCTATTGATTATTAGAATGCGACTTTTTTGTTGTTAAAATGTGTCCTGCCTATTGCTTTGTTCTTTTTTCGTCGGAATGTTCTTCCAGGCATAATCTGAGATCTGCATCGGAGAGATTCCTTATATAGTCTATCAATTGCAGATAAATCGAAAAGATTACACAGGATTTTGGGAACTATTGTTTTGATACGTCCGATGATAAATGCCCGGTTTGCTTGGTATCGATATTTATTCGTACTTTTAGCGGTAATCTGAATTTCTTCATCAACTTGATTTTTAATAAGAGATGACAGATTTGAAAGAAGTACGTTGATATAAAATTCTTGAAGTACCGAAGTGGTTGTTGCCCCGGAAAATTCTTCAATAGCAAGACGACTTTTCAATTCCTTATATTTTGTTTCGACCGGCCAGCGATAGAAGTAAAGCTCGCGGAACATCTTCTGAGAAATATGTGAATCAAAAAGATTGGTGGCAAGATACTCTTTTGTTCCATCACCGAGAGTAACTTCGATGACTCTTATCTTGATATTCTCAGTTCCGTCTTTTGTGTTGCCAGGAAGAACAGTGATTATGTCGCCAAAGCATTTCTTGGCAATGTTATAATTCTGCTTCAAGCGCATAAGGCAAAGGTGCTGATGCTCGACACAGTAACGAAACATATCTTCAGAATAATAGCCACGATCAAAGATTATAACGCTGTTTTGATAGATATTTAAATCTTCTAAATTATGCAAATGCTCTAAAGCAGCAGAACGTTCAGATGCAAGATATCGCTGAAAAGAAGCATGGACGATATAATCATCAAGAACATCATAAACAATGGAACCAAGTCCCATAGTAAAACGGCGGCTTGGATCAGGATATCCAAACATTTCACCGAAGAATTCGAAATTCGATTTGGAATTAGGCAATTCTATTTTGGAACCATCAATGGCAAATAAATGATATCCGTTCCAAAGTTTACGAGATGGGAGCTGCTTATAGAATAAATCAACCGATAAATAGTAGAGCTCTTTGAATAAGGCAGGGTTAATAAATTGGCGAGCTTTGACAGAGCCTGCTTTGAAATGTCAGGGAAATCAAGGCATTCAAGATCTTCCCGAATACGGGAAAGATTTTGAAACATGGAGGCTTTTGAAGTATAAAGCAGATACATAATTACCTGAAAAAGAGAAAGTTTTCGTTTGCGAACAAAATGATTTTTTACACGATGTGGTTCCAGTTTTTCTGGGGGGGTTGTGATATAATCCTTAATGGATTGGATGATATTTTTGCAGATGTCAATTCGATTCATATGATATACCTCCTAAAGTGTAATTAAGGTTCGTGGCGAGACGAACAATTCCTTAATTAATAGGTCGCGAAGCGACCTCACTTTTAGGAGGTTTTGTCAAGTACTTTTTTGTAAAAAAAGAAAAGAATTCCTTCAAATGCCCATGAAATCAGGCTGAAGGAATTCTAAAATTTTTCTAAAATTCTTAAGTTGACCACAGTGGTG
>BBDW01000034.1 GCA_001312505.1 Mediterraneibacter faecis JCM 15917
TAAAATATACCCTATAAAGTGGACATGATAAGAAGAAGGGTTCCTGAAAAATGGACATAAGAAGAAGGGATAAAAACCCGGATTATGGACAGTAAAAGGTGGGGATTTCTTCTGGTAGATGATGTATAATAAAAATGTCTACTGGAGGGAATATGAGAGAATATACAGCGAAACAAATCAAAGAACTTAAAGCGAATCCTTATACATTAAAAGTAACCAAGAACAAGCTATATTTCACAATTAAATTCAAAGAAGATTTTTGGACCAGCTATCAGGCGGGAAATGCTCCTAGAAAAATCCTTAAAGATTTTGGGTATAATCTGGAATATTTTGAACAAAAGCAAATTGATAGTCTGGTACAAAGAATAAAACATCAGGCATTGTCAGGTAATGGTTTTACAGAAGGTGAAAATAGAAACAAAAGAATTCCTATGAAAGCAACCTCTGAAGAAGACATGTCGTCACCACAGTCTATAGAACGTATGCAAAATGAACTTTTATATCTGAGACAAGAAGTAGAATTTCTAAAAAAAATTATTATTGCGGACAATTCGAGAAAGAAAAAGTAATCATGGAAACAGCAGAAAATAAATTTGCAATCATCCATGAAACCCTTGGTAAAGCCAATAATACATTGTCGGTAAAAATGCTTTGTGAAATCGCTGGCGTTTCGAGATCTGGTTATTATAATTGGGTAAAAGCAGCAGATAAACGGAATGAAAAGGAAAGGCAGGACAGAGCTGATTTCGAACTGATCTTAATGGCTTATAGCTTCAGGGGGGGATATGATAAAGGAGCCCAGGGAATATATATGAGATTGCTGCATATGGAACCACCTGTAATCATGAACGTCAAGAAAATAAGACGATTAATGAAAAAGTATGGACTTATATGCAGTATACGAAAAGCAAATCCTTACAGACGGATAGCAAAAGCAATAAAGACAAATAATGTTGCAGAGAATCTTGTAAAGCGGGAATTTGAGAAATATGGAGCAAGAAAGACACTGCTTACGGATATTACGTATATTCCATATGATGGGCGTTTCTGCTATTTGTCAACGATCATAGATGCTTTTACGAAGCAGATATTATCCTATGTGTTGAGTGAATCATTGGATGTTGATTTTGTACTTGAAACAGTGAATCGGATGGTTGAAAAACACGGAATTTCTCTTGCAACAGATACTATCATACATAGTGATCAGGGATGCCATTATACAAGCTGTAGCTTTATTCAATTGGTAAAGGATAAAGGGCTGAGACAGTCCATGTCCAGGAAAGGTAACTGCTGGGATAATGCACCGCAGGAAAGCTTCTTTGGACGTATGAAAGATCATATAGGAGAAAGAATACGAAAATGTACAACATATAAAGAAATACAAAACGTTATAGATGACTGGATGGATTATTATAATAATGACAGATATCAATGGAGGTTGGCCAGACTATCCCCCCAATGAATACTACCAGTATATAATAACAGGTATATATCCGATAAAAGGGCGAGTCCCTTTAACAGATATAAAAGATGAAGAAGGTAAAGAAAGGTAATGATATAGCCATCTACTGGCCGGAAAATAAAAATCCCTTCTTCTTAATTTGTCCTTGACAAGGGGGGTACACTTTAAA
>BBDW01000035.1 GCA_001312505.1 Mediterraneibacter faecis JCM 15917
CCCTTAAAAGCCCTGATTTCCTTCAGATAACTATCCTTATCAATTTTATCCCAATCAAATATTACTCCTTGTATGAATTGATCATTCACTTAATCATCTCCTTGTAAAAAACACTTTCTAATCCCCCCCATCTTCTTGCCCTTTAGACAAGAAGCATTCTTCACCTTCAGTTCGGTCAATCCCGATTTCTATTTTCGTTTCCATAGCATAGTGTATTCTTTTTCACCAGTGGCTTCATCCAAACCTTCACATTGAATAATGAACCCTTCTCTTTGGTAAAAAGAAATTGCTCTGGCATTCTTTTGGTATACATTTAATTGTAATCTTTCTTTTTTATCCTTGATATAATCCAATAAAAGCTTACCTATGCCACATGACTGCATCTCATCAGAGACAAAAATACCTTCGATATATTCATCATTTAATCCTACAAATCCTTGAATCATTTTATCATCTTCATACACATAGACTTCGGATTGCGACATCATTTCTTTCACTAATTCATAATTACTTTTCCAGTATTGATTGGAAATAAAATAATGTGCTTTCAGATTTGTCTTTAACCATATGTCAGCAACTCTATCGATATCTCCGTTCAGCATCTTTCTAATCATAACAAATATTCTCCACAACTACATCCTTTATGCTTTTCTCTTTTTTCTATTCTATCACAAGCTCACCATTAATCATCAATTTTTTGATATTTTTCTTTTCCCCCACTGTAAAACAGTCTCTGAGCGTTTCGTTATATAGAGGGGGACAAATAAGAGCAAGATCCACCCATATTTAACGGTATTGCCATTTGGCATCCTGTCATCCTATGGGATTTATCTTGATGGGGGGGATCTCCCATACCCTCTCAATAACAGATGTGAAGGATACGGAGATTGGAAAGAAATTAAAACACATGCCTTATAACGAATTAGGGGGAATTAGTTCAGGAGGTAAAGGCAGAGAATTATGAGCAGATCTAGAAGTTCAATGAACAGGAAAAACAGAAGGGAGCTACCAAAGAACGGTTTTCGGTATGGAAGAATCAACAATCTGCCACCGAAAAAGGAGAATCCAGAAATACCAAAGAAGAGGAAATCTGTCCTTTTGCGTTTGTATAAACACCGCTGTGAGGTTGCAAAGAAACAGGGAAAGATATATAAAATAACCAAGTGGGAATTGTAAGTTTTGCTGAAAATATAAATGAATCGTTGAAAATATTGTGCATAAAATGGAGAAATGATAAAATCAAAAATGTAGTGAACATAAGACATATTATTTTCGAGGAATAGAGTGATTTAGGGAATAGTATGTTTTTTTAGTATGTTCAATTAGTAGATCCGATTTCGTAAGTTTAAGATCAAGATATAAATATTGAAGGAGCAATATGAAAATACGAAAATATGTGAAAAAAGACGTTATAAAAGC
>BBDW01000036.1 GCA_001312505.1 Mediterraneibacter faecis JCM 15917
GGCTTTTCAGAATGGCAGTTCCATTTGCCGGGCTTCTTCTTCCGTGATTTCCTGAAAACCGTCCCCCCCCTCCGGCGGGTCTTGGTTGACACGCTCCCAGCCTTTTTGAGAACCGTATTTCTTATACCGCTTCGGGCTTTTGTAGGCTGCCCAGCCCTGTATGATGCCGCCCGCAATGCCGGTATTCATAATCTCGCAGATTGCCCGTGTCTCCCAGTCTGCCGGGGGAATTTAAGTTCCCCCCCAGCGCTTCCTCATAAAGCTGCTTGGAGCATACCCTGTCACCGGTGTAGTCCTCCAAATAGGCGTAGATCATGCCAGCCTGTGTGTCCTCCTGCATGAAGTCCTGCTGGTGGGCGTTCAGGTATCGGTTCATTTCTATGCTGAATGACAGCTTATACTTCCCACTGCGATAAACCGTCATGGCTTCCGCCCACATCTGTTCGATATACGCCCTCGCCGCCGCTTCATCGTCCAGTATGTGAACCTCCGCCCGTTCCGGGTACACCGTCACGGGGAGAAAGCGCCGGTTGCCGGTGCGGTCACGGGGCAAAAAGTCCTGCCGGTTGGTCGTCCCTCCAAATACACATTGCCGCAGCCGGTCTGCCGGATGTGTCTCATACGGCACTTTGTAGGTTTCTTTCTGGCGGCTTAAGAATGACTTGATTTCCTCAATACTCTTGGCGTTGGCTGTGGCGATCATCTCCGACATCTCGATAATCCAATGCCCTTGAAGCTTGCGGTACACATTTTCATCGTCCAGCTTCTTCAAATCGTCTGAAAACCATTCGTCCCTGCCTGCCAGCAGCCGGAAAAAGGTAGATTTCCCGGCTCCCTGACCACCAACCAGACAGAGCATGACCTCAAACTTGCTCCCCGGTCTGAATACCCGCCGGATGGCTCCCATCAGGAACAGTTTCAAGGCTTCATAGGTGTATTCGTCCGTATCGGCTCCCAGAAAGTGATGCAGGGCGTAACGGATGCGCTCTGTGCCGTCCCATTGCAGGCTG
>BBDW01000037.1 GCA_001312505.1 Mediterraneibacter faecis JCM 15917
TTTTGCTGCATGGATTGGGGAAACGGGAAGCTGCGGTCAGGCTTGCGGAGGACTTCGGCGTTTCCTATGAGAAATCCGGCAATGCGCCGCCAGATAGGAAGCGTCACAACAGGTCACAGCCCCCCCGGCAAAAATCAGCGGAGCAGAGATTTCAGGAAACGGAACGGTATTGTTTCCGGGTGCTATGCGATTATCAGCGCCTGCTGGAGCATTGGAAAACAGCATACGCCCCCCCACAGCCGCAGGATGCCATCTGGCATCCTCTTTTTGTGGAAGCGTTGCAGAGGATAAGCTACACAGAATACCTTTTGGATATTTTGTTATACGGAGAAATAGAAGAAAAAGCGGCATTGATCGCCGCACAGGGAAAGGAGGTGCTGCGGCTTGAACAGCGAATTTCAGAGCTTGCCGCCGGAAACGCAGGAAGCGGTCAAAAGGACGATGGACACAATGGAACCGGCGCAGACACCGGAAGAAATCCGGGAGACGTTAGAGGGGGGGACGCAGAAAGGCGGCGTGAAGAACAGCATCCGAAACTGCCTGACGGTGTTCCAGCGTGACCCTCTGTTTCGCGGGGGGGCGCTGCGCCTGAACCTTTTGACGGAGCAGATTGACATTGTGAAGCCGCTGGGCTGGAAGCGCACCAGTACCACGCTGACCGACATGGACATGAACTACCTGCTTTTGTATCTGGAAGAAAATTACGGGCTTACCAGCGAGAAAAAGGTGCAGAGCGCCATCAAGATTGTTGCCAATGAAAACCGCTACCATCCGGTCAGGGATTACCTGGA
>BBDW01000038.1 GCA_001312505.1 Mediterraneibacter faecis JCM 15917
TTCAGGTAATCCCTGACTGGATGGTAGCGGTTTTCATTGGCAACAATCTTGATGGCGCTCTGCACCTTTTTCTCGCTGGTAAGCCCGTAATTTTCTTCCAGATACAAAAGCAGGTAGTTCATGTCCATGTCGGTCAGCGTGGTACTGGTGCGCTCCCAGCCCAGCGGCTTCACAATGTCAATCTGCTCCGTCAAAAGGTTCAGGCGCAGCGCCCCCGCGAAACAGAGGGTCACGCTGGAACACCGTCAGGCAGTTTCGGATGCTGTTCTTCACGCCGCCTTTCTGCGTCCCCTCTAATGTTTCCCGGATTTCTGCCGGTGTCTGCGCCGGTTCCATTGTGTCCATCGTCCTTTTGACCGCTTCCTGCGTTTCCGGCGGCAAGCTCTGAAATTCGCTGTTCAAGCCGCAACACCTCCTTTCCCTGTGCGGCGATCAATGCCGCTTTTTCTTCTATTTCTCCGTATAACAAAATATCCAAAAGGTATTCTGTGTAGCTTATCCTCTGCAACGCTTCCACAAAAAGAGGATGCCAGATGGCATCCTGCGGCTGTGGGGGGGCGTGTGCTGTTTTCCAATGCTCCAGCAGGCGCAGATAATCGCATAGCACCCGGAAACAATACCGTTCCGTTTCCTGAAATCTCTGCTCCGCTGATTTTTGTCGGGGCTGTGACCTGTTGTGACGCTTCCTATCTGGCGGCGCATTGCCGGATTTCTCATAGGAAACGCCGAAGTCCTCCGCAAGCCTGACCGCAGCTTCCCGTTTCCCCCCCAATCCATGCAGCAAAG
>BBDW01000039.1 GCA_001312505.1 Mediterraneibacter faecis JCM 15917
ATCAGAGATGATTTGGAACGATATCATGGTATTGATGTAAACGATAAACGTGTACTACGCATTTGCCGTAAACTTAATATAAAATCAACTGTCAAGTATTCTAACAACGGATGCACAAGACAGGCTGCAAACCCTCAGTATATAGCGGAAAACATACTTAATCGGGAGTTCACTGCCAAAGCACCAAATGAAAAATGGCTCACTGATGTGACAGAATTCCATTATTATATTGGAATGGAAAAGCATAAAGTTTATCTAAGTGCAATACTGGATCTATATGATAGACGGATTGTTTCGTATGTTATTCGTGATAAGAACAACAATGCTTTGGTGTTTGATACGATAGACAATGCTTTACTTAGAAATCCTGGTGCGCAGCCACTGTTTCACAGTGACAGGGGGGGTTCCAATATACGAACAGGACATTTCATACAAAACTTGTAAATGCTGGAATAATACAAAGCATGTCGCGAGTTGCTAAATGTATCGACAATGGACCAATGGAAGGGTTTTGGGGGGGAATTCTGAAGAGAGAGCGATACTATGGAAAACGATTCACTGATAGAAGTACTCTCGTAAAAATGATCGAAGATTATATAGATTACTACAACAACAAACGTTTGCAAAGGAATCTTGGAATTTTAACACCAATGGAAAAACATGAAATTTACTTGCAAGCTGCATAAAAACTGCCAGCAGATAAATTTCTGCTGGTAGGAAAAATTTATATTTTTTCAATTGTCTACTTGACGGGGGGGAGCAGTTCAA
>BBDW01000040.1 GCA_001312505.1 Mediterraneibacter faecis JCM 15917
CGGCAAAGTCGATCACATCCCCCCCGGAAGCCCCCCCGCAGCCGAAGCAGTAAAAGCGGCTGTCCACTTTCATGCTGGGCGTGCGGTCATTGTGGAATGGACAGCAGACCATGCCGTTTCTCCCCCCCACCCGGATTCCATAGAATGAAGCAGCCTGCCGTGTGGTAACAGACTGTTTCACCGCTTCAAATACATTCAAATGCTCCCTCCGTAAAAATACCGGTAGCGGTAAAGCTGCCGGTTATATCATAGCTCCATCTCATGTTTCTTTCTCTGTACTTCCTGTGGCTGCTCCCTCCGGCGCAGTGCGGTATCTACGGCGTTCTGCACCTGCCGCAGCCGTATGACTTCCTCCAGGAGCGGCTTATGCTGCGGAGACAGTTCGGCATACTCTGTTTTTAACTGTGCGTATTCCTGTTTCCATGCTTTCAGGGCAATGGGTTTTCCGTCCAGTTTTTCTTTCAAAATACGGCGGGCGGCATAAAACAGCCGTAACTCCGCATCGTGGGATGTTTCAAATTTCTCCCTCTGTTTCTTAAACTTGATATTGTTCAATTCCGTATGAACAGGTTTTAGCCGCTGGTAATTCTCGCCCTCCCGTATCAATTCCTGCAATTCCTTTATCCGGGCAGATTTCTTTTTCATGGAGTCGCTTAACGCTTCAAATTCTTCGTTGACAGAGGAAAGACGCTCCTGCAAATCCTCTAATGTGAGCAGCTTGT
>BBDW01000041.1 GCA_001312505.1 Mediterraneibacter faecis JCM 15917
AGGCTTAGCCCCGCCTCCTCTCTATTTCTTCGAGTTTTTTTAAGAAAGATGCCTCCATTTCAGCACGTTCTTTCTCTGCTTTTAAAATTTTAACTTCAGCACGCAGCTTTTCTAATTCACTCATTTCATCGGGACGTTTTCGTTTGCCACGGTTATCTCTTAAAGCTTCCACTCCACCAGCTTCATATTTGACTATATAATTGCGAGCCTGTTGATAGGACACCTGGTATTGTTCTGCTGTTTGGGCATAATTACGATCATGTGCGATACAATACTGTACTATTTCAACCCGTTCTTCAAAAGTGGTTTTTCTTCCTTTGGTCATGACAATGCTTCCTCCTGTTCCAGAAGATTTTAATTCTACATGACCATTATACTTCTTTATCCAAGTTTGTAACTTACCTTTTGAACGGATCCCGTATTTTTTGCAAATATCATTTTGAGAACCATGGCCTGCTAAATAATCTAAGACTGCTTGTTGTTTCAATTCTTTGGAATATTTTTTATTTCCTTTCAATGTGAATGCATTTACTCCCATAGATTCATAGTTTCGAATCCATTGTTGGACAGATGCAAGACTTACATCAAACATATCGGCAATTCGCCGTTGGCTTTCTTTTCCATCCAGATATAGATTTACAGCATATGTCTTATCCTCAACAGATACTTTTCTTTTAGACATAAAATATGC
>BBDW01000042.1 GCA_001312505.1 Mediterraneibacter faecis JCM 15917
GCAAGGTCAAAAATCTTCTCTACAATCCAGCGTGTTTCCGGGTCGATCAGAAGATGACCTTTTTTGTCCGGGTCTTTTACATAGCCCAGCGGTGCATAGGCTCCATAGTGTGCGCAATTGGCAAATCTTGTGCGCATGGCAGCCTTGACCTTTTTGCTGGTCTGTCGGGCGTGCATTTCATTCAGGATGTTTAAGAACGGTGCAAGCTCGCTTTCTCCGTTGATGGTGTCCACATTGTCATTGATGGCAATGTAGCGTACTCCCTTGCTGGGGGGGAAATAGATTTCCGTGTACTGACCGGTCAGGATATAGTTTCTTCCCAGACGGGATAAGTCCTTTGTGACAACGCAGTTGATTTTCCCGTCCTCGATGTCATCAATCATCCTTTGGAAACTTGGACGCTCGAAATTTGTCCCGCTCCATCCGTCGTCAATGTACTCGTCTACAACAGTCAGCCCATGCTCTGCGGCATACTGTCTAAGCATCATGCGCTGGGTCTGGATACTGCCGCTTTCCCCCCTGTAATTCATCGTCACGGCTCAATCTCAAATATAGTGCAGTGTTATAAATCGTTGTATTGTATGGTTGTTTCACGTTAAAAATCCTCCTTCTAAAAGAAACAACCCACGCTTATACAATACTCGCTGGTACAAGTATATCATAAG
>BBDW01000043.1 GCA_001312505.1 Mediterraneibacter faecis JCM 15917
TACAAGATATTATCTGATGCCCGATGGACATATGCTGACAGGCTGGTGTAGCTTTGGAAGTACAAAGTATTATCTTGCATCAGATGGAAAGATGGTACGAGGTTGGCAGACAATTGATGGAAAACGATATTATTTTAATGATGATGGAGTGATGCAGACAGGCTGGCAGACAATCAATGGAAAGAAATACTTCTTCATGCCGGAAGGTATATGATGACCGGCTGGATTTCTTTTGGAAGTACAAGATATTATCTGGATAAAAACGGAGTAATGCAGACAGGCTGGCAGACAATCAATGGAAAGAGATATTTCTTTATGCCGGAAGGCTATATGATGCGCGGCTGGATTTCTTTTGGTCAGACAAGATATTATCTGGATTCTAATGGTGTGATGGTGACCGGAAAACAGGTGATTGACGGGACAACGTATACGTTTGCTTCTGACGGTAAGCTGATTGTAGAGAGTAAACGTGGTTGGAAAACAGTAAATGGAAAAAAATATTATTACAATAAAAATGGAGTAGCAGTAACAGGCTGGCAGACGATCGATGGAAAGAAATATTTCTTTATGCCGG
>BBDW01000044.1 GCA_001312505.1 Mediterraneibacter faecis JCM 15917
TACATAGGCATACAGTACATCATAGCGGATATAGTGCATGGAACACTGGCGTAATCCCTGTCCGTTTTTGCTGCAATGGTAGTACCGTATGGGTTTTTGTTCTGCTTGTTTTCCCCCATAGGCTAAAGACCATCCGCAGTCTGCACATTTTATCAATCCTGCGAAAATCTGTGTCGTACCGTTTCTGCGTTTCCTGCGTCTGCTTGCAATCAGCTCCTGAACTTTTTGGAACACTTCTTCGGAAATGATGGCTTCGTGGGTATTTTCCACACGATACCATTCTTCCTGCGGCTTCCGCACCTTTTTCTTGTTCTTGAATGAAATGTTGCTCTGCTTGTTGTGAACGCTGTGACCGATGTAGGTTTCCTCTTTCAAAATGCTCTTGACCTGTGCAATCGTCCACGCATAGGCTTTTTCTGCGGGCGCACCGGCGTAGATATTAGCGAAAGTCCCGTATCTTTCATAGTTCAGCCAGCCGGGGGGGGTAGGTACTTTTTCTTCCACCAGAATCCGTGTAATGCTGGCGGCACCCCTCCCGTGTACT
>BBDW01000045.1 GCA_001312505.1 Mediterraneibacter faecis JCM 15917
CACATAGGCATACAGTACATCATAGCGGATATAGTGCATGGAACACTGGCGTAATCCCTGCCCGTTCTTGCTGCAATGGTAGTACCCGTATGGGTTCTTATTCTGCTTGTTTTCCCCCATAGGCTAAAGACCATCCGCAGTCTGCACATTTTATCAATCCTGCGAAAATCTGTGTCGTACCGTTTCTGCGTTTCCTGCGTCTGCTTGCAATCAGCTCCTGAACTTTTTGGAACACTTCTTCAGAAATGATGGCTTCGTGGGTATTTTCCACACGATACCATTCTTCCTGCGGCTTCCGCACCTTTTTCTTGTTCTTGAATGAAATGTTGCTCTGCTTGTTGTGAATGCTGTGACCGATGTAGGTTTCCTCTTTCAAAATGCTCTTGACCTGTGCTATCGTCCACGCATAGGCTTTTTCTGCGGGCGCACCGGCGTAGATATTGGCGAAAGTCCCGTATCTTTCATAGTTCAGCCAGCCGGGGGGGGTAGGTACTTTTTCCTCCACCAGAATCCGTGTAATGCTGGCGGCTCCACGCCCGTGTACA